>JBMOOF010000039.1:0-1256 GCA_049323695.1 Pseudomonadota bacterium
GCGCCCGGCGTCGGCCGGACCGGACATCGCCGCCGCGGTCGCCGACGCCCGCGCGCGGGCGGCCCAGGCCGGGACGCTGGAGGCCCTGGCCGACGCCATCGCCGGCTTCGAGGGCTGCGGCCTCAGGTTCGAAGGCGCCCGGCAGGCGGTCTTCGCCCGGGGGAACCCGAACGGACCGGTGATGATCGTCGGCGAGGGCCCGGGCGGCGAGGAAGACGCCCAGGGCCTGCCCTTCGTCGGCCGGGCGGGCAAGCTGCTCGACAGGATGCTGGAAGCCGCCGGCCTGCAGGACCGGGTGTTCATCACCAACACCGTCTTCTGGCGCCCGCCGGGCAACCGCACGCCCAGCGCGGCCGAGCAGGCCCTCTGCGCGCCGTTCCTGCAGCGGGCGATCCAGCTGGTGAAGCCGAAGATGCTGCTGCTGCTGGGCGGGGCGGCCGCCAAGTCGGTGCTGAAGCGGGACGAGGGCATCCTGTCCCTGCGCGGCCGATGGTTCGAATGGACCGGCGAGGACGGGACGGTGATGCCGGCCCTGCCGACCCTGCACCCGGCCTTCCTGCTCCGCCAGCCGGCGGCCAAGAAGAAGGCCTGGCAGGACCTGCTCATGCTTGTGGAGCGGCTGGATCGGCCGCATCGTCCGGAGTGATCAGATAGCCGGGGGGCCTCAAATGACCGAGCTCAGTCTGCGTGATCCCGTGGTGGCGACCTACGCCATCGCCGCCAGTCTCATGATCCTCAAGGCCGTCGCCATGTCCTGGCTGACGGTGGCGCGCATGATGCAGGCCAAGGGCGGCTTCCGCTCGCCGGAGGACCTACGCAAGTCGCCGCTGAACCCCGATCCGGACCCGAAGCAGCTGGAACCGGACGAGCGGGTCGAGCGCATCCGCCGCATCCATCTGAACGACCTGGAGAATATCCCCTTCTTCCTGGCCGCCGGCTTCCTGTGGGTGCTGACGGGACCGTCGCTGCCGCTCGCCCAGTGGGTGCTGTACGGCTACGTCGTCTCGCGCCTGCTGCACTTCCTGGCCTACTTCACCGCCCAGACGCACGACATGCGGGCGACGCTGTGGACCGTCGGCTCGCTGATCATCGTCTACATGGCCGGCTCGACGCTCTGGTCGCTGCTGACCTAGGTCCAATCGACATTCAGCGCATCCAGAGCATGGAGGCGGCGATGTGGATGAAGGCGAGGTAGTGGCTGGCGAGCCGGTCGAAGCGGGTGGCGAAACGGCGGAAGTGCTTGAGCCTGTTGAAGC
>JBMOOF010000040.1:0-46763 GCA_049323695.1 Pseudomonadota bacterium
GTGGCGCCCGCCCTCGCTTTCCGCTATTGACCCGCCTCCGCCAGCGACGCGCACCCGTAGCTCAGCTGGATAGAGCGTTGCCCTCCGAAGGCAAAGGTCACACGTTCGAATCGTGTCGGGTGCGCCAGCGGGCGTCGGCCGGGGCCTATTCCGCCTGTATCGCGTCTCCACGCCAGTCCCGCGGCGCTGCCGGCCGGGGCGCGCGCGACAAGTTCGCCTCGCGGGCTCCAGACGGCGCTCCGGCCGGCGCTCCGGTAGCCCCGTGGGCTCGCCATGACTGGCGAAAAGCACGGCGAGACCGAACTCCGACGCCGCGAGCCTGTATAGCCCGGCCGCCCTCGCGCAGCCTTCGCCCCCCCCCCCGCAGCGCGCTGGTCGCGCAGACGCCCGCGCCCCGCCGGGTGAGGCGCGGGCGCCACATCCGCCGCTGGCGCTCTTCCGGCAATTGCGAGGCACTTGCAACATTGCCGATCGGCCTGCTAATGCGAGCCGTTCGCAATTGAAGGGGCAGGCGTCATGGCCACATGGATGAGGGGCGCCTCGGCGCTGGCGATCGGGTTCGCACTGACGGTCGCCGGAGAGGCCGCCGCGGCCGAGGCCGGGGCCGCCGACCTGGCGAGGGATACGGCGGTCGTCGACGCGGTCACCGTCACCGCCACCCGCGCGCCGGTCGAGGTGGCCCGCGCCCCGGCCACGGTCACGGTGATCGACGCCGAGCGGATCGAGGCCGAACTGGTCACCGACATCAAGGACCTGATCCGCTTCGAGCCGGGCGTCTCCGTCCCGACCAGCCCCTCGCGCTTCGGGGCGGCCCTGGCCTCGACGGGACGGGACGGCGCCAGCGGCTTCACCATCCGGGGCCTGGGCGGCAACCGGGTGTTGATCCAGGTGGACGGCGTGCGCGTGCCCGACGGCTTCTCGTTCGGACCCGCCGCCTTCGGGCGCGGCGACTATGTCGACCTCGACCTGCTGAAGTCGGTCGAGATCGTGCGCGGCCCGGCTTCGGCCCTCTACGGCAGCGACGGCCTGGCCGGCGCGGTCAGCTTCATCACCCGCGATCCCGGCGACCTGCTGGACGCGGGCGCCGGGTTCGGCGGCCGGCTGCGGGTCTCCTGGGCGGGCGCCGACGAGAGCCTGTCGGAGGGGCTGACGCTGGCCGGCCGCGAGGGCGACTGGTCGCTGCTGGTCGCCTACAGCCGGCGCGACGGCGCCGAACAGGGCAACCAGGGCGACAACGACGCCCGCGACGCCCGCCGCACGGCCCCCAATCCCCAGGACGTGACCTCGAACGCGGTGCTGGCTCGGCTCGTCTACGAGCCGGCCGAGGGCCGGAAGCTGCGGCTGACCGCCGAATGGGGCGACCGCGAGATCGTCACCGAGGCGTTCAGCGGCCGGTCCGTCGCCCCCTACGGCGCCACCGGCGTCATCGACCTGGACGGCCTCGACGAATCCGAACGGCGGCGGCTGACCCTCGACTACCGCTTCGAGGGCGGGTCCGGCCTCATCGACGGCGGCTTCCTGGCCGTCTACGCCCAGTCGAGCGAAATCACCCAGTTCAGCGCCGAGGACCGCTTCACCGCCGCCGACCGCACCCGCCTCTCGCGCTTCGAGAACCGGGTCCTGGGCGCCGCCTTCCAGCTGGAGGGCGAGGTCGACCTGGGGGCGGCGATGCACCAGATCATCCTCGGCGGCGACTATTCGAAGACCCGCCAGGAAGGCCTGCGCGACGGCGTCACCCCGCCGGTGGGCGAGACCTTCCCGACGCGGCCGTTCCCGACCACGGACTATGCCCTGGCCGGCCTCTTCCTGCAGGACCGCATCGACCTGCTGGACGGCCGCCTCAGCCTCTATCCGGCCCTGCGCCTGGACGCCTACGACCTGGATCCCGAGCCCGACGCCCTCTATGTCCTGCCGACGGCGGGCCAGAGCGACGCCCGCGTCACGCCGCGCTTCGGCGCCGTCTACTGGCCGACCGAGACCTTCGGCGTCTTCTTCAACTACGCCCAGGGCTTCAAGGCGCCCTCGCCCAGCCAGGTGAACAACAGCTTCGCCAACCCGCTGTTCGGCTACACCTCGATCCCCAATCCCGACCTCGGCCCCGAACGCAGCGAGGCCTTCGAGGCCGGCCTGCGGCTGCGCGCGCCCGACGTCGCCGGCGCCGCCGTCAGGGCCAGCGTCGCGGCCTTCTCCGCCCGCTACGAGGACTTCATCGAACAGAGCCAGGTCGGCGGCTCGTTCACCCCGCTCGACCCGGCGGTGTTCCAGTACGTCAACCTGGGCGAGGTCGAGATTCGCGGCCTCGAGGGACGGCTGGACGCGGACTGGGACAACGGCCTGGGGCTGGTCGTCAGCGCCGCCTGGGCCGAGGGCGACCGCGTCGACGGCGGCGTCAGCCGCCCGCTCGACAGCATCGATCCGCTCAAGCTCGTCGCCGGGCTGAGCTACGACGCGCCGGGCAAACGCTGGGGCGGCCAGGCGATCGTCACCCGCGTGGCCGGCAAGGCGGCGGACGAGGCGGCCGCCGGCGCCTTCCGCCCCGAGGCCTTCACCCTGCTGGACGTCACCGCCTACTGGCGGGTCACCGACGCCGCCGCCCTGCGGCTGGGGATTTTCAATGTCACCGACGAGACCTACTGGTGGTGGAGCGACGTGCGCGGCCTGTCGTCGGCGTCCACCGTGCGCGACGCCTGGACCCAGCCGGGGCGCAACCTCTCCGCCTCGATCGTCTACCGCTTCTGAGGAGCCCGACATGAGCGCTTCGTCCCTGTCCCGCCGTTCCCTCCTGGCGCTTGGCGCGGGCGGGCTGACCCTGGCACTAGCCGGCCGCGCCGCCGCGGCGACCGACTTCGGCGTCATGGTCATGGCCCATGGCGGCGGCGCCGTCTGGAACGGCGAGGTCGAGGCCATGCTCGCCCCGCTGCGCGCCGAGCTGCCGCTGGAGGTCGCCTTCGGCATGGCCGAGGCCGCCAGCCTGCAGGCCGCGGTCCAGCGGCTGGAGGCCCGGGGCGTGCGCCGCATCGGCGTCGTGCGCCTGTTCATCAGCGGCGAAAGCTGGCTGGAGCGCACCGAGCAGATTCTCGGAGTCCGGCCCGGCGCCGCGCCGAAGGCCGCGCACGGCGAGCACGACCCGCACGGCCCCCACGGATCGCACGATCCGGCCGCCCCGGGCGGCGGCCATGACATGGGCCTGTGGCGCATCGAGACGCGCTCGGCCTTCGCCATCGGCCGCGAGGGGCTGGCCGAGGCGCCGGAGATGGGCGAGGTGCTGGTCGAGCGCGTCCGCGGCCTCAGTCGCGACCCGGCGTCCGAAAGCGTCCTGATCCTGGCCCACGGGCCCGAGGACGACGGCGAGAACGAGCGCTGGCTGGCGCGCATCGACGCCCGCGCCGAGTCGGTGCGCCGCGCGGCGCCCTTCCGCGCCGTCCGGGTCGCCACCCTGCGCGAGGACTGGCCCGAGAAGCGTGTCGCCTCCGAGGCCCGGATTCGCGACTTCGTGGCCGCCGCCGGCCGGGACGGCGGCCGCGCCCTGGTCATTCCCTACCGGGTGTCCGGCTTCGGACCCTACAAGGGGGTGCTGGAGGGGCTTTCCTACGTGTCGGACGGCAAGGGCCTGATCCCCAGCGCGGGCGTCGAGCACTGGGTTCGCCGCCAGATCGCCGCCCTGCGCACCGGCCCGTTCCTGCCGCAGGTCGCCCAGGACCAGGCGGCGGGCTGAGCCAGGGCGCCGGCCGGCACGCCGCGCCTCAACCGGGCCCCGGCGACTCCTGGGGATCGGCGGGCGCGGCCGCGAGCGGAGGGCAGGCCTGGACGCCCCGCGCGCCCTTCAGGAAGGCGCGCCGGACGACGCCGGCGAGGACGGCCCGCGCCAGGTCGCGGTCGCGCTTCTCGGCGCCGCTGATCTTGCGGACCACGCCGCGGAACGGCAGGCCCACCGCGCCCTGGATCGCATCGCCCACCAGGTCCGAGGCGAAATCGCCGCCTTTGGCGGACTTGACGTCGACGTCCGGTCCCAGGGCCGCGTCGAGGTCGGCGATCTCCCGCGCCGAGTCCGCGCAGGCGCCCGGCGGCGCGTAGGGGTCGGCGGCGGCGCGCGTCAGCGCCTCGGGCGGCCGCTGGCGGATCAGGCTGAGGTCCTTCAGCGGCTGCACCACGGCCTTGCCCGCGTCGTCGCCGGGCGGCCGGGCGGCTTGGGTCGTCGCGCATCCGGCCAGGACCAGGGCGGCGAAGGCGACTGTGGGGACTCGACCCATGACCTGCCCGCCTTTCGCGCCGCGTGTCTGGTTCCGGATGGCGCAAGTCTAGGCCCTACCGGGCCTCGACGCCCACGATAAAAGCGGTCAGCTCGTCGATCTCGGTCCGGTCGAGCCGGAGGGGCGGCATCTCGCCATGCCTCTCGCCCCCGGCGACCTCGGCCAGACGGGCGCGCAGGCTGAGGGCGTTGTAGCGCACCGCCAGGACGCGGAACGGCGGGGCCAGGCCCTGGCGGCTTTCGCCCGCCGCGCCGAGCGCGTGGCATGACCCGCACTGCCGCTCGGCCAGGACCTGGCCGCGGGCGGCCGCCGCGCTCAGGGTCGGGATCGCGGTCCCCGGGTCCGCGACGCCGTCGGCGGCGCAGCTGGAGACCAGGGCGAACAGGGCGGCGGCGAGGAAGCGGGCGGCCATCGGAATCTCCTGGCGAGAGGTCGGCCGCAGCAGACGCCGGCTGGCCCGGTCGCGCGTTGATCGGCGTCAAGACCGGAGGTCGCCCTTCCGCTCGCGTCAACGGGCTTGGCTGACGTAGCGCCAGCCTGGCTATAGGGATTTCAAGAGACGGAGAAACCGCCATGGCCGAAGCCTGGATCATCGACGCCTGCCGCACCCCCCGGGGCGTCGGCAAATGGGGCAAGGGCGCCCTGCACGACATCCATCCCCAGCAGCTGGGCGCCACGGTGCTCAGGGCGCTGGCGGAGCGGACCGGGATCGACACCGCCGACGTCGACGACGTCATCTGGGGCACCAGCTCCCAGCGCGGCCCGGCCAGCGGCGACCTGGGCCGGATGTCGGCGCTGGACGCGGGCTACGACGTGCGGTCGAGCGGCGTGACGCTCGACCGCTTCTGCGGTTCGGGAATCACCACGGTGAACTTCGCCGCCTCGACGATCCTGTCCGGGATGAGCGACCTGGTCGTGGCCGGCGGCTGCGAAATGATGTCCATGCCCAGCCGCCGCAGCGCCGAGGACGGGCCGCCGACCATGGACCAGGGCAACCTGCGCCTGCGCGCCCGCCATCCCCAGTCGCACCAGGGCGTCTGCGCCGACGCCATCGCCACCCTGGAGGGCATCGACCGCGAGGCCCTCGACCAGCTGGCCTTCGTCAGCCAGCAACGGGCCGCCGCCGCCATCGCCGGCGGCCATTTCGACAGGTCGCTGATCCCGGTCTTCAAGGAGGACGGCAGCCTGGCCCTCGACCGGGAAGAGTTCCCCCGGCCCCAGACCACGCTGGAGGGCCTGGCGGCGCTGAAGCCGTCGTTCGAGGCCCTGGCCGACGTGCCGCTGGACAACGCCGGCACGACCTTCCGCAAGCTGATCAACGCCGTCCATCCCGACCTCGACATCCGGTTCTTCCACCATGCCGGCAACAGCTCGGGGGTCGTGGACGGAGCCGGCGCCCTGCTGCTGGCCTCCGACAGCTATGCGAAGGCCCATGGCCTCAAGCCGCGCGCCCGGGTCGTGGCCATGGCCAACATGGGCGATTCCCCGACCCTGATGCTCAACGCCCCCGTCCCGGCGGCCAGGAAAGTGCTGGCCAAGGCCGGCTTGACCCCCGACGACATCGACCTGTGGGAGATCAACGAGGCCTTCGCCGTGGTCGCCGAGAAGTTCATCCGCGACCTCGACCTCGACCGCGACAAGGTCAACGTCAACGGCGGGGCCATGGCCCTGGGTCACCCCATCGGGGCCACCGGCTCGATCCTGATCGGGACCATCGTCGACGAGCTGGAGCGCCGCGGCCTGCAACGCGGTCTGGTGACCATGTGCGCCGCCGGCGGCATGGCCCCGGCGATCATCGTCGAGCGGATGTAGCCCGCGCGCCCCTGGCGCGGCCTTCGGCGACAAGGGCCGCGCAGTCGGCGTCTTCCGCCAGGCCCGGCTCGACGAAGGGCAGGATGGCGGCGAGGGGCGACAGCAGACTGGACAGCAGCGCGGCGATCCCGCCCTGGGCCACCGCCGCGCCGGTCTTCAGATCGACGTCGGGCCGGCTGAGCGGACCCTTGACCTCGATCGGGATAAACAGCCGAAGCAGCCGCGGCTTCTTGCTCTCGCCCTCGAAGGTCAGGTGCAGGCGCTCGTTGCGCAGATCGATGCTGCCCGAGCCGTGGACCAGCACGACGCCGGTGTCGATGACGATGCGGTTGGCCCGGGCGACCCCGTCCTTCACGCGGAAGTCGGCGACGGCGCACCGGATCGGAGTCCCGCGCGGATCTTCCGAGAGGAGCAGGATCAGCCCCTTGGAGATGTTCACGCCCAGCAGCTCGGCGAAGGCCTGGCGCATCTCGCCGCGCGGGACGACCACGGTCACCGCGCCGTCGGCGCTGGCGGCGGCCCGGCGGACGGAGTTCCCGTAGCCTGTCAGCCTGGCCCGGGCCACGATTTGGCCCGAGATCACCGGCCGGCCCGCCGAAACGTTGCGGACCCAGTCCTCGAGCCGCGCGCCGGTCAGGCGCACGTCTATGTCCGTGCGCGGAACCCGGCCGCTGGCGTCCAGCCGCGCCTTGCCGGCCAGCTGGCCGCGCGAGAAGGCGAAGGCCACCGGATCGCCGGTCAGCACGCCGTCCTTCAGCGAAAGGTCCAGCGACACCTTGGTCAGCGGCAGGCGCGGCGCGTTCACGGCGTCCGCCCGGAAGCGGACCCGGGCGTCCATGGCCCGGATGCGCTCGACCTGCAGCGGGGCGTCGGGCAGCACCCGGGCGGCGGCCCGCATGCGTCCGGCCATGGCCGCCTGCTCGGGGGAGGCCGTCTCGCCGCGCCCGGTCGCCGGCGCGCCGCCGAACAGGCTCGGCAGGTCGTCGAAGTCGAGCCGGCGCGAGCGCAGGTCGGCGGTCAGGAAGGGCCGCGCGCCCCGGGTTTCGACCGTGACCTCGCCGGCCAGGTCGCTGTCGCCGAACCGGCCGCGCGCCGCCTCCAGACGGTAGAGGGTGTGGCGACGCACCAGCCGGCCGTTGAAGCGATAGGGCGGGGTGTTGGGCAGGGCCAGCCCGGTCAGGTCGTGCAGGTCGTTGAGGTCCGCGCCGGTCACGATCAGACGGCCCTCGAACAGTCCCAGGTCGAAGGGACGCAGGATGCGGGCGTCGGCGACGACATGGGTGGCGCCGGCGCGGACATCGGCGCGGAAGGGCCAGGGCCGCGCGGGCGAGACGTCGAGCAGCGGATCGCCCGTCACCCTGGCCAGGAGCCGCTTGCCGTTCAGCCGTCCGCGCCCGCGCAGGGAAAAGACGCCGCGGCGCGGGCCGGCGCTCTGCTCGTCGGTGAAGACCACTCCCTCGAAGCTCGTCCGGCGCCGGGCGTCGCGCAGATGCAGCCGGCCCTCGGTGATGACGAAGCGCCGGATGGCGGGCAGCTTCAGGCCCCGTCCGCCGCCCCGTCCGGGGCCGAAGGTCCAGTTGGCCCGGCCGTCGGCGAGGCGGATCAGGGTGACGTCCGGCCGGGTGACATCAAGGCGGGTGAGGATGGTGCGGCCCCGGAGGAGCGGGAGCAGCTCGATCTGCACGGCGAGGCGCGGCAGCCGCGCCATGTCGCCGCCGCCGGCCGCCCAGCGCGGCTGGGCGATGCGGACGTCGTGCGCCTCCGCCCTCGGACGCAGCGACCAGGGATGGACATCGAGGTCGCCGGCCAGGACGACGGGCCGGTTCAGCCGCGCCGAGGCCAGCGCCCCGACGGGTCCGCGCAGCCAGTTCCAGTCGAACAGGATGAAGAGAAGGACGATGGCCGCCAGCAGGAGGGCGACCGCGCCGAAGCCCGCCCGCTCGCGGGGCGAGGCGGCGCGCCAGGCGCGCGGAGGATGGGCGAAGACGACTGTCGCGGCTTTTGGCCAGCGGAACGGCAAGCGGGCTCTCCGGCGGCCCCCGCGGTTCTAAGCGCCGGGGGGCGGAAGCCGGTTCCACCGGGCCGCGCGTCAGTAGACGAGCTTGAGTCCGGCCCACAGGGCGGCGGCGGTCAGGAAGGCGACGATGGCGACGATCTCGTAGGTCTTGAACAGCGGCCCGTTCGGCGATCGCATGGTTTTCCCCTTGTCCCGTTTCGATCCAGCAAGGAGGATCGGCGGCAAGGCGCGGGCCAACGGAGGGCGGACGGAACATGCACAGCCGGCGGTGGATCCTGGCGGGCGCCGCGGCGTCCGCCGCCGCCGCCTGCGCGCGGCCCCTGCCGCCGCCGACGGTGTTCGCGGCCGCCTCCCTGCGGGAAGTCCTCTCCGAGGCCGGATCGGCCTGGGCGGGGCGCGCGCCGGGCCCGCGGTTCAGCTTCGGCGCCAGTTCGGCGATGGCGCGCCAGATCGCCCAGGGGGCGCCGGCCGATCTCTTCGTCTCCGCCGATGAGGCCTGGATGGACTGGCTGGCGGCGCGGGGGCTGATCGCTCAGGCCACGCGGCGGGATCTCTGCGGCAACAGACTGGCCCTGATCGCGCCCGCCGCCGGCGGACCGGCGCTGAGCCCCGGGCCCGGCATGCCCCTGGCCGAGGCCCTGGGCGAGGGGCGGCTGGCCCTCGCCGACCCCGACGCCGTTCCCGCCGGTCGCTACGCCCGGGCCTCGCTGGCCGCGCTGGGCGCCTGGCCCTCGGTCGAGGACAGGCTGCTGCCGGC
Source organism: Pseudomonadota bacterium (assembly GCA_049323695.1). Classification (GTDB taxonomy): domain Bacteria; phylum Pseudomonadota; class Alphaproteobacteria; order Caulobacterales; family Caulobacteraceae; genus Caulobacter. Next base: position 8,837 of record JBMOOF010000040.1, read on the forward strand.
CGAGAGCGTTCGCGCGGCCCTCGCCTATGTCGCCCGCGGCGAGGCTCCGCTCGGGATCGTCTACGCCACCGACGCCCGGGCCGAGCCGCGGGTGCGCACGCTGGGCCTGCTGCCCGCGTCCAGCCATCCGCCGATCGTCTATCCGGCGGCGCTGACCACGGCCTCGCGCAATGGTGGGGCGGCCGACTTCCTGGCGTGGCTGGAAGGTCGCCAGGCGGCGGCCCTCTTCCGCCGCCACGGCTTCACGGGTCTGGCCTGATCAGTTCTCGACCTTGCCCGGCCAGGTCAGGTAGCCGTGGGCGTCGACCCCGGCCATGCGGTAGCCCCGGCGGGTCTCGCAGCAGCCGGGCGCCGGGGCCGCGTAGCCGTAGCCGCCCGACGTCTCGCTGTAGCTGTAGCCATAGACGGCGGCGGTCTCCTCGACGCGGACGGCCGTCGCGCCATAGCGGCCGCCGTAGCGTCCGCCGCCGGCAAGCTCCCCGGCGCTATCGTAGGTGTAGACAACGGCCTCCCGCGGCCTTGCGGGTCTTCCCCGCCAGGCGGCGCGGCGCGGGGCGGGGGCGGCGCGCGCCGGCGGGGCGGCCTGGGGCGTCGCCGCCGGCGCCGCCTCGGTCGGGCACTGACGGCAGCAGCAGGCGGCCTGCTGCAGAGGCGCGGGCTGGAGCCGAAGGTCGGCCATGTCGCAGGCGCAAAGGCCCAGGGCGCCGGCGGCGATCAGGGGAAGGCGATGGAACATGACGCGGCCGCTCCGAAGGAGGCGAGGCGGCCAGCCTAGGCGCGGGGCGATCCCGTCGCCCGGCTATTCACCCTCGGCGTGAGATTTAACCCTGTTCGCCTCGCGAATCGCGAGCGCGGCCAGCAGCCCGAGCGCGATGCCGGCGCTGTTGGCCAGCGCGTCGGCCGGGTCGCCCTGGCGTCCCAGGGCCATCAGCCCCTGCAACACCTCGACGCCGACCCCGGCCGCGAACAGCCAGGCGCCGAGCTTGGTCAGCCGCTGGCGCGGCCAGGCCCAGGCGGCCAGGGCGGCGAGCACGAAGTAGGCCCCGGCGTGCTCGATCTTGTCCGAGACGTCCGCCGACGGCAGCGACCTTGCCGGCGCCAGCGAGGCCCAGGCGACCACGGCGCAGGCGAGGGCGAAGGCGGCGATGCGGAGCGGACGCGGGATCATGCGAGCGGAACGGACCTTCGGATTGCGCCTGCGACCCACCGTCTCTAGAGCCCGAGGGACGATTGGGGAAACAGGAAACGGCGCGGGCGGCGCCGATTGACGGGGAAGGACGCGGGCGTGGCGGTCGAGGCGGTGATCTGGGACTTCGGCGGGGTGATCACCTCCTCGCCGTTCGAGGCCTTCAATCACTTCGAGGCCGAGCGCGGCCTGCCGCGCGACTTCGTCCGCCGGATCAACGCCGCCAACCCCGACGCCAACGCCTGGGCGCTGTTCGAGCGCAACGAGATCGACGCGGCGGGCTTCGACCGGATGTTCCTCGAGGAATCGACCGCCCTCGGCCATCCGGTGCGCGGCTGCGACATCCTGCCCAGACTGTCGGGCGACGTGCGCCCGCGGATGGTGGCCGCCCTGAAGCGGTGCAAGGCGAGCTTCAAGGTCGGCTGCATCACCAACAACGTCCAGACCGGCCACGGCGCCGGCATGGCCGGGACCAGCGACAAGGCCGCCCAGGTGGCCGGGATCATGGAGCTGTTCGACGCGGTGATCGAAAGTTCGAAGGCCGGCGTCCGCAAGCCCGACCCGCGCATCTACCGGATGATGGGCGAGTTGCTGGGCGTCGATCTCGCCCGCTGCGTCTACCTCGACGACCTGGGCGTCAACTGCAAGCCGGCGGCGATGCTGGGCATGCGGGCGATCAAGGTCGCCGGCGTCGACCAGGCGCTGGCCGAACTGGCCGACGCCACCGGCCTCACGTTCGACTAGGGAGAAGACAGATGGGCGCAACCGCGGGCCGGGTCGCCGGCAAGAAGGCCTTCATCACCGGGGCCGCCCAGGGCCTGGGCGCGGCGATGGCGCGCCGGCTGGCCGAGGAGGGGGCCAGGGTCGCCCTCGCCGACGTCAACATCGAAGGCGCGCGCGCCGTGGCGGCCGAGATCAACGCCGCCCGGGGCGAGGGAGCCGCCTTCGCCTTCCCCCTCGACGTGACGAGGGAGGAACAGTGGATCTTCGCCCTGGAGGAGGCCGACGCGGCCATGGGCGGCCTCTCGGTGCTGGTCAACAACGCCGGCATCAGCCGCGGCGGCGCGCTGGAGCAGTGCACCCTCGAGGATTTCCGGGCGGTGATGGCGGTGAACGTCGACAGCGTCTTCCTGGGGGCCAAGCACGCGCTGAAATACATGCGTCAGAACCAGCCCGGCTCGATCGTCAACATCAGCTCGATCGCCGGCCTGATCGCGGGCCACAACAACCCGTCCTACAACGCCTCCAAGGCGGCGGTCTGGCTGCTCAGCAAGAACATCGCCCTCTACTGCGCCAAGCAGAAGCTGGACATCCGCTCCAACTCCATCCACCCGACCTTCATCGACACGCCCATCCTCGATCCGATCCGCCAGATGTTCGGCGCGGAGGAGGCCGAGGCCAAGCTCGGCCGCCAGATTCCGCTGGGCCACATCGGCGAGACCCTCGATATCGCCAATGCGGTGCTCTACCTCGCCAGCGACGAGAGCAAGTTCATGACCGGCGCGGAACTGAAGCTGGACGGCGGCATCTCGGCGATGTGAGGCCATGCGTGGCTCGACACGCTCGTTTCGCTCGCCGCGTCATCCTGAGCAGCCCCGGACTTGATCCGGGTGTCGAAGGACGCGCTCAGTTCACCAGGATGGTTCCCAGCAGCAGCTTCGCGCCCGGCTTGCCCAGAATGCCGTCGGTGATCCGCTGCATCTCCCGGGCCATGTAGTCGGCGTTGGGAACGCCGGCGGCGGACAGGCCGGCGGCGTAGGTCTGGAGGAAGGCGGCGTAGCCCGCGCGCAGGCGCGGGATGGAGGCCTCGGCCAGGGCGCGCAGCTTGTCGTCGGGCACGTCGACGCCGCATTCGACGGTCATCACGCCCCGGCTGCCGCTGCGCCGCAGCACCGTCGCGGTGACGGCCCTGATCTGCACGTACTTGAGGCCGCCGCCCTTCTTCTTCTCGCCGCCGCCGCTGGCGCGGGCGGTCGCGGGGATCAGGGCCAGGGGCGCGGCGAGCGCGGCGAGGGCGAGGCGGCGATGCATGGGCGAAGGATCGCGCCACACGGTTGATGCGGCGTTTACGCCGCGTCGCGCCGCGATGCGTGACCGCCGCCGCGACTCAATCGAGACTCCGCCGCCATGAGCCGCAGCTTCGCGCCCAAGGACCTGGACCTCGAGGGGCAGGTGATCCTGATCACCGGCGGCACCGGCTCGTTCGGGCGGCGGTTCGTCGACGCGGTGCTGGCCCGCGACGGCCCGCGCAAGGTCATCGTCTATTCCCGCGACGAGCTGAAGCAGAGCGAGATGCAGCAGGAGCTGCGCGAGCGGCTGCCCGCCGAGGCGATGGCGAGGATGCGCTTCTTCCTCGGCGACGTGCGCGACCGCTCGCGCCTGACCCTGGCCTTGCGTGGGGTCGACATCGTCGTCCACGCCGCGGCGCTGAAGCAGGTGCCGGCGGCGGAATACAATCCCTCCGAATGCATCCAGACCAACGTCATGGGCGCCGAGAATGTGGTCTGGGCCAGCCTGTCGAACCGGGTGAAGCAGGTGGTGGCGCTCTCCACCGACAAGGCCTGCAATCCGGTCAACCTCTACGGCGCCACGAAACTGGCTTCGGACAAGACCTTCGTGGCGGCCAACAACCTGTCGGGCGATATCGGCACCCGCTTTTCGGTGGTGCGCTATGGCAACGTCGTCGGCTCGCGCGGCAGCGTGGCGCCCCTGTACCGCCGGTTGCTGGCCCAGGGAGCGACCGAGCTGCCGGTGACCGACCCGCGCATGACGCGCTTCTGGATCACCCTGAACCAGGGGGTCGACTTCGTGCTGTCGTCGCTGACCCTGATGCGCGGGGGCGAGATCTTCGTGCCGAAGATCCCGTCGATGGCCATGCCAGACCTGGTCCAGGCGATGGCGCCCGGAGCGGGCATGCGGGTGATCGGCATCCGGCCCGGCGAGAAGCTGCACGAGATGATGGTCAGTCCGGACGACGCCCGCCAGACGGTCGCCCTCGACGACCGTTACGTGATCGAGCCCGCCTTCGTCGAATGGGCCCGCGAGCCCTTCGCCGCCTCGGCCGGGGCGACGCCGGTGGGCGAGGACTTCTCCTACGCCAGCGACACCAACAGCGAATGGCTGACCCCCGAGGCGCTGCGGGCCATGCTGGACGAGGCCTGATGGACCCGGGCGCGCTTCCCTACGGCCGCCAGACCATCGAGGACGACGACGTGGCGGCGGTGGCCGCGGCCCTGCGCGCCGAATTCCTGACCACCGGACCGACGGTGGCGGCCTTCGAGGACGCCTTCCGCGAGATCGTGGGGGCCCGGCACGCGGTCGCCTGCAGCAACGGCACGGCCGCCCTGCACCTGGCCATGCTGGCGGCGAGGATCGGCCCGGGCGACGTCTGCGTGGTTCCCTCGGTCACCTTCCTGGCCACGGCCAACTGCGCCGCCTACGTCGGGGCGGACGTGGTCTTCGCCGACGTCGACCCGGAAAGCGGCCTGATGACGCCGCGAACCCTCGCCGAGGCGCTGGCGCGGACCGGAGGGCGGCCCGTGCGCGCCGTGCTGCCGGTGCATCTGCGGGGCGAGGTCTGCGATCTGCCGGCGCTGGCCGACCTGGCGGCGGCGGCGGGCGCGGTGCTGGTCGAGGACGCGCCTCACGCCCTGGGCTCCACCCTGCGGGTCGGAAACCGCGTCGAGCGGGTCGGCGACTGCGCCCGCTCGGCCATGGCCACCTTCTCCTTCCACCCGGTGAAGACCATCGCCACCGGCGAGGGCGGCATGGTGACGACCAACGACGACGCCCTGGCCGAGCGCCTTCGCCGCCTGCGCAGTCACGGCATGGCCCGGTGCGCGGACGCCGACCCCTGGCGCTACGAGATGGTCGAGCCGGGCTTCAACTACCGCCTGCCGGACGTCCTTTGCGCCCTGGGGATCAGCCAGCTGGCCAAGCTGCCGCGCTTCGTGGCGCGCCGCCGGGCCCTGGCCGCCGCCTATGCCCGGGCGCTGGCCCCGCTGGCCCCGATCGTGCGTCCGGCCGCCCGGCCGGAGCATTCCGACCCGGTGCTGCACCTGTTGACCGTGCTGATCGATTTCGAGGCGGCCGGCCGCACCCGCCGCCAGGTGATGGAGGCGCTGGCGGCCAGGGGGATCGGAACCCAGGTCCACTACATTCCCGTCCACACCCAGCCCTACTGGCGAAGCCGCAACGGCGACCTGACGCTGCCGGGCGCGGAGGCCTGGTATGATCGCTGCCTGACCCTGCCGCTGTATCCGGCCATGGCCGACGCGGACGTCGAACGGGTGGTCCAGGCGCTGGCGGAGGTTCTGGGGTAGGGGTTCCTAGGCCGCCAGGCCCGGGGTCTGCATCAGCGCGCGCATGCGCTCCAGCACCTCGGGAGCCTTGGCGAGCTCCTCGCGGGCGTCGGGACTTCGCACCAGGCGCAGGGCCTCGACCCGCGCCCGGTCGGCCGCGGGGCCCAGCGGCGCCGCCTCGCCCGCGGCCATCCGCAGCAGCAGGTTCAGCCGGTGCGCCGCCGGGGCGGGGGCCCGGGCGAGCGCGGCCACGATCTTCCCGTCGGCCTCGATCAGGCCGCCGACCTCGCCCAGCCTGGCCTGCAGCGGCCCGGCGTCCTCCGAGACCAGGCCGATGCGCAGCACCGACTTCTGCAGGGCGGCCAGCGTCGCCAGCCGGGCCGCCGGGGATCCGGCCCCCTGGCGCATCTCCTTCTCGAACCGCAGGGCCGAGATGTTGGCGGCCAGCCAGCGGGCCGCCTGCCGCTTGTTGGCCGAGCCGGTGACGTTCTCGGCCAGCCGCAGCAGCGCCTCGATCTCCTCGACAGCGGTCATCTCCTCGCGCAGCAGGGCTTCGACGAAGTCGCTGGCGACCAGCATCTTCGACCGGGCCGAGAAGGCGCCGTGAATGTCGTCCAGGCTCAGGATGCGGCCGCCGGCGGCGGTCAGGGCCATGGCCAGGCCGCGCAGCAGGTCGATTTCGCCCTCGGCGTCGCCCGGCCGGAGCCGACGGGGTCCGGTCAGCTCGCGCAGCACCCGCTGGGCGATGGCCACCCGGCCGTTTTCGAAACAGGCGCCGGACATCCAGGCCGCCAGCCGGGCCGCGGGCGGCGACAGCGGCGGCATGATCCGCGCCACCTTGGCGTCGAGCCCGATCAACGCCTCGACGGCGTCCGAGCCCGCCAGCCGCGTCATCGCGGCCAGCTGGCCGCCGAGGTCGAGGTCGGGACCCAGCAACTCGGCCAGGCCCGCGCGCGATCCGAGGATCTCGGCGAGCGGCTGTTCCAGCACCTGCAGGGCCGCCGGCCGCAGCTGCGGATCCTCGGGCAGGGCGTCGGCGAGGTCCAGCAGGCGGGCGACCTTCTCGCTCCAGGTCGCGGCGGGGGCGAGGGCGGCGGCCACCCCGGCGCCGAGCAGATAGCCCTGGTCCGGGTCGCCGGCCAGCCGCTCGACCGCCGCGGCGAAGGCCTCGCGCTCGAGGTTGGGCAGGCGGCCGCGGCGATGGTCCTTGAGCAGCCGGTCGATGGCGCGCTCGGCCAGGCCCTGGAAGGTCCGGATGATCTCGTGCACGCCAACGCCCCGGGCCTGGGCCTCGGGTATGGCGACCTTCTGGATGGCGTGCTGCAGCTCGACGCCGGCGGCCTCCAGCTTTTCGACCAGATCGGGCCGGTGGAGCAGCTCGAACGGCGTCGCCCGGTTGCGGGTCAGCCAGTTGTCCAGCAGCCGGCCGATGCGCTCGCGGGCGTGGCCGGTGTAGAGGTCCGACGGGCTGACGCAGAGCGGCTCGGCGCCCTCCCGCACCTTGCGCGTCCGGGTCCGTTCCGGCGCGCCCTTGCTCAGGATCGTGACCGACCGGAATTCGCGGGTCTCGGGGTCCAGGGTCTCCTTGGTCACCCGCACGGCGGCGACGCGCCCCTCGGCGAGGGCGAGCTCGGCGGCTTCCACCGCGCGCGTGCGATTCTCGGTGGCGATGTCGAGCGTCCAGCCGGAGCCCGGCTGCCGGCGCACGAACAGTTCGTAGTGGACCTGGCCCCGTTCCATGTCCCCGATATGGGCCCCAAAGCCCTAAGGCCGCGTTTACGATCGGATATCGCCCCAATCGAGCCACGCTCGGGGGTGAATTCCTTGCGCGGACGCGAGGCCGCTGTAGGTTTCACGCGCCGCCCGAAAAGCAGGACGAAGGACGCCGATGGCCAATATCACTCTGGTGGACGACGACGAGAACATCGTCGCCTCGGTATCACTGGCGCTGGAGAGCCATGGCCACACCGTGACCGCCTGCCACGACGGCGCCTCGGGGCTTGAGTCCCTGACGAGCAATCCGCCCGACCTGGCCATCCTCGACGTCAAGATGCCGCGCATGGACGGGATGGAGGTGCTGCGCCGGCTGCGCCAGACGTCGGACCTGCCGGTGATCATGCTGACCAGCAAGGACGAGGAGATCGACGAGATCCTCGGATTCAACCTCGGCGCCGACGACTATATCCACAAGCCCTTCAGCCAGCGGCTGCTGCTCGAGCGGGTGAAGGCGGTGCTGCGCCGCGGCGGCGCGGCCGAAACCGGATCCGCCGCGCCCGAGACGGGGGCCCGCGTCATGAAGCGCGGCAAGCTGACCCTCGACCCCGAGCGGCACGACAGCCTGTGGGACGGCCGGCCGGTGCGGCTGACGGTCACCGAATTCCTGCTGCTGCAATCGCTGGCCCAGAGGCCGGGCTTCGTGAAGAGCCGCGACAACCTGATGGACGCAGCCTACGACGATCAGGTCTATGTCGACGACCGCACCATCGACAGCCACATCAAGCGGATGCGCAAGAAGTTCCGGCAGGTCGATCCGTCCTTCGACGCGATCGAGACCCTTTATGGCGTCGGATATCGCTACCGCGAGTCCTGAGGCGTCGGCGCCGGCGCGCCGTCGTCTCCGGTTCTGGCCGCAGGGCTCGCGCCTCGGCCGGCTGATCATCGCCCTGAACTTCCTCGGCCTGGCGATCCTGGTGATCGGGGCGCTGACCCTCAACGAGATGCGGCGAGGGCTGGTCAACGCCCGCATCGAGAGCCTGACGACCCAGGGCGAATGGGTGGCCCGGATCCTCAACGAGGCGGCGACGGTCGGCGAGCCCGAACCGGCGCTGCAGCCCGACCGCGCGGCGCGCCTGCTGCAGCTGCTGCGCCTGCCGCGCACCCAGCGCGTGCGCCTGTTCGACCGGGAAGGGCGGCTGATCGCCGACACCTACAACGTCGCCGACCGGGTGGACTGGAAGCCCCTGCCGCCGGCCCGCAAGCCCGGCCAGACGCCGCTGGTCGACCGGCCGTCCCAGGCCGAGCAGCGCGCCGCCCGGGCCCTGGGGGCGGAACTTGCCGTGGCCCTGGCGGGCGAGCCCTACAAGGGCCGGCGGGTCGCCGAGGGCGGCGAGCAGGTGGTTTCCGTCTCCCTGCCCCTGCAGCATGTGCGCGCGGTGGTCGGGGTGCTGACCCTCGAGGCGGCCGACGTCGACGTCATCATCGCCCGCGAGCGCGCCGCCCTGATCCCCTTCATCCTCATCGCGGTCGGCGTGACCCTGCTCAGCTCGGTGCTGATCTACGCCCTGGTGGCGCGACCGGTGCTGCGGCTGGCCCGCGCCGCCGACCGGGTGCAGCAGGCGCGGGCGCGGTCGATCTCGCTACCCGACCTCGCCCGCCGCGAAGACGAGATCGGCGACCTCTCCCGCTCGCTCGAGGCGATGACCGAGACCCTGTCCGAGCGGATGGACGCCATCGAACGCTTCGCCGCCGACGTGGCGCACGAGATCCGCAATCCCCTGACGTCGATCCGGTCGGCGGTCGAGACCCTGGAGCTGGTCGAGGACGTCCGGACCCGCGAGCGGCTGACCGGCATCCTCAAGCAGGACGTCGGCCGCCTCGACCGGCTGGTGACCGACATCTCCAACGCCTCGCGCCTCGACGCCGAGCTGTCGCGGGACGAGCCGCGTCCGGTGGACCTGCACCGCCTGCTGGCCGAGGTGGTCGCCGCCTATACGGCCACCCTGGTCCCCGGCGAGGCGACCGTGCGGCTGCTGGACGCCGATTCACCGGACCCGCTGGTGGTCGCCGGGCGCGAGGGGCCGCTCGGCCAGGTGTTCCGCAACCTCATCGACAACGCCCGCTCATTCAGCCGTCCGGGCGGCGAGGTGCGCGTCACCCTGGCCCGCGGCCGGGGCGAGGCGGTGGCCACCGTCGACGACGACGGCCCCGGCATCCCGCCCGACAATCTGGAGACCATCTTCGAGCGGTTCTACACCTCCCGGCCCAAGGGCGCCGCGTTCGGCGGCAATTCCGGTCTCGGCCTCTCCATCGCCCGCCAGATCGTGCAGGCGCACGGCGGGACGATCCACGCCGAGAACCGCGCCGCGCCGGACGGCGCCGTGGCCGGGGCCCGTTTCGTCATCCATCTGCCGGAGCGCCAGGGGTGATCCGCCACGCCGGACTGGTGGCGATGCGGCTGGGCGGATTCTGGCGCGGGGCGCTGATCGAGGGCCCCTCGGGCAGCGGAAAGAGCGATCTGGCCCTGCGCGCGCTCCAGTCCGGCTTCCGTCTGGTCGCCGACGACCGCGTGGCGGTCTGGACCTCCGGCGGCCGGCTGTTCGGCGCGGCGCCGGAGCCGCTGGCGGGGCTGCTGGAAAGCCGGGGCGTGGGGGTGAAGCCGCTGCCGGCCGTCGCCTTCGCCGAGATCGTGCTGGCGGTGCGCTGCGCGCCCGCCGCCGCGGCGGTGGAGCGCTATCCGACGGACGAGACGCTCGAGCTTCTCGGCGTCGGCCTGCCGCTGCGGCCGCTGTGGCCTTTTGATCCCGCCGCGCCCGCGAAATTGCGCCGCAGCATGGAGCATCTTGGAGCCGACCGTTAACGGGCGTATCTAGCGCCCTCGCGGCGCGGTCCGCGGTGTCGGGTAAGGGATTCCCGCTTTGATCAGCTCAGGATGTCGAGCCGCTCGATGATCGGCCTCGTGATCGTCACCCACGGGCGGCTGGCTGAAGAGTTCGTCCTGGCCATGGAGCATGTGGTGGGACCGCAGGCCGCGGTCACGCCCATCTGCATCGGTCCCGACGACGACATGGAACGGCGCCGCAAGGACATCCTCAAGGCCTGCGCCGACAACGATTCCGGCCAGGGCGTCATCCTGCTGACCGACATGTTCGGCGGCACGCCGAGCAATCTCGCCATCAGCGTCATGGAGCAGACCCGGGCCGAGGTGATCGCCGGCCTCAACCTGCCCATGCTGATCAAGCTGGCCTCGCTGCGCACCCGCGAGAGCCTGGAGGCCTGCGTGCATCACGCCCAGGAGGCCGGCCGCAAGTACATCTCCGTCGCGTCCTACGTCCTGGCCGGCGAGAAGTGAGCGTCAGCCGCGTCGTCGAGATCCGCAACGAGCGCGGGCTGCACGCCCGCGCTTCGGCCAAGTTCGTCAAGCTGGCCTCGACCTTCGACGCCGAGGTCGCCGTCAGCCGCGACGGCTCGACCGTCGACGCCCGCTCGATCATGGGCCTGATGATGCTCGCCGCCGGCATCGGCTCGACCATCGAGATCAGCGCCGAGGGCGACCAGTCGGAAGAGGCCCTGGCCGCGCTCTGCGACCTGGTCGAGCGCCGGTTCGACGAGGAGCGCTAGGCGCTCGCGCCCGCACCCATCGGCCGCATTCCCAGGTCGCGCAGCAGCAGGCTGTCCTCGTCCTGGCCCGGCAGCGGCGTGGTCAGCAGCTTGCCGCCGACGAAGATCGAGTTGGCGCCGGCGAGGAAACAGAGGGCCTGGAGCTCGCGGCTCATGCCTTCGCGGCCGGCCGAAAGGCGGACCATGGACTTGGGGCAGACCAGCCGGGCGACGGCGATGGTGCGTACGAACTCCAGCCCGTCGATCTCCCCTTCCGCCTTGACGCGATCGCCCAGCGGCGTGCCGGCGATCGGCACCAGGGCGTTGACCGGCAGGCTGTCCGGATGCTCGGGCAGGGTCGCCAGGGCGTGCAGCAGCCCGGCGCGGTCGGCCCGGCTCTCGCCCATGCCCACGATGCCGCCGCAGCAGGTGGAGATCCCCGCCGCCCGGACATGGCCCAGAGTCTCCAGCCGGTCGTCGTAGGTCCGGGTGGTGACCACCTCGCCGTAGTACTCCGGCGAGCTGTCGAGGTTGTGGTTGTAGTAGTCGAGTCCGGCCGCGCGCAGGGCGACCGCCTGCTCGGCGGTCAGCATGCCCAGGGTGGCGCAGGTCTCCAGGCCCAGGTCCTTCACGCCGCGGATCATGGCGGCGACCCTGGGCAGGTCGCGGTCCTTCAGGTCGCGCCAGGCGGCCCCCATGCAGAACCTCTGCGCGCCGCCGGCCTGGGCCGCGGCCGCCGCCAGCACCACCGCCTCGGGCTCCATCAGCCTGGTCGCCTTCAGGCCGGTGTCGAACGAGGCCGATTGGCTGCAGTAGCCGCAGTTCTCGGCGCAGCCGCCGGTCTTGACCGACAGCAGCTGCGACAGCTGGAGCTCGCTCGGGTCGAACCAGCGCCGGTGCACGCTGGCCGCCTGGAACACCAGCTCGGCGAAGGGCAGGTCGAACAGCGCCTCGATCTCGGCGCGGGTCCAGTCGTGGCGCGGCGCGGCCGGGTCGGCGATGCGGACGGGGGCGTTCATGCAGGTCTACTCCGGTCAGGCCGGGCGCTTGTAGACGACCCCGCCCTTCATCACAAAGGCCACGCGCTTGAGCACGGTCACGTCGGCCAGCGGGTCGCCGTCGACGGCGATCAGGTCGGCCTGCTTGCCGGCCTCCAGGGTTCCGATCTCGGCCGACAGGCCCAGCAGGTCGGCGGCGTTGACCGTGGCGGCCTTGATCGCGTCCATCGGGGACATGCCGTACTTGACCATGGCCTCGAACTCGTCGGCGTTCCGGCCGTGTTTGGAGACGCCGGCGTCGGTGCCGAAGGCGATCTTGACCCCGCGCGGATAACACAGCCGGACCGACTCGCCGGTGATCTTGATCCGCCACTCGATCTTGGCCTTCACCGCCGGCGAGTAGGCGTTGGGGTCCCTGGCCAGCCGTTCGACATAGCCGTTCACCGTCGACAGGGTCGGCACGTAGTAGGCGCCGGTCTTCAGGAACAGCCTGATGATCTCCTCGTCCATCATGGTGCCGTGCTCGATGGAGTCGGCGCCGTGGCGCAGGGCCAGCTTGATGCCGTCGGCCCCGTGGGCGTGGACGGCCACCTTCTTCCTGTAGAGGTGGGCGGTGGAAATCAGGGCCTCGGCCTCGTCGTCGAACATCTGCACCCCGACGCCAGAGCCGACACGGCTGTTCACCCCGCCGGTGGTGGCGATCTTGATGACGTCGACGCCGCGGCCGATCTGCTTGCGCACCGCCTGGCGGCAGGTCTCGACGCCGTCGCACAGGTTCGACTTGTCGAACAGCGCCGCCAGGTCGTCCTTGAAGCCGAGAGAGTCGTCCATGTGCCCGGCGGTGGTCGAGATCGACGAGCCGGCGTCGACGATGCGCGGGCCGGCGACCCGGCCCATGGCGACGGCGTCGCGCAGGGCCAGGGTCACGCCGTCGCTGTCGCCGAGATTGCGCACGGTGGTGAAGCCGGCGTCCAGCGTCTTGCGGGCGTTCCAGGCGGCCTCGTAGGCGAAGCTGGCGGGGGAGTCGGTGACGCCCGCCAGCTGGCCCTCCACCCCGGCCCGGTCGCTGGCCAGGTGAACGTGGCTGTCGATGAGGCCGGGCAGCACGAACCGGTCCGAAAGGTCGATCAGCCTCGCCCCGGGGATCTCCGAGACGGGCACGAAACCCTCCCGCACCGCCTCGATGCGATCGCCGCGGACGATCAGGCTGACGGTCCTGCGCGGCGCCTGGCCGGGCCGGTCCAGCAGCGTCCCGGCATGGACGATGATGACGTCCCCGGCCGGCGCCTGCCGGGCCATGGCCGAGCCGCTGAGAACGATCGCCGCGGCGGCCGCCGCCATCCACCCGCCGAGCTTGCGCATATTTAAGGACCCCATCGAGCAAGGCGCTGATAGCCTCGAACCCGGTTGTGGGGCGCAGCTGCGCCGGAAGTCAAAGGGCGCCGATGCGTTTGGTTTCTTTTCTGGCGGCGGTCGCCGGCCTCTTCCTGACGGGCGCGGCGCGGCAGCAGCCTGTGGACATCACGCTTTCGCCGGTCATCGGCAAGAACGGGCTGGAGGCGCTGAAGGTCGAGATGCGCGCCGCCGGCGAGGCGGATGGTGAGACGACCATCGTGCTGCCGGACCGCTGGGCCAGCGAGACCGATCTGATGAAGCACGTCTCCGACCTGGAGATCTCTGGCGGGACCGCGTCGGCGCCCTCGCCGTCGGTGCGGGTGATCAAGCACAAGCCCGGCGCGGCGCTGATCGTCCGTTACCGGCTGACCTCGGGCTACGATGGCGATCCGCCGCACGGCAATCCGTATCGTCCCATCGTCCGACCCGGCTGGTTCCACATCCTCGGCGAGGCGGGCATCGCGACGCCCGAATGGGACGACAGGACACCGGCCCATTTCCACTGGAAGAATTGGCCCAAGACCTGGACCCTGGCGTCCGATCTGGAGCACGCCGCCAGGGGCCGGCCACTGACCCTGGGCGCGGTCCGCGAGAGCGTCACGGTCGGGGCGACCGACCTGCGGATCGTCACTCGCCCCGTCGAAGGCGGCATGGCCCGCGTCGCCCTGCGCGGGGTCTTCGCGTTCGACGACGCCGCCTTCGCCGACACCCTCGGCCGCATTGTCAGCGCCCAGCGGCGGTTCTGGGGCGGGGTCGACGGCCCCTATTTCATCAGCCTGATCCCGACCGTGGGCGGCGAGGGGGTCATCTCCCTGGGCGGGACCGGCCGCGGGGATGCCTTCGCCCTGTTCGCCACCCCGAACACGGACCTGCCCCGCTTCCGCTTCCTGATCGCGCACGAGCACACCCACGCCTGGGTGCCGCGCCAGCTCGGCCGCATGCTCGGCGAGGACCAGGGCGAGGCGAACGACTACTGGTTCAGCGAAGGCTTCACCGATTTCTACACCTACCGGACGCTGGCCGGCGCCGGGCTCTGGAGCCTCGAGGACTACGCCGCCGAGCTGAATCGCGTGCTGACCGCCTACGATCGCTCAACGGTCCGCGCGGCGCCCAACAGCCGCATACTGACGGGCTTCTGGGCAGACCCGGAGGTCAAGTCGCTGCCCTACCAGCGTGGCATGCTGCTGGCCTTCTGGTGGGACGCCCGTGTCCGCGCGGCCACCGGCGGGACGAAGGACCTCGACGACGTCCTGAGGCTGATGATGCAGCGCCGCAACGCGGCGGAAGCCGGCGGCCGGCCGGTGGCGTTCGTCCGCCCCGCCTTCGTGAGCGCGATAAAGGACGTCGCCGGCCTCGATATCGGCGCGGACATCGACCGCTACGTGGAGGCGGGCGAACCCGTGGCGCTGCCGCCGGAAGCCTTCGCCTGCCTGACAATCAAGGTCGAGCAGCGGCGCGTGTTCGACCGCGGCTGGGACCCGGAGGCGACCACCAACGCCGGCAACATCATCACCGGCCTCAGGCCCGACAGCCCGGCCTACGCCGCGGGCCTGCGCGAGGGCATGAAGATCGTCCGCCGCGAGGCCGGCCGGCCCGGCGACGCCGGCGTCGAGTATGTCATGCGTGTCCTCGACGGCGAGACCGAACGGGTCTTCGGCTTCATGCCGGAGGGCAAGGGCCGCTATCTGGCCCGCGAAGTCGCCGTGCCCGCCGGTTTGACGGCCGACGCCCGAGAGGCTTGCGCAGGGCGCCTCGGCGGCGAATAGGGGCCGACATCGACGCCCGGCTCGCCGCTCTGCCGCCGAGGCATAAAGATATCTTTATGTCCTCGTTGCGATGGGCGGCGCGGACGTCTATAGACCGCGCCAAAGCTCAGGACAGGAGTCCCCGCGTGACCGACTGCATCGTGCGCGACCTCGCGCTGGCCGACTGGGGCCGCAAGGAAATCGCCATCGCCGAAACCGAGATGCCCGGGCTGATGGCCGTGCGGGACGAATTCGGCAAGGACCAGCCGCTGAAGGGCGCGCGGATCGCCGGCTCGCTGCACATGACCATCCAGACGGCGGTGCTGATCGAGACGCTGCAGGCGTTGGGCGCCGACGTCCGCTGGGCCAGCTGCAACATCTTCTCGACCCAGGATCACGCCGCCGCCGCCATCGCCGCCGCCGGCACGCCGGTCTTCGCGGTCAAGGGCGAGACCCTCTATGAGTACTGGCAGTACACCCACCGCATCTTCGAATGGGCCGACGGCGGCTATCCGAACCTGATCCTCGACGACGGCGGCGACGCCACCCTGCTGTGCGTGCTGGGTCCCCGCGCCGAACAGGATCCCTCGATCCTCGACAATCCGGCCAACGAGGAGGAGGAAGCCCTCTTCGCGGTGATGAAGACCTACCTCAAGGACAAGCCGGGCTTCTATTCGGCGATCCGCGCGGCCATCGGCGGCGTGTCGGAAGAGACGACCACCGGCGTCCACCGCCTCTACCAGCTGGCGGCGAAGGGCGAGCTGCCGTTCCCCGCGATCAACGTCAACGACAGCGTCACCAAGTCGAAGTTCGACAATCTCTACGGCTGCCGCGAAAGCCTGGTCGACGCCGTCCGCCGCGGCACCGACGTGATGCTGGCCGGCAAGGTGGCCGTGGTCTGCGGCTACGGCGACGTGGGCAAGGGCTCGGCCGCCTCGCTGCGCAACGGCGGGGCGCGGGTGATCGTCACCGAGATCGACCCGATCTGCGCCCTGCAGGCGGCGATGGAAGGCTACGAGGTCCAGACCCTCGAGGACGTCGCCGGCGCGGCGGACATCTTCGTCACCGCCACCGGCAACAAGGACGTCATCACCGTCGACCACATGCGGGCGATGAAGAACAACGCCATCGTCTGCAACATCGGCCACTTCGACAGCGAGATCCAGATCGCCGGCCTGCGCAACTTCAAGTGGGACGAGATCAAGCCCCAGGTCCACCACGTCGAGTTCCCGGACGGCAAGAAGATCATCGTGCTGTCGGAAGGCCGGCTGGTGAACCTGGGCAACGCCACCGGCCACCCCAGCTTCGTGATGAGCGCCTCCTTCACCAACCAGACCCTGGCCCAAATCGAGCTGTGGACCAACGCCAAGGCTTACGAGAAGAAGGTCTACACCCTGCCCAAGCACCTGGACGAAAAGGTCGCCATGCTCCACCTGGCCAAACTGGGCGCCAGGCTGACCCAGCTGCGCAAGGACCAGGCCGACTACATCGGCGTCCCCCAGCAGGGTCCGTTCAAGCCGGAGCACTACAGGTATTAGGCAGGCGTCAGGCGGGTCGCTCATCCCCCGGGACCGGCGGCTCGTCAGCGGCGTTGTCGAGGAACCAGAGAAGGTCCTCGGGCGTCGTAGCGCCGGCCCGTCGCTTCAGGAAGGCGCTGCTGGTTTCGACGGCGCCGACCTTTTCCGCCACGGCGGCGCTGATCCACTGATTGAGCGAAACGCCATCCTCGCGCGCTAGCCGCTGGGCGGCGGTCTTGACGGACGTGGGCAGTTTCAGCGGGTAGGAGGTCTTGCTCATGGCCTCAGCTCCAACAACATCTCGCCCGGCTTGAGCACGAGCAGTCCAAACTTCTCGCCGGCGCTCCGGAAATCCCGGACGTTGTGCGTGACCAACCGGTCCGCCCGGCCGTTGACGGCGGCCTCCAGAACCATTTCGTCGTTAGGGTCGGACAGCTGCGGCCGCCATTGAAACCGGACATCCACCGGCTCGCAGGCGCTGGCCAATGCGGCCAGGAACCGATCGATCTGATCCAGAGTTAGCCCATGCGCCAACCGCTGTTCGGGCCGCCTCAGAACATCCTCGTACTCGAGAAACAGGGCCGTCGTGACAAGCGGGGTGAGTTCCCGGAGCGTGACATGACGCAGGAGGGCGTTGCTCGCGCCGGTCCGGCTCCGCAGCGCGGCGACGATCACCGACGTATCGAGAACGACCCGCAACATATCGCATGAAATATCACATCTTTGGAGATGTCGCAATTTTCGGGCGTTGCGTGCTGGCGCGAAACTGACCGTCCTGCGCAAGGACCAGGCCGACTACATCGGCGTCACCCAGCAGGGTCCGTTCAAGCCGGAGCACTACCGGTACTAGCGGACGCTCAGCGATCCCAGCCGGCGGCGGCCGTCGTCGGTCTCGATGCAGACGTCGTAGGCGCCGGGGCGGAGGAAGAACACGGCGGCGTCGGCCGGGGTCTTCACGAGGTACTGGTCCGCGGGGATCGCCCGGGCCGTTCGCGCGACGTCCGCGGCGGGAATCGCTTGCAGCAGCCCGCCCACGGGCGCCGACGCGCCAAGGGCGAAGGCGGCGCGTCGCCGGCCGGCGGCGGTCGCGAGCCAGCGTGGGCGGCCCTCGATGACGCCGGGCATCGGATGGTACACGGCGATGTCGACCGCGCCGGGGTAGCGGCCGGTCAGGGCGCCGCCGTCCGCCCGGAAGGCCGCGAGCGGCCGGGCTGGCGAGAAGTGCGCGACGACGGCTTCGGCATCGGCGTCCGTATCGGCGCCGGCCATGCCGCCCGACTGCTCGATGCACAGGGGGTCGACGCCGGTCATGGCCTTCAATCGGGCCGCCATCCAGGACAGGCCGCCCAGAGGCGACTTGGCCACGTGGGAGTAGCCGCAATAGACCAGCAGCCGAGCGTCCGGATTTCCGGCCAGTACGGCGGCGATCAGATTGGCGGCCTGAGCGTCCTCGCGCGCGCCGATCCGCGCCGCGCGATCGGCCTCCGGCGGCGCCTCCTGATCGGCGCGCTGCTCATAGGCGGCGAGGGTGAAGCCCGCCGACCGGGCCTCGCGCGCGAACTGGGCGAACACCGGGTCCCAGAGGTAGTAGCCGAGGTCCGCGTCGATGGGGCCCTCGCCGTTGGCGCGCTTGGCGAAGCGGGCGTCGGGGCGGCTGGCGAAGGTCTCCGCGGCCAGCCAGTCGAAGCCTTCCGCCCGCAGCGCCCGCGCCACGTCGGCCGCGAACTGTCGGCAGGCCGAGACGTGGTGCGCCTCGTTCAGGATGACGATGCGCCGGCCTCTTGAGGCCCTGACGATCGCCTCGATCGCATCGGTCGCCGTGGCGCCGGCCAGATCGACGGCGGCCGGGCGCGGCGGTCGGCCGGCGCGCCAGGCCACGTTGTTGGCGACCATCGCCGCGAAGGCGCCGGGTTCGTCGCCGACGAACGCCAGCCAGGTGGCGAGCGACTGTCCGGCGGCCTTGATGTCGGCGTCGGCCTTCTCCTGAACGGATCGGAGTTGCGGCAGGTAGAGGAAGCGGGGCGCCGGCGAGTCCGCCGCATCGGCGGCCGCCGGACCCGCCCATCCCGCAAGCCCCGCGAGCATGGCCGCGCGTCTTGTAATCATGACGCGAGCGTCCCGTGGGTGAAGCGGCTTGTCAATCTCAAGTGATCTCCGCGACCGGCATGGATCACGCGGGGACCCCTACCCAACCCCGCTCCCCTCCGCTAAGCCCCTCGCCATGCCGATGGCGCTCATCATGTCGAGCCACGTCGCGGGCAGCCGGGTCGGCGGCTCGGCCCAGGCGCTGGCGTTCACCCAGTTCAAGATCGACCCGGTGGTGGTGCCCACCGTCCTCTACGGCCGTCACCCCGGCTGGGGCGCGCCGGGCGGGGCGCAGGTGCCGATCGAGGCCTTCGAGGGCATGCTCGACGGCATCGAGGCCAACGGCCTGTTCGGCATGACCGACCTGGTTCTCACCGGCTATTTCGCCGGGGTCGAGCAGGTGCGGGCCGCCGCCCGGGCCATCGACGCGGTCAAGGCCGCGCCGCGCGACGGCGCCTTCGCCCGCAAGCCGATGGTCGTCGTCGACCCGGTGATCGGCGACGCCGGCAAGGGCCTCTACGTTCCGCCCGAGGTGGCCCAGTCGATCATCGACGAGCTGATTCCCCGCGCCGACCTGGTGGCTCCCAACAGCTGGGAGCTGCAGCGGATCACGGGGACCGACGCCCGCAGCCCCGACGCCGCCGTCCGCGCCGCCCGCCTGACCGGCAAGGCGGTGCTGGTCTCGTCCGTCCACAGGGGCGCCGAGATCGGCGTCGTCTACGTCGACCGGCGCGAGGCCTGGCTGGCCGCGCACCAGAAGACCAACGAGGCCGTGCCGAGCGGGACCGGCGACCTGCTGACCGCCCTGTTCGCCGCCGCGCTGCTGGAGGGCCAGACCCCCTCCTACGGCCTCGCCCGCGCCGTGGGCGGCCTGGCCGAGACCATCGCCTCGGCCGGCATCTGGGCCTCGCCGGAGCTGCCCATCGTCGCCGTGGGCGCGCGGATCAAGCAGGCCAGCCCCACCGTCCGCATCGAGAGACTGGCCTGATGGTCGAGATCCACGGCCGTTGCGACCCGCGCTTCACGGCCGTCCGCGACGCCTTCGCCGCCAACTTCGAAGCCGGCGGAGAGCTCGGCGCGCGCTTCGCCTTCACGGTGGAGGGCGAGGTCGTCGTCGACCTTTGGGCCGGCTGGGCCGACCGCAAGCTGACCCGGCCGTTCGACGCGCGGACCCTGACCCTGGTGTTCTCGACCACCAAGGCGGTGGCCGCGACCATGATCGCCCGCCTCGTGGAGCAGGGCCGCCTGCGCTACGACCAGCCCGTCGCGGACGTCTGGCCGGCGTTCGCCGCCGAAGGGAAGGGCGCGATCACCGTCGAGCAGGTGCTGTCGCACCAGGCCGGGTTGCCGGGCTTCGTCGAGCCGATCGACCCGACCCTCTGGTACGATCCGCCGGCCATCGCCGCGATGCTGGCCGCCAAGGCCCCCATGTGGGCGCCCGGTTCGGCGAGCGGCTACCACGCCCTGACGGTCGGCTACCTGGTCGGCGAGATCTTCCGCCGCGTCGACGGCCGCCCGCTCGGCGCCGCGCTGCGGGGGGACATCGCCGGTCCCGCCGGGCTCGACCTGTGGATCGGCCTGCCCGACAGCGAGCATGGCCGCGCCTCGGACCTCAAGCCGCCCCCCGCCCTGCCGCAGTTCGGCGAAGCCACCGACCCCAGGAAGGCCGCCTTCCTTTCGCCCTGGGCCGGCCCCAGCGGCCGGTCGGGCGCCGACTGGCGGCGGATCGAGGTGCCCTCGGCCAACGGCCACGCCACCGCCGAGGCCCTGGCCCGGTTCATGGCCGCCCTGGCGACGGACGGCGACCTCGGGGGCGTCCATCTGCTGTCGCCGGCGATGGTGCGCGAGATGGCCCGCGAACGCATCCGCGGCCGCGACCTGGTGCTGCCCTTCGACATGAGCTGGGCCGCCGGACCCATGCGCAACGCGCCGAACCTCTTCTTCGGCCCGACGCCCACGACCATCGGCCACGCCGGCTGGGGCGGCAGCTGCGCCTTCGCCGACTTCGAGCGCCGGGTTTCGGGCGCCTATGTCATGAACCGCCAGGACGTCCACCTGATCGGCGACCCCCGCAGCCGCCGGCTGATCGACGCCGCGTACAGCGGCCTGTGACCGGGTGGGCGCGCCGTTAGGCGCGGGCTTCCGTCAGACGCGCGACAGCGCTCCGGCGATCGCCTCTTCCTGGCGGGTGAAGTTCGACCGGCCGCGGTTGGCCTTCAGCGACCGGGCCTCGCCGGTGAGGACATAGGTCATCGACCGCCCCGTCCCCGGCTCGACCCACAGGCCGGAAGTCAGGCCATAGGCGTCGCCGGCATGGCCGATCCAGCCCTCGCAGCCGTCGAACAGATCGTCCCCGGCGACGCCGGTCAGGGTCTGGCATCCGAGGCCATAGGCCCGGATCGCCCCGCCGTAGGCGTCGCCGTTCGGCCGCCGGGCGTCGAGGCGCCAGGCGGGCTCGATCATCAGCCGGAGCGTTTCCGGCTTGAGCAGCGGCGCGCCGCCCCCGGCGATCAGCCGGGCCAGCCGGTCGAGGTCGCGGACCGAGGCCCGCAGGCCGCCCTGGGGCGAGAAGACGAAGCCGTTCGTCCCGGGCGCGTAGTCGTCGATCAGGCGGTTCTGCAGCCAGGGCCTCGAGACCGCTTCGGCGGCGATCCGCGCCGGCAGGGCGCCGTCCAGCTGGGCGATCCACGGGCCCGCCGGATCATAGGGCCCTTCGTCGGAAGCCGCCTTTCGATACAGCACGGCGGCCCGGCCTCGCGCGGCCTCGCTCACCCCGCTCCAGTTGTAACCGCAGTCCAGCCCCAACGGCCGGAACACCGTCGCGGTCATGAAGGGGCCGAAGGCCTCGCCGGCGATGCGCTCGACCAGCTGCCCGATGACGGCGAATCCGGTGTTGCAGTAGGCGAACCAGTGGCCGGGCGGCTCGCTGTCCGGCCCGAAACCGTCGTCCTTCCAGAACGGGCCGGTCGGCGTCAGGGCGTCGCTCAGCCGGAAGCCGAAGGCCACCGGATAGCCGGACCCGTCCCGCAGGCCGCTGGTGTGCGACAGCAGCCGCCGGGGAGTGATCCGTTCGTTCGGGAACCGCGGGTGGCGCAGGGTCCAGCCGAGGATGTCGGAGACGTCGTCGTCCAGCGAGACCCGGCCGGCCTCCACCAGGGTCATGAAGCCCAGGGTCGCCGCCAGCTTCGACACCGACGCGATCCGGGCCGGCGAGTCGGTGGTCATCGGCCGGCGGGCCGCCACGTCGGCCAGGCCCTCGGCGCGCGCCAGCATCCTCCGTCCCCGCGGCCCTCGGCCCACGCCCGCCCAGGCCGGCAGGGCGTAGTCCGGATCGCCGTCGCCGCCCAGAAGACCGTCCAGCGGATCGGGGGCCGCCCCCGCCAGCGCGGGGGCCGCCAGTCCGCTCGCCAGGAGGGTCCGCCGCGTCATCACGGGCGGAGCCTAACCGATATCAGGCCGCCGCCAACCGTCGCGCGCCGCGCCAGGCGCCGAGGGCGAACACCGCCACCCCGGTCCAGATCGCCGCGAAGGCCGCCGCCCGCAGCGGCGTCAACGGTTCGCCGGCCAGAACGCCGACCACGAACTGCAGGGTCGGGGCGATGAACTGCAGGAAGCCCAGCCAGATCAGCGGAATCCGCCGCGCCGCCCAGGCGAACAGGGCCAGGGGAACGATGGTCAGCGGTCCCGCGCACACCAGCAGGAAGGTGGTCCAGGCGCCCGCCCCGAAATGCCCCAGGCCCCGGCCCTGCAGCCACAGCACATAGCCGAGCGCCGGCAGGGCGAGGAACAGGGTCTCGACGAACAGGCCGGTCTGGGCGTCGGCCCGCACCACCTTGCGCACCAGGCCGTAGCCGCAAAAGCTGAGGGCGAGCCCCAGCGACAGCAGCGGCGGATGGCCGACCGCGGCGGTCTGCAGGGCCACGCCCACTCCGGCCAGTCCGATCGCCGCCAGGCCGAAGCGGTCGATCCGCTCGCGGAAGACCAGGCCGCCGGCGGCCATGTTGAGCAGGGGATTGATGTAGTAGCCGAGGCTGGCCTCCAGCGTGCGGCCGGTGTTCACCGCGATCACATACAGAAGCCAGTTGATGCTGATCAGCAGGGCCGACAGCGCCAGCAGGCCCAGCGTCCGGGGTTCGCGCAGCACCCTGGCCAGCTCCGCGCGCCTGCCCGCGGCGAAGACCAGCGCCCCGGCCCAGACCACGGCCCAGGCGGCCCGCTCGGCGGTGATCTCAAAGGGACCGACGCCCTGCCGCGCCAGGGCGTGCATGTACAGCGGGAAGACGCCCCACAGGGTGTAGCAGAGCGTCCCCGCGATCAGGGCGGCGCGGCCTTCGTCCTTCACCTGGGGTCTCCGGGGACCGGCGCCCGCGGGGCGGCCGTCCCCCAATCACGATTCAGCGGCGCCCGGGTCGGGGGACACGGACCGAGGGCGCCCGGCCCCGCTCAGGCCAGGGCCGTCTGCTTGATCAGGCCGCGCTGGTGCAGCAGTTCGGCGATCTGGACGGCGTTGAGCGCGGCGCCCTTGCGCAGGTTGTCGGAGACCACCCACAGCGACAGGCCGTGCTCGAGCGTCGGGTCGTTGCGGATACGGCTGACGTAGACCGGGAACTCGCCCTGCACGTCCTTGGCCGTGGCGAAGCCGCCGTCCTCGCGCTTGTCGACGACGATGACGCCCGGCGCCTCGCGGAGGATCTCCCGGGCCTCATCGTCGGACAACGGCTTCTTGAACTCGATGTTCACCGCCTCGCTGTGGCCGACGAACACCGGCACCCGGGCGCAGGTGACGCTGACCTTGATCGCCGGATCGAGGATCTTGTGCGTCTCGTCGGGCATCTTGCGCTCTTCCTTGGTCTCGCCCGAGCCGTCGTCGAGGAAGGAGTCGCACTGCGGAATGACGTTGAAGGCGATCTGCTTGGTGAACTTCTTCGGCTCGGTCGGACCCAGCGAGTAGACGCCCTTGGTCTGGTCCCAGAGCTCGTCCATGCCTTCCTTGCCGGCCCCGGAGACCGACTGGTAGGTGGCCACCACCACGCGCCTGATCCTCGCCGCGTCGTGCAGGGGCTTGAGCGCCACCAGCAGCCCCATAGTCGTGCAGTTGGGGTTGGCGATGATGTTCTTCTTCGTGAATCCCTCGACGGCGTCGGGGTTCACCTCGGGGATCACCAGCGGCACGTCCGGGTCCATTCGCCAGGCGGAGGAATTGTCGATGACCACCGGCCCGGCCTTGCCGATGCGCTCGGCCCAGGCCCTGGACAGCTCTCCGCCGGCGCTCATCAGCACGATGTCGACCTTGGAGAAATCGAACTGCTCCAGGTCCTCGCACTTGATGATCTGGTCTTTCCAGGAGACCTCGATGCCGATGGATTTGCGGCTGGCGATCGCGTGAATCTTCTCCACGGGGAAGTTCACTTCCTCGAGGATGTTGAACATCTCGCGGCCCACATTGCCCGTGGCGCCGACGACGGCGACCCGGTAACCCATCGGTCGTCTCCTTCGTGAAAAACGCTGCTCCGTTACGCCTCCGGCCAGACCGGCGCAAGCAAAGGAAACCTCAAGGCGGCTTCAGGCGGCCTTTCCGGACTGGTCCTGCACGGCCTTCGCACTAGGTCTGCATGTCAGGACGAAGGAGGGGCCGATGGCCAATGTGATGATCCTCTACAGGCTGAAGGCGGGCGTATCGAAGGACGCCTTCGACGCCTGGGTGCGCGACTACGACTATCCGAAAATCCGCGGGATCGCCCGGATCGCCGCCTTCACAAACCATCGCGTCGCGCGGCTGCTGATCGGGGAGGGGGCGCCCTCGATCGACTATGTCGAGCTGTTCGACATTCCCGATCTCGCGGGCTTCACGGCCGAGGACCTCGCCGGACCGGTGATCGCCGAGGTCATGCCCGAGTTCATGAACTGGGTCGAGGATCCGCAGTTCCTGGTAGTCGACCCGATCGCCTGAGGCCCGGGCGCCCTACAGCCCCTTCTGGCTCATCACGCCGAGGATCACGCCGACGGCGAGGACCGCCAGGCCGGCGAACGCGGCGGCCTGGCTGTGCATCCCCGTCATGCCGACGGCCATCAGCACCACGCCCGCGCCGGTCAGGACGAGGGCCGCGCCCAGCAGGACGCGCCGCCGCCGCGGCGAGGGAAGGTCGGGATCGGGATCGGCCATGGCCGGCATCCTCCGGGTCGGTCCGTGATCCGGCTGGTCCTGAAGCCGTCAGGCCCCTCGGACCCGGCGGCCAAGCCGGTCCGGCCGACCGATTACGCCGTCGCGCGGCCAGCATAGACCCGGCCGGGCCGTTCGCCTACCCGGGCCTCGCCGGTCGGCAGGCGGCCGTCACGAGCCCGAGGGGCCGCCGCCCTGGCCCGACCCGTAGTCGAAGCCGGGGTCGCGCTGGGGCTTGCCGGCGCCGAAGCGGTAACGCAGCCCGACGAACAGGCCCCGCGTCGAGCCCTTGCGGACCGTGACGCCGCGCACGCCCGGGGCGTCGGTGACAATGCGGCTCTCCTGGCTGTCGAGCACGTCGGCGGCGGTGACGGTCAGGAACCACCGGTCGTCCAGCTTGCGCCGGTAGCCGAGGTTCAGGGTGTAGCTGGGTTCGATGTAGCCCTGCGCCAGGAGATACTTGCCGTTGGCGACGGCGTTGATCTGGACCAGGTCGATCGCCGTGACCTGCCAGTCGAGACTGGCCCGTCCGCCCAGGGACCAGGCCGACCGGTCGTTCGCGACGCCCAGCGCGGCGCCGTCGAGTTCGGTCCAGGCCGCCGTGCCGGTGAGGTTCAGGCCAAGCGTCTTGCCCAGGGCCCGATTGACGGCGAACTCCAGCCCGCCCGAGCGGCCTTCGGCCAGGTTCGCCTTGGTGGTCAGCAGCACCCCGCCGCCGAGGTCGACCAGCCGGTCGGCGACGCCGTTTTCGGTCTGCCGCCAGAAGGCCGTGGCCAGGTAGTAGTCGCGCCCCTTGCGGTACTCCCAGGACGCCTCCCAGGATCGCGTCTCCGACGGCTCGAGATCGGGGTTGCCCTGACGGTAGTTGTAGGCGTCGATCCAGGTCAGCCAGGGATCGAGGTCGTAAGCCCCTGGCCGGCGGATGCGCAGGGAATAGCTGGCCTTGAGCCGGGCGGCCTCGCCGAGCCGGTAGTCGAGGTGCAGCGAGGGATAGACCCGGTCGTAGCCGTGGCTCGTCCGAAGCCCGGTGGTGAGCAGGTCGATCTCGTTGGTGGCCGACTCGAACCGCAGGCCGGCCAGGATGGTGAGGTCGCCGAACGGCCGTTCGTAGGTCAGATAGCCGGAGACCACGGTCTCCTCGAAGACCAGGCGATGGGTGCGGGCGGCGTCGACCGCCAGCGAGTCGGCCGCCGGGCCCGCCTGGACCAGGCCGTCGGAGTCGTCCGTGTTCTTCTGGATTTCGAAGCCGGCCTTGAGGCGGGCCATGTCCGGCATGGGCCGGCTGTAGTCGCCCTTGAAGCCGATCCCGTCGTTCCGGTCGCGGCCGTCGAAAGTCTCGAACGAACCGGGCCCCGGAGGGTCGATCGCCTCGACGCGGGTTTCGGTTCCGTTGTCGGAGACCCAGCGCTCGCGCCTCAGTTCGAGGGTCAGGACGTGATCGGCGCCGGCGAACTCGCGACGCCAGCTCAGCGAGGCCTCGCCCGATCCCGAGTCGCCGCCCAGGGCGTCGCGCCGCCGGCTCACGCCGGTCGAGGCCCCGCCGCCGTCGAAGGCCTCATAGGCCTTGGCGTTGTCGAAATCGGACTGGAACAGGAAGAGATTGGCCTCGCCGCTGATGCGATTGCGGGGATCGAGGTCGTAGTCGGCGGCCAGGCGGATGTTCCCGCCCTGCCCCTCGGTCTCGGCCGAAGTCGTCGTCCGCTGTCCGAACACGCCTCCCGGGCCGTCGATGGTCCGCTCGCCGACGGAGTCGAACCGGCTGGCGAAGCGCCAGAATCCGGCGTTGGCCGACAGCGAGAGCCGGGGACCATTGAAGGCCCAGTTGATCCCGCCGTTGAGCCGTCCCCGCGTGCCGACATTGGCCCGCACCGACCCCGAAACGCCGGCCCCGGCCCGGCGCGACTTCTTGGTGACGAGGTTGATGATTCCGCCGGTTCCTTCCGGCGAGAACTCCGCGCCGGGATTGGTCAGCACCTCGACCCGCTCGATCTGGTCGGCCGGCAGCTGTTGAAGGGCGTCGGCCCGGCCCTGGCCCCTCATCACCGCCGACGGCTTGCCGTCGATCAGGATGGTGACGCTGGAGTCACCGCGCAGCTTGACGTTGCCCTCGATGTCGACCTCGACGGACGGCACCCGCTTGAGCGCGTCGGCGATCGAACCGCTGGTCGCCTGCAGGTCGGCCTCGACGCTGTAGCTGCGGCGATCGATGGCGCTCTTCACCGCCGCGTCGTCCGCCTTGACCACCACGCCCTGGACGGCGGTCGACTCGCCGGCCGCCGGGGCGGCGGGTCCCGGGGGCGCCGTCGCGGCCGTGGTCGCGGGCGCGGCGGCCGGCGGGCTGGCCGCGGGCGCGGTCTGCGCCCGGGCGGACGCGGCGGCCGTCAGGACGCAGACGAGGCCAAGCCCCGCCGGAACCGCGAATCCGATACGCAACCCGAGCCCCCCTGCGCCGGCGATGACGACTCCGGCGTGTCGCCGCCAATGCCGGCGGAATAATGGCGCCGCCGCCCGCAGCTACCTTCGGTCGAACCGGCGTGTCGCCCAGGGGCCGGCGGGACGGCCGGGTCCTTCCGACGGCCGTCCGCGACTTCGGCCGCGATCGAAAGGTGACGGAACAGGCTTTGCTCACGGCGGGGAAGGCGGGCCAGTGTGACGAGCAGGAGGAGACGTCCATGACATTCGATCTGTCCGCCCTGCCGTTCGCCGCCCTCATGGGGGTGGAGATCGTCGCCGCGACGAAGGACCGCGTCGAGGGACGCCTGACGGTGCGCGAGGACCTCTGCACCGCCGGCGGCATCCTGCACGGCGGCGCGATCATGGCCTTCGCCGACAGCCTGGGCGCGGTCGGCGCCTTCCTGAACCTCGAGGGCGGGCGCACCACCACGCTGGAGAGCAAGACCAACTTCATCGGCTCCGCTGGCGCGGGGTCGACCGTGATCGGCGTGTCGACGCCCCTGCACGTCGGCCGCCGCTCCAGCGTCTGGCAGACCCGGATCGAAGGCGAGGACGGCCGCCTCGTGGCGCTGGTCACCCAGACCCAGATGACGATCGGCGGCGCCTAGCGAACAGGGCGGGGTCCGCCGCTGCGCCCGTCCGTCAGGCGTCGCCCGCGACAGGCTCCAGCCACGTCCGCGCCTCGCGCAGGATGAACCGCCGCTCCTGGGCGAACCGGAAGTTGGCGGCGCCGGCGGGGTCGGCCTTCAGCCGGGAGCGATAGGCCTCGTAGGCGGCCAGGCTCTCGAAGCCGATCAGGGCGTGGGCCACGTCGCTGGTTCCCTCATGCGGCAGGAAATAGCCGATCAGATCGCCGCCGCAGGCCGGAATGACCGACGACCAGACACGGGCGTATTCGGCGAAGGCCTCGCGCTGGAACGGGTCGATGACATAGCGGATGTGGCAGACGACGGTCATGGCGGCCTCCGGCAAGCTTCGATCGAGCTCGAACCATACCCCGTTGCCCGCAAGGAATGCTTCGGCCATGGTCGAAGCATGAAGGTAGGACCCGACATCGCCCCCGTGGCCGCCCTGCTCGGCGACCCGGCCCGGGCCAACATGCTGACCGCCCTGCTGGCGGGTCAGGCCCTGACCGCCGGCGAGCTGGCGCGCGAGGCCGGCGTGACGTCCCAGACGGCCAGCTCGCACCTCGCCCGGCTGCAGGCGGGCGGCCTCGTCGTCCGCCGCCGGCAGGGCCGCCACGGCTACTTCGCCCTCGCCGGCGAGGACGTGGCCCGGGTGCTGGAGGGGCTGATGGGCCTGGCCGAGCGGGCCGGCCACCTTCGCGCGCGCCCGGGGCCGCGGGAGCCGGCCCTGCGCCGTGCCCGGGTCTGCTACGACCACCTGGCGGGCGACCTGGGCGTGGCGATGCTGGAAGGTCTGACCAGCCGGGGCTTTCTCGACGGGACGCTGGTCCCGACCGCCGACGGCGAGGCCCTGATGGACGCCCTCGGCCTCGACCTGGCGGCGCTGCGCGCCGGCCGTCGGCCGCTGGCCCGGGCCTGCCTCGACTGGAGCGTTCGGCGCAGCCACCTGGCCGGCGCCCTTGGCGCGGCCCTGCTGCGGCGGCTCTATGAACTCGGCTGGGCGCGGCGGGTGGACGGCTCGCGCGTCGTCGCCTTCACGCCCGACGGCGAGCGGAAGTTCGCCGAGGTGTTCGGACTCAGCGAGCGAACCACCGCAGCCGATAGGCGTTGATCGCCGTCTCGCCGAGCTGTTCCAGCAGGCGGAAGTTGACGATGGCCCCGACCGGCGCGCCGACCACGGGCAGCAGCTGGGCCAGCTTCGCCAGGTCGATGTAGTCGCGGTACTCCTGCTGGAACCTGCGCCAGTCGAAGTCCTCCGGCCGCGCCGGCGCCCGGCCCTGCTCCAGCGTCAGATAGACCTCCCGCCGGTGGTCGGCGCTGGAGAAGGCCAGTTGGAAGATCGCCAGGATGAACAGCCGCTCGCGCCAGTCGCGGCCATCATGGCCGTAGAGGGCGGCGATCTCGAACAGCAGCTTGATCTTGATGGCGATCAGGGCCGGGAAGTCGGCCGCCGCCAGCACGAAGCCGCCGGCTCCGGCGACGCCGCCCTCCACCGTCGCCACGTTGCGGTAGCTGGCGATGGCCTTGCGGACCAGGGTCTCGCGCTCGCGCAGGGATCCGTTCGCCAGCGGCGGGGCGGTGACGGCGTCGGACCCGGCGAGGATGCCGCGGGTCATCTGTTCGATGACGGCGGTGACGGCCCGGTGGACCGTCTCGGGGATCAGCCGGTTGACCTGGACCTGCAACCGCTTGGCGGCCCGGGCCAGGGCCGAGGGCTCGGCCAGCATCGTCCGGCGCCAGGCGGCGAGTTCGGCGCGGGCCGCGGTCTCATGGGCGGCGTCGCCGGGCGTCATGCCGGTCGGGCGAGGTCCGCCAGGAGACGGCCGTCCCGCGCGCCGGTCACCCGCAGCGGAACGATGGTCCCCGCCGCCGCCTCGCCGGCGAAGGCGATTTCGGTGAAATCCTCGGCGCGGGCCAGGCCCTCGCGCTCGACCAGGCCGCTCAAGACGCGGCCGGCCTGCCGCCGCAGGTGCCGCGCCAGCGCCGCCTCGCCGGCCTCGCGCAGCCGGCGGGCGCGGTCCTTGATAACGGCGCCCTTCACCTGGGGCATCCGCGCGGCGGGCGTCCCCGGCCGGGCGCTGTAGGGAAAGACATGCAGGAAGCTCAAGGACGCCTCCTCGACCAGCGCCAGGGTGTTCTCGAACGCCGCCTCGCTCTCGGTCGGGAAGCCGGCGATCAGGTCGGCGCCGAAGGCCGTGTCCGGTCGCGCCGCCCGCACCTGGGCGATCAGCTTCAGGGCGTCGGCGCGCAGGTGGCGGCGCTTCATCCGCTTGAGGATCAGGTCGTCGCCCGCCTGCAGCGACAGATGCAGGTAGGGCATCAGCCGCGGCTCCTCGGCCAGGCAGCGCATCAGGTCCGGATCGATCTCGGCCGCGTCGATCGACGACAGCCGCAGCCGGGGCAGCTCGGGGACCAGCTTCAGGATCCGCGAGACCAGCTGGCCCAGGGTCGGCCGGCCCGGCAGGTCGGCGCCCCAGCTGGTGATGTCGACGCCGGTCAGCACCACCTCCCGGTAGCCTTCGGCCGTCAGCCGGCGGACCTGCTCGACCACCTCGCCCGCCGCCGCCGACCGCGAGTTCCCCCGTCCGTACGGAATGATGCAGAAGGTGCAGCGGTGGTCGCAGCCGTTCTGGACCTCGACATAGGCCCGCGCCCGGTCTTTGAGACCGTCGACCAGATGCCCGGCGGTCTCGCGCACGCTCATGATGTCGTTGACCCGCACCCGCGCCGACGTCTCGGCCAGCGCGCCGGGCGCGGCCTTCTCGGCGTTGCCCAGCACCAGGTCGACCTCGGGCATGGCGGCGAAGGCCTGCGGGTCGATCTGCGCCGCGCAGCCGGTGACGATCAGCCGGGCGCCCGGCCGCGCCCGCCGCGCCTTGCGGATCGCCTGCCGGGCCTGGCGCACGGCCTCGTTCGTCACCGCGCAGGTGTTGAACACCACCGCGTCGGCCAGCCCGTCCGCCGCCGCCCGCGCCCGGATGGCCTCGCTCTCATAGGCGTTCAGCCGACACCCGAAGGTGACGACCTCGACGTCCTCGAGCGCGGCGGGGAGAGGAAGGACGGCTGACATGGTCCCGGAACGACGACGGGCGGCCGTGGGGCCGCCCTTGTGCTTGGCAGCATAACACGGATGTGTCCGGATTGGGAGGTCAGGCCGCGCAACCGCGGCGAGCCGCCTCGGCTGCGACGCCCCACGCTCGAGGCTGAAGCATGACGACTACCGGATCATCCCGGACGCAGATGTGCCGCCTTGGAAGCTCCACTGAAACGACCCCGCCAGTCGCTAGTCTGACGACTGCGCGCGGGCGGTTACCCCACTTCCCGGGAAACTCACCAAAGGCTGTGATCACGCCCGCAGTTTCCCGCGTCGGACCCGTCGGAACCTTCACGAAAAGCCAGAGAAGGCCAAACGCGAGCCCCGCGCCGGCAAGCAGCAGACCGCCTACGGCCTCCTCGTTGAAGGTCGCCCAGAGTTTCAGCCGTTCGTTCAAACCACCGCCGGTCCGCACAACACACCCCGCCCGCCCCGCGCTCCTATTCGATCAAGGCTGAAGGGCGCAACCTCGTCAGCTTCTCAAAGCCCTCCTCCTCGATGGAGGAGGGTTGGGTGGTGGTGGGGACAGGGTCTTGGCCGGAAGGGCTCGTTCGGCTCGGCGCCTGCCAGCGCCTCCTTCCACAAGTCAGCGGCCCCACCACCATCCCCGGCCCTTCCTCCATCGAGGAGGAAGGGAGCTGTCGGCTAGCCACCCGCGCATCACTCCGGCTAAGAGGTTTCGACAAACCCCGGAGTCCTCATGACCGCCCGTCCCCGCCGCAGCGCCCTGTACATGCCCGCCTCCAACGCCAAGGCGCTGGAGAAGGCGCGGACGCTGGCCTGCGACGTGGTCATCCTCGACCTCGAGGACGCCGTGGCGCCGGACGCCAAGGACCTCGCCCGCGAGCAGGCCGTGGCCGCCGTGGCGCAGGGCGGCTTCGGCCGGCGGGAGGTGGTCATCCGCGTCAACGGCCTCGACACCCCCTGGGGCGAGGCCGATCTGCGCGCGGCGGCAGCCGCGAAGCCCGACGCCGTCCTGGTCCCCAAGGTCAACACGGCCGAGGACGTCGCCGCCTACAGCGGCCCCCTGCACGCCGACACCCGGCTGTGGGCCATGGTCGAGACCGGCCGCGCCCTGTTCGCCATCGAGTCCATCGCCGCGGCCGCCGCCACCACCCAGCTCGGCGCCTTCGTCATGGGAACCAACGACCTCGCCAAGGAGATGCGCTGGCGGATCACCCCGGGGCGCGAGGCCTTCCACGCCGCCCTGTCGCTCAGCGTCGCGGCGGCGCGGATCCACGGCCTGGCCATCCTCGACGGCGTGCCCAACGACATCGAGGACCTGGAAGCGCTGGAGGCGGTCTGCCGCCAGGGCGTCGACTTCGGATTCGACGGCAAGACCCTGATCCATCCCAAGCAGATCGAGGTCTGCAACGCCGTCTTCTCGCCGGCCCCGGCCGAGGTGGACTTCGCCCGCGCGGTCATCGCCGCATTCGCCCTGCCGGAGAACGCCGGCAAGGGCGCCATCCGCGTGGAAGGCCGCATGGCCGAGCTGCTGCACCTGGACCAGGCCCGCCGGCTGGTCGCGGTCGCCGAGTCGATCCGCGAGGCGGAGGCCGCTTGAGGGCCGCCGCCGCCCTCTGCCTGATCGCGCTCGTCGCGGGCGCCGCGCGGGCCCAGGAAGCCGCCGACCCGATCGGCGACGTCCTCGCCGCCGCCCTGCCGCCCGATCAGTCCACCGACTCGGCCGAGGAGGAGGCCGCCTCGCCGGCGCTCGCCACGGCCCCGCCGACCGCCCCGGACCTCGCGCCGCCGCCCCGGGTCGAGAGCCCGCCGCGCAGGTCGGCCCTCGACCGGCCGGTGATGATCGGCGAGACCGGCGTCAGTCCCGACGGGCCGCCGACGCCGCTCGACCTCGGCTACGAGGCCCGCATCCGCGGTTCGGCCCAGGCGGCCCAGGGCCTGCAGGGTCCGCTGGACGGCGGCTGGACGGTGCGCACCGCCGCCGGCGTTCCCCTGATGACGCTGCAGCTGGTCGACCGCGGCCAGGGCTACGGCGCGCTGGAAGGCGCCTGGCGCGATCTCGCGACGCCGGTCGCCCGCGTCGGGTTGATCGACAGCCTCGACCGCCAGCCCGTCGTGCTGACCATCCGCATCACCCCGGCCGGCCGGCCGACGCGAGTCCTGACCCTGACCCCGACGTCCGACGGCGGCTGGACCGGCGACCTTCTCGACGAAGCCGGCGTGCGGCCGGTGACCATGAGGCGGAACTGACCTTCCCCTCTCCCGGCCGGGAGAGAGTGATTTCCTACAGCCCCAGTCCCCGCCGCGCGGCGGCCAGCACGGGCTCCAGGTCCTCCGGCCGGTAGGGCTCCTTCAGGCCGAAGCCCCAGACCGGCCCCGGCCACCCCGCGTCTCCCTCGCGGCGGCCGACGACATGGACGTGCAGCTGCGGGGTGATGTTGCCCAGCGCCCCGACGTTCAGCTTCTCCACCGGCCGGCCGGTGGCCTCGCCCAGCGCCCGCGCCGCGGCCCCGGCGGCCACCACCTCGTCCATCAGCCGGACGCGATCGGCGTCGGTCAGGTCCTCGAGCTCCCGCGCGCCCGGCCGCCGGGGTATGAGGATGATCCAGGGCCAGCGGGCGTCGCATTGCAGGCGGGCATGGCAGAGGAAGAGGTCGCCGAGCGCGTGCGACGTGGCCGGGAAGGCCGGGTCGAGCTCGAAGTCGGACACGTCCCCTCCCCCCCGCCTGGCCTACCCCCGCTTGGGAATCGCCGCCCAGTAGTCGATGTCCAGGACGACCTCGGAGGGATAGGCGCCCGATTCGTCCCTGTCCGGGAAGTCCCCGCAGGGCCGGTCCCGGGCCGCCACCAGCCGCAGGCGCAGGGCGCCGCAGGGGCCGAGGTCGGCGGCCTCCAGCACTTCGCTCCAGGCGAAGATGGTGGCGCCGGCGAAATAGGGGTTCACGTGCCGCCCGCCGTTGATCGCCAGCGTCAGCCCGGCGTTCTGCAGGCCGTTGAAGGTCAGCGCCCGGGCGGTGGAGATCACCACCCCGCCATAGACCAGCCGCCGGCCGCTGGGGTCCCTGGCCCGCTCGAACTGGTTGAAGTGGACCTTGGCGGTGTTCTGCCAGAGCCGCGTCGCCATCTGGTGCTCGGCCTCCTCGACCGCCATGCCGTCGACGTGGTCGATCTTCTCCCCGACCGCATAGTCCTCGAAGGCATGCGCCGCGCCGGCCAGGGCGTAGTCGTAGGTCGAGAAGTCCAGGCCCTGCGGCAGGACCAGGTCCCTGGCCGCCACCGCCGTCTCGAGCGGCGGGACCGACTGGTCCGGCGCCTCGGCGTTTTCGCTGCGCTTGCGGACCATCACCCAGCGCACATAGCTCAGCACCGGCTCGCCGTGCTGGTTGACCCCGACGGTGCGCACATAGACGACGCCCGTCCTGCGGTTGGAATTCTCCTTCAGCCCGATGACCTCGGACGTGGCGGTCAGGGTGTCGCCCGGCCAGACGGGCCTCAGGAACCGTCCCTCGGCGTAGCCCAGGTTGGCCACGGCGTTCAGGCTGATGTCCGGCACCGTCTTGCCGAACACCACATGGAAGGCGATCAGCGGGTCGACCGGCGCCGCCGCCAGCCCGCAAGTCCGCGCGAACGCGTCCGACGAGAACAGCGCGAACCGCGGCCCGTAGAGCGCGTTGTAGACCGCCACGTCCCCCGCCGTGACCGTCCGCGGCGTGGCGTGCCGCAGCACCTGCCCGATCCGGAAGTCCTCGAAGTAGTTGCCGGGATCGGTCTTGGACATTTCGCGCTGCGCCTCGCTGCGTCCTTCGGCACGCGCTCCGGCGGAGCGCTGCTCAGGATGACGGAATTCAATGCAACCCAACCACACACGTCATCCCGGGCAGGCCGCCCTGGCGGCCGTGTCGGAGGACGCACCGCCGTAATGCCCCGCTCTTCGCACGCGCGAAAGGGGGCTTGAGGCCGAACCCGGCGAGGGCTAGACCGCCGCCGACTTCAACACGTTCGGAGGGGCCCCCATGGCTCGCGCGAAGATCGCCCTCATCGGCGCCGGCATGATCGGCGGCACCCTGGCCCATATCGCCGCGCGCGAGGAGCTGGGCGACGTCGTGCTGTTCGACATCGCCGAGGGCGTCCCGCAGGGCAAGGCGCTCGACATCGCCGAGGCCAGCGCTGTGTTCGGCAAGGACGTGTCGCTCAAGGGCGCCAACGACTACGCCGACATCGCCGGGGCCGACGTCTGCATCGTCACCGCCGGGGTGCCGCGCAAGCCGGGCATGAGCCGCGACGACCTGCTGGGCATCAACCTGAAGGTCATGAAGGCGGTGGGCGAAGGCATCAAGGCCCACGCCCCGAACGCCTTCGTCATCTGCATCACCAATCCTCTCGACGCCATGGTCTGGGCGCTGCAGCAGTTCAGCGGCCTGCCGACCGCCAAGGTCGTGGGCATGGCCGGCGTGCTCGACTCGGCCCGCTTCGCCTGGTTCCTGGCCGAGAAGACCGGCGTCTCGGTGGAGGACATCCACGCCTGGACCCTGGGCGGCCACGGCGACGACATGGTGCCGATGGTGCGCCACTCCACGGTCGGCGGCCTGCCGCTGCCGGAACTGGTCAAACAGGGCTGGATGACCCAGGCCGAACTCGACGGCATCGTCCAGCGCACCCGCGGCGGCGGCGGCGAGATCGTCGCCCTGCTGAAGACCGGCAGCGCCTACTACGCCCCGGCCGAGTCGGCGATCGCCATGGCCGCCAGCTATCTCAAGGACAAGAAGCGGGTCCTGCCCTGCGCCGCCTTCCTGTCGGGCCAGTACGGCCTGAAGGATCTCTACGTCGGCGTGCCGGTGGTCATCGGCGCCGGCGGTGCGGAGAAGGTCATCGAGTTCGAGACCAACGCCGAGGAAAAGGCGATGTTCGCCAAGTCGGTGGCCTCGGTGCAGGGCCTGATCGAGGCCTGCAAGCAGATCGACCCCGGCCTGGCCTGACCGCGGCGACGGTCGTCGCGCAAGGCCGGAGTTGATTTCCCGGGCTTTTCCGCTCATAAGGCGCGCCTTCCGGCGCAGATGCAGTCCGCGCCCTCCACCGCCACGACCCCCGGCCCGACCGGGACGAGGGCGGCGAGGCCCCCCGTCGACGTGATCGTCCACGGGGGTCGACTGCGTTTGGCCCCCTACGATTCGTCCCGGCTTCCGCCGGGGCTGCCCAGGATGACGGTCTAGAACGCATGTTCGACGCCCTTACAGAACGGCTTGGCGGCGTCTTCGACCGGCTTTCCGGTCGCGGCGTGCTCGGCGAGAAGGACATCGACGAGGCGCTGCGCGAGGTCCGCGTGGCGCTGCTCGAGGCCGACGTCGCCCTGCCGGTGGTCAAGGACTTCATCGCCAGGGCCAAGGAGAGCGCCGCCGGCGAGGCGGTGATCCGTTCGATCCGTCCCGCCGACCAGGTGGTCAAGATCGTCTACGACGGCCTGGTCGAGATGCTGGGCGGCGAGGCGAGCGAGGGGCTGAAGCTGGCCCTCAACCCGCCCTCGGTCGTCCTGATGGCCGGCCTGCAGGGCTCGGGCAAGACCACCACGGCGGCCAAGCTGGCCCTGCGGCTCAGCAAGGCCGAGCGCAAGAAGGTGCTGATGGCCTCGCTGGACACCCGCCGTCCGGCCGCCATGGAGCAGCTGGCGATGCTGGGCGCGCAGGTCGGGGTCGACACCCTGCCGATCGTCGCCGGCCAGGGGCCCGCGGACATCGCCCGCCGCGCCCTCTCGGCGGCGAAGCTGTCGGGCTACGACGTCCTCATCCTCGACACCGCCGGCCGCACCACGCTGGACGAGCAGATGATGGCCGAGGCGGCCCAGATCGCCCAGATCGCCCAGCCGACCGAGACCCTGCTCGTCGCCGACAGCCTGACCGGCCAGGACGCGGTGCGCACGGCCAGGGCCTTTCACGAGCGGCTGCCGCTGACCGGCCTGGTCCTCACCCGCGTCGACGGCGACGGGCGCGGCGGCGCGGCCCTCTCCATGCGGGCGGTCACCGGCCTGCCGATCAAGTTCCTCGGTTCGGGCGAGAAGGTCGAGGCGCTGGACGTCTTCGACGCCCGCCGCGTGGCCGGCCGCATCCTGGGCCACGGCGACGTGGTGGCGCTGGTCGAGAAGGCCGCCGCCGACCTCGACCAGGCCAGGGCGGAGGCCATGGCCCGCAAGCTGGCCAAGGGCCAGTTCGACCTGGAGATGATGGCCGACCAGCTGACCCAGATGCAGCGCATGGGCGGACTGGAGGGCGTCATGGGCCTGCTGCCCGGCGTCGGCAAGATGAAGCGCCAGATCGCCGAGGCCGGCATGGACGACCGGATGATCCGCCGCCAGCAGGCGATCATCGGCTCGATGACGAAGCAGGAGCGCAAGAAGCCCGACATCCTGGCCGCTTCGCGCAAGCGGCGCATCGCCGCCGGCGCCGGGGTCGACGTCGCCGAGGTCAACCGCCTGCTCAAGCAGCACCGGCAGATGGCCGACGCCATGAAGATGATGACCCGCGGCGGCGGCGCCGGCTTCGCCCGCATGGCCCAGATGATGGGCCTGGGCGGCGGCATGGACCGCCTGAAGAACCTGGGCGGCGGCAAGATGCCGGCGCCCGACGCCCGTGAACTCGAACAGCTGCAGGAGAAGCTCAAGGGCCTCTCCGGCGGCCAGACCCCTGGAGGCCTTCCGGGGCTGGGCGGACCCGCCCTGCCCCCCGGCTTCAATCCCTTCAAGAAATAGAGGACCACCCCGATGCTGAAGATCCGTCTTGCCCGTGGCGGCGCCAAGAAGCGCCCCTACTACTCGATCGTCGTCGCCGACAGCCATTCGCCCCGCGACGGCCGCTTCATCGAGAAGGTGGGAACCTACAACCCGCTGCTGCCCAAGGACGGCCCGACGCCGCGCGTGACGCTGAAGCTCGAGCAGATCCAGGCCTGGATCGCCAAGGGCGCCCAGCCGACCGACCGCGTCGCCCGCTTCCTGGCCGCCGAGGGCGTCGGAACCTGGAAGGCCGGCAGCAACCCCGTGAAGGGCAAGCCGGGCAAGAAGGCCGAGGAACGCGCCGCCGAACGCGCCCAGCGCGAGGC
>JBMOOF010000040.1:46773-91269 GCA_049323695.1 Pseudomonadota bacterium
CGCCGCGGCCGCCGCCGCCCCCGCGCCCGAGCCGGAACCGGAAGTCGAGGCCGCCCCGGCCGAGGACGCTGTCGCCGAGGAAGCCGCCCCGGAAGCCGTTGCTGAAGACGCCGCTCCGGAAGCCGCCGCCGAGGAGGCTCCGGCCGTTGAAGCCGCTGCTGCGGAAGCCCCGGCTGCTGAGGAAGCCGCCGCCGAAGAGCCGGCTGAAGGCTAGACCTTGCTCCGCTTCCCCCGCGAACGCGGGGGCCTAAGCGGGGGTGCGGGCGCCCATGCTGACGGTCTGTTCGAACCCAGCATGGGTTTCCGCTTTCGCGGGAATGATCGGTTGACTGAGAGACTGATCGCCGTCGGCCGCGTCGCGGGCGCCTTCGGCGTCCGGGGCGAGGTGCGCATCAGCGCCTTCACCGAAGAGCCCCTGGCGCTGGCGCGGTATCGCGAGCTGAAGCGCCAGGACGGCTCGCCGGGCCTGACCATCCTCTCGGCCCGCGAGGCCAAGGGCGGCGTCGTCGCCCGTTGCCGCGAGGTCGAGACCCGCGAACAGGCCGACGCCCTCCGCGGGCTGCGCCTCTACGTGCCCCGTTCGGCCCTGCCCGAGCCGGACGAGGACGAGTTCTACCTCGCCGACCTGATCGGCCTGGCTGTCGAGACGCCCGAGGGCCGGCCCCTCGGCAGGGTCAGGTCCGTCCAGGATTTCGGGGCCGGCGACATCCTCGAGATCGCGCCCGCCGAGGGCGGTCCGACCTGGTATCTGGAGTTCACGCGGCGAAACGTCCCTCAGGTCGATCTGGCGGGCGGCAGGCTGACCGCGGTCCGCCCCGGCGAGGTCGACGTCCCCACGGACTGAGGCGCGACGCGGGCGGACGCCGCCGCCGGTCCCGCCGGCCTCAGAACCAGCCGGCCTGGCGCAGGGCCCGGGCGTAGGCGCGGCTGACCGGGACCTTGCCGCCGTCCTTCAGGGTCAGGACCGCACGCCCGTCGCCGCGGCGGGCCTCGGCCACGGCGTCGCGGGCGACCCACCACGACCGGTGCACCTGGGCGCCTTCCAGGCCCTCCAGTTCGACGACGGCGTCGGCGAGGCGCATCAGGATCAGATCCTGCCCCCTGGAAGTGTGGAGCCGCAGGTAGTGATCCTCGGCCTCGACGGCGAAGATCTGCGCCCCCCGCAACCGCGCGGGCAGGCGGTCCAGGAACCGCGACGGCGGCGCGCCGGCGGGCGCGGCGTGGGTCTCGGTCGGCGCGCGCTGGGTGAAGTAGTTCAGCGCCGTCATGGCGCAGGTGACGATGAACACCGGCCCGACGAAGAACCTCAGCGACGCCGGATCCAGATCGAACCTGTGGAAGGCGACCGCGCTCGCCAGCCAGATGACGGCCGTCAGGGGAACGGTGAGGGCGACGGCGATGATCAGCCCCTGCACGGCGGGACGATCGTCGAACCAGCCGCCGCGGGCGACCAGGGTCGACACCGCCGCGCCGCCGGCGGCTCCGACCAGCATCACGGCGATCCAGTAGGCGAAGCGCACGCCCGCCGGCGCCTCGCCGGTCTGGAAGGCCCCCGACAGCGCCAGGAAGATCGCCGCGACGACCGCGATCCCGAGGCCTCTCAGGTGCCGGGGGTCCAGCAGCGCGGCGCTCCACGAAGCGCGAACGGCGCCGCCCGTCCGTTCGCGAACGGGGCGCGTCTCCTCACGTATCGGCGACTGCGCCACGCGGCGGCCTCGTCCAGCTTGCCGTCACCGACAACCCGCCCAGCAAAGGCAGACCTCCGATGACCCCCGACCGGATCAAGACCGCCGCCCGCTTCCTGTCAATCGCGTCGCTGCAGATCGCCATCCTCGCGACCCTGCCGCTCGACGCCGCCCGCGCCGAGGATGCCGCCAGCCTGACGGTGAGCTTCACCGGCATCCAGACCCCCGACGGCTACCTGATGGTCGGCCTCTACGACAGCGAGGAGAGCTTCAACGCCCGCGCCGCCGTGCGGGGCGTGCGCGTTCCGGTCGCCGGCGCCGAGGCCGCCGCCTCCATTCCCGACCTCAAACCCGGCCGCTACGGGATCATGGCCTTCCACGACCTGGACGGCGACGGAACGATGGCGACCAACCCCTTCGGGATGCCGGCCGAGCCGTACGCCGCCTCGAACAACGCCCCTTCGATGATGGGCCCGCCGACCTGGAACGACGCGGCCTTCGAGGTCACGGCCGGGTCCAACGTCCAGACGATCACCATCGAATAGCCAGTTGAGCCGCCGGAGCGCCTCTCCATGAACCGCCGCAACTTCCTGACGGCCGCCGCCGCGGTCGCCGCCGCAACCCTCGACCCCGACCGGCTCTACGCCGCCACCGCCCCGGCCGACTGGACGCTCGGCGTCGCCGACGTCGAGGCCGACATCGCGCCCCGCGCCCTGACCCGCATCCATGGACGCGCGCCGGAGGGACTTTCGGGCGACCTTTTCCGCAACGGCCCGGCCAGGTTCCGCCGGCCGGGCGGCTCGGTCGGCCACTGGTTCGACGGCGACGGCCTGGTCCGCCGCTTCACCCTCCGCGACGGGGAGGCGAGCCTGGCCGCCCGCTTCGTCGACACCGCCAAGCGGCGCGCGGACGCCGCCGCCGGCGCCGTGGTCACGGCCGGCTTCGGCACCCCGGCGGGCCCCGGCTCCAGCATCCGCGTCGCGGACGACGTCAACAGCGCCAACATCTCGGTGCTGACGGCGGGAGAGGAGCTGTGGGCCCTGTGGGAGTCCGGCTCGCCGATCGCCATGGACCCGGAGACCCTGGCCACCCGGGGCGTCAGGACGCTGCGTCCGGACCTGGCCGGCATGCCGTTCCTGGCCCATCCCCGCTATGAGCCGGACGGGACGATCTGGAACCTCGGCCTCGCCCGCGACAAGGCCATCGTCTGGAAGCTGGCGGCCGACGGCGCGCTCCTGTCGGCCAGCGTCATCCCCATTCCCCGCGCCAGCTACGTGCACGACTTCACGGCCACCGCGGGAAGCCTGGTGATCGTACTGCAACCCTGGATCCAGGAACGGCTCGTCGCGCCGCTGACCGCCGGCTTCGCCTGGCGGCCGGAACAGGGCGCGCAGATTCTCGTGGTCGACAAGGCCGATCTCGGCCGCCGGCGCGTCTACGAGACCGAATCCTTCTTCGCCTTCCACATGGCCGACGCCTGGGAGGAGTCCGACGGGACCATCCGCTTCGACCTCTGCGCCGACGCCGACCCCGCCTTCGCGGTGGAGGGCGGCGAGGCCCTGGTCGCCGGCCGGCGCCCGGCGACCCGCACGCGCCCCGACCTGCGGATGTTCGCCCTGCGCCCGGACGGCCGCGTCTCGGTCGAACGATGCGGCCTGGTGGCGGAGTTCCCCAAGGCCGATCCGCGGTTCGCCGGCCACCGAAGGGCCCTGACCGCCTGCGTCAGCGACGGTCGCGGCGACCATCCCTTCTTCCGGTCGCTGGCCGTGCGCGACTGGCGGCGCGACCGCGTCGACCGGTTCGACTTCGGCCCGCGCCATATCGTCGAGGAGGCGGTCCTGGTTCCGCGCCCGGGCGGCTCGGCGGAGTTCGACGGCTGGCTAGTCGGCGCGACCATCAACCTCGACGCCCGGGCCAGCGAGC
Organism: Pseudomonadota bacterium; assembly: GCA_049323695.1. GTDB lineage: Bacteria > Pseudomonadota > Alphaproteobacteria > Caulobacterales > Caulobacteraceae > Caulobacter. Next base: position 50,382 of record JBMOOF010000040.1, read on the forward strand.
TGCACGTCTTCGACGCCCGGCGCGTGGCGGCCGGCCCGCTGTGCAGCTGGCGGGCGGATCTGGCCCTGCCGATCAGCCTGCACGGCGTGTTCCGGAGCGCGTGACCATGGCCCCGCGCATGCCCGCCCTTCCGTCGAGCCGGCTCGCCGGCTGGCTGCTGACCGCTGCGGCGGCGCTGGCGACGGCCGTGCTGTTCGGTCCGCGGTTGCTCGCCGTCGCCGCCGGCGCGCGGCCTCACGCGCCGGACCTGGCGCTGTTCGCGATCCAGCCCGCGGTGATCCAGGTCCACGTCCTCGCCGCCCTGGGGGCGGTCGCGGTCGGCGCCCTGATCCTGGCCGGCCGCAAGGGCGACGGACTCCATCGCGTCCTCGGCTGGACCTGGACGATCCTGATGGGCGGCGCGGCGGCCAGCTCGCTCTTCATCGTCGGCTTCAACGGCGACGTCTGGTCGATCATCCACCTGCTCAGCGGCTGGACGCTGGTCTCGCTGCCGGTCGCGATCGCGGCGGCGCGGAGCCGGAACATCGGCCGCCACCGCCAGGCCATGACCGGCGTCTACTGGGGGGCGTCGATCGTCGCCGGCCTCTTCGCCTTTCTGCCGGGGCGGCTGATGTGGCGGTTGTTCATGGGTTGAGGGCGAGGGCGGCGGAGCGTATCGCTGGTCCGAAAGGACACCGCATGACCGCCGCCAAGCCCCGCGCCCGCAACTCCGGCCGGGGCCGCCCGTCGAAATCGACGGGGATCGACCTGAAGGCCGCCATCCTCGACTCGGCCGAGGCGCTGTTCGCGCGCCACGGCTTCTATGGCGTGACCACGCGCCAGGTGGCCTCGGAAGCGGGCGTCGACACGGCCCTGATCCACTACTACTTCGGGGCCAAGCGCGAGCTGTTCGACGCCGTGTTGCTGCGCCGCGCGGAGATTCTCAACCGCGACCGGTCGAGGGCCATGGCCGCCTACGAGGCCGCCCACCCGGGGACCATGACCGCCGAGGGCGTGATCGCCGCCTTCATGGGACCGCTGATCGAGCAGGCCCTGAACGGGGGCCAGGGCTGGAAGAACTGGCTGGCGCTGGTCGCCCAGATCAACATCACGCCCGCCTGGGGCGGCGAGGTCATGCACCGCTTCTTCGACCCGGTCGTGCACCAGTTGATCGACACCCTGGGCCGCGCCATCCCCGGGGCGACGTTGTCCGACCTCTACTGGTGCTACCAGTTCCTGACCGGTTCGATGATGCTGACGGTGTCCGAGACCGGCCGCATCGACCAGCTGTCGGACGGGCTGTGCCATTCCAGCGACCTCGACGCGGCCCGCCAGCGGCTCTACGCCTACTGCGCCGCGGGCTTCGAAGCGGTGGCCCGGCGCCAGGCCTGAGCGTCCGGCGCCCTGTGGCGCCAATTCATCACGTGGTGAAAAAGAACGCGGCGCGACATCGCGGCCTCTTCCGTGAGCGGCTGTCCGACGGCATCGTCCGCTCAATTCGCGTTCTGGTGAATTTCTGAATCAACAGCGTCCGTCAACGGACCAGCAAGCGTCTGACGCCGTGGCGACGCCTTAGGGAGGGCGACAGGAATGAAGTCTGTTTGGAAGAGCATGTTGCTGGCCGGTGCGGCCTGGTCCGCCGCCAGCGGCATGGCCATGGCGCAGGACGGAGCCGGCGACACGGCGCAGGTCGACGAGTTCGTCGTCACCGCCCGCCGCCGCGAGGAGAATCTGAAGGACGTGCCGGTCGCGGTGTCCGCCATCAGCGGCGAGACGCTCGAGGCCGTCGGCGCCGCGGACATCACCACCCTGCAGCAGGCGACCCCCAACGCCACGGTCCAGGTCGCGCGGGGCTCCAACTCGACGCTGATCAGCTTCATCCGCGGCGTCGGCCAGCAGGACCCGCTGTGGGGCTTCGAGCCCGGCGTCGGCCTCTATGTCGACGACGTCTACATCGCCCGCCCGCAAGGCGCGGTGCTCGACATCTACGACGTCGAGCGGATCGAAGTGCTGCGCGGCCCGCAAGGCACCCTGTACGGGCGCAACACCATCGGCGGCGCCATCAAGTACGTCACCAAGCGCCTCGGCGACGAGCCCGGCCTGACGCTGAAGGGCGCCTTCGGCTCCTACAACCAGTTCGACGCCATCGGCACCCTGACCGCGCCGGTGACCGACGAGTTCGCGGTGGGCGTCTCGCTCGCCCGCTACCTGCGCGACGGCTTCGGCGAGAACCTCAACACCGGCGCCGACCACTACAACAAGGACGTGCTGGCGGGCCGCTTCTCGGCCGAATGGACGCCTTCCGACAGCTTCTTCGTGCGGTTTGCGGTCGACTACGTCCAGGACGACTCCAATCCCCGCCACGGCTACCGCGAGGTGCAGGCCCTGAACTCGGCCGGCGTTCCCATCGCCGGCGGCGCGCCGCTGGGCAGCGTCTACGACACCATGGCCGGCGTGGGCGACAGCAACAAGGTCGAGTCCACCGGCGTGTCGCTGACCGCCGAATGGGTCGTCAACGACCTGATCACCGTCAAGTCGATCACCGCCTGGCGTGACGGCGAGACCGACACGGTGATCGACTTCGACGGCCTGCCGCAGAACATCCTCGACATCCCCGCCTACTACCAGGACAATCAGTTCACCCAGGAACTGCAGCTGCTGTTCGAGGGCGAGCGCTGGCAGGGCGTGGCCGGGGTGTTCTACCTCGACGGCACGGCGGAAGGGGCGTTCGACACCATCCTCGGCCAGGCCGCCCTCGCCATCGGCACGGCCGGCAGCGTCGACACCCAGTCGATCGCCGTGTTCGGCGACTTCAGCTTCGACATCACCGACGCCTTCAAGGTCTCGGTGGGCGGACGCTGGACGCAGGACGAGAAGACCGGGACCGTGTTCCGCGCCAACTACGCCGGCGCGTCCCGCACGCCGCTGACCGGCGGCGCCTCGCGCATCCCGACGCTGGTGCGCTCCAACTACACCAACGACCGGACCTTCGAGCAGTTCACCCCCAGGGTCAGCCTGAGCTACGACCTGAGCGATGATCTGACCGGCTATGTGTCCTACAGCCAGGGCTTCAAGTCCGGCGGCTTCGACATGCGCGGCGACGTCATCCTGACGCCGGCGACGGTCGACGGCTACGACCCGGAAACCGTGGAAACCTACGAGGCGGGTCTGAAGGGCTATCTCTTCGACCGGCGCGTCAGCTTCGCCACCGCGCTGTTCTCCTCGGAGTACGAGGACCAGCAGGTGACGACGCAGGTTCCGGTCGGGGCCGGCGTCGCCAGCTTCGTCGACAACGTCGGCAGCTCGAAGATGTGGGGCTGGGAATTCGAAGGCACGGCGACGCTGACCGACAACTTCCGCATCTCGGGAGCCGTCGGCTACATCGACGCCGAATTCGAGGAGTTCCTGCGCTTCTACCCCGCCGGGGCCATCAACCCGCTGACCGGCGCCGTCGTTCCGGCGGGCGGGCTGACGCTGAACGTCGCCGATATCGTGGTGTTCCAGAACACGCCGGAATGGAGCGGCAACATCAGCGCCACCTGGACGGCGGACGTGGGCGGCGGCCAGCTGGCCTTCATCCCCAGCGCCTCCTACCGCGGCGACTTCTCGCAGTTCGAGTTCCCCAACCCGATCCTCGACCAGGAAGGCTACTGGCTCTACGACGCCAGCCTGACCTGGACCTCGGGCGACGGCCGCACCACCCTGGGCGTGCACGGCAAGAACCTGGGCGACGAGGAGTACCGCATCGGCGGCTACAACTTCCCGCAGTCGGCCGGCGTGCTGTTCGGCAACTCGGTGGTGGGCTTCTACGGTCCGCCCCGGACCTTCACCGCGACCATCCAGCGTAAGTTCTAAACCTCCTCCCTTCTTCCCTGCGGCGGCGATCCGATCCGGGTCGCCGCCGTCTTCTTTCCGGGATACAGGTCGACGTCATGGACGCTGAGTCGAAGACCGCCCCCGCCGGCGGCTACCGCTACTACGTGCTGGCGATCCTGATCGTCGTCTACACCTTCAACTTCCTCGACCGGCAGATCCTGGGAATCCTCAAGGATTCCATCCAGGTCGAGCTCGGCCTGACCGACACCGAGGTCGGGTTGATGGGCGGCATCGCCTTCGCCGCCCTCTATTCGACGCTGGGCATCCCCATCGCCTGGCTGGCCGACCGGTTCAGCCGCAGCTGGATCATGACCGTCGCGCTCACCCTGTGGAGCGGATTCACCTTCGCCTGCGGGCTCGCGGGCGGCTTCTGGAGCCTGTTCCTGCTCCGCATGGGCGTCGGGGTGGGCGAGGCGGGCGGCGTGGCGCCGGCCTATTCGCTGATCGCCGACTACTTTCCGCCCCGCCAGAGGGCGCGGGCCCTGGCGGCCTTCTCGTTCGGCATCCCGATCGGCATGGCGCTGGGCATCCTGCTCGGCGGACTGATCGCGGCCCGCATCGACTGGCGCTACGCCTTCTTCGTGGTCGGACTGGCCGGGCTGCTGCTGGCCCCGGCGTTCAAGCTGACGGTGCGCGATCCCGAGCGCGGCGGCCTCGACCGGCCGGCCGGCGAGACGCGCGAGCGGCCGGCCGTCCCGACCAGGGCGCCCAGCGTGCCGCAGGTCTTCGCCCTGGTCTCGCGCAAGCCCAGTTTCTGGCTGCTGGCGCTCGGCGCCGCCTCCTCGTCGGTGTGCGGCTACGGCGTCGCCTTCTGGCTGCCGACCTTCTTCCAGCGCAGCCTGCATCTCAGCCTCACCGAGACCGCCCTCTACTACAGCGCCATCACCCTGGTCGGCGGCCTGGCGGGGGTGTGGCTGGGCGGGGCGCTAGGCGACCGCTTCGGCGCCCGCCGGGGCGCCTACGCCGCCGCGCCGGCCATCGCCTTCCTGGTCGCCCTGCCGTTCTTCTTCGCGGCGCTCAACGCCCCGTCCCTGACCCTGGCCTTCCTGCTGTTCCTGGTTCCGACCGGCCTGAACCTCGCCTGGCTCGGCCCGGTGATCACCGCCGTCCAGCACCTGGCCCCCGCGCCGATGCGCTCGACGGCCTCGGCGCTGTTCCTGCTGATCAACAACCTGGTCGGCATCGCGCTCGGAACCTACTTCTTCGGCTGGGCCTCCGACCTGCTCAAGCCGCTGTTCGGACAGGAGTCGATTCGCTACGCGATCTACGCCGGCGGCGGCTTCTATCTGGTGGCCGCGGGGCTGCTGTTGCTCGCTTCGCGCTTCCTGCGGAAGGACTGGGTCGACTGAGGCCCGGAACGGGGTCGCCGGGCCCCGACGACGACGGCATCGCAGTATCATTTTGCTTTGCGGCGGCATGGGTTGCGCGCCTTGCCGGGGGCCGCCTATAACCCGCGCGACCCGCGTCCGCGGGGCCCTCTCCCCCGCATCGGCGAGACAATCAAGCGCGATGAACATCCACGAGCATCAGGCCAAGGCCGTCCTCGCCGAATTCGGCGTTCCCGTTCCCAGGGGCTTCGCCGCCTTCAACCCCGACGAGGCGGCGGACGCCGCCGAGCGGCTGGGCGGGCCGGTCTTCGTGGTGAAGAGCCAGATCCACGCCGGCGGCCGCGGCAAGGGCCGCTTCGAGGGCCTGGGCCCCGACGCCAAGGGCGGCGTCCGCGTCGTGAAGTCGGTCGAGGAGGTGCGCAAGAACGCCGAGGAGATGCTCGGCCGCACCCTGGTGACCGTCCAGACGGGACCGAAGGGCAAGGCGGTCAACCGCCTCTACATCGAGGAAGGCGCGGACATCGCCCGCGAGCTCTACCTCTCCCTGCTGGTCGACCGCGAGACGAGCCGGGTGTCGGTGGTCGCCTCCACCGAGGGCGGCATGGACATCGAGGAGGTCGCCCATTCGACGCCGGAGAGGATCCACACCTTCTCCATCGACCCCGCCACCGGCGTCTTCCCGCATCACGGCCGGGCGCTGGCCAAGGCGCTCGACCTGTCCGGCGACCTCGGCAAACAGGCCGCCGCCCTGATCGGCCAGCTCTACGCGGCCTTCATGGCCAAGGACATGTCGATGCTGGAGGTGAACCCCCTCATCGTCACCGGCGACGGCCGGCTGGTCCTGCTGGACGCCAAGGTCAGCTTCGACTCCAACGCCCTGTTCCGCCATCCCGACGTCGTCGCCCTGCGCGACGAGAGCGAGGAGGACGAAAAGGAGATCGAGGCCTCCAAGTACGACCTCAGCTACATCGCCCTCGACGGCGAGATCGGTTGCATGGTCAACGGCGCGGGTCTGGCCATGGCGACCATGGACATCATCAAGCTCTACGGCGCCGAGCCCGCCAACTTCCTCGATGTCGGCGGCGGCGCCTCCAAGGAGAAGGTCACCGCGGCCTTCAAGATCATCACCGCCGACCCCAACGTGAAGGGCATCCTGGTCAACATCTTCGGCGGCATCATGCGCTGCGACATCATCGCCGAGGGCGTCATCGCTGCGGTCAAGGAGGTCGGCCTGCAGGTGCCGCTGGTGGTCCGGCTGGAGGGCACAAACGTCGAGCTGGGCAAGAAGATCATCAGCGAGAGCGGTCTCAACGTCATCGCCGCCAACGATCTCAGCGACGGCGCCGAAAAGATCGTCAAGGCCGTCCGGGGAGCCGCGTAAGACCCATGTCCATCCTCATCGGCTCCAGCACCAAGGTCATCTGCCAGGGCATCACCGGCAGCCAGGGGACCTTCCACTCCGAGCAGGCGATCGCCTACGGCACCCGGATGGTCGGCGGCGTGACGCCCGGCAAGGGCGGCTCGACGCACATCGGCCTGCCGGTGTTCGACACCGTCGCAGAGGCCAGGGACGCCACCGGGGCCGACGCCTCGGTGATCTATGTGCCGCCGCCGTACGCGGCCGACTCGATCCTGGAGGCCATCGACGCCGAGATCCCGCTGATCGTCTGCATCACCGAGGGCATTCCGGTGACCGACATGATCAAGGTGAAGCGCGCGCTGTCGGGCTCGAAGTCGCGCCTGATCGGTCCCAACTGCCCGGGCGTGCTGACGCCGGGCGAGTGCAAGATCGGCATCATGCCGGGCTCGATCTTCTCCAAAGGCAGCGTGGGCGTCGTCAGCCGCTCGGGCACCCTGACCTACGAGGCGGTGTTCCAGACCACCAACGTCGGCCTCGGCCAGACCAGCGCGGTCGGCATCGGCGGCGACCCGGTCAAGGGCACCGAATTCATCGACGTGCTGGAGATGTTCCTGGCCGACGAGGCGACCCGGTCGATCATCATGATCGGCGAGATCGGCGGCAGCGCCGAGGAGGACGCCGCCCAGTTCATCAAGGACGAGGCGAAACGGGGCCGCAGCAAGCCGATGGTCGGCTTCATCGCCGGCCGCACCGCCCCTCCGGGCCGCCGCATGGGTCACGCCGGGGCGATCATCTCCGGCGGCAAGGGCGGCGCCGAGGACAAGATCGCGGCCATGGAGGCGGCGGGCATCCGCGTGTCGCCCTCGCCGGCGAAGCTGGGCGAGACCCTGGTCGAGGTGCTCAAAGGCTAGGTCGCTCCCCTCCGGGGGAGCTGTCGTCGCTCCGCGACGACTGAGGGGTCCGCCGTCGCCCTCCGTCTCCGCCAGGTCCACCCTCGGGCGCGCCCCGCGCGCCCCATGGGCGGAGGCGCCTCCGCCCATGGGGAGGGCAGATCGCCGCGAAGCCAAAAAAATCACCCCAGACGCGAATTTCGCGGGGCGCGGCGGGGTTAAGAAAGTCTATATACCCGCGCGGATACACAGCTCCGACGCGGGGCTGAAGGCGTGACACCGATGGCGGACGACGCAGGCATCATCAACCAGGTCCTCACCGAGACCTCGTTCCTCTATGGCGGCAACGCCGCCTTCGTGGAGGACCTCTACGCCCGCTGGGCGGACAACCCCGGCTCGGTCGACGCTTCCTGGCAGGCCTTCTTCGCCTCGCTCAGCGACCGCGCCGACGAGATCAAGGCCGCCGCCGCGCCGCCCGCCTGGACGCCGCGACAGACGCCCGCCGCCCGTCCCGACTGGCTGTCGGCCCTCGACGGCCTCTGGCCGGCGGTGGAGGCCAAGCTCGGCAAGGCGATCGAGGCCAAGGCGCCGGCCGCCTCCGCCGCCGACGTCCGGGCCGCGACCCTCGATTCCCTGCGCGCGATCATGATGATCCGCGCCTACCGCATGCGCGGCCACCTGCGCGCCAACCTCGACCCGCTGGGCATCGCCGTGCCGCCGGGCGACGCCAGCGAGCTCGACCCGGCCAGCTACGGCTTCACGGAAGCCGACTTCGACCGGCCGATCTTCCTCGACTTCGTGCTGGGCCTCGAGACCGCGACCCTGCGCGAGATCCTCGAGATCGTCCGCCGCACCTACTGCGGCGCGGTCGGCGTGCAGTACATGCACATCTCCGATCCCGCCGAGAAGTCCTGGCTGCAGCAGCGGATCGAAGGCGCCGACAAGGAGATCTCCTTCACCCGCGAGGGCAAGGTCGCCATCCTCAAGAAGCTGATCGAGGCCGAGGGCTTCGAGCGCTTCCTGCACAAGCGCTTCCCGGGCACCAAGCGGTTCGGCCTGGATGGCGGCGAGGCGGCGATTCCGGCGCTGGAGCAGATCATCAAGCGCGGCGGCGCCCTGGGCGTGAGGGACATCATCCTGGGCATGCCTCACCGCGGGCGCCTCAACGTGCTGGCCGCCGTGATGGGCAAGCCCTACCACGTCATCTTCCACGAGTTTCAGGGCGGCTCGTCCCTGCCCTCGGACATCGAGGGCTCGGGCGACGTGAAGTACCACATGGGCGCCAGCTCGGACCGCTCGTTCGACGACAACAGCGTCCACCTGTCGCTGACCGCCAATCCCAGCCACCTGGAGATCGTCAACCCGGTCGTGCTGGGCAAGGCGCGCGCCAAGCAGGCCTTCACCCTGCGCGAGACGCCGGACGCCGGCCGCGGCCACGTGCTGCCGCTGCTGCTGCACGGCGACGCCGCCTTCGCCGGCCAGGGCGTGGTGGCCGAGTGTTTCGCCATCTCCGGCGTGAAGGGCTTCCGCGTCGGCGGCACGATCCACTTCATCGTCAACAACCAGATCGGCTTCACCACCGCGCCGCACTACAGCCGCACCAGCCCCTATCCGTCGGACGTGGCGCTGATGGTCGAGGCGCCGATCTTCCACGTGAACGGCGACGATCCGGAGGCGGTGGTCTACGCCGCCAAGGTGGCCACCGAATACCGCCAGCAGTTCGGCAAGGACGTCGTCATCGACATGTTCTGCTACCGGCGGTTCGGCCACAACGAGGGCGACGACCCGACGATGACCTCGCCCTTGATGTACGCCAAGATCAAGGACCACCCCTCGACCCGCGAGCTCTACAGCCGGCGGCTGATCGCCGAGGGCGTGGCGGGCCAGGCGGACATCGACGGCTGGATCGCCGAGTTTGACGCCTTCCTCGACTCCGAGTTCGAGTCCGGCAAGACCTACAAGGCCAACAAGGCCGACTGGCTCGACGGCAAGTGGTCGGGCCTGGGCCAGGCCACCGAGGAGAGCCGCGGCCAGACGGGCGTGCCGCTGCAGAAGCTGATCGATCTGGGCCGCCAGATCACCTCGATCCCCGACAAGCTCGACGTCCACCGGACCGTGCGCCGGGTCGTCGAGGCCCGCCGCGCCGCCATCGAGTCCGGCGAGGGGCTGGACTGGGGCACGGCCGAGCATCTGGCCTTCGCCACCCTGCTGGACGAGGGCTTCCCGGTGCGCCTGTCGGGCCAGGACAGCGTGCGCGGCACCTTCACCCAGCGCCACTCGGACCTGATCGACCAGACCACCGAGGAGCACTACACGCCGCTCAACAACCTGCGCCCCGGCCAGGCCCACTACGAGGTGATCGACTCGGCGCTGTCGGAGGAGGCGGTGCTTGGGTTCGAGTACGGCTTCAGCCTGGCCGATCCCAACAGCCTGACCCTGTGGGAAGCCCAGTTCGGCGACTTCGTGAACGGCGCCCAGGTGGTCATCGACCAGTTCATCAGCTCGGGCGAGCGCAAGTGGCTGCGGATGAGCGGCCTGGTCATGCTGCTGCCGCACGGCTACGAGGGCCAGGGGCCCGAGCACAGCTCCGCCCGTCTCGAGCGGTTCCTGCAGCTGTGCGCCGAGGACAACATGCAGGTCCTCAACTGCTCGACGCCGGCCAACTACTACCACGCCCTGCGCCGGCAGATGCACCGCGAGTTCCGCAAGCCGCTGATCGTCATGACGCCCAAGAGCCTGCTGCGGCACAAGCGGGCGGTCAGCAACCTGGTCGACCTGGCCGAAGGCAGCTCCTTCCACCGGGTGATGGTCGACGGGGCGGAGGCCGGCTGCGACGTCGGCGGCGTCACGCTGAAGCCCGACGCGGAGATCACCCGCGTCATCGTCTGCTCGGGCAAGGTCTACTTCGACCTCATCGACGCCCGCGCCAGGACGGGGCGGGACGACGTCTACATCCTGCGGATCGAGCAGTTCTATCCCTGGCCGATGAAGTCGATCATGGCCGTGCTCGGGCGCTTCGAGAACGCCGAGCTGGTCTGGTGCCAGGAGGAGCCCAAGAACATGGGCGGCTGGACCTTCATCGACCCCTGGCTGGAGCTGACCCTCGACCGCATGAAGGTCAAGGCCCGGCGCGCCCGCTACGTCGGCCGACCGGCCTCGGCCTCCACGGCCGCCGGCCTGATGAGCCGCCACACGAAAGAACTCGAGACCTTCCTCGCCGAGGCCTTCGCCTGAGGCGTTCCGGCTAGACCCACGAAAGAAGACGACGACGATGGCCGACATCATGACTCCCGCCCTGGGCGAATCCGTCACCGAGGCGACAGTCGCCCGCTGGACCAGGAAGCCGGGGGACGCGGTCAGGAAGGACGAGATCCTCGTCGAGCTGGAGACCGACAAGGTCAGCCTCGAGGTCGCCTCGCCCGCTGACGGCGTGCTGGAATCGATCGCCGCCGCCGACGGCGAGACGGTGACCCCGGGCGCCCTGCTCGGCCGGGTGCAGGAGGGCGCCGCCGCCTCCGCGGCGAAATCCGAGCCGAAGCCCGAGCCGAAGCCCGAACCGGCGCCGGCCGCCGCGCCCGAGCCGGCCCCGGCCGCGAAGGCCGACGCCCAGCCGCTTTCGCCCTCGGTCCAGCGCATCGTCAGCGAGACCGGCCTCGATCCCGCCGCCGTGCCCGGCACGGGCAAGGACGGCCGCATCACCAAGGGCGACGCCCTGGCCGCGCTGGAGGCCCGCGCCGCCGCCCCGGCGCCCGCGCCCGCCGCCGTCGCCCCGCGCGCCGTCCACGAGCGCGAGGAGCGGGTCCGCATGACCCGCCTGCGCCAGACCATCGCCCGTCGCCTGAAGGAAGCCCAGAACACCGCCGCCATGCTGACGACCTTCAACGAGGTCGACATGGGCCCGGTGATGGCCCTGCGGAACGCCTACAAGGACCAGTTCGAGAAGAAGCACGGCGTCAAGCTGGGCTTCATGAGCTTCTTCGTGAAGGCCTGCATCAGCGCCCTGAAGGCGATCCCGGACGTCAACGCCGAGATCGACGGCCAGGACCTGATCTACAAGAACCACTACGACATCGGCGTGGCCGTCGGCACCGAGAAGGGCCTGGTGGTGCCGGTGGTCCGCGACGCCGACCAGATGAGCCTGGCCGGGATCGAGAAAGCCATCGCCGAGCTCGGCCGCAGGGCCCGCGACGGCCAGCTGGCCATCGAGGACATGCAGGGCGGCACCTTCACCATCTCCAACGGCGGGGTCTACGGCTCGCTGATGTCGACGCCGATCCTCAACGCCCCGCAGTCGGGCATCCTGGGCATGCACAAGATCCAGGAGCGGCCGATGGCCGTGAACGGGCAGGTCGTGATCCGGCCGATGATGTACCTGGCGCTCAGCTACGATCACCGCGTGGTCGACGGCGAGGGCGCGGTGACCTTCCTGGTCAAGGTCAAGGAAGCCATCGAGGACCCGCAGCGCCTGCTGCTGGACGTCTGACCGATGGCCGGCAAGGATCGCCTGTTCCTGCTGCCGGCCGGGTTCGAGGACCCGGCCCTCGACAGCGGCGGCCGGGGCTGGTTCTGCCCGGGCTGCGCGATGGTCGAGGGCTTCCTCGGCTACCACCCCCAGGTCCGGGACCACCTGGAGGTGATCTACCACCCCTATCCGCGTCCGAGGGAGGCGATCGTGGCGCTGGTCGGCGAGGCGCACCAGGGCATGCCGGTGCTGGTTCTGGCCGAGCCCTTCGACCATGTGGACGTGCGCCGGGCCGACAGCGGCGTCTGGTTCGTCGCCGACGAGAAGCCGATCACCCGCTACCTCGCGGCCCGCTGGGGCGTTTCCGCGCCGCACCCCTGACGGCTGGACGCCGCCGACCGGGGGGCCAGGTCGCCCCTCTGTTGAAATTCAGGCCGGTTCCAGTCGCCCGTCGGGTGAATCTCGACCCGGGCCGCGGTCGTCGACGGCGGGACGATCGGCCTCACAATCCCTTGCCGCGACGGGTCTTTTCCCACGCCCGGCGCGATCTTCGCGGCCGCGACAGGCCCGCGGGCGCATTTGACGTAACGGCAGTTTCCGACCTAGCCTCCCGGCCAGACAGACCGCGGGGGAGCGGTCGTTGCTCGGGGGAGCACGCGTCATGTCCATGTTGCGTTGGGGGCTCAACCTCCTGATCGGGGGCTGGGGCCTCTACAATCTCATGCCTGTCCTTTCGACGGCCGCCTACAAGACGGGCAATCTCAAGCCTGTCCCGGCCGATGTGCAGCGTTACACGCCGTTGATGGAGGCCACGCAGTGGTGGCACCTGGGCGTCTGGGCGGTGCTGGTCCTGCTGCTGCTGGCCGCCTCCTGGCGGATCTTCAGCGGCGCCAAGGCCGCGCTGCTGATGGCGATCGCCACTGTGCTCGACGTCGGCCTGTGGTGGCTGTTCAGCCAGATGCCGGCCTACAAGCAGGTGTTCACCGCCGCCGAACTGCAGGCCGACTACTACATCATGGGCGGTCTGGCCGTGGCGACGCTGGTCACCTGGCTGACCGAACGGGGCAAGTAGCCCTGGGAGGGGCGGCGGGCAGGCCCCGCCGCCCTTTTTCGCCTCTCGCGTGTTGACCTAGGGGCGTGAGCGCTTAAACCGCCTCGCGAACAAGGGCGCGCACGCCCGACACCTGCGGTCAGCATCGAGACAGGCGGCTTCCTTCCATGGCCCAATACGACGTCGTCATCATCGGGGGCGGCCCCGGCGGCTACAACGCGGCGATCCGCGCCGGCCAGCTGGGGCTCAAGGTCGCCTGCGTCGAGGGGCGCGAGACACTGGGCGGGACCTGCCTGAACGTCGGCTGCATGCCCTCCAAGGCCCTGCTGCACGCCTCCGAACTCTATGAGGCCGCCGCCGGCGGCGAGTTCGCGACGCTCGGCATCGAGGTGAAGCCGAAGCTCAACCTCGCCCAGATGATGGCCCAGAAGGCCGACAGCGTCGCCGCCCTGACCAAGGGCATCGAGTTCCTGTTCAAGAAGAACAAGGTCGAGTGGGTGAAGGGCTGGGGCCGCCTCGACGGCCCCGGCAAGGTGGTGGTCAAGGCCGCCGACGGCGCCGAGACGACGCTGGAAGCCAGGAACATCGTCATCGCCACCGGCTCGGAGCCGACGCCCCTGCCGGGCGTCGAGGTCGACGGCAAGCGGATCGTGGATTCCACCGGCGCCCTGTCCCTTCCGGAGGTTCCCGGGCACCTGGTGGTCATCGGCGCCGGGGTCATCGGCCTGGAGCTGGGCAGCGTCTGGCGCCGCCTGGGCGCCGAGGTCACGGTCGTCGAGTACCTCGACCGCATCTGTCCGGGCATGGACGAGGAGACCGCCAAGACCTTCCAGCGCAGCCTGACCAAGCAGGGCATGCGCTTCCAGCTCGGCCAGAAAGTCACCGGCGCCAAGGCCTCCGGCAAGGGCGTCGCCCTGACCATGGAGCCGGTCAAGGGCGGCGAGGCCCAGACGCTGGAGGCCAACTACGTCCTCGTCGCCATCGGCCGCCGTCCCTACACCGAGGGCCTTGGTCTGGAGACCGTGAGCGTCACGCCGGACAAGCGCGGCGTCGTCGCCAACGACCATTTCCGTACCGGCGCGAACGGGGTCTGGGTGATCGGCGACGTCACCAGCGGCCCGATGCTGGCCCACAAGGCCGAGGACGAGGCCGTGGCCTGCATCGAACTGATCGCCGGCAAGGCCGGTCACGTGAACTACGACATCATCCCGGGCGTCATCTACACGGCCCCCGAGGTCGCCACGGTCGGCAGGACCGAGGAGGAGCTCAAGGCCGCCGGCGTCGCCTACAAGGTCGGCAAGTTCCCCTTCACCGCCAACAGCCGCGCCAAGATCAACCACGAAGGCGAGGGCTTCGTGAAGGTGTTGGCCGACGCGAAGACGGACCGCATCCTGGGCGTCCACATGATCGGCCCCAACGTCGGCGACATGATCGCCGAATACTGCGTGGCCATGGAATTCGCCGCGGCCTCGGAGGACGTGGCGCGCACCTGCCACCCGCACCCGACCCGCTCCGAAGCCTTGCGCCAGGCGGCCATGGGGGTCGAGGGCTGGACGATGCAGGCGTGAGGACGGGGAACAGGACGTAGGGATTAGGGAATAGGGCGTAGTCCGGCTTGCGCGCCGCCGGACCCGCGCCTCAACTCACTCATTCCCTATTCCCTATGCCCTATGCCCTATTCCCGACGCCCTGTTCCCCGGGCTCGCGGATGCGCCTTCGCATAGGCGCCCAGCAGGCCGGCCGCATCGACGGCGGTGTATCTCTGCGTCGTCGACAGGCTGGCGTGGCCCAGCAGTTCCTGGATCGACCTCAGATCCGCGCCGGCGCCCAGCAGGTGGGTGGCGAAGCTGTGGCGCAGGGCGTGGGGCGTGGCGCGGTCGGAGAGGCCGAGCCGGCCGCGCAGAACCTGCATCCGCGCCTGCACGTGCCGGGGGCTCAGGGGGCCGCCGCGCGGGGCCAGGAACAGGGGATCGTCGGGGGCCTGGGCGAACGGGACGGCGGCGACATAGGCGTCCACCGCCTCGCGCACGGCCGGCAGCACCGGCGCGATGCGGGTCTTCGATCCCTTTCCCAGGATGCGGAGGCTGTCGCCCAGCGGCGCGTCCGACCGCTTCAGCGACAGCGCCTCGGAGATGCGCAGGCCGCAGCCCCACAGCAGGGTCAGCACCGCCTCGTCGCGCAGGGCCTCCCAGGCCGCCCGGTCGGGATCGTCGGCCGCTTCGGCGATCAGGCCGCGGGCCTGGTCCTCGCTGACCGGCCGGGGCGCGCCGGGCTTGACGCGCGGGCCCTTGACCAGGGTCAGGGCGGGATTGGGAACGCCCAGCCGGCGGTCAAGGAAGCCATGAAAACCCCGGATCGCCGAAAGGGCCTGGCTGACCGACCGCGCCGACAGCGGCCGCTCGCCCTCGCGGCGGTGGGCGAGATAGGCGCGCAGCTCGGCGGGCGTGACCGTCGCCAAGTCGGCGGCCGCCAGGGTTTCGGCCCGATGGCGCTCCAGGAAGACGACATAGGGCGAGACGCAGCCCAGGTAGGCCTCGATGGTCCGCGGCGAGGCCCGCCGTTCGTTGGCGAGGTGATCCAGCCACCGGGATATCGCCTCCCGCGCCGTGGTCACGCGATCCTACTCCTCAAGGGAGGAACTACAGGACCGGCCATCGCTCCGCCGTCCTTTCCACCACCCGGGCCAGGAAGGCGACCAGCTCGGCGCCCATGTCGGGGGTGAAGCCTTTGGCGTCGGGCGAGCCGAAGGCCAGCACGCCCTGGCGGCCCGGCTCCCAGATGGCGACGCGGACCATGGCCATGGAGCGCACCTGCTCGCCCTTCTGGCCGAACAGGCCCCGGGCGGGCGCGTGGAACCCCATGCGGGCGAGCCGCTGCGGCCCCAGGATCAGGTCGGTCTGGCCCTCGACCAGGGCGTGCCAGCCGGCCGGCGTGCGGCCCGGCCCCTCGATGGCGATGACCGCGGCGACGAGGCCGAAGCGCAGGGCGGCGATCTCGTCGATGCGCCGGGCGAGGTCGGAGTGATTGCGCGCGTCCAGCAGCTCGACGACTGCCGCGTGGGTCTGGGCCTGGGCGGTGAAGTTGGCGCGGGCCATGGCCTCGAGCTTGCGCCGGACGGTGCTCTCGCGCCTGTGCGCCTCGCTGACGCGGGCCAGCGCCGCGGGGCCGAAGTCGACCAGGTTGGCGGCGTCGATCCGCAGGCCGAGGTCGGCCAGCAGCTTCGGATCGTCGCGGATCAGTTCCGGGTGCGCGCGCAGCACCTGGCGCAACTCGTCCGCCGCCGATTCCGCCCGTTTCGCGCTCATGGTCGTCCCCCGGTTAGCCGCAAGACGCTAGGACGGACCTCCTACCAATCCGTTCCCAGGGGGTGTCAGGGGGACTGGACTACACGTGCCTCGGGACTTGGTGTCCTGACGCCAGGCTGCGGCCCTCAAATCAACCCGTCATGGCCCGAACAAGCCGGGCCATGACGATGGGGTGAGATCCGCCCTACAGGATCGACTGACCCGTCTTCGCCCAGTCCGCCATGAACGCCTCGAGCCCCTTGTCGGTCAGCGGGTGCTTGAACAACGCCTCGAAGGTGGCCGGCGGGATGGTGGCGCAGTCGGCGCCGGCGATGGCGGCGGCGGTGACATGGGCCGGCGTGCGGATCGAGGCGGCGAGGATCTCGGTGTCGAAGCCGTAGTTGTCGTAGATGGCGCGGATCTCGCCGATCAGGGCCATGCCGTCGGCGCCGTGGTCGTCCAGCCGGCCAATGAAGGGCGAGATGTACGAGGCGCCCGCCTTGGCCGCCAGCAGGGCCTGGGCGGCGGAGAAGCAGAGGGTGACGTTGGTCTGGATTCCCTCGTGGGCGAACTGCGTGGTGGCGACCAGGCCGGCGCGGGTCAGCGGAACCTTGACCACGACGTTCGGGGCGATGGCGGCGAGCCGACGCCCCTCGGCCAGCATGCCCTCGGCGTCGATCGCGGCGACCTCGGCGCTCACGGGGCCCTCGACGAGATCGCATATCTCGGCGATGACCTCGGCCATGGCCCGGCCCGACTTGGCGATCAACGTGGGATTGGTGGTGACCCCGTCGACGAGGCCCGTGGCGACGAGGTCCTTGAGGACGGCGGTATCGGTGGTGTCGAGGAACAGTTGCATGAGCGGGGTTTTAGCGACGCGGCGGACGGGGCGCCACCCGTGAGCCGAATCGCCTCCGTCCTGCTGCCCCTGCCGCTGCCCGAGGCGTTCGACTACGCCGAGCCGGAGGGCATGGACCTCGCGGTCGGCGACCAGGTGGCCGTGCCGCTGGGCCCCCGGGTGTCGCGCGGCGTGGTCTGCGGCCTGCGCGCGGCGGCGGGCGGCAATCGGCCGCTGAAGCCCGTGCTCGAACGCCTGGACGAGCCGCCCATGCCCGAGAAGACCCTGCGGTTCGTCGAGTGGGCGGCGCGCTACGCCGTGGACGTTCCCGGCTGGCCGCTGGCCATGGCCCTGCGCGGTCTGCGGGCGCCCAAGCCCCGGCCTGTCCGCCTGCTGGTCGCCACCGGCCGGGCGCCGGCGCGGATGACCCCGGCGCGCGAGCGGGTGCTGGCCGTCGCCGCGCGCCCGTCGCCCGCACCGGAACTGGCCGCTGCGGCGGGGGTCACCGGCGGGGTGATCAGGGGCCTGCTGGACGAGGGCTGCCTGGAGGCGCGACTGGCGTGGCCCAGGACCACCTTCGAGGACCTCGACCTCGCCCGCCCCGGCCCGGTCCTCAACGCCAGCCAGAAGGCCGCGGCCGCGGCCCTGGCCGGGATGGTCGCCGAGGGCGGCTTCCAGGCGGCCCTGCTCGACGGAGTGACGGGGTCCGGCAAGACCGAAGTCTACCTCGAGGCGGTGGCGGCGGCGCTGGCCGCCGATCCCGACGCCCAGGTCCTGGTCCTGCTGCCGGAAATCGCCCTGACCCAGGCGGTGATCGCCCGCTTCGAGGCCCGCTTCGGCGTCGCCCCGGCGGAGTGGCATTCCGCCGTCGCCCCGCCGCGCCGCCGGCAGGTCTGGGAGGGCGTCGCCTCCGGACAGGCGCGGATCGTGGTCGGGGCCCGCTCGGCGCTGTTCCTGCCGTTCCGCGCCCTGGGGCTGGTCGTCGTCGACGAGGAGCACGACAGTTCCTACAAGCAGGAAGACGGCTTCATCTACCAGGCCCGCGACCTGGCCGTGGCCCGGGCGAACCTCGAGAAGTGCGCCGTGGTGCTGGCCTCGGCGACGCCGTCGCTGGAGACGCTGTGGAACGCCGGCCAGGGCCGCTACCGCTGGCTCAAGCTCAGCGCCCGGCACGGCGCCGCGCGGCTGCCGGACGTCGCGCTGGTCGACATGCGCGCCGCACCTCCCGAGTCCGGCCGCTGGCTGTCGCCGCCGCTGGTCGAGGCCATGAAGGAGACTCTCGCCCGTTCGGAGCAGACCCTGCTGTTCCTCAATCGCCGGGGCTATGCGCCGCTCGTCCTCTGCCGCGCCTGCGGCGAGCGGATGAAGGCGCCGGACAGCGATTCCTGGCTGGTCGAGCACCGCTACACCGGCCGGCTGGTCTGTCACCTGACGGGCTATTCCATGCCCCGGCCCGAGCGCTGTCCCCACTGCGGGGCCAGGGACAGCCTGGCGGCCATCGGCCCGGGCGTCGAGCGGGTCGAGGAGGAGGTGCGCGAGCTGTTCCCCGAGGCGCGGGTGGCGGTGTTCTCCTCCGACACCGTGTCCGACGCCGAGGGCGCCCGCGCGCTGGTGCGGGCGATGGCCGAGGGTGAGATCGACGTGCTGGTGGCGACCCAAGCGGCGGCCAAGGGTCATGACTTTCCGATGCTGACGCTGGTGGGGGTGGTCGACGCCGACCTCGGCCTGCGCGGCGGCGACCTGCGGGCGGGCGAGCGCACCTTCCAGCTGCTGGCCCAGGCTAGCGGCCGGGCGGGCCGGCGCGAGCGTCCAGGGCGAGCCCTGTTGCAGACCTACGCGCCCGAGCACCCGGTCATGCAGGCCCTCGCCGCCCAGGACCGCGACGCCTTCGTCGCCGCCGAGATGGAGATGCGCGAGGCGGCCGCCCTGCCGCCGTTCGGCCGGCTGGCGGCGATCATCTGCTCGGGACCGGACCCGGCGGCGCTCGAGGCCTACGTCCGGCGGCTGGCGGAGGCGGCGCCCAACGCCGAGGGGGTGGACATCTTCGGCCCGACCGACGCGCCGCTGGCGCTGGTCCGCGGCCGCCGCCGCAAGCGGTTCCTGGTCCGCGCGGGCCGCGGCGTCGACCTGCAGGGCTTCCTCGCCGCCTGGCGCGCCCGGGCGAGGCCGCCCGGCGCGATCCGCCTGACGATCGACGTGGACCCGTACAGCTTCCTATGACGGTACCCGATCAATGCCCCATGGGCGGAACGCCGCCGGAGGCTTCGGCCAGCTTCGCCCGTTTCGCCGCCGCGCTGCGCCGCGACATCATGTTCAGGCCCTCGACCAGCGCCGCGAAGGCCATGGCCGCGTAGATGTAGCCCTTGGGCACGTGCACGCCGAAGCCGTCGGCGATCAGCACCGCCCCGATCATCAGCAGGAAGCCCAGGGCCAGCATCACCACGGTCGGATTGTCGTTGATGAAGTTGGCCAGCGGGTCGGCGGCCAGGAACATCGCCGCCACGGCGATGATCACCGCCAGGATCATGATCGGCACATGGTCGGTCATGCCCACGGCGGTCAGGATCGAGTCGATCGAGAACACCAGGTCGAGCAGAAGGATCTGGACGATGGCCGCGCCGAAATTGGAGATGGCGACGTTCTTCGCGTCCAGCACGTCGCCGGTGGGCTTGGGGTCGACGGCGTGGTGGATCTCCTTGGTCGCCTTCCAGAGCAGGAACAGGCCGCCGGCGATCAGGATCAGGTCGCGCCAGGAGAAGGCGGTCTCGAAGGCGGGCGCCCCATGGCCGTTCGGCGGCCCCACGAGGCCCAGGTCGATCACCGCCGTCGTAAGCCCGACCAGCCAGGCGATCGAAAACAGCAGGGCGATGCGCATGATCAGCGCCAGCGACAGGCCGATGCGGCGCGCCCGCTGACGCTGATGCGGCGGCAGCTTGTTGGACAGGATGGAGACGAAGACCAGGTTGTCGACGCCCAGGACGATCTCCATGACGACAAGCGTGACCAGCGCCGCCCAGGCGGCGGGGTCGACGAGAAGATGCATCAGGCTGTCCATGGGGACGTCGGGCCTTTCACGACTGGTGAACCGGATCGGGTCTATGTAGCGCGCCGCGCGCCCGGATGAACCGGTTTCGGTCGTTTCCCCTGGCGCGCGACTTGCAGATCGCCGGACGCGGGCGCCCCTGAGGCGCCGCGCCGGGACAGGAACCGCTCATGCCGGACGCCGCCAACATCCGCCCCCTGACCAGCCTGCGCTTCTTCGCGGCGATGTGGGTCGTGCTCTTCCACTACTGGCCCAAGCTGGACGTCGCCGTCTCGCCGGCGTTCGTCGAGCGCGGCTACCTGGGGGTGGAGCTGTTCTTCGTGCTCAGCGGCTTCATCCTTTGCCACGTCTATCTGTCGGCGTTCGGGGAGGGCCGCTTCCGGTACGGCGACTTCCTGTGGAACCGCCTGGCGCGGGTCTACCCGCTGCACCTGGCGACCCTGGCGGGCATGATCGTCCTGGGACTGGCCGCCGGCCTGGCCGGCATCGCCATCGATTCGTCCATCCTGCGCTGGGACGCCCTGCCGGCGAACCTGCTGCTGGTCCAGGCCTGGGGCTTCGCGCCGGCCGCCGCCTTCAACCATCCGTCGTGGTCGATTTCGGCGGAGTGGTTCGCCTATCTGACCTTCCCGGCCTTCGCCTTCGCCGCCTGGGCGATGCGCGGGCGGCCCTGGCTGTTCGCCGGCGGCGTGCTGGCGGCCCTCGCCGTCCTCTACCCGACCTTCGAGGCCCTTACCGGCATGCGTCTGACCCAGGCGACCATCGCCTGGGGCGCGCTGCGAATCGTCCCCTGCTTCGCCCTCGGCTGCGCCATGCACGCCCTGTGGCGTTCGGGCGCGGCGCGCAGCCTGCGCTCGGCGGCGCTGGGCGCCCTATTTTCAGGCGCCGGCGTGCTGGCCGTGGCCGTTTCCGGCGCGCCGGACGTCCTGGCCGTGGCCGGGTTCGGGGGGCTGATCCTTTGCCTGGCGGGCATGGCGCGGCACGGCTCGACTTTCGCCTCGCAGACCGGCTTCGTGTATCTGGGCGAGATCAGCTACTCCACCTACATGATCTGCGTGCCCTGGAAGATCATCTTCGTGAATGCAGCGGCGAAACTGCTGAATCTAGCCGATGAAAAGCTGCCCTGGCCCGTGTGGCTGGTCTTCATCGTGGCGGTGGTTCCACTGTCGGCCGCCTCGTATCACCTGATCGAGAAACCGGCCCGCGCCCGGATGAAACTCATCGCCGACTCATGGCGCTCGCGACGGACCGCCGCAGCGGCGGCCTGAAAAGACTCTTTTCATTCGCGCGTGAGATAGCTATCTCCTCACCTTCAGTGTCGCGGGGGAGACCTCCTGAATGCGTCAACGGACGCGGACCCTTCTCGGTTCCATGGCCGCCGCAGCGATGATCAGCCTGACTCCGACGGCGAACGCCATGGCTGACATCTACTGGCAATGCGTGCCCTTCGCCCGGCTGCTGTCGGGGATCCAGATCTATGGCGACGCCAGGACCTGGTGGGGACAGGCCATGGGCAAGTACGAGACCGGCCGCGATCCGCGCATGGGCTCGGTCCTGACCTTCAAGCCGACCGCCCGAATGCAGCTGGGTCACGTGGCCGTGGTCACGCGCCTGGTCACCGACCGCGTCATCCAGATCACCCACGCCAACTGGTCCAGGATCGGCGGCGCCCGCGGCCAGATCGAGCGCGACGTCACAGTCATCGACGTCTCGCCGCTCGGCGACTGGAGCACGGTGAAGGTCTGGTACGACCCGATCCGCGACCTGGGGACCTCGGTCTATCCGACCTACGGGTTCATCTATCAGAACAACCAGGCCCAGCAGCTGGCCCAGACCGACCCGCGCTTCTGGTCGGCCCAGGGCATGGCGATGGCCCGCACCGCGGCCAGCCAGCCGACCGTCGGCCCGATGCCCTCGCCGCTGGGCGTGGTCAACCAGGCCGCCGCCGCCACCGACCGGATCGCCGCCCTGATCG
This sequence comes from Pseudomonadota bacterium, assembly GCA_049323695.1. Taxonomy (GTDB): domain Bacteria; phylum Pseudomonadota; class Alphaproteobacteria; order Caulobacterales; family Caulobacteraceae; genus Caulobacter. The sequence goes on from JBMOOF010000040.1 coordinate 72,468, forward strand.
CGGCCGCCACCGGCCAGGGCCAGGCGGAAGACCCGCCCGAAGAGAAATAGCCGCCGATTGACGCTGGCCCGCCGCCGCGCCACACGAGGGCGTGGCTGAAGGCTCGCGCCCATGCTGAACCTGCTCCGTTGCGGAGGCGGCGGCCTGCGGCCCGTCGCGCTCGCCCCCGACTGGACCCTGCCGGCCGACGCGGCCTGGCTGGACCTGGCGCATCCCGACAGGGCGGAGGAGACGGCGGCGGAGCGGGCGCTCGGCGTTCAGCTTCCCACCCGCGAGGAGATGGCCGAGCTCGAGGTCTCCTCGCGCCTCTACCAGGAGGACGGGGCGACATTCATGACCGCCTTCGTGCTCGTGGGGTCCGAAGGCGGGGAGCCGTCGCTCGAGCCGGTGACCTTCGTCCTGGCCCGCGGCGTGCTGGCCACCATTCGATATGCCGAGCCGCGGGCCTTCAACGCTTACGCCGCCCAGGCCGACCGCGACCCGGCGTTCTGCGGCAGCGGCGTCGGGGCGTTCCTCGGCCTGCTGGACGCCCTCGTCGACCGGCTGGCCGACATTCTCGAGAGGACCTCGGCGGAGGTCGACGCCACCTCGTCCGCCATCTTCCAGCCGGCGCGGTCGGGAGGCTTCAAGCCGATCCTGCGCCGGCTCGGGCGCAGCCAGGCGCTCGCCGCCAAGGCCCGCGGCAGCCTGGTCAGCCTGGCGCGGGTGCTGTCCTTCGCCCCCCTCTCCGCCGAGATCGCCGACGGCAAGGAGCACCGCGAGCGGCTGCGGTCCCTGCAGCGCGACGTCCAGTCCCTGACCGACCATTCCGCCTACCTGGCCGAGAACGTGACCTTCCTGCTCGATTCCGCCGTCGGCCTGATCAACACCGACCAGAACGAGATCATGAAGGTCTTCTCGGTCTGGGCCGTGATCCTCATGCCGCCGACGCTGATCGGCTCGATCTACGGCATGAACTTCCGCCACATGCCCGAGCTGGCCTGGCCGGTCGGCTACCCTCTGGCGCTGGGCCTGATGATCGTCGCCATGCTGGTTCCGATCTGGTGGTTCCGCCGCAAGGGCTGGCTGTAGCCCCGCCCCGGCCGCAAACCCTTCCTTAAGCCGGCGGGGGCGATCGTGAGCGCTCCGCAGCCCCAAGTTCGCATGACCGCCCAGCCGAGCCTCTTCCGACCGCTCGACTTCGCCGCCGTGAAGGCGACGATCGACGCCCATGGGCGGTACGTCAGGGGCCTCAGCGGCGGCAAGCGGGCCAACCTCAGCTATGTCGACCTGTCCCACATGACGTTGGACGACGTCGACCTCACCGAGGCCGAACTCACCGGCTGCCGGATGGCGGGGATCAGCCTGCACGGCGCGACGCTGAAGGGCGCGGTCATGTTCGGGTGCGACCTGCGCGAGGCCGACCTCCGCGAGGCGGACCTGACCAAGGCCGACCTGCGCGGCGTCTGCCTGCGCGGCGCCAACCTGGCCGGCGCCAACCTGGCCGGCTGCGATCTGCGCGAAGGCCGCATCGCCCTGCAGGGCGGGGTCGAGGGCTTCCGCATTCTCAGGCACGAACGGCGGGCGGGCGAACTGGACTACGCCGTGCTGCGCGGCGCCAATTTCACGGGCGTCCAGATGTCGGGCGACGACGCCCTGTGGACCGACTTCACCGAGGCCAACCTTGTCGGGGCCTGCCTGAACGCGGCCAAGCTGGCCAACGCCGTGCTGGACGGGGCCGACCTCTCCGGCGCCAAGGTGTTCCACGCCGACTTCTCCGGCGCCTCGATGCGCAACGCCGTGGCCGTCGGCGTCGACCTGGCCGAAGCCGACATGACCGGGGTGGACCTCGACGAGGTGCTGCGGGCGCCGCCGCCGATCGTCTATGTCGACGACGTCCCGCTGGGCGACCTGGTCCGCGACCACGAGACCTTCTGCGACACCTTCGGGGAGAAGGGCGCCGCCCTGCGGGTCTCGCGGGTCGACTTCCGGTCGCTGAAGGCGCTGAGCCGCCGACGGCTCAGCGGCATGTCGGCGCCGCGGTCGGTGTTCTTCGGCCTCGATCTGGAAGGCGCCGAGCTGCAGGGCTGCGACCTTTCCGGGGCCGACCTGCGCGGCTCGGTGCTCCGGGACGCCGATCTGCGCGGCGCGCGGCTGGTCGGCGCCCAGCTGAACAAGGCCGACCTGCGCGGGGCCAGGCTCGGGCCGCTGATGATCTCGGAGGGCCGCTTCCTGCGCACCGATCTGTCCCGCGCGACCCTGCGCGGCGCCGACCTGCGCGGCAGCCACGCCCGCCGGGCCCGGTTCCTGGAGGCCGACCTCAAGGGCGCCCGCATCGACGGCGCCGACCTGTTCGAAGCCGAACTGGAGGCTTAGGGGCCACGCGCCCGCGGCGCGGGTATCCGGCGGACTACAGGCCCTTCCTCAACGGCAGCAGGTCGGGGAACACCGGCTCGCGGCCTTCCTGCTTGGCGGCGAAGGTCTCGGCCATGTGGGGGCCCGAGAACATGCCCGTCTGCCAGACGGCGATGTAGTCGAGGCCGTCCCGGATGGTGTGATCGCGGGCGTAGTTGATCATCACCTTGCTACCGGCGACGGCCAGGGGCGACTTGGAGGCGATCTCCCGGGCGGTGGCCAGGGCGTGGTCGACGACCTGCTCGTGCGTCTCGAACACCTCGTTGACCAGGCCGATTTCCTTCGCCCGCTGGGCCGGCAGGCGACGGCCGGTGTAGGCCAGCTCGCGCACCCAGCCCTCCGGGACCAGCTTGCACAGCCGCGGGAAGGTGCCGACGTCGGCGGTCATGCCGATGTTGATCTCCATGACGCAGAACCAGGCGTCGGCCGTGCAGTAGCGGATGTCGCAGGCGCTGGTGAAATCCACCGCCCCGCCGATGCAGCCGCCGTGGATGGCGGCGATCACCGGCATTCTCGCCTCGTCCAGGCAGCTGAACACGTCCTGCAGGTGATGGATGTTGCGCCGGAAGCTCTCGCCGGCCACGTGGCGGTCGACCGGTCCGCCGTCGCGGTCGCCGACGCCGGCGAACACCGACAGGTCCATCCCGGCCGAGAAGTGCTTGCCGGTCGAGGAAATGACGATGCAGCGCGCGCGGGCGTTGTCGTCGATGTCCTTCACGATGGCCGGCAGCTCGCTCCAGAACGCGCGGTTCATGGTGTTGAGCGCCTCGGGGCGGTTCAGCCGGATGTGGGCGACGCCGGCCTCGATCGAGACGTCGAAGCAGGTCCAGCGGGCGTCGGCGGCGGCGGTCGGGGCGTGGGCGTTCATTGATCCATGTCCTGTCGGGGTCTCACACATTGTCGTGAAATGACGTGGGGAAAGCCAACCCCGTCGTATGTAGAATCGAACCGTGTTCGCCCGGCCCAGGGTCACACGCATGGAGAGCCTCACGATGCGCATTCTCGTCACCGCCTCGATCCTCGCCGTCCTCGCCGCGGCCCCCGGCGTCGCCCAGGCCGGCGTGTTCGGCTGCGACGCCAAGGGCGGCAAGCAGGAGGGCGGCGCGGTCATCGGCGCCATCATCGGCGGCGTGATCGGCAACAAGCTCGCCGACGACAACCGGACCGCCGGCACCGTCATCGGCGCGGGCATCGGCGCGGCCATCGGCTCCTCGATCGGCTGCCGGATGCAGGAGGAGGACCAGAGGAAGGCCGAGGCGGCGCTCGAGGAAACCCTGGCGACCGGCCAGCCGGTGCGCTGGAAGAACCCCCGGACCGGCGCCTACGGCGAGATCCGCGTGGTCTCCTACGACGATGGCCGCTGGTACGCGCCCAACACCGTCAACATCCGGGCCCGGCCCTCGGCCAAGGCGCCGATCGTCGGCCGGCTGATGGCGGGCGAGGTGTTCGAAGGCGCCGAACACAACGCCGGCTGGCTGGCGGTGGAGGGCGGCTATGTGGCCCGCTCGGTGGTCCAGCCGGCGGCCGGCGCCGGCGACGGCTGCCGCACCCTGGAACAGACCCTGCACACCCGCCGCTACGGTGACGAGCGCGAACGCTATCGCGCCTGCCGCAAGCCCGGGGGCGCGTGGGAGATCCACAAGATCTGACGCCCCTCGACTGACGCAGGGGGAAACCGATAGGGGAGGCGGCGATGAGCATCGCCGCCTTTTCCTTTCCCGCCGCCCGTCGTCGAGAGATCGCCGTCCCGGGGGGCGTCATGGCGGCGCTGGAGTTCGGCCCCGCCGACCGGCCGCTCGACGTCCTGTTCCTGCATGCGACCGGGTTCAACGCCGGGACCTACGCCGGCGTGCTCGGACCGCTCGGCGACCGGCTGAGGGTGCTGGCGGTCGACCAGCGCGGACATGGCCGCACCACCCTGGCGGCCGAGCCGTGGAGCTTCGACGCCTGGACGCGCTACCGCGACGACGTCCTGGCCCTGCTGGCGGCGCTGGGCGAGACGCCCGCCGTGATCAGCGGCCATTCGATGGGCGGAACCGTGGGGCTGCTCGCCGTCGCCGCCAGGCCGGACGCCGCCCGCCGGCTGGTGCTGTTCGAGCCCGTGGTGATGACGCCCGAGCGCCTGGCGCTGGTCGGGGACGAGGGCCTGAAGACCTCGCCGCTGGCCCTGGGCGCCGCCCGCCGCCGGGCGACCTTCCCGGACCGCGAGGCGGCGTTCGCCGCCTATCGCGGCCGCGGCGCCTTCCGGACCTGGCCGGAGTCGACGCTGCGCGACTACCTGGTCGACGGCCTGCTGGCGGGCGACGACGGCCAGGTTGAACTGGCGTGCCGGCCGGCGTGGGAGGCCTCGACCTTCGCGGCGCACCACCATGACAGCATCGGCGCCTTCGCCGGCCTGACGACGCCCTGCCGGATCCTGCGCGCGGAGATCGGCTCGACCTGCCAGCTCGAGGGCCACGCCGCCGAGGTGGTGCGCGGCGGGACCACGCTGGAGACCGTGGCGGGGACCAGCCACTTCCTGCCCATGGAGCGCCCCGACCTGGTGCGGCGGGCCCTGGCGGAGGCGGCCGCCTAAAGCACGATGCGGTCAGATGGAATCGTCTGACCGTTGAATCGTGCTTTAGAATCAAGAGTGTAGAGCCTGATTCAGGGTGCAGATCGGTAAGATCTGAACCCATCAGGCTCTAGGCGCCGCGGCTACAGCGTCAGCCCTGGGGTCGCCAGCTTCAGCAGCGCGGTCCGGGCGGCGTCGGCGATCGGCACGATGCGGCGCGCGTCGAGATCGAAGGTGACCGCCACCGCCTCTGAGGTTCCCCAGGCCCGCCCGCTCTCCGGGTCGATGAGCCAGTGGACCAGCGTCTTGGTGCGGGCGTCGGCGGACCTGAGGCCGGAGCGGACCTCGACCCGGTCGCCGGCCCGGGGCCAGTCGAGATGGATGAGGCGGTATTCCAGGACCGCGCCGCCGACCCGCTTCGGCGGTTCGGGCGCGGCCGCCGTCACGGTCTCGCGGAAGCCGCGGACGAGCCGGGGAATGCCGTCGGACACCCGGCCGATGAAATGCTCGGCGCGCATGCGGCCGAAGAGGTCGCAGTCGGACGGCAGGACGGCGCCCTGGGCGATGCGGGCGAGACCCAGGTCGTCGGCGCGAGCCAGGCCGGCCATCGAGTCCACGGGATCGCGCGACACGCCGCGGGCGGCGGCCTGTTCCGGTATCGCGACGCGCAGCGCCTCGGCCCGCTCGCGCGTGCGGCGCGGCCAGGGAAAGGCCCGGCCCTCGCCCGGCGTCACATGGGCGACGACGGTCTGGAAGGCGGCGCACAGGGCGCCGGTCTCCGAATGCCAGAGCAGCTGCAGCAGCCTGGCCGTGTCCTCGCCCATCTCGACCACGCCGCCCGTCATATGCAGGGCGCCGCCGGCGTGGGCCTCGCGCAGGAACCGGATGTGCTGCTCGCGGACCATCAGGGTGGAGCCGGCGCGGGCGGTGAAGGCCTCCGGCAGGCCCAGGGCGGCGGCCAGGCCGACCTGCCCCTCCAACGCCCGGGTGACGTAGAAGCGCACGTTCATGTGCCCCATCTCGTCGCATTCCCAGGTGTTGACGCCGCCGCGCCAGACCTCGAGGCCGCCGTCCATGGCCGTCACGCCCGGCAGTCCGGGCAGAGGCCGTGGGCTTCGACGGTGAGGCCGGTCAGGGTGAAGCCCGCCGCGCCGGCCAGCCGCTCGATCTCGGCGGCTCCCTGGGGCGCGATCTCGCGCGTCGCGCCGCAGCAGTCGCAGATCAGGAAGGCGGCCGCGTGGCCCTCGGCCCCGCCGCCGCAGGCGACATAGGCGTTCAGACTCTCGATGCGATGGGCGAAGCCCTGGCGGGCGAGGAACTCCAGCGCCCGGTAGACCGTCGGCGGCTTGGCCGGCGCGCCCTCGCCGAAGGCGGCGATGAGGTCGTAGGCCTTCACCGGCTGGCCGGCCTCGAGCAACAGCTCCAGCACGCGCCGGCGGGGCGCGGTGAGTCGCTGGCCGGCGGCGGCGCAACGCGTCTCGGCGGCGGCCAGCACGCGGGTCAGCGTGTCTCCGGCCAGGCCCCGGCGGTGGTGGTCGTGGTCGCAGGCGGGCGCGTGAACCATGGCCCAGAGGTAGAGACCCCCGGCGGCGAAGGGAAGGGGACTTGTGTCGGCCAGGCCGGACCGCGCGGGCTACTTCGGCGTCGCCCAGAACAGGGTGACGCTGGTCTTGCCGGCCTGGTTCGAAGCCATCACCTGCAGGCCGCGATCGGTGGCGTCGTCCCGGGCGACCAGCATCAGGGCGGCGCCCATGTTGACCTCGCCCTCCGTCTTCAGCCCGGCGGCCTGGGTCCTGGCCTTGTAGAAGGCGATGACCTTCTGCGGCGGGTCAGGCGTGGTGAAGGTGGCCGTGCCGCCGCTGGCCTCGGCGTCGGACCTGGAAACGCCGGCGACGGACCCCTCTATGGCGCCGCCGGGATAGAGGGGCGCGAAGGCCGGCAAGGCGGCCGTGGCCGCCGCGGCGCTGGTGCTGACCGTGGCCGTCGCGCCGTCCTGGCCGGTGACGCTGAAGCCGCCGGGCGCGGGCGCGACGCCGGGCCTCCGCTCCTCATCCTTCTTTCCGCAGGCGGCGAGAGAGAGCGCGGCGACGGCCGCCGCGGAGACGATCAGGCGCATTCGGACCCTCCAGGAGAAAGCCGCGCGAAGGAGGAACCCTCGCGCGGCTTCGGCGGCTTGGCAATGACCGGCTCCGTCCCCGGGGCCGCGGATCAGGCGAACAGCGACTGCCAGCGGCGCTTCTCGCGGGTCTTCCAGGCGCCGCGGTGATAGGCGTCCGAGCCGATCAGCGGCACGACCGTGGTCGCCTCGGCGAAGACCATCTGCTCGTAGGTGGTCGACACCTTGCCCCAGGACGCCGCCTCCTTGAGCGTCGAGGACGAACAGGCGCCGTCGCGCACGTCGGCGACGGTGATCTGGACCGCGTACTTGTGCATGTCGGCTTCGACCCCGAGGATCTCGGCGCAGACGACGGTGTCCTGGGCGAAGTTCTTGGGCACCCCGCCCCCGACCATGAACAGGCCGGTGGTCCCCGCTGCGATCTTGATGTCGGTCAGCTCGCGGAAGTCGGCGACCGCGTCGATCATCAGATAGGGCTGCTTCGCCGCCGCCCGTTCCTTCTGGTGCTTCACCAGGCCGAAGCCGGCCGAGCTGTCGACGAAGGCCGGGCAGAAGATCGGCACGCCCTCTTCATAGGCGGTCTGGATCAGGCTGCCGGGCTTCTTGGCGTTCCCTTCCGAGAGCCACTTGCCCATCTCCCAGATGAACTCGCGCGAGGAGTAGCCGCGCGGCTCCAGGCGGTTGGCGATCTCAAGGATGGTGTGGTCGCAGGCCTGGAGCTCTTCCTCGTCGATGTAGGTGTCGTAGATGCGGTCGATGTAGTTGTCGCGCAGCACGTTGTCGTCGACCGGGCCGGCGGCCTGGTAGTGCTTGAAGCCAAGCGCCTCGAAGAAGTCCATGTCGACGATCGAGGCGCCGGTGGCCACCACCGCGTCGATCATCCCCAGCTTCACCATGTCCCGGTAGACGTGCATGCAGCCGCCGGCGCTGGTCGAGCCGGCCAGGATCAGCCACGGCGAGCAGGTCTTGTCTTCCAGCGCCATGTTGAAGATGTCGGCGGCCCGGGCGGTGTCGCGGCTCGAGAAGCTCATCTTGCGCATCGAATCGATGATCGGCCGCGCATCGAAGCTGGTGATGTCGACATGCTCGACGGTGTTCTGGAGCAGTTCGGCCTTGGTGTTGGTCGGAGCGGGGGTGGTCATGGAATACTCGTGATTCGTGAATCGTGATTCGTGATTGGGAAAGGCGTCAGCCCTGCTGACGTTGCTTCAAGCGGGTCGACAGCATTGCGAGCATTCGACTGATCCGCTCCAGGTCTGCGAGCACCGGGGTGAGTTGGTCAGATGTCACATAGCCGAGGCGTCTGGCGATGAGGAGGTGCGTCTCCACCTCGGCCAATGACCCGCGCGCCACGCTGACGAACTGGATGAATTCGCGTGTTCCTCGCCGTCCAGCGCCTTCCGCGATGTTGGCGGCGACGCTCACTGCCGCTCGACGAACCTGGCTGGTCAAGCCGAAGCGTTCATCTGACGGCCAAACGGCGGAACACCGATAAACCGCCTCGATCCAGTCCAGCGACAGCTTCCAGACGTCAAGGTCGTGGTGAGTGCGCATCACCGGGTCTCCCGCGGATGAGCGGTCAGTAGTGATGGCGCGAGTTGCGGGTTCGACCAATCACGAATCACGCATCACGAGTCACGACCTCTATCGCCGCCGCTTCCTCTGCCCTGCCCTTCCCTTGGGCCGCGACAGGCGGACCACCTTGCGCGCGGTCTCCTCGGCCGTGGTGCGCACGGTCGGGATGGAGCGCGGCGCCAGGCCGTAGAGCGAGGCCATCGGGGCGTCCCGGACCTCGACGAGCTCGTGCTCGCCATAGCCGTTGAAGCCCGTCGACATGGCGACGCCGTAGGCGCCCAGCATGCCGATCTCGACGAAGTCGCCTTCCCGCACGTCGGCCGGCAGCCAGAACGGGCCGGGCATGTGGTCGATGGAATCGCAGGTCGGGCCGTAGAAACGGAAGGGCTTCATCTCGGCGGCGGCGTCGCCGTCGCGAACCAGCCGCGTCGGGAACGGCCAGCGGGCGTGGGTGGCGTCGAACAGGGAGCCGTAGGACCCGTCGTTCAGATAGAGCGCGTCGCCCTTGCGCAGGTCGACGCGGCACAGGACCGACGACGACTCGGCCACCAGCGCCCGGCCGGGTTCGCACCAGAGCTCGGTGGTCTCCGACACCGGCATCTCGTTGAAGCCGCGGTGGATGGCGTCGACATACTCCTGCATGTCGGGCGGAACCATGCCGGGATAGACCGACGGGAAGCCGCCGCCGACGTCGACGATGTCGACGAACACGCCCGCGCGGCTGATGGCGCGTCCGACCTGGGTCATCGCCGCCTGGTAGGCCGAGGGACGCATGCACTGGGATCCGACATGGAAGCTGACGCCCATCAGGCCGTCCCTGACCGCCCGGCGCGTGGCCAGCAGCAGCGCCGGCGCCTCGTCGGCCGACACCCCGAACTTGCCCGCCAGGGTGTACTGCGCCCCGTCGGCCGAGACCGCCATGCGGACGATCAGGTTCAGGTCGCTCGCCCCGCCGGTGGCGTCGACGATCTTGTTCAACTCCTCCACGCAGTCGAGCGCGAAGGTGCGCACGCCGTGGTCGAAGTAGGCGGCCGTGATCGCCGCCCGGCTCTTGACCGGGTGCATGAAGGCCACCCGCGCGGTCGGCAGCACCGAACGCACGCGCTCGATCTCGGGGATCGAGGCCACGTCGAAGCCGGTGACGCCATTCCGCACGAGGGTCTCGATGACCCACGGCGAGGGATTGGCCTTCACCGCGTAGAGGACGTCGCCCTTGAAGTTGTCCTGGAACCAGCGCGCCGCTGCAGCTACGGCATCGCGTCGCACGAGGGCGACGGGACGTTCCGGAGACCGCTCACGGACCAGGTCCAGGGGCAAATGGTACGTGCGCAATTCACGTAACCCCCTGCAGATTGTTGAACCCAGACCGGCGTTAGCAGCGCAGATGGACACGGGGTCCGCCGGAGCCGCGCGAAATAGGGTCGAACGCCCCCGATGTAAAGCGCCTTTTTCCCCTTCGGGGCGCAGGGATTTGCGGGACGCCGCACGAAGCGTCCTCATACCGGCGCAAACGGGGCGGTCCATGCCCCGGCGTCATGAAACTTTCGCATGCCCCTTCCATGACGGGCGGGCTTCTGTGTTAAGGACTCTTCCGGGGAAGCCATGACGACAGACGCCGTTCTTTCGATCCGTTCGGTCAGCAAGACCTTTGGCCAGAGGCGCGCGCTGGACGGCGTCTCGCTCGACGTCGGCCGCGGCGAGATGGTCGCCCTGATCGGCCCGTCGGGCTCGGGAAAGTCGACGCTGCTGCGCTCGATCGACGGACTGCAGACCATCGATTCGGGCGCCGGGACCATCGAGGCCTTCGGGGAGAAGGTGCAGGCCCGCGGCCGGCTGACCGACAAGGTGCGCGAGGCGCGCATCCGCATCGGCTTCATCGCCCAGCAGTTCAACCTGGTCGGCCGGCTCAGCCTGTTCACCAACGTCGCCCTCGGCTCGCTGGGTCGGATCGGCTTCCTGCAGGGCCTGTTCGGCCGCTGGCCGAAGGAGACGCAGGCGGCGGCCATGCAGGCCCTGCACCGCGTCGGCGTCTCCGACTACGCCGGCCAGCGGGCCAATACGCTGTCGGGCGGCCAGCAGCAGCGCGGCGCCATCGCCCGCGCCCTGGTCCAGAAGGCCAAGATCATCCTCGCCGACGAGCCGGTCGCCTCGCTCGACCCGGTTTCGGCCCGCCGGGTCATGGAGATCCTCCGCGAGCTGAACACCAAGGACGGGCTGACGGTCGTCGTCACCCTGCACCAGGTGGACTACGCCCTGCGCTACTGCGACCGGGTGGTGGCTCTCAAGGCCGGACAGAAGGTCTACGACGGTCCGCCGTCGGGCCTGGGCAAGCCCAAACTGATTGAAATCTACGGCCCGGAATTCGAGGACGTCTTCTGGGAAGGAGCCCCTGCATGATCCTCCGCCGTTCGTTCATGGCGCTCGCCGGCGTCGCGGCGTTCGCCCTCGCCGGCTGCGGCGGCGAGTCCCAGTCCGCGGCGAAGAACACGATCACCTTCTCGATCCTGTCCACCGAGTCCGCCCAGAACATGGAGTCCTACTGGGCGCCGATCCTGGCCGACATGGAGAAGCAGACGGGCCTGGAGGTGAAACCGTTCTTCTCGTCGAACTACAGCGCCCTGATCGAGGCCATGCGGTTCAAGCAGACCGACCTCGGCTGGTTCTCGAACCAGTCGGGCCTGGAGGCGGTGCGCCGCTCGAACGGCGAGGTGTTCGCCCGCACCTTCGATCCCTCCGGGACCGACGGCTACAAGTCGCTCATCATCGTGCCCAGGGACAGCCCGATCCACACCCTGGACGACCTGCTCAAGTGCGACCGGACGCTGAACTTCGGCATGGGCGACAAGAAGTCGACCTCCGGCACCCTGGCCCCGATGACCTATGTCTTCATCCCGCGCGGCAAGAAGCCGGAGACCTGCTTCAAGACCGTGCTGACCGCCAATCACCAGGCGAACCTGTTCGCGGTGGCGGCCGGGCGGCTGGACGCGGCGACCAACAATTCCACGGCCGTCCGGCTCAACGCCGAGCGACAGGAGGGCCAGGCCGAGAAGATCCGGATCATCTGGGATTCGCCGGTTCTGCCGGAGGACCCCATCGTCTGGCGCAAGGACCTCGACCCGGCGGTGAAGGAGAAGATCCGCCAGTTCTTCCTGACCTACGGCCAGGGCGAGGGCGCCGAGGCCGAGCGCCAGCGCGCCCTGCTGGCCAAGATCAGCATCGGCGGCTTCCGGCCGGCCGACGACACCCACCTGCTGGTCGTGCGCGAAATGGAGGCGACCGAAGCCCTGCTGCTGGCCCAGGAGACGGGCGACGCGGCCAAGATCGCCGCCGCCCGAAAGGCGCTCGACGGCATCCGCGCCGAGCGCGCGGCGGTCGAGGCCAAGACCGGCGCGCCGGTCAGCCAGTAACGGACGCCTCATGACCGTCGCCGCCGCCGAACCCGAGCTTTCCCCGCCGCAGCGTCCGCTGTCGGCCCGCCTCTTCGACCTGGGCATCTGGGGCATAGTGGCGATCCTGCTGATCGTCAGCTTCGGGCCCGCCGAGATCGGCAAGTTCCCGCGCCTGTTCAGCAGCGAGAGCGGCATGCGGGAGTTCGTCAGCGAGTTCTTCGAACCCTTCCGGTTCTGGGACGCCGGCTGGACCCCGGCCGACTTCACCGGCAAGTCGTGGGACATCTACATCGGCAAGATGTGGCAGACGATCCAGATGGCGCTCTGGGGCACCTTCCTCGCCATCATCGTGGCGGTGCCGTTCGGTCTGCTGGGCGCGAGCAACATCACCCCGGGCTGGATCCAGCAGCCGGTGCGGCGGATCCTCGACCTCGTCCGCTCGATCCCGGACCTGGTCGTGGCGATCATCTTCATCACCGCCGTGGGCCTGGGCCCGTTCGCCGGCGTCATGGCGATGATGTTCAACACCGGCGGCGTCCTGGCCAAGCTGTTTTCCGAAGCCGTCGAGGCGATCGACAAGGGGCCGGTCGAGGGCGTCCGCGCCACCGGCGCCCGCCGCCTGCACGAGATCGTCTGGGGCGTGATCCCCCAGGTCGCGCCGCTGTGGACCAGCTACGCCCTCTACCGTTTCGAATCCAACAGCCGGGCGGCGACCGTGCTCGGCCTGATCGGCGCGGGCGGCATCGGCCAGGTGCTGGTCGACACCACCAGCACCTTCGCCTTCGACCAGACCGGCTGCGTGGTGCTGGTCATCGTCGTCGCCGTCTCCGGCATCGACCTGCTGTCGCAGGCCATCCGCGGCCGGCTGCTCTGAGAGGCGCACGCCGGCGGGGCCTGCTCCGCCGGCCGTCACGAAACTGACGTACGACTGTCGCGGAACCTTGCCGTGACTGTCGTCCAGCCGTCGCCGCCCGACCCTAGGAGTCGCCCCGCTTCCCGCGAGGGGCGGGAGGGCGACTCGACAAGGATCGGACCATGAGCATCAAGACTTCGCTGGCCTGCGGGTCCGCCCTGGGCGCGCTGGCGGCGCTGGCCCTGGCGTCCGGGGCCCAGGCCCAGGAGACCACCACCAGCTGGAAGGGCGCGCCGCAGTTCGCCAACGACAGCCTGACCTTCAAGGTCCGCGGCCGACTCTACATGGACTTCGTCAACCAGGACGTCGATCGCGAGACCGGCGCCGACTTCTCCTCGCAGGTCACCCGCACGCGCACGGCGCGCCTCGGGGTCGAGGGCACCTGGAACCAGAACTGGGCCTACAAGGCCGAGTTCCAGCTGGTCGGCGGCTCGGCGGCCTGGGAGGACGTGATCCTCGAGTACAAGCCGACCGACAACGCCTCGGTGATGATCGGCAACTTCAAGACGGTCTCGCTCGAGAACGTCACCTCCTCGCGCTACACGACCTTCATGGAGCGCGGCGCCTACAACGACTTCATCGACGCCGGCCGCGTGATGAACCTGGCCGCGAAGTTCAACGGCGAGAACTGGACCGCCCTGGCGGCCCTCTCGGGCGACTCGATCAACAACGCCGACCCGGCGGTCGTGGGCAACGACGGCGGCAGCGAGTCGGCGGCCGCGGCCTTCCGCGTGACCTGGGCGCCGGTGATGACCGACACCCAGACGGTCCACCTGGGCCTGTGGGGCCGCCAGCGCGACCGCGGCGACGCCGCCGCGTTCAACTACCAGGTCCGCAACAACACCAACTACGGCGCGCGCTACACCGCGTCCGGCGCCACCGGCGACAGCGACCGCACGATCGCCCTGGAGGCGGCCTGGCTCGCCGGCCCCTTCTCGCTGCAGGGCGAATGGGCCGACACCGAGATCGACCGCACCAACGGCCTGGACCAGAACGCCCAGGCCTACTACGTCGCCGCCAGCTGGTTCGTGACCGGCGAAAAGCGGAACCTGGAGGTCAAGAAGGGCGAGTTCGGCCGCACCAAGATCCTCAATCCCACCACCGCCGGCGGCCCGGGCGCGGTGGAGCTGGCCGTGCGCTACGACAACGTCGACCTGACCGACATCACCGGCGTCGCGACCGCCGGCCAGTACGACGCCTGGACGGTGGGGGCCAACTGGTATCCGTTCCCCTACGTCCGGTTCATGGCCAACTACAGCAAGTCGACCAACGACAATCCCGCCGTCGGCGCGGATGTCGACGCCGACACCCTGCAGTTCCGCGCCCAGTTCGACTTCTGATCCAAGGCCCCAGGAGATCCTCCCATGAAGAAACTTCTCGGAACGGTCGCCGCCGCCGCGGTCATGACCATCGCCACCTCCGCCCACGCCGCCCGCGACTACGTCTGGGCCGCCGGCTCCTCGACGGTGTTCCCCTTCACGACCCGCGTGGCCGAGAACTACGCCCGCAAGTCGGGGGCCAAGGCGCCCAAGGTCGAGTCGCTGGGCACCGGCGGCGGCATCAAGCTGTTCTGCTCGGGTACGGGCGAGGGTTTCCCCGACATCGCCAACGCCTCGCGGCCGATGAAGAAGTCGGAGTTCGACGCCTGCGCCGCCAAGGGCGTGAAGGACATCATCGCCCTGAAGATCGGCTTCGACGGCATCGTCGTGGCGGTCGACAAGGACGGCGCCGACTACAACTTCAAGCTCGAGTACCTGTATCTGGGCCTGTCGGCGAAGGTGCTGCGCTACGGCAAGTTCGCGCCCAACCCCTACAAGACCTGGGACGAGATCGGCCCCGGCCTGCCGGGCAACCGCATCCAGGTCTACGGCCCGCCGCCGACCTCCGGCACCCGCGACGCCTTCCTTGAACTGGCCATCGAAGAGGGCGCCCGCAAGTATCCGGTCCTGGCCGAGCTGCGGTCGAACAACGAGAAGGGCTTCAAGGGCCTGGTCGATCCGCTGCGCAAGGACGGCTGGATCGACGCCGGCGAGAACGACAACGCCATCGTCCAGACCCTGACCCGCACCCCCGGCGCGCTGGGCGTGTTCGGCTTCTCCTTCTACGAGGAGAACATGGACAAGGTGAAGGTGGCGACGATCAACGGCATCGCCCCGACGCCGACGACGATCGCCAACGGCTCCTATCCGCTGTCGCGCTCGCTCTACATCTACGTCAAGAAGTCCAACATCGGCGTGACCCCCGGCCTTCGCGAGTTCGTCGAGGAGTACCTCTCCGACGCGGCCACCGGCCGGGGCGGCTACCTGCAGTCCCGCGGCCTGATCCCGCTGCCGCCCGCCCAGCACGAGGCCCGCAAGGCCGCGTTCAAGGCCGGCACGGTGATGGCCCGCCCGGCGGCCTGACGATGTCGTGAGACGACGACACGTCCAGACCCGGACTTCGACGCCGCGGATCGCAAGGTCCGCGGCGTTTTTCCTTGTCCGGGCGGCCGCGCGGAGGGGATGCCGGTCTCGCGATCGGGTCGCGCCTTGTCGCCGGTCGGGGCGACGCCGGCGGCTCAGGCCGTTTTCGGCTTCCGCCTCAGGCGGGCCAGCCGCCGCAGCCGCCGCCAGAAACGCGCCTTCTCGGGTTCCGGATATGGCTCCAGGTTCTTGACGAACTGCTCCGCGCAGGCCCGCCAGCTGAACTTCTCGGCGAAGGCGCGCACCGCCCGGCGGTCGAGATCCAGACAGGCGAGGCAGGCCTCGCGCAGGCCGCTGACCCGGTCCGGCGCCAGCGCCCCGGCGCCCGAGCCCGGAATGATGTCGGCCGGCCCGGGCGCGTTGAAGCCGGCCACCGGCACGCCCGCGGCCATGGCCTCCAGGATCACCAGCCCGAAGGTGTCGGTCAGCGAGGGGAAGACGAAGACGTCGGAACAGGCGAAATGGGCGGCCAGGTCCTCGCCGAACTTCGCCCCGACGAACTTCACGGCCGGATAGCGCTCGGCCAGCTCGGCGCGCTGGGGGCCGTCGCCGACGACGACCTTGGTCCCCGGCAGGTCGAGGCAGGCGAAGGCCTCGATGTTCTTCTCCACGGCGACCCGGCCGACGTTCAGGAAGATCGGCCGCGGCAGACCCTCGAAGACGTCCGGCTCGCCGGGCCGCCTGGGGTGGAAGAGCTCGGTGTCCACGCCCCGCGACCAGGCGGAGATGTTGCGGAAGCCGTGCTTCTCCAGCTCCTCGCGCATGGTGTCGGTGGCCACCATCATCCGGCCGGACGGCTTGTGGAACCACTTCATGTAGGCGTAGCCGGCCGCCAGCGGCACCGGCAGGCGGGCGGAGACGTATTCCGGAAAGCGGGTGTGGTAGCTGGTGGTGAAGGGCAGCTTCCATTCCAGGCAGACGCGCCGGGCGGCCAGCCCCACCGGCCCCTCGGTGGCGATGTGAATCGCCTCGGGCTCGAACGACTTGAACTTCTCCTGCACCGGTTCGTAGGCCCCGACCGCCAGCTTGATCTCGGAATAGGTCGGCAGCGGCACGGTGTTGAACTGGTCGGGGCTGATGACCTCGACCTCGTGCCCCATGGCGCGCATCTCCGAAACGGTGCGCGTCAGGGTGCGGACGACGCCGTTGACCTGGGGCTCCCAGGCGTCGGTGGCCACGAGGATACGCATCAGGCCGCGGCGCGCTCCGGGGCGGTCTTGACCTGGCCGATACTGGACCAGGATCGCCGCTTCGCCCACTCCACGATCTCGAACCGGCCGTCGTGATGCTCCACCAGGGCGGTGCAGCTTTCGACCCAGTCGCCGTCGTTGAGATAAAGCACGCCGTCCATGTCGCGCATCTCGGCCTTGTGGATGTGGCCGCAGATCACGCCGTCGACGCCGCGCCGGCGCGCCTCGTCGGTCACGGCCTGCTCGAAGTTCTCGATGAATTGCAGGGCGTTCTTCACCTTGACCTTCAGATAGGCCGAAAAGCTCCAGTAACCCAGGCCGAACCGGCGGCGCAGGCGCGCCACGACGGTGTTCAGCATGAGGAGCGTTCTATAGGACCAATCGCCGAGGAAGGCGAGCCAGCGGGCGTGCTGGACGATGCCGTCGAATTCGTCGCCGTGGACCACCAGGAACCGCCGGCCGTCGGCGGCCTCGTGGATGGCGTCGCGGGCCACGATCACCCCGCCGAAATGGACGCCGCAGAAGTCGCGTCCGAACTCGTCGTGGTTGCCGGGGACATAGACCACCTCGACCCCCTTGCGGGCGAGGCGCAGGATCTTCTGCACGACGTCGTTGTGCGCCTGGGGCCAGTACCAGCCGCCCTTCAGCTTCCAGCCGTCGACGATGTCGCCGACCAGGTACAGCCGCTCGCACTCCAGGTGGCGGATGAAGTCGAGCAGCATCTCGGCCTGGCAGCCGCGGGTTCCCAGATGCACGTCGCTGATGAAGGCGGCCCGGCAGGCCAGATTGCGGGCGTCCGGGCTCATTCGCGCTCCTTCCGCAGGGGCCATGGGTCCGGCGTCTAGGATGATTTGATGTCGGTCATGTGAAACGGCGACCGGCCGCATTGCGGCGCAACAACGCGCCCCCTAGATCAAGCCCCATGTCGCAGGCGATCCTGGCTCAGCGTGATACCCCCAAGTCCCGGCGCACGCGCGCGCGCATCCTCGACGAGGCCGTCCAGGTGATCGCCGCCCAGGGCTATGCGGCCACGACCAACGCCGCCGTGGCCGAGGCCGCGGGCATCACCCGCGGGGCCATGCTCTATCACTTCCCCACCCGCGAGGCCCTGCTCGAGGCGGCCATCGAGCACATCCAGCAGCAGCGGGCGGCCCTGTTCCGGGAGGCCGCGGACAGTCTGCCCCCCGGCGCCGACGTCACCGAGCACGCCATCGAGACCTACTGGGACCTGCTGCACAGGACGCCGTTCGTGGCCTTCGCCGAGCTGGAGACCGCGGCCCGCACCGACGAACTGGTCCGCGCGCTGCTGGCGCCCTCCCTGGCCGAGTTCGACCGGGCCCAGATCGGCGACCACTTCCTCAAGATGCTCCACGCCGGCGCCGGGCCCCGCTTCCAGGCCAGCCGCGACCTCGCCCGCTTCATGCTGGAGGGTCTCGCCCGGGCCCAGGTCACCTACGACCGCGACCAGCGCGTCGAGCGTCTGCTCGCCGTCATCAAGCGCGCCACCCACATGCTCAACCGCAAGGGCGGGGTGACGGACCTGTGGCCCGAGTAGGCCATGACCGGAGCCTCCACCCTCCCTCATCGTCCCCGCGGTCCGCGGGAAGGATCTGATCTTGATAGGCCCGGCGCTTGGATTTCGCCGGGTTCGGCGAGCCTGATTCCGGGGTGCGAATCCCTCGCCCCTCGCCCCTCGCCCCTCGCCCCTCGTCCCCCGCTCCGCGCCCTCCCTGCCGCCGCCGCTCGAGGCGGGCGGCCAAGACGCATGCCCCTTCGAGGCGTGCGAGGTTGACGCTGCCCCGCGACGCGCGCCAATGAACGGGCATCCAGCGGAAAGGGCCCCGCGGTGAAACTGTTTACCGAGCATCCCCATTCGGTCGGCGAGACCTATGGAGAGCATTTCCAGGTGGCGACGAGGTTCGGCGGCAAGCTGGTGGCGGCCGGCGTCTGTTCGATCGTGCACGGCTTCTTCCCGTGGATGTTCGAAACCACGGGCAGCCGGACGGTGAAGACGCTCTACCACCAGATCACCGGCCGAGGCCCGGCGCAGCACGGCGCCGGCGACTGGAAGGGCGCGGGGGTCTAGGTCCAATCGACATTCAGGGATTCACGGTTCGCGGGATGCGTGATTCATAGGTCTCCGCTTTGGCGGAGGTCGGTGATGGGTGTGAAGCGCTACGAACTGAGCGATGCGCAGTGGATTCGGATC
>JBMOOF010000041.1:0-9924 GCA_049323695.1 Pseudomonadota bacterium
AGCGACCTGGGCGCCCGGCCGGAGCCCTCGCGGACGGCGGCCCTGGCGCTGCTGGCGGCGGCCGGCGGCGGCTGGCTGGCCGTCTTCTTCCACGGCGTCGCCCAGGGCCTCGACCAGCCCATGATCCTGGCCCTGATCCTGTGGCTGGGCGCGATGCTGGTCTGGCCGCTGACTGGCCAGGCCCGCACGCCGGCCCGTTTCGCCCTCGCGCCGGCCGCCGGCCTGCTGGCGCTGGGACTGGTCCTGCTGCTCGCGGTGCGTTTCGTCGAACCCTGGTCCGAACGCCATCCGCGGGCCAGCAGCGTCTTCCACGTCACCGACGCGACGAGCGGCAAGTCCCAGTTGGTGTCGGGCGAGAAGACCCTCACGCCCTGGACCCGCGCCGCCCTGACCGCGGAGGGCGGAAAGGTCGCCAAGGCTGAACTGCCGCCCCTGCTCCGCCGCGCCGGCTGGGCCGCCGCCGGCAAGCCCGTAACGGCCGGGCCCGCGCCTGTGACGGCCAGCCAGCGTCCCGATGGCAGAATCGATATCCACGTCCCCGCCGCCGACGCCGTGTTCCTGCAGTTGAGGGACCGCAAGGGCATCCTCGGCGACTTCGAGATCGGAGGGACCACGATCAAGGTCAGTCTGCCGACGTCCGACATCGTCACCGTAGCGACGCCATCGACCGTCAACGTCCGGCTGGCTGGGTTGCAGAGTCCGCTGACCCTGGCGCTTCCACCCGCCGGAGAATCGCCGAGCAATCTGGAGGTCCGCTATGCCGTCATCAACGCCGGCTGGCCCGCCGCGGCCAAACCTCTGGCGCCCCGGCCCAAGGACCTGATGCCGTTCGACCTGTCCGACTCCGCCGTCGTCATGGGAACCTTCACCCAGCCGCGCTGAACGTTGGTGTCTGGCGCGGACTCGGCCCGCAGGCGCGGCCCCGTTGCCGAAGCGACCGCCCGAGGTCATGCCCTTCGACCTGTCGGATTCCGCAGCCCGCATGGGGCGCGCCCGCCTGGCCCGGTGACCGGTCCCGGACCCGGCGGGCCCGCCTCTTGACTTCGGTAAATGATTCCATATTTCTCGAATTCTCGAACTTATGGAGACCAATCCGATGAAGCGCCTTCACCTGCACATCTCGGTCGACGATCTCGGCCGGTCGATCGCCTTCTATTCCACCCTGTTCGGCGCCGCGCCCACGGTGGTGAAGGACGACTACGCCAAATGGATGCTCGAGGACCCGCTGGTGAACCTCGCCATCTCGCAGCGCGGGCGGACCGCGGGCGTCGACCACGTCGGGATCCAGGCCGAGACCCGGCCCGAACTCGCCGGCATCGCGGCCCGGCTGCAGGCCGCCGGCGAAACGACCTTCGATCAGCAAGCGACCACCTGCTGCTACGCCAAGTCCGACAAGCACTGGGTGGTCGACCCATCGGGCGTTCGCTGGGAGACCTTCCACACCTTCGGCGAGGCCACCACCTACGGCGAAGGGACCGCCGGGCCGGCGCCGGTCGACGCGCCGGAGCCGGTCCGGGCCCCGGCGTAGGCGCGCCGAGCTCGGCGCGGCGGCGACGCCAAACCGTCATGAAATTCCGCTATTCTCGAATCATGGAACAGACTGACGCCGTCGCCGCCCTGTCGGCCCTCGCCCATCCCGGCCGCCTGGCCGTCTTCCGGCTGCTGGTCAAGGCCGGCGCCGAGGGCCTGGCCGCCGGCCGCATCGCCGAGGCCGCGGGCATGCTGGCCAACACCCTGTCGGCCAACCTCAATATCCTGACCCAGGCCGGCCTCGCCCGCTCGCGGCGCGAGGGACGGTCGATCATCTACACCGCCGACTACGACGCCATGCGCGGCCTGCTCGCCTTCCTGATGGAGGACTGCTGCCAGGGCGAGCCGGCGATCTGCGCGCCCCTGGCGGACCTCGCCGCCGGCGCGTCCTGCGGAGCGCCGGCCCGGGCATGAGCTACAACGTCCTCTTCCTCTGCACCGGCAACTCGGCGCGCTCCATTCTCGCCGAGTCGATCCTCAATCGCCTCGGCGCCGGCCGCTTCCGGGCCTATTCCGCCGGCTCGATGCCCACCGGCAAGGTCAATCCCCACGCCATCGCCCTGCTGGAGCGGTTCGACTATCCGACCGCCGGCCTGCGATCGAAGTCATGGGAGGCGTTCGACCGGGCGCACAATCCGGACGCGCCGGAGCTGAACTTCGTGTTCACCGTCTGCGACAACGCCGCCGGCGAGGTCTGCCCGATCTGGCCGGGCCAGCCGATGACGGCCCACTGGGGCGTCCCCGATCCCGCCGCCGTGCAAGGCGCCGAGGCCGAGATCGCGGCGGCCTTCGCCGACGTCTACGGCCGGCTGCACAACCGCATCGAACTCTTCGTCAACCTGCCCCTGGCCAGCCTCGACCGCCTCACGCTCCAGGCGCGGCTCGCCGACATCGGCAAGGCCTGAGCGATGGCCGACCTGCCGCGCCGCCTGGCGGCCGAAGCGCTGGGGACCGCCCTGCTGCTCGCCGTCGTCGTCGGCTCGGGCGTCATGGGCGAACGCCTTTCGGGCGGGAACGTCGCCATCGCCCTGCTCGGCAACACCCTGGCGACCGGGGCGGCCCTGGTGGTGCTGATCGCCATGTTCGGGCCGGTCAGCGGGGCGCACTTCAATCCCGCGGTGACCCTGGTCTTCGCCCTGCGCCGCGAGATCCCGCCGGCGGCCGCCCTCGCCTACGCCGCCGTGCAGGGCGCCGCGGCCGTGATCGGCGTCTGGACCGCCCATGCGATGTTCGCCGAGCCGGTGCTGCAGGTCTCGACGAAGCTCCGCGACGGTCCCGCCCAGGCGTTCAGCGAAGCCGTGGCGACGTTCGGCCTGGTCGGAACCATCCTCGCCGTCTCCCGCAGCCGGCCGGGCATGGTCGCGGCCAGCGTCGGCCTCTACATCGCCGCCGCCTACTGGTTCACCGCCTCGACCGCGTTCGCCAATCCGGCCGTGACCCTGGCCCGGTCGCTGACCGACAGCTTCGCCGGCATCGCCCCGGGATCGGTTCCGGGGTTCCTGGCGGGCCAGACCGCCGGCGCCCTGGCCGCCCTGGTTGTCTTCGACTGGCTGTTGAAGCAGAAGACCGGCCCATGACCGTCACCATCTTCCACAACCCGCGCTGCTCGACCTCGCGGGCGACGCTCGAGCTGATCCGCGCCGCCGGCGTGGAGCCGACCATCGTCGAATACCTGAAGACCGGCTGGACCCGGGACCAGCTGACCGCGCTGCTGGCGCGGATGGGCGCCGGACCGCGCGCCATCCTGCGCGAGAGGGAGGCGCTGGCGAGCGATCTGGGCCTGACCGATCCCGCCGCCAGCGACGAGACGATCCTGGAGGCCATGGTCGCCCATCCGGTGCTGGTCCAGCGGCCGATCGTCGCGACCGAGCGGGGCGTCGTCCTGGGCCGCCCGCCGGAGACGGTTCATTCACTAATTGGCGGTTAAGACCGCCTGTTCCCGTCCGGGGCGTGACAAAGCGCGCGAAGCAACGAATATTGCTTGCGTTTCGGGGTCACGGCCGGGCAAGAAACGGCCCGCCGATTGCTGGGGGGCGTCCCAGCCGTGCCATTCTGAGCTAGTGCGGCATCGTAAACTGACGGGGGAACGATGCAGGAGTTCGATCCGAGGCGACCGACGCTTCGCCTTGCGCCCAAGGCCCTTGTCGCCGTCGCCGGTTTCGCCGTCCTGGGCCTGGGCTGGAAGCTGACCGCCGGTCCCGACGCCGTGGCCCAGCCGCTCGATCCGGCCACCCTGACCGCCCTGCAGCACATCGCCTTCGCCCGCGCCGAGGCGCAGCCCGGCTTCCAGCCCGGCCAGAACATCAACGTCGAGGTCCGCCCCGGCGAGACCCTCGAGGCCGCCGTCCTGCGCAGCGGCGTGACGCCCAACGACGCCCGGTCGGCCGTCAAGGTCCTGGCCCAGGCCATGGACACCGTGAACATCCGCGCCGGCATGGACTTCGTCGCCTCCGTGGCAAAGCCGCGCGACCGGCGCGGACCGGCCCGGCTGATCGGGCTTTCCATGCGCACCGGCGCGGCCAGCACGATCACCGTCTCGCGCAGCTTCGACGGCGCGCTCCACCTGCGCGAGCTGGAGGAGAAGGTGACGCCCGAGACCGTCGCCGCCTGCGGCCGCATGGAAGGCTCGTTCCACGAGAGCGCCAGCCGCGTCGGCGCCAACGCGGCCGTGGTCTCCGAAGCGTCCAAGCTGTTCGCGCACAAGATCGACTTCTCGCGCGACATCAAGGCCGGCGACCCGTTCTGCCTGGTCTTCGACCGCAAGGTCACCGAGAGCGGCCGCACCGTCGAGGCCGGCGGCCTGCAGTACGCCGAGGTCAAGGGCCAGCGCTTCTACGGCTTCACCAAGGCCGACGGGAAGCGGATGTTCCTCGACAACATCGGCAAGAACATCAAGGGCTTCCTGCTGCGCACCCCGGTCGACGGGGCGCGCATCACCAGCCGCTTCGGCCTGCGCCGCCACCCGATCCTGGGCTACAACAAGATGCACCAGGGGATCGATTTCGGAGTCGGCACGGGCACGCCGGTGCTGGCGGCCGGCGACGGCGTCGTGGTCGAGGCCCGGCGCTGGGGCGGCTATGGCAACTGGGTCCGCATCCGCCACACCGGCGGCTGGGAGACCGGCTACGCCCACCTGTCGCGCTACGCCAAGGGCCTGCGGCCCGGCCAGCGGGTCAGCCAGGGCCAGCTGATCGCCTATGTCGGCTCGACCGGCGCCTCGACGGGCCCGCACCTGCACTACGAGGTCTGGTTCAAGGGCCGGCGGGTGAACCCGATCGGGGCCAAGATCCCCGGCGGCCCGATCCTCGACAACCGCGACCTCGCCGCCTTCAAGTCGACCAAGGCCCGGCTGGAGGCGCTGATCGCCCCCCGCCGCGCGGCGGCGGGCCTGCCCGCGCCGACCGAGAAGCCCGAGGCCGCCGGCGACTCCAAGAAGCTGGCCGGCGCCGACTTCGCCCCCGTCCGCGCGGGCCTGCGCCCCCGGGCCTGAGGCGCATCGACAGGAGGGCGCGGCGGCCTTAAACACCGGCCCCTTCGCGCCGCCGTCACCGGAATTCCGCCTTGCGTCTGCCCCAGGCCCGTCTCGACCAGGTCCTCGACCGCTTCCGCGAGATCGAGGCGCGCATGGGCGCCGCCTCCGACGGGGGCGAGATCGTGCGGCTGAGCAAGGAGCACGCCGAGCTCCGGCCCGTGGCGGAGGCCGTCCTGGCTTTGCAGAAGGCGGAGGCCGAGAAGCCCGAGCTGGCGGCCATGGCCGCCGATCCCGACCCCGACATCTCCGAGCTCGCCCGCGACGAGCTGGAGCGGCTGGAAGCGCGCCTGCCGGAGATGGAGCGCCAGGTCGCCCTGCTGCTCGCCCCCCGCGACAAGGACGAGAACGCCTCGGCCATCCTCGAGGTGCGCGCCGGCACCGGCGGCGACGAGGCCGCCCTGTTCGCCGGCGACCTGTTCCGCATGTACAGCCGCTACGCGGCGAGCCGCGGCTGGCGGGTGGAGATCGACAGCGTCTCCGAGGGCGAAATGGGCGGCTACAAGGAGATCATCGCCTCGATCACCGGCGAGGGCGTGTTCGGCCGGCTGAAGTTCGAAAGCGGCGTCCACCGCGTGCAGCGGGTGCCCGAGACCGAGGCCCAGGGCCGCATCCACACCAGCGCCGCCACCGTGGCGGTGCTGCCCGAGGCCGAGGACGTCGACATCGTCATCAACGACGCCGACCTGCGCATCGACACCTATCGCTCGTCCGGGGCCGGCGGCCAGCACGTCAACAAGACCGACTCGGCCGTGCGCATCACCCACCTGCCCACCGGCATCGTCGCGACCAGCTCCGAAAAGAGCCAGCACGAGAACCGCCGCAAGGCCATGGCCAACCTGAAGGCGCGGCTCTACGACCTTCAACGCCAGGCGCTCGACGCCGCCCGGGCCGACGCCCGCAAGAGCCAGGTCGGCTCGGGCGACCGCTCCGAGCGCATCCGCACCTACAACTTCCCGCAGGGGCGGGTCACCGACCACCGCATCAACCTGACGCTCTACAACCTGCCCAAGGTCATGGAGGGCGAGGCGCTCGACGACGTCATCGACCCCCTGATCGCCGAGGACCAGGCCGCCCGGCTGGCGAGCCTGGAGGAGAGCTTCGGCTGAGGAGCCGGGGCGGAAACGGACGGGAGGAAATGGAGGGACAGCTTACTCATTTCCCCACCGACGGCGCGGCGTCCGCGGCGATTGTGAAATGAGTAAGCTGTCCCTCCATTTCTGACGCGGCGATCGGGAAATGAGTAAGCTGTCCCTCCATTTCCTCGCTGTCAGCGCAGGCGTTGGCGGATCGGCCGCAGCAGGGCGCCGGTCTGCCGCCTGGCCACTCCGGCGCCGTGCTTCAGCGACTCGCGGAAACGGAAGGGCTTGCCGACCGTGTCGGCCATCGCCGCGCCGCGCAGGCCCATGGGACGGTCCGGACCGATGGTCGAGTCGACGGCGGTCTGGTGCTCGATCTCGGCGTTGAACTCGGCGCCGACCAGCAGCGACATCACCGAGAACCACACCCAGCTCATGAAGGCGACCACCGCCCCCAGCGAGCCGTAGGTGGCGTCGAAGTGGGCGACGTTGTTGACGTACCAGGAAAAGCCCAGCGAGCCGCCGAGCCAGGCCGTCGCCCCCAGCACCGCGCCCAGCACCACCCAGCGCCACTTCGCCAGCCGCCGGCTGGGCCCGTAGCGGTAGATCAGGGCGAAGCCGCCGGCGGTCACGCCGAACACCACCGCCCAGCGCAGCGGGACCCAGACGGCGTCGAAGCGGGCGAAGCCGAGGGCCCGCATCGCCACCGGCGTCGCCACCAGGATGACCGCCACCGAGGCGAGGAACGCCAGCGCCCCCAGGGTCGAGGCGTAGGTGATCGCCGTGCGGCGGACGAAGTCGCGCTTCTCGACCTCGTCGTAGGTGACGTTCAGCCCCTCGAACAGCGCCTTCATGCCGGCGTTGGCCGACCAGACCGAGATCGCGAGGCTGACCAGGAAGGCCGCCGACAGCTTGCCGGGATGCTGGCCGGCGAGCCGCAGCATCTGTTCGCCGACGATCTGGACGACGCTGGTCGGGAAGACGGTCGACATCTCGGCGAGCTGGCGTTCGGCGGCGGCGACGTCGGCGGCCAGGCCGTAGAGCGAGACGAAGGCGCCGATCGCAGGGAAGATCGCCAGCAGCACATAGAAGGTGACCCCGCCGGAGACGCTGGGCAGCTTGTCCCGGGACACTTCCCAGAAGGTCCGCCAGAGAATGTCGCGCCAGCCCAGCACCGTCATCTGGTGAGGCCAGCGGGCCGCGCGGCCGCGCCGGGGCTCGGCCCGCTCGAAGTGGGCCGGGTCCATGACGCGGTCCTCGCTGAGCCCGGGCGGCGGCGGCGGCGGCCGGCCCGGCCAGAGGATCACCGCCGCGCCCAGCGCGATCCAGGGCAGCAGGTGATACGGCCGCGAGCGACCCCACCGCCAGGCCGCCGACGCCAGGTCGTTCGCGGACGCCGTCTTCATCGCAGCGGGAAATGCGGGCCGGGCCCCGCGCGTTCCGGACTTGCCCCGACCGGGCCGCTGGGGCAGTGAGCGCCCATGCAAGGCGTCGTCACCGGCCTCTATCGCCATCCGGTCAAGGGCTTCACCCCCGAACGGCTCGCCCGGGCCGAACTGGCCGCCGGCCAGGGCTTTCCGGGCGACCGGCTCTATGCGGTGGAAGTCGGCCCCAGCGGCTTCGACCCGGCCGCGCCCGCCTTCACGCCCAAGACCCGCTTCGCCGTGCTCGCCCACATCGCGGCCGTGGCGAAGGCCCGCACGCGCTACGACGACGCCTCCGGCGTGGTCCATGCCGCCGCCGACGGCGCGCCGGACATCGCCGCTGACCTGACCGCCGAGGCCGGCCGCGCGGCCTTCGCCGCCTGGTTGGCCGACCTGCTCGGCGAGGACGCCCGCGCGCCGCTGAAGGTGCTGGCCGCGCCGGACGGCTGGCGGTTCACCGACCATCCGCAGGGCCATGTCTCGATCGTCAACCTGGCCAGCGTGCGCGACCTGGCCGAGAAGGTCGGCCGGCCGATCGATCCCCTGCGCTTCCGGGCCAACCTCTATGTCGAGGGCTGGGCGCCCTGGGTCGAGACCGGCTGGACGGGCCGGACCCTGGCCGTGGGCGGCGCCACGGCGAACGTGTTCAAGTCCATCACCCGCTGCGCGGCGACCGGCGTGGACCCGGTGACGACCGAGCGGGACATGGACCTGGTCAGGGCCCTGTTCGAATCGTACGGCCACACCTTCTGCGGCGTCTATGTGCAGACGACGGCCGCCGGCGCGGTGGCCGAGGGCGACGGGGCGGAGCTGCTGGCGTGACCACCCTGGTGAAGGCCTGGAAGGCCGCCCGCGAGCGGCTGGAGGCGGCCGGGATCGACCAGCCGGTGATCGACGCGCGCCTGCTGCTCGAGGCCGCGGCCGGCGTCTCGCGGCTGGAGATCGTCACCGACCCCTATCGCGAGATCACCGGGGCGCAGCAGGCGGCCTACGACGACCTGCTCGAACGCCGCGCGCGCCGCGAACCGGTCAGCAAGATCCTCGGCCGCAAGGGCTTCTGGAAGATCATGGTCGGGGTCACGGGCGACGTGCTGAGCCCCCGGCCCGAAACCGAGGTCATCGTCGACGAGGCGCTGAAGGCGTTTCCCGAGGCCATGGCCTTCTCGCTGCTGGACCTGGGAGTCGGCTCGGGGGCGATCATGCTCTCGATCCTGGCCGAACGGCCGGCGGCCAGGGCGCTCGGCGTCGACATTTCCGAGGAGGCCCTGGCCGTGGCGCGGGAGAACGCCGCCAACTTCGACCTCGACGGCCGCGCCGCCTTCCTGCGCGGCGACTGGACGGCCCTGCTCGACGACCGCGCCTTCGACCTGGTGGTCTCCAACCCGCCCTACATCCCGACCGCGGTGATCGAGACCCTGGATCCGGAGGTGCGCGAGCACGACCCGCGCCTGGCGCTCGACGGCGGGCCGGACGGCCTGGACGCCTATCGGGCCCTGGCGCCCGAGATCCTGCGCGTGCTGAAACCGGGCGGGCTGTTCCTGGTCGAGATCGGCCACGACCAGAAGGCGGCCGTCGAGTCCCTGTTCCGGGACGCGGGCGCGACGGGCGTGCGGACGATCAAGGACCTCGCCCTTCATGACCGCGTCGTGACCGGAACCAGAAACCCCTTGGAAACAGGCGCCTGAGACGCTACATCTGACTCGTCTCCATCCAGATCGCCGTACGGATTGGTCGCCAGTCGGCGGCGGGCGCGCGAGGCCTTCGGGCCGGGGTCGCAGCGCTGAAGCCGGATTGAGACGGGAACAGCGTCTTTTCGCAACAACAAGACGGGCGGCAAGCCCGAGTTCGTAACCAGAGCCGGGCGACGGGCAGGCCCAAAGCCCGCGGCGCCCGGCAGGTCGAAGGGTAAGATGAGAGATTTCAAGGGTATGAAGCGTCAGCGCGGCCGCAATCGCGGCGGCGGCGGGGGCGGCAAGCCGCAGCACAACGCCAACCGCGCGTTCGACTCGAACGGGCCCGAAGGCATCAAGGTGCGCGGCGCTGCCCAGGGCGTCTTCGAGAAATACCAGCAGCTGGCCCGGGACGCGGCGTCGTCGGGCGACCGCGTGCTGGCCGAGAACTACCTGCAGCACGCCGAGCACTATTTCCGCACCCTGCGGGCCATGCAGCCGCACCGGCCGGTGGCCGACATCGTCGGGCGCGAGCAGTTCGCCTCGGGCTTCGACATCGACTTCGAGGCCGAACCCGAGGAAGCGCCCGAGCCGCCGGAGACCGAGGCCGCCGAGGGCGGCGAGGGCGAGGGCCAGCGCGAGGGCCGCCGCGAGCGCTTCGAGGGACGCCGCGACCAGGGCGACCGGCAACG
>JBMOOF010000042.1:0-88241 GCA_049323695.1 Pseudomonadota bacterium
CCGTCCCGGCCAGGGGCCGGTCCGGTCCCGCTCCGCCGACGCGGTGCGCGGCGACGGCAGGACCTTCCCGGCTGGCGCCGGAGCGGGCTTCCCGCTCGAACCCCGCCCCGCCGCCGCCTCGGATCGCTTGGCCGCGGCGCCCTCCCCGTGCGACGGGGCGAGGACAAGGATAGGGGCGAGGGGCGCGGGGCGGCGACGGGACGGCCCGCGCCGTGCGGCCGGGGCGGCGAGGTCCCGCGAAATCAACCGCTTGCGGCGGGCGAAACCGGCGTTTCGCCGTGGGCGAGAGCCCTCCCCGCCCGGTTCCGCCGGCCGACGGCGCAACCGGCGATCAGGTTTGTGATGCGCGGGGTGCTTGTCTTCAGCGTCCGGCGGCGGCGAGGATGGGCCCGGACCAGGAGAGGCGACATGACCGACGGGAGCGGCGGAGGGGTCGGCGCGGGCCAGAGGGCGGCGGCGCGCTGGGCCGGGGCGATCCTGCTGGCCGCCATGGCCGCCTCGATGGCCGCCGAGCTGGTCCTTCTGGCCGGCGTCGCCTCGACCGACGGCGGCGAGATGGTCCGCAACGTGCTGGCGCGCGAGGCGGCCTACCGGGCCGGCGCCGCGATCCACATGCTGACCTTCGCCAGCGACGCGGCGGTCGCGGCGGCGTTCTACATCCTGCTCTCGCCGGTGAACCGGGGGCTGTCGCTGCTCGGCATGCTGCTGCGGATGATGGACGCGGCGCTGCTGACGCTGGCGACGGCGATCCCGTTCGTCATCCTGCGGCTGGCGGAGGGCGGCGGCTCGCTCGACGCCCTGGCGCCGGCCGAGGTTTCGGCCCTGGCGCGGCTGCTCTACGGCCTGCAGAGCGACATCATGCGGGTCGGCTGGGTTTGCCTGGGACTGGGGAGCGCCGCCTTCGCCCTGGTCCTGCTGAAGTCGCGGTATGCGCCGCGCGCGCTGGCGCTGTGGGGCGTCGTCGCCTCCCTCGCGCTCGCCGCCGGCCCGGTCGTCAACATGATCCTGCCCGGGACCGTCCCGATGGCCGCCTATATGGGCCCGATGTTCTTCTACGAGGTCCCGCTGGGCCTGTGGCTGGTCCTGCGCGGCGTTCGGCCGCCGCGCGCCTGAAGGCCCACGCGGATCAGGCGGCGGCCGGCGGGTCCAGCTCGTAGACCCGCGAGCAGTATTCGCAGGTCACCCGCACCTTGCCGTCCGGCTCGACCATGCCGGCCCGGTCCTCGGGCGAGAAGCTGTCCATCACCGCGACGATGCGTTCCGTCGAACAGCGGCAGAAGGCCTTCAGGGGCCTGGACTCGAAGACCCGCACGCCGTCCTCGTTGAACAGCCGCCAGAGCAGGGTCTCGGCCGGCAGGGTGGGATCGACGAGCTCGTCCTCGCCGGTGGTCTCGAACAGCAGCTGGGCGCGACGCCAGGCGTCCTCGGTGCCGCCGCGGGCGTCGTCGGCGGCGATATTCTGGATCAGGATGCCGCCCGCGCGCCAGGTCGGACCCTCGCCGACGTCGACCTGGCCGACGGCCAGGCGGATCCGGGTCGGGGTCTGTTCGGACTGGGCGAAATACTGCTCGGCGCACAGGGCCAGGGTCTCGCCCTCGATGGCGGTGACGCCCTGGTAGCGGTCCATGTCCGGGCCCTGGTCGATGGTCATGATGAAGACGCCCTGGCCGAGCAGGCCGCGGGCGCCCGGGCGCGAGAAGCCGCCGGCGATCTCCGCCAGCCGGTCGGGGTCGAACCGGCAGTAGCCGCGCAGGGCGCCGGCGGTGTCGTAGTCGACGACGACGAAGGCCACCGGCCCGTCGCCCTGGGCCTGGACGATCAGCCGGCCCTCGAACTTCAGGCTGGAGCCGACCAGGGCGGCGAGGGCGCAGGCCTCGCCCAGCAGGTTGGCCACCGGGTCGGGGTAGTCGTGGCGGGTGAGGATCTCGTGGACGGCCTCGCCCAGCCGGACGATGCGGCCGCGCACGGGCCAGCCCTCGATCTGGAAAGCAGCGACGAGGTCGTCGGGGGCGGCGGAAACGGTCTGGGTCATGGCGCGCCCATATAGGGGCTCGCGCGCGCGGTTGCGAGCGGCGGGCGGCGTCCGGGGCGGATCGACGCGGCGCCGGTCAGCCGAGGACTTGTCCGATCCCGGTGAAGAGCGTCAGCAAGACCCCGACCCCGCCCACGACGCCCCCCAACAGCAACCAGCCCTGCTGGCGGATCGTGTCGTTGATCGCCGCATGGGTCCGGGCGATCTCCAGGCGAATATCGGCCATGTCGGCCTTCGTGGCCATCTCCTGGCGGATCGCCTCGAAATCGGAGGCCGTGGCCGCCGAATGCGCATGAAGGTCCGCCCTCAGTGCCGCGATCGCCGCGTTCAGCTCGGCTGTCCCGGCCGCGGTCGACGCATCCAGGTCGGCCTTGGTCGCCAGGCTGGAGAGATCCGGCGTCAGCGCGTGCTGAAACTCGGACACCACCGCCTCGGCCATGCCCTCGGGCATGCCGGCTTCCTGCAACCTTTTGGACGCGCCCAGCGTGTCGAACGGGAAGGAAGGCATGGGGACAACCTAAACGGTTGTTCTTGTTTTGTCCAGGCTTTCGCGTCAGTCGCGCGGGACCGGCCGCTCCAGGTCCTCGAGCGCCTCGGTCAGGACGTCCATGCGCGCCGCCAGCGCCGCCGCCGCGTCGCGGAGACCCTGGTTGTAGAAGCGCGGGCCGATGCGCTCGCCCAGGAAATCGAGCAGGAACTCGGCCTCGAGCGCGCCGATCCCGACGTCCAGCTCGTCCTTCAGATACCGGACGAGCCGGCGGGCCAGCGCTTCGCGGTCGGCCTTGTCAAGCCGGGCGGCCACGGCGTCAGCCGATCCCGCCGAAGCACCAGGCCAGGATCGACTTCTGGGCGTGGATGCGGTTCTCCGCCTCGTCCCAGACCAGCGAGCGGGGGCCGTCGATGACCGCGTCGGTGACCTCCTCGCCCCGGTGCGCCGGCAGGCAGTGCAGGAACACCGCCCGGCCGTCCGCCAGGTCCATCAGGTCCTCGTCGACCTGGAAGCTCTCGAAAGCGTCGAGGCGGGCCTCGCCGTCGACGTCGCCCATCGAGACCCAGGTGTCGGTGATGACGCAGTCGGCGCCCTCGACCGCCGCGCGAGGGTCCTCGGTCATCTCGATGCGGCCCTGCTGCTCGGCCGCGCGGGCGAGGTCGTAG
This sequence comes from Pseudomonadota bacterium, assembly GCA_049323695.1. GTDB lineage: Bacteria > Pseudomonadota > Alphaproteobacteria > Caulobacterales > Caulobacteraceae > Caulobacter. Next base: position 3,188 of record JBMOOF010000042.1, read on the forward strand.
AGGTCGGGGTGATAGGCCGCCGGGCAGGCGATGTTCAGCTTGAAGCCGAACTTCGGCGCGGCGTGGATGAAGCTGGCGCAGACGTTGTTGCCGTCGCCCACCCAGGCCAGGGTCTTGCCCGCCACCGGCCCGCGATGCTCCTCGAAGGTCAAGAGGTCGGCCAGGATCTGGCAGGGATGGCTCCTGTCCGTCAGGCCGTTGATCACCGGGATCGAGGCGTTCTGGGCGAACAGCTCGACGTCCTCGTGCCGGTTGGCGCGGATCATCACCGCGTCGACCATGCGCGACAGCACGCGGGCGGTGTCCTCGACCGTCTCGCCGCGGCCCAGCTGCATGTCGGCCGAGGTGGAGATGATGGTGTGGCCGCCCAGCTGGCGCATGGCGGCGTCGAACGAGAAGCGGGTGCGGGTCGAGTTCTTCTCGAAGATCATCGCCAGGGTGCGGCCCTCGGCCGGACGGTCGGCGTCGACCCGGGCCTGGGTCCAGCCCTTGCGGGCCGCCTTGCGCGCCCGGGCGTCGTCGAGAATGGCGCGCAGGTCGGCGGCTTCGAGCTTCCAGATGTCGAGGAAATGCCGAGGGTGGGTCATTTCAATCCCCGCTCATCCCGGCGAAGGCCGGGACCCAGGTTTGTTTGACAAACTCTCCGCCCGCCCGGGCTTTCCGAAAAAAGCCTGGGTCCCGGCCTTCGCCGGGATGAGCGGAGGAAAAACGGTTATGCCGCGGCCTTGGCTCGCGCCGCCTCGCAGGTGCGCTCGAGTTTCTCGACGGCCTCGCGGGCCTCATCGACCGTCAGCAGCAGCGAGGGCAGCAGGCGTACGCAGTTGTCGCCGCCGCCGGCCACCAGCAGCCGCTGGTCGCGGGCCATGGCCATGAACTCGCGGTTCACCGGCGTCACCTTGAGCCCGATCAGGAAGCCCTTGCCGCGGATGTCGAGGATGATGTCCGGGTAGCGGTCCTTGAGGCCCGTGAGCTGCTGGTTGAAGTAACCGGCCACCTCGCGGACGTTGGCCAGGGTCTCTTCCCGGGCGATCTCGTCGAAGGCGGCGCAGGCCACCGCCATGGCCAGCGGGTTGCCGCCGAAGGTCGAGCCGTGGACGCCCACGGTCATGCCCTTGGCCGCCTCGGCGGTGGCGAGGCAGGCGCCGACCGGGAAGCCGCCGCCCAGCGCCTTGGCCACGGCCATGATGTCGGGCGCGGCGTCGGACGCCCACTCGTGGGCGAACAGCTTGCCGGTGCGGCCCATGCCCGACTGCACCTCGTCGTAGATCAGCAGCACGCCGTGCTCGCGGGTCCAGGCGCGGATCTCGTCGAGGTCGGCCTCCGGCATCGCCCGCGCGCCGCCCTCGCCCTGCACCGGCTCGAAGATCACCGCCGCCGTGGTCGGCGAGGCGATGGCCGCCTTCAGCGCGTCCTTGTCGCCCCATTTGACCTGGACATAGCCCGGCAGCCGCGGGCCGAAGCCCTCGACGTAGCCCGGATTGCCGGCGGCGTTGATGGCCGCGTAGCTGCGGCCGTGGAACGAGCCGTCGAAGCCGATGATGTCCACCCGCTCCGGATGGCCATTGGCGGTGTGGTACTTCCGGGCCGTCTTCAGGGCGCACTCGATGGCCTCGGTGCCCGAGTTGGTGAAGAACACCACGTCGGCGAAGGTCGCGTCCGTAAGCCGCCGGGCGAGGGCCTCCTGGCCCGGGATGCGGAAGATGTTGGAGACGTGCCAGAGCCGGTCGGCCTGGGCCTTCAGCGCCTCGACCAGCGCGGGATGGCAGTGACCCAGCCCGGTCGTGGCGATGCCCGCCACGCAGTCGAGATACTCGACGCCGTCGACGTCCCACAGGCGGGCGCCCTGGCCTCGGTCCACGGCCACGGGGGCGCGGTTGTAGACGCCCATGATGTGGTCGGGGGTCGCGGTCGCGGCGGTCGGGGTGCTCAAGGTCGCCTCCCAAAAGAGAGAAGTCCCCGCGCGGTCGCACGGGGACGGGAAGGCTAAGGCTTCTCGCCGGGGAACGCGGGAATGTCAAGGAAACGGGGGTGACTGGACTAGCTGTCCCCCGGGACGGCTCGCCCTGTCCCCTTCCGGGCCCGCCGCGTCAGCCGCCGCGCCGCCGCGCGCAGCAGGGCGCGGGCGTAGCAGCGATGGACGGGGAGCAGCGCGCGAAAGCCGGCGGAGGGGCGGTCGGCGCCGGCGCGCGGGACAATCGCCGAGCCGAAATGCAGGCGGGTCGCGTCCGGCGAGTCCGGGTCGGGCGCGGTCATCAGCCAGGAGCAGGTCGAGCCCCTGAAGTCGCGCAGCAGGATCTGCTCCGCCGTCCGCCCCTCCACGGTCCAGGCGGAGAAGGCGTCCGCATCGCCGGCGGCCAGGCGGCGGACGTCCGCGTCGGTCGACGGCCGGGCGAGCAGCCTTGCCAGGACCAGGCGCTCCAGCCTGAACAGGGGCGTCGTGTAGAAGGCCTCGATGAAGGCGCCCTGGCTGACGCGGCCCGGAACACTGGCCACGAAGCAGTCGACGTAGCCGCCGCCGCCTTCGTGCCGGCTCAGCAAGGCCCCGGGCGGCAGGGGCGTCTCGACGATATCCACGGTCGCCGCGGTCAGGTCTTCAGCCGCCAGCCGGTCACGAACACGCGCCAGCTCCAGGCGAAGAGCAGGGCCGCGAGGACGGCCGTGACGGCCACGCCCGCCGCGAGGTCGCCGTCGGCCTCGCCGATGAAGCCGTAGCGGAAGCCGTCGATCAGATAGAAGAACGGGTTGAAGTGGCTGGCCGTGCGGAACGGCTCGGGCAGGCGGTCGACCAGGTAGAAGGTGCCCGACAGGAAGGTCATCGGCATGATCAGGAAGTTGGTGATCGCCGCCAGGTGGTCGAACTTCTCCGACCACAGGCCCGTGGCGATGCCGACCAGCCCCATCAGCAGCGAGGCCCCGACCCCGAAATAGAGCACCGCCCAGGGGTGGGCCAGGCGCATCTCGGTGAACGGCAGGGCCCAGATGGTGAGGGCCGTCACCAGCCCGACCAGCACCCCGCGCGTTGCGGCGCCCAGCATGAAGGCCAGCACCTGCTCCAGCGCCGACAGCGGCGGGGTCAGGAAATCCGGCGTCAGGCCCATCATCTTGGCCTGCAGCAGGCTGGAGGAGGAGTTGGCGAAGGCGTTGTTGATGATCGCCATCATGATCAGGCCGGGGGCCACGAACTCGCTGAAGAGGGTGCCGTGGATGGGCGGGGCGGCGCCGCGCACGGCGACCACGAAGACCATCATGTAGAGCAGGGTCGTCACCACCGGCGCGGCGACGGTCTGCATGGCCACCTTCCAGAAGCGCCAGACCTCCTTCTGGTAGAGGGTCAGGAAACCGGTCCAGTTGAAGCCCGCGTAGTCGCGCGGCTGGGGCGGCAGGACGCTCTCGGCCATGTCTTTCATGCCGCCTAGGTGCGCCCGGGCGGGCGCGAGCGCAACCCCGGGGGCGGCGGGGGGTGCGACCAAGCGACTCGCCCCGCCCCCGCGCGGTTCCGGCGGCGCGCGCAGACCCCACATTCCGGGAGGATCGCCGCCGACCCGATTCAACATCTTGTTCCTGTGGACAGCCTGATGGCGCCTATTGTGCCGGTTAACAGAAGGTTTACGATATCTGGTAGGCGGAACGTCGACATGGCGTTCAAGACACAAGATATAGGACCGGCGACGTGGGACCGTCGCCGCTCCGCTCAGTGAAAGGGTGGCGATCATGGGCTGGACCGACGACCGCGTGGCGACCTTGAAGAAGCTGTGGCTGGAGGGCCTTTCCGCCAGCCAGATCGCCAAGCAGCTGGGCGGGGTGACCCGCAACGCCGTGATCGGCAAGGTGCATCGCCTGGGCCTTTCCGGCCGCGCCGCGCCCTCGCAGCCCGCCCGCCCCGTGTTCAAGGCCCCCCGCCCCGCCCGTCCGGTGTCCACGACGCCGGTCGCCCCGCGCCGGGTGGTCGCCGAGCCCGTGGCCGCCGCGCCGCTGCCCACGCCCGTGCACCGCATCGAGGAACCCGGCAGCGCCACCGTGCTGACCCTCGGCGCCCACATGTGCAAGTGGCCGATCGGCGATCCGACCAGCGACAGCTTCACCTTCTGCGGCCGCCGCGCCGGCGAGGCCGGCCCCTATTGCCGCGAACACGCCCAGGTCGCCTACCAGCAGCCTCAGCAGGGCAAGAAGAAGGCCTCGGCCTCTGAGCTGGCGCGGTCGCTGAGGCGGTACATCTAGGGGCGAGGGGCGAGGGGCGAGGGATTAGCGAGTAGCGAATAGCGAGTGGTCCGCAGCGCTGACCGCGCCCGGGTCTGCTACTCGCTAGGCCCTGCTCCCGGTCGTCGAGGCGGTGCGGCGCGTAGGGAATAGCGAGTGGTCCGCAGCGCTGAACGCGCCCGGGCCTTCCACGCGCTACTCGCTATTCGCCACGCCCTATTCGCTACGCCCTGATCCCGGTGCGTCCTGCGCCTAAGGGATGGCCCGCAGCGCCGTCCGCCCCCCGGACTTGCTACTCGCTACTCGCTACGCCCTACTCCCTACATGACAGACTCAGCGGCGCCCGAGACCAACGCCCAGGCCTACTCCGTTTCCGAGCTCGCCTTCGCGCTGAAGCGGACGCTGGAGGACGCCTACGGCTTCGTGCGGCTGCGCGGGGAGTTGAGCAAGGTCACCCACCATTCCAGCGGCCATGTCTACCTGACGCTGAAGGACGACAAGGCCGCCCTCGATGGCGTCGTCTGGAAGGGGTCGGTGCGCAACCTGCAAGTCCGGCCCGAGCAGGGGCTGGAGGTGATCGTCACCGGCCGCATCACCACCTTTCCCGCCGGGTCGCGCTACCAGATCGTCATCGAGAGCATGGAGGCGGCGGGCGTGGGCGCCCTGCTGGCCCAGCTCGAGCGGCTGAAACAGAAGCTGGCCGCCGAGGGCCTGTTCGCGGCCGGGCGCAAGCGGCCGCTGCCGACGATGCCGGCGGTGGTCGGGGTGATCACCAGCCCCACCGGCGCGGTGATCCGCGACATCCTGCACCGCATCCGCGACCGCTGGCCCTGCCGGGTGGTGGTCTGGCCGGTGGTCGTCCAGGGCGAGGCCGCCGCCCAGCAGGTCGCCGCCGCCGTGCGCGGCTTCAACGCCCTGGCCCCCGACGGGCCGGTTCCCAGGCCCGACATCCTCATCGTCGCCCGGGGCGGCGGCTCGGTGGAGGACCTCTGGCCGTTCAACGACGAGGCCCTGGCCCGGACCGTGGCCGAAGGCGCCATCCCGCTGATCTCGGCCGTCGGGCACGAGACCGACACCACCCTGATCGACTTCGTCTCCGACCGCCGCGCCCCGACGCCGACCGCCGCAGCCGAAATGGCGACGCCGGTGCTGGCCGAGCTCGCCGCCCAGATCGCCGACCATGACCGGCGGCTGAACCAGTGCGGCGCGCGGGCCGTGGAAAGCCGTCGCGACCGGCTGGCCGCCGCCGCCCGCGGCCTGCCCCGTCCCCAGGACGTGCTGGCCATCGCCGGCCAGAGGCTCGATTTCGCCGCCAGCCACCTGACCCTGGGCCTGAGGCGCAACGTCGACCTGCACGCCCGGCGTCTGGCGCAGTCGGCCGCGCCGCTCCGCCCGGCCCTGCTTCAGCGGCGAACCGACCTGCATGCGACGCGGCTGAACGAACTGAACCTGCGGCTCAACGCCGCCCTCCCCCGCCGGCTGCAGGCGCTGGAGGAGCGGCTGGCGAGCAGCGACAAGCTGCGGCTGACCCTCAACCCGAAACGCCCGCCGCGCCCGGGCTTCGTGCTCGTCACTCGCGCCGACGGCTCCCTGCCCGGCAAGGGGGCCGACCTGGCCGCGGGCGAGACCGTGAAGCTGCTGTACGAGGACGTCACCCGCCAGGCCGTGGTCGACGGGGCGGGCGCCGCGCCGCCCGCGGCGCCGAAACCGGCGCCGAAAAAGGCCCCGCCGCCGCCCTCCAACCAGGGCGACCTGTTCTAGGGCCGTCCCCTTCGCTACATTGGGCGCATGAATGCTTACGATCGAGACCTGGGCCGCGACCTCGCGGTGCTGCACTACGGCGACGGCGAGTACGCCGTGCTCAAGCCGGGCCGTCACGTGATCTGCGCCGTCAGCGGCGTGAAGATCCCGCTGGAGGCCCTGCGCTACTGGAACGCCGAACGCCAGGAGGCCTACGCCGGACCGGCCGAGGCCCTGAAGCGCTGGCAGGAGCTCAATCCTGGAGCGTAGGGCGTTCCTGGGCGGCCTGGCGGCGGCGGGCTGGGCCGCGCCGGCGCTCGCGTCGACGTCCGGACCGCCGCTGGCCATCGCCGGCCGCTATCGCCAGGGCGGCATGGCCGTGGGGGTGACGACGCCCCGGGCGCGACTGACCCTGGACGGCGAGGCGGTCGGGACGGCCTCGGCCGCGGGCGCCTTCGTCATCGGCTTCGACCGGGACGCCGCGCCCGTCGCCAACCTGGTGGTCGAGACCGATGCCGGGACGACCGCCTACGGCATGCGCATCGCCGACGGCGGGTTCAAGGTGCAGCGCATCGACGGCCTGCCCCGGGACCAGGTGACGCCGGACGATCCCGAGCTGCTGGCCCGCATCGCCCGGGAGCGGGCGCTGAAGACCGTCGGCTACGCCAGCCGCGCCGACCGCGACGACTTCCGCGCCGGCTTCCGCATGCCGCTGGCGAGCTGGCGCCAGACCAGTCCCTTCGGGGTGCAGCGCATCCTCAACGGCGTGCCCATGACCCCGCACTACGGCGCCGACCTGGCCGCGCCGACGGGAACGCCCCTCCTCGCCCCGGCCGGCGGCGTGGTGGCGCTGGCCGCGCCGGACATGCATTTCGAGGGCGGGCTGACCATGATCGACCACGGCCAGGGCCTGATCAGCCTCTACCTGCACCAGTCGCGCATCGACGTCGCCGCCGGCCAGGAGGTCGTCGCCGGCCAGGTGATCGGGGCCGTCGGGGCCAAGGGCCGGGCCACCGGCCCGCACCTGTGCTGGCGCCTGCGCTGGCGAGACCGCAATCTGGATCCGATGCTGCTGGTCGGCCTCGGGACGCCGGCCGGGTAACCTTTCGGAAGGGACCAGCCGCCTATCAAGTGCGGGCTCAGAACGACGTAGGCGGACGCACGCCGACGCAATCCGATCGAGGCCGATATGGACGCGGGAATTGGCGCGCTGAAGGTGCTGCTGGTTGACGACAACCAGCACATGCGCGCCATCGTGGCCACCATCCTCAAGGGCGTCGGCATCCGCGAGGTGCGCGAGGCGCGCGACGGCGCCGAGGGCCTGCAGGCGCTCCGCGACTGGCCCGCCGACATCGCCATCATCGACTTCCGCATGCAGCCCATCGACGGGGTCGAGTTCACCCGCATGGTGCGCAACTCGGCGGACAGCAAGAATCCCTACCTGCCAATCATCATGATGACCGGCTTCGCCGACCGACCGCGCGTCTGCGAGGCCCGCGACGCCGGCGTGACGGAGCTGGTGGTCAAGCCGGTCACGGCCCGATCGGTGATCGACCGCATCAACGCCGTGGTCTTCCGCCCGCGGCCCTTCGTGCGCACCGACGACTATTTCGGCCCGCGCCGCCACGGCATCGACGACCAGCCCCAGCCCGCCGACGAACAGGCCGCCGTGTAGGCGGGCCGGCGGCCGCGGTCGCTACCGGTCGCGGTAGGCCTCCTTGGGCCAGCGGCGGTGGACCCAGAACCACTCCTCGGGCCGGCGGCGGACCTGGGCCTCGATGAAGGCGGTGACGCGCTGCACGCCGGCGGCGATGTCGGCGGCGCGATCGCCGGTGCGCTCCAGCTCGATCGGCTCATGGACCACGGCCCGAAAGCGCGCGCCCCTGGTGCGCTCCACCGTCATCGGCTGCAGCACCGTTCCGAACCGCAGGGCCAGGCGCGTCGGCCCGGGCGCGGCCATCACCGGCCTGCCGAAGAAGGTCACCTCGACCCCGCCGCGGTTGAACTTCTGGTCGTTCATCAGGGCCACCGAGCGGCCCTGCTTCATGCCCTCCAGCAGCTCGCGCGCGCCGTCGCCGCCCTTGGGCGCGAACAGGCGGACGCCGTAACGGAAGCGGCTGTCGCGGATGCGCCGGTCGACATAGGGATTGTTGGCCGCGCGGTAGGTGATCTCGCAGTCGACGCCGGAATTGACGATCGCCGCCGGCATCACCTCCCAGTTGGAGAAGTGGCCCGAGACGAAGACCACCGGCTTGCCGCCGGCCGCGATCTCGGCCAGGCGCTCGGCGCCCACCACCTCGACCCGGCCGGTCGAGGGCAGCAGGCGGTCCATCATCGGAAACTCGGCGACGGTGCGGCCGTTGGTCTCCCACTGGGCGGCGAGAATCCGCTTCCGCCAGGCGGCGTCCCTTTCGGGAAAGGCCAGGCGCAGATTGTCGTCGGCGACCCGGTGGGTCCGGGTCAGGGGACCCAGCAGCCGGCCCAGCGTCCCGCCCAGCCAGGACGCCGCGTCCACCGGCAGCAGCCTGAGCAGGAAGGTGAAGACGTCGAAGCCGACCGCCTCCAGCCGCCAGGCCAGATCCTGGCCGAATGAAACACGCCTGTCGCTCATCGGCCGTAAGTAGCGCGCTTCGGGGCCGAGTGGGAATCGCCCCGGGGGCGATCTCCCCTCGGGTGCTTGTCCACAGGCGCGGATCGCTTGGCAAGCGACTTGCGACCCTCAAGCCTGACCGTTCCATATCGGAACAGTCGTCCAGGCAACCAGAACGGGGGCGACAGCCCATGGGCAACGACATCGACGTTCACCTCGGCAAGCGACTGCGCCGTCGCCGCCGGCTCCTCGGCCTCACCCAGCAGCAGCTGGCCGGCACGGTCGGGGTGCGCTTCCAGCAGATCCAGAAGTACGAGTGCGGCGCCAACCGGATTTCGGCCTCGCGCCTGTGGCAGCTTTCCGAGGCCCTGGAAGTGCCGGTCGGCTACTTCTACGACGGCCTCTCCGACGCCGACCGGCGCGAGCTGGCCAGCAACGACAGCTCCGGCGAAGGCGGCGAGATGTTCGCCCGCAAGGAAACGCTGGACCTGATCCGCGCCTACTACCAGCTGGGCGAACGGCCCCGCCGGCGCCTGCTCGACCTCGCCAAGTCGCTCAACGGCGAGACCGACGCGGCGTGATCGCCCGGCCGCCCCGTCAGGGACAGGCGCCGGCAGGCGTCTGTCCCGCCCCGGTCGCGGCGCGGCGTCCCTCCCCGGCTTGTTGAGGCCGTCCGCGCCCGCTAACGCTGGCGCATGACCCTTTCCGCGGACCGCCTCGCCGGACTCGACGCCTTTCTCCTTGAGCTGAACCGCGCCTCGGCGGCGGCCATCCTGCCCCTGTTCCGGGCCGACCACGGCCTGGAGAACAAGGACCGGGGCGGCGGCTTCGACCCGGTAACCGCCGCCGACCGGGACGCCGAGGCGGCGATCCGCGGGCTGATCGCCGAACGGTTTCCCGACCATGGCGTGATCGGCGAGGAGTACGGCGAGGACCGACCCGACGCCGAGTTCGTCTGGGTCCTCGATCCCGTCGACGGCACCCGGGCCTTTATCGCCGGCCTGCCGCTGTGGACCACCCTGATCGGACTTAGGCACGCGGGCCGCCCCGTGCTGGGCTCGATCGGCCAGCCCTATCTCGACGAGATCTACATCGGCTCGCGCCAGGCCGGCTCGCGGCTGGTGAGCCGCGGCGGCGAGACTCCGCTGCGCGTGCGGTCCTGCGCCAAGCTGACCGAGGCCGTCATCTGCACCACCGATCCGGCCATCCTGACCGGGCCCGAGCTGGGCGCCTGGACCCAGGTGCGCGCCGCCGCGAAGCTGGCCCGGCTCGGTCTGGACGCCTACGGCTACGCCATGGTGGCCATGGGCAAGCTGGACCTGGCGCTCGACACCGGCCTGAAGGTCTGGGACGTCGAGGGCGTCATTCCCGTGATCGAAGGGGCCGGCGGCGTCGTCGCCCACTGGGACGGCTCCGAGGCCCGCTCGAGCGGCGGCAAGTTCGCCTTCGCCGGCGACCGGGCCTGCCTGGACGAAGCGCTGGTGGCGCTGCGGCGGGCGGCGGGGGCGTAGGGGCGAGGGGCGAGGGGTGAGGGGCGAGGGGTGAGGGGCGAGGGGTGAGGGGTGAGGGGCGAGGGAGCAGCGAATTGCGAATAGCGAATGGCGAGTAGGGATTGGCAAGGGCGAGCGCATTCCTCTCGCCCCTCGCCCCTCGCCCCTATGCGCTGCTCGCCACGCCCTATTCGCTACTCGCTGCTCCCGGCCGCCATCGCGTCGAACTCGGCCCAGACCTGGGCGCGGATGGCGTCGGTTTCCTGCAGCAGCTCGTGGAAGGCGCCGGGGATCTCGCGCCAGCGGCCGTTCGGGAGGCGGGCCATGACCTGGCGCTGGTCGGCGTTGTCGACCAGCTTCTCCTCGCCGGCCGCCAGGCAGACGACGGGAATGTCGATCGCCGCCACGCGCGGATCGCGCTTGAGCCAGGCCGAGGCCGAGAAGGCGAAGTCCAGCCAGCTCCAGGTGCCGGCGTTGAGCTTCAGCGCGTCCTCGGCCTCGAAGATGGCCCGGTTGCGGGCGTAGCGGGCGCGGTCGTGGGTCACGACGTTGGTCTCGAAGGTCTCGCCGCGGGGATCGCCCGGTTCGCCGAGGATGTAGTCCTCGCCCTTGATGCGGGCCATGACATAGGCGAGCGCGCGCGAGGCGCGCTTGGGCCGGGCGCCGGTCTGCAGCCCCAGCATCGGCGCCGACAGCAGCGCCGCCGCGAACGGCCCGGCGCCGTGCGCGATCGACAGCAGGGTGAGGCAGCCGCCCATCGAGTGGCCCACGGCGATCCAGGGCCTGGGCAGGCGGTCCTGGAAATGCGCGAGCAGGGCGCGGTAGTCGGCGACGAAGTCCGCGAAGCCGCGGGCATGGCCCTTGAGGCGGTCGTCCAGCATCCGGTGCGACAGGCCCTGACCCCGCCAGTCGTGGGCCAGCACGACGAAGCCGCGGGCCTGCAGCTCGCCGATCACCTCGTAGTATTTCTCGATGGGTTCGGTGCGGCCGCCGCTGAGGACTACCGAGCCCCTGGCCGGGCCGGGGGGCGAAAACAGAGCGGCGCGGAGGCGAACATCCCCCGCGCCGCGAAACCACTCCGCCGTTCCGTTGTCCGGAACGGGCGCCTCGGGAATGGAAACCAGAGGCGCTGTGTCGGTCATGCCGTCGGTCAGGCCATCTTCGCGAAAAGGGCGCCCATCTTCGGCTGCAGCGACATGGCCAGGCCCATGTCCGACAGCTTCAGGCGGCCGGACATGAAGGCCATGGTGGCGTCCAGCTTGCCCGCGCCCATCTCCAGCAGGTCGGCCAGCGAGATGGTCATGGTCAGGTCGGCCGGCTTGTCCTCGTTGGTGACCGAGCCGCCGTCGATGTGGATGAACCCGTCGCCCTTGAGGTCGAACTTCAGGGTCTTGCCGAGACCGGAATCGTCGCCCACGGCGGCTTTCACGCGGTCGGTGATTTCTTGCAGCGTCGCCATTGGCGGCCTCCCATTATGATGCGCCGAGTCCGATAGCTTGGCCGCGCTCAACGCACAAGCGAACCCTGATCGGTCACCGAAAAAAGGTGACGCCCGCGCCACTTTCGGGCAACGTTGCGAACAACTCTCAACTGGAGGCGGCGATGGCGGATCTGACCCTGGACGACCTCGACCGCATCTACGGCCAGCCCAAGCCGACGACGAAGGCCAAGTCGCTGGACCACATCGATCGTTGGGGCCGCCGGTTCCTGGCGCTGTCGCCCTTCTGCGTGATCGCCGCGGCCGACGCCGAGGGCCGCCAGGACGTCTCGCCGCGCGGCGGCGAGCCGGGGTTCGCCAGGGTCGTCGACGACCGGACCCTGATGCTGCCCGACCGGCCCGGCAACAACCGCCTCGACACCCTGCGCAACCTGGTCGGCGGCGGCGGCCAGATCGGCATGATGTTCATGATCCCCGGCTTCGACGACATCTACCGGGTCAACGGCCGCGCGACCCTGACCGACGACCCGGCGATGCTGGCCGCCTATCCGGAGTTCGGCCGCCTGCCCCGGAGCCTGGTGCGGATCGCCGTGGAGGAGGCCTTCTTCCACTGCCCCAAGGCGATCATGCGGGCCCGCCTCTGGGACCCCGAGGCCAGGGTCGAGCGGACGACCCTGCCCAGCCTCTCCGAAATGGTCATGGACCAGCTGGGCCTGGGCAAGCCGGCCTTCGACGAGGCGGCCGTGATCGAGAGCTACAAAGCGCAGCTGTAGGCCGGCGGCGGGACCGGCGTCAGTCGAGCAGGGCGCGGCTGGGGATCTTGCTGAACCTCACCGCCTGGGCGCCCGGGTGCGACGCCGGCTTGAAGGCGGCGCCTTCGCTCAGCGTCGGCATCGCGACCGTCCGGCCGCCCGGCAACACGACCGATCCGGCCCCGTTCGGGAAGACCACCTGCTCCATCTTCGGGGCGACCAGGCCGATGACCCCGGCCTTCCTGCGGATGGCCGCGTTGCACTGGTCGATGGCCGCGACCAGGTCGCCGGCGGGCACGGTCTCGCCGAGCGCGACCCGCGCCTGAATCTCCAGGGACAGCTGGAGCTTGTCGGCGGGGTTTGCCTTGGTCAGCGCGACCTCGCCGTCCTTCAGCTCGGCGAGCGTGGGCAGGTGCTGGATGCGGCCGTCCGGCCCGACCGGAAGCGGCGTGCGCCGGCCGGCCGACATCAGGGTCAGGCCCACGCCGGTCGCCGGCCGGCCGTCCTTGCGCAGGTAGTAGGCCATGACGAAGCGGGTCCGCTCCGCCGGCGCGAGGTCTAGGTAGACGTCGAGATAGGGAAACAGCTTCCGGGCGGGGATCGCCTTGTCGCCGGCCAGGGCGGCGGCGGGCGCGGCGATCGCGGCGGCGGCGAGGGTCAGCAGGGCGCGGCGGTCAAGGGTCATTTCGGCTTCACCAGCTTGAGGGTCATGCGGTCGCTCTCGCCGATGGCGTCGTACTTCGCATGGTCGAAGCCCGGTCTGGGCGGCTCGCCCCGCGGAGCCGACAGCCGGGTCGGCGGCAGGGTCCAGACGCCGAACGGATGGTCCTTGGTGTCCCTGGCATTGGCGTTGATCTCGCTGGTCCCCGCCAGGATGAATCCCGCCTCCTTGGCCAATTGTATGGCATAGGCCTGCTGCACGTAGCCATCGGCCGCCAGAACGTCCTGCGCCTTGCCGGGCTCGCCGCGGTGTTCCTCGATTCCCAGCGCGCCGCCCGGCTTGAGCGCGGCGAAGGCGTCGCGGAAGGCCTTGTCGGCGATGCCGGCGGCCATCCAGTTGTGCAGGTTGCGCAGGAAGAGGACCAGGTCCGCCGAGCCTGCCGGCGCCACCGGACCGCTGGTCGGGCCGAAGGCGGTGACCTCGACCGAGCCGTACAGCTTCGGACTGGCCGCGAGCCTAGACTTGTAGGCGTCGACGACCTGGACCGTCGCCGGGTCGGTCGGCTCGAGGTTGGCCGCGTAGAGCCTGCCGTCCGTCTCCCGCAGGTAGGGCGCGAGGATGTCGGTGTACCAGCCCGCGCCGGGCCAGAACTCGACCACCGTCATGCCGGGCTTCAGGCCCCACCAGGTCAGGCTTTCGACCGGGTGGCGCCAGGCGTCGCGGGCGCGGTCCTGGGGCGTGCGCCACCCGCCCGCGACCGCGGCGGCGATGGTCGAGACGCGGCGGGCCTTGCCCTTGGGGCGTTCGGCCGCCTTCGGCCCGCAGCCCGCCAGGGCGAGCGACGCGGCCCCGGCCAGGACCAGACGCCGCGACGCCGCAGGAGATGGTGGTTTCATGGAGCCTACCGACAACGCCGCCCCCCGCCGCCGCGAAAGCCCCGGCTTAGCGCGGCCAGCAAAGCCGGTCAAAGCGGCGCTATTTGGGCTTCACGAAGCGCAGCGTCATCCGGTCGCTCTCGCCGATGGCGTCGTACTTCGTGCGGTCGAAGTCCGGGTTGGGCGGCGCGGGCGGCTGGGCGGTGCGCCGGGTCGGCGGCAGGGTCCAGACGCCGAACGGATGGTCCTTGGTGTCCTTCGGGTTGGCGTTGATCTCGGACTGCGCCTCGAGCCGGAAGCCGGCCCTGGTCGCCGCCTCGACGACGGTCGCCACCGCCACATAGCCGTCGTCGACGTTCGGCCGCTGGGGCCGCGGGTCGGCGCGGTGCTCCTCGACCGCCAGCACGCCGCCCGGCTTCAGCACCGCAAAGAAGTCGGCCATCAGCTTGTCGAGGGCGTTCTGGTACATGAAGTTGTGGATATTGCGCGAGGTCAGCACCAGGTCCGCCGATCCCGGCGCGCCGAGCGGTCCGGCGACCGGCCCGAAATTGGCGTAACGGATCGGTCCGAAGCGCGCCTCGTCGGCGTACTTCGCCTCGAAATCGGCGCGGCCCTTGCGGGCGCCGTCGCTGAGCCGGGGGTTGTCCAGGTCGGCGACGCCGGCGACGTAGGTTCCGCCGGTGTCGCGGGCGTAGGGGGCCAGGATCTCGGTCCAGTAACCGCCGCCGGGCGCCACCTCGATCACCGTCTGACCGGGCTTCAGACCCCAGAAGACCAGGCTTTCGTAGGGGTGGCGCGCGCCGTCGCGGGCCAGGTTCTCCGCCGATCGCTGGGGACCGGCCAGCACCGACTTCAGCGCCGCGTCGCCCGCCGGCTTCGCGCTCGCCGCCCCAGTGGCCAGCACCAGGGCCAGGAGGCCCAGTCCGAACACGCCGCGCCGTCCGATCATCGCCGTCTCTCCCGTAACCTCGGTCGGCGACCCTATGCGCCCCCGCCCCCGGCCGCCGAATTACAACTCTGTCATGCGGCCCGTCGGCGGGTCTTGAAACCGCGACCGGCGTTCCCAAATCAACGGTCGGAGGCGCCGGATGTCCGGGCCTTCCGGATCACGACGGGGCCTTCGGGGCCGTCACCGGTCCGAACACCGCAACCTTGCTTGATGAAGAAGGATGTGACGCGCATGCGCACGATCGATTTCTCCCCCCTCTACCGCTCCGTCGTCGGCTTCGACCGACTGGCCGCCCTGCTCGACGCCGCCGCGTCGCAGGACAGCGCCGCCGGCTATCCGCCGTACAACATCGAACGCACCGACGAGAACGCTTACCGCATCGAAATCGCCGTCGCCGGCTTCCGCCCCGAGGAGCTGACCGTCGACGTGAAGGAGAACCTGCTCACCGTCGCCGGCCGCAAGGCCGCCAACGACGAGCCCCGCAAGTTCCTGCACCGCGGCCTCGCCGAGCGGAACTTCGAGCGCCGCTTCCAGCTGGCCGACTATGTGGTCGTCGAGGGCGCCGACCTGTCCGACGGCCTGCTCGCCATCTCGCTGAAGCGCGAACTGCCCGAGGCCCTCAAGCCCCGCTCCATCGCCATCGGCACGGGCGGCTCCACCCTCATCGAGGGCAAGGCCCCGAAGGCCAGGAAGGCCGCCTGAGGCCATCCGCGCGGGGGCATGCGCCGTCAGGCGCGTGTCCCCGGACCCTTCTCCGTAATCTGGACCTTGGGGGACACGCACTGAAGTGCATGTCCCCTTATCTTTTACGCCGCCTCGAGGCCCACGGCGGCGGAGGTTTCGGCGTCGCGGAATGAGGCCTGGTCGACGCGCGCGCCGGTGAGGTCGGCGCCGCGCAGGTCGGCGCCGTCGAGGATGGCCGCCGTCAGGTCGGCGGCCTGGACGAAGGCGTAGCGCATCCGCGCCTGGTTCAGGCTGGCCGGCGTGCTGCGGCCGGCCAGCGGCAACACCCCGATGCTGGCCCCGCGCAGGTCCGCCTTGGTGAGGTCAGCCCCGGCCAGCTTGGCGCCGCGCAGGTCGGCCTTGACCAGGCAGACGCCGCGCAGGTCGGCGCCTTCGAGGTTGGCGCCCTGCAGGTGCGCGCCGCTGAGGTCCATGCCGACCCAGCAGGCGCCGCGGGCGGAGACGGCGGTCAGCCGGGCGCCCTTGAGCGTGAAGCCGAGCGGCCGCAGGTCCTCGCCGTCGAAGCGGGCCGGCGAGCCCTGCTGGCCGCCGCTCTGGCACCAGGTCACGTGATCCTGGGCCATCCGGGTCAGGGCCTCGCTCTTGCGCACCGCCTCCGGCGTCGGGGCGCGCAGACAGCCCGAGAGGTTCGCGCCGCTCATGCGGGCCGCGCCCGTGTCGACGCCGGTCAGCACCGCGCCGGAGAGGTTGGCCCCCTCGAGATTGGCCCCGCCGACCGCCGCCCCCTCCAGGATCGCGCCCGACAGGTTGGCGTCCTTGAGATTGCAGCCGGTCAGATTGGCGCCCTTCAGCGAACAGTCCGAGAAGTCGGCGGCGAAGGCCGAGGCGCCGGCGAACTTCGAGCCGTCGAGGGTCGCGCCGCTGAAGTTGGCGCCGTCGGCCTCGCCGGCGCGGGCCCGGTGGGTCAGGGTGTCCAGGCCCTTGCGGGGATGGGGAATGGCGATCTGGCCTTCGCGGAAGTCGGCCTGGGTGAGGTCGGCCATCGCCAGGTTGGCGCCGCGCAGGCAGCAGCCGCGCACGTCCGCCCGGCGAAGGTTGGCGCCGCGCAGATCGGCCTTGCGCAGGTCGCAGCCGAACAGGTTGGCCCGCTCAAGCCGGGTGCGGACCATCCGGCAGCCGTCGAGGATCGAGGCCGACAGGTCGGCGTCGGTGAGGTCGCGGCCGGCGAGGTCCAGGCGCGTGAGGTCGAGAAAGCGAAGCGACGCGCGCTTTCCCCCGGGCTTGCCCGTCAGGAAGCGCTCGTGCGCCGTCACCATCATGTCGAGCTCGGCCTGCGTCAGACGGCGGCGGCCGGCGAGACTGGTTTGCGTGACGCTCAAGGCGTCTCCCTTGGACTACGAATCACTGACGGCGCGGAGCATAACGCGGGTCGGCCAACCGAAGCGTTAAGGATAGTCGTTAAATCACGCCGTCGAGGCCGCGCGCGCCGTGGCGGACGGCGCCGGCGAGGTCCACGCCCCGGGTCTGGGCGCCGGTGAAGTTGGCGCGCGAGAGGTCGGCGCCGGCGAGCACCGCCTGGCGCAGGTCGGCGCGGGCCAGGTCGGCGGCCTTCAGCTGGGCGCCCGTCAGGTCGCAGGGCAGCAGCCGGTCGGCGGCGATCAGCAGCGGTCCCAGGTGGGCGTCGCGCAGGTCGGCGCCGCTGAGCTTGGCCCGCGCCAGCCGCGCCCCGCGCAGGTCGGCCCGTCGCAGATTGCAGCCGCGCAGGTCGGCGCCTTCCAGGTGCGCGCCCTGCAGCTGCACCCCTTCCATGTCGAGGCCGTAGAACACCGCGCCCCGGGCCGACAGCGCGGTCAGGTCATAGCCCCGGATCGACTTCAGGCCGCGCAGGTCGGCCCGGTCGAAGGCCGAGGGCTTGCCCTCCGCGCCGCCGCTCTCGCACCAGCGCGCATGGTCGCGCAGCATGTCCTCGTAGGGCAGATCGTTGAGCGCCTTGCCCGACGGCTCGTCGGTGAGCACGCCGGTCATGTCGGCGTTGCCGACCGTCCAGGCGAGGGTCTTGGCGCCGACCAGGACGACGTCGCGCAGGTCGGCGCCGGAGACGTCCGCGCCCGACAGGTCCGCGCCGGCGAGGTTGGCGCCGTTGAGGTTGGCCTGCTTGAGGTTGGCGCGGACCAGCTTGGCGTCCTTCATGATCGCGTCGCTGAAGTCGGCCTTGACCGCGACCACCCCCGACAGGCGCGACCGCTCGAGGTTGGCCCCGGCCAGGATCGCCCCGTGGGCGTCGCCGGCGCGGGTGGCGTGCTCGATGATGCGCAGGCCCTTGTCCCTGTCCGGCGAGGCGATGGCGCCCTCGCGCAGGTCGGCCTCGAACAGGTCGGCGCCGGTCAGGTTGGCCCCGCGCAGGCAGGCGCCGCGCAGGTCGGCGCGGCGCAGGGAGGCCTCCGACAGGTTCGCGCCCTGCATGTCGGCCCCGAAGAAGCTGGCGTTGTCGAGCCGGGTCCCGACCAGCCGCGTGTCCAGCAGCGTCGCGCCCGTGAAATCGGCGTCCGAGAGGTTGCGGCCCGAAAGGTCCAGGCCCGAGAGGTCGGCGAAGGCGAACACCGCGCGCGCGCCGCCCATCCGCGCCGAGAACAGGCGATCATGCCTGGCGCAGATCAGCTCGACATCCTGTTGCGTCAGGCGACGACGGGTTGCGCCGGTCGCCGGGGCGGCGGCCATGGGATTGTCTCCGTTGAGGAATCCTATGGCCGAGCGGAATTAACACCGTCCTTCCAGAGGTCGTAGCCGAGGGCGCTCCAGGCCTCGTGCGCCAGTACGCCGCAGGCGAGGGCGACGCCGGCGGACCGCAGGCGCTCGATCCCCTGCCCCGAGGCGTAGGGCGAGGGGTCCTCGCAGGCGATCACCACCCGGGCGACGCCGGCGGCGACCAGCCGCTCGGCGCAGGACGCCGCTCCGCTCGAGCGGGCGCCGCAGGGCTCGAGGGTGACGTAGGCGGTCGCGCCCCGCGCGTCGATGCCGGCCAGGGCCCGCTCCTCCGCGTGCGGACGGCCGCCCTCGGCGGTGGCCGCCTCGGCCAGGACCCGGCCGTCGCGCACGATCACGCAGCCGACCACGGGGTTGGGCGCGGTCTTGCCGAGGTTGGTCCGGGCCGCCTCGATGGCGCGGCGCATGAACTCGGTGTCCATCCGGACCTCCGGACAGGGACATGCACGTCAGTGCGCGTCCCTCGCAGCTTGAAGCGGCCGGGGACACGCACTGAAGCGCATGTCCCCGGCCGAGCCTAGATCGCCGGCAGCGGCTGGGCGCGGCCGGCGTCCAGGTAGCGGGCGCCCGTCGGCTTCAGCGCGGCGTCCAGCTCGATGAGCAGCGGGTTGCCGGTGGGGATCTCCACGTCGACGATGGCCGCGTCGGCGACGCCGAACAGCAGCTTGACGATGGCCCGCAGACTGTTGCCGTGGGCGGCGACCAGCACCGTCTCGCCGGCCTTCAGCTTCGGGGCGATCTCGGCGTCCCAGTAGGGCTTCACCCGGTCCAGCGTGGTCTTCAGGCTCTCGGTGTCGGGAATGTCGCCGCCGGCGTAGAGCGGGTCGGCGTGGAAGTCCCATTCGCCGCCCCGGGCCAGGGGCGGCGGCGGGATGTCGTAGGAGCGGCGCCAGATCTTCACCTGCTCTTCGCCGTGTTTCGCCGCCGTCTCGGCCTTGTCGAGGCCCGTCAGCCCGCCGTAGTGGCGCTCGTTCAGCCGCCAGTCGCGGGCGAAGGCCAGGCCGCCCTGCCCGGCCGCCGCCAGGGCGATCTCGGCGGTGCGGTTGGCCCGCTTCAGCACCGAGGAATAGGCCCGGTCGAACCGCACGCCGGCCGCCTTCAGCAGCTCGCCGCCGCGCCGGGCCTGGGCCTCGCCCTCGGCGGTCAGGTCCACGTCCACCCAGCCGGTGAAGCGGTTCTCGAGGTTCCACTGGCTCTGGCCGTGGCGGAGAAGGACGAGCGTCGACATGGGCCGTGGGGCTAAGGGGCGCGGCGGGAGGCGTCAAGGGTCGCCTCAGGCGATCGGCCAGTCTTCGCACCGCAATCCATCGACGCGGGCGAATTCCCTGAGGTTGCCGGTGACGACCACGAGACCGCGGGATCTGGCATGCCCGGCGATCAGCACATCGTAGGAGCCGATGGGCGTTTCTCGGCCGTCCAGCTCTGCGCGGATCTGGGCGGCATGGTCGGCGGCCGGCAGATCGAAGGGCAGCACCTCGAGCCGCGCGAGGAAGCCCTCGACCGCCGCGCGATGATGCTCCGGACGCGCCGAGCGCGCGGCGCCGTACAGAAGTTCGCCGGCGGTCACGGTCGACACGCAGAGGCCGTCCGCGTTGGCGTTGAACCGCTCCCGAAGGCCCTCGGGACGATCCCGCAACACCCGGATGCAGAGGTCGGTGTCCAGCATGAAACGCAGCACTAGAAGCGTTCCCTGTCCGGGGCTTCGGGCTGGACGCGGTCGCCCAGATCGACTCCGGGCGCATCGAAGAAGTCATCCCAGGCCGTGTCCGCCGGCACGATGATTCGCTTGCGGCCCTCACGGACGATCCGGACCGTTCGCACGTCTTCCGGAAACGCCACGTCCTTGGGCAGGCGCACGGCTTGCGAGCGGTTCGACCGGAAAAGCGTGGTTCGGATCATGACGGTTTCGTCCCTAGGATATCCCATCAGTATATCCCCCCGCTCGACGCGTGCAAGACCCCGCCCCTTGGCGAACCTCCGGGTCCGCGCCTACAGATTGGCGGCAGGGGGACATATCGTCATGCGCGCCATCGCCTTCTGGTCGGCCGTTCTGGCCTACGCCCTGCTGGCCTTCATGGTGATGGCGGGCGGGGCGGCGTGGTCGGGCTACTCGCACCTGACGCAGTACATCAGCGAGCTCGGGGCCGCCGGCGCGCCGCACGGGCGGCTGGTCAGCCTGGGCGCCTTCCTGCCCGTCGGAGTGCTGCTCAGCCTGTTCGCGGTGCTGGCGATGCTGCTGCCGCCGCGCGGGCTGCTGCGCACGCTGGGGTTCCTGGGCCTGATCGTCTTCGCCGCCGGTTACACGGCGGCCGCCTTCTTCCCCTGCGACCCGGGCTGCCGGCCGGCCGATCCCAGCCCGTCCCAGACGATGCATCTGCTGTTCGGCCTCGCCGGCTATGTGGCCGCGCCGCTGATGCTGACGGCGCTGGCGATCTCGGCCCGGGGGTGGCCCGTGCCCCGTTGGCTGAGCCCGCTCGGCTTCCTCTGCGCGGCGGTGTCGGGGATCGCCTTCCTCGGCATGGCGCCGCCTCTGGAGGGCCTGTTCCAGCGGGTGCTCGAGGGCGCCGTGGCGGTCTGGGTCCTGGCCTGCGCCTTCGCCCTGCGCAAGCCGCCCGCCGCCGAATAGCCGCCCGCGAAAGCCGCTGCTATACCCGCCCCATGCTCCGCGACCGCGTGTTCTTCCCGCTGTGCCTGCTGGCCGCCGCCGCCATGATCGCCCTGGCGCTCGCCTGGCCGCGCGGCATGGGCGCGGCCGAGCCCTCGCTCGGCCCCGCCGCCCCGCCCTCGCCGCCCGCCGCCCCGGAGAAGGCCCGGTGAGCGGCTTCGACGCGGTGGCGGTCGGACGCCGGGTGCTGGCCGTGGAGGCCGACGCCCTCGCGGCCCTGGCCGAGGGCCTTGACGACGCCTTCGTCCGGGCGGTCGAGACCCTGTACGGCTGCAAGGGACGCATCGTCTGCACCGGCATGGGCAAGAGCGGCCATGTGGCACGCAAGATCGCCGCCACCTTCGCCTCGACCGGCGCGCCGGCGATGTTCGTCCACCCGGCCGAGGCCAGCCACGGCGACCTGGGCATGATCGGCCAGGACGACGTGGTGCTGGCCCTGTCCCGGTCGGGCGACGTGCGCGAGCTGGCCGACGTCATCGCCTACGCCCACCGCTTCGCCATCGCCCTGATCGCCATCACGGCCAACGCCGACAGCCAGCTGGGACGGGCGGCCACCCTGGTGCTGCCCATCCCCGACGCGCCCGAGGCCACCGGCGAGGTGCGGGCCCCGACCACCTCGACGACGCTGCAGATCGCCCTCGGCGACGCCCTCGCCGTCGCCCTGCTCGAGCGCCGCGGCTTCACCGCCCGCGACTTCCACGTCTTCCACCCCGGCGGCAAGCTGGGCGCCATGCTGCGCACCGTCGGCGACCTGATGCACCGGCTGGAGGAGGCCCCGCTGGTCGGCGAGAGCACGCCCATGCCCCAGGCCATCCGGGTGATGACCGAACGCCGGCTGGGCGTCGTTGGCGTCACCGCGCCGGACGGGCGTCTGATCGGGGTGATCACCGACGGCGACCTGCGCCGCAATTTCGAGGGCCTGGCCGCCCGCACCGTCGGCGAGGTGATGACCCGCGGCCCCAAGTCCGTCACCGCCGAGTCCCTGGCCGGCGACGCCGCCCGCCTGATGAACGACAGCCGCATCACCGTGCTGTTCGTGGTCCGGGACGAAAAACCGGTCGGCGTGCTCCACGTTCACGATGTGCTGAGCGCAGGCGTCGTCTGACCCGTATTGGTGTAAGGATGCTCCCGACAGGCTCCGGGGGCGGATCGATCGCGCCTCCAATACAGGGGATTCCAGGCCCGGACCGTGATCCGGACGGACCTGCGGACCGTAGTCACGTTCGAGTTCGCGTGCGATTCCGCCGCTGACCGACAACAGACGGCTGGGTCGCGCTCCGGGTTGGAGGGCTGTGATGGGGCGTCTGTGCAAGGTCCTGGCCGTGCTGTGCCTGCTTCTGGGCGCGACCGCGGCGCCGTCGGCGCCCTCGTTCGCGCGCCAGTACGACGATCTTGCGGCCGACGCGGCTGTGCAGGCCGTCAACGCCCTGATCGCCCGGATCAACGCCGCGGCGGCGGCGGCCAAGGGTCACCGCTTCGCCCCCGCCTACTATGCGCCGCCCTGCACGCCCACCAAGGAAGAGGGCGAGGCCAGCCTGGCCCCCTATCGCCAGCAGCGTCGCGCCCTGGCGGCCGAGATCGCCGCCATCAAGGCCCGGTTCCAAGCCCTGGAGAGCTTCTCGTCCAGCGCCCTGGTGCTGGCCAACAACGGCTGGAACATCCGCGACCAGAACCGTTTCCGCGCCCTCGACCAGGCCTATCGCGCCCTCGACCGGGCCATCGCCGACAAGGAGGCCGAGCTCGACCGGATGCCGGTGCTGCCCTGCCGCACCGCCGCGCCGCCGCCCCAGCCGCCCCGCGATCCGAACGGACCGCTGACCGCGGGCGAAGAGGCGCAGTTCGAGGACTTCCCGCTGACGCCGCCGACGTTCGACGACCCGGTGACCATGCCCGCGCCGCCGCGGTTCTGCACCTACGCCGAGCGGAGGGCCTGGATGGACGGCGTCTACTGGCCGACCGTCAAGCGGGCCGAGGCCAACGCGCTGAAGGCCATCGAGGCGTTCGCCAGGGCCGAACAGCGCCTGCGCGAGGTGCGCGCCGCCGATCGTCCCGACTCGCCGCGCATCGCCCTGGCCGAGCAGTCGGTGCGGTACTGGGAGGCGGAAAAGAACCGCCGCATGGCCGAGCACCGCCGCCTGCTCGACATCGACGTGCCCAATCCCGTCGACTGCGGCCAGCCGACCACCGGGGCGGGGACCACCGGGACCCCGTCCGGAACGACCGGCGGGACCGCCCTTGGCCCGTCGACGCCGCCCGCCGCGACGCCGACCCCGCCCGCGGCCCCTCCGCCGCCGCTGCCGCCCGGCGTGGTCCGTCCCCAGCTCGAGCGGACGACCGCGCCCCGCCTGCCGGCCCGCTTCTGCTCCGAGAAGGAGAAGCTGGACTTCCTGGTCGAGGTCTATCACCCGGCCGCCGACGCCGCCTCGAAGAACGCGCTCAAGACCTCCGCCTACCGGGCGCGGCTGTCGCAGCTGATCCAGGAGGCGGGCGAACGGGGCGACCAGGCCGCTCTTGCGGCCCTGAAGGCCGAGTACGAGGCTTTCAAGCCCATCGCCGAGGAGGCCGACGCCCTGGCCCAGCGGATGTATCGGATGCGCGACGACATCCTGCGCATCCCCGTCGTCGACTGCAGCAAGTCCGGCCAGACCGCCGCCGCGCCGCCGCCCGTCGACGAGACCGGCATGGCCCCGGTGGTCGTCACCGCCGGACCGATCCGCGACGCCGGCGGCGATCGCCCGCGGCTTCCGCCGCCGCCGCTGGCCAGGCCGCAGTTCGAGCGCGTGCCCGAGATCGCCGTTCCCGCGCGGTTCTGCTCCGCCTACGAGCGCAACGACTTCCTGAACAACGTCTACAACCCCGCCGTGGCCGCCGCCCTGGCCAACGCCCGGACGGCCCAGGCGCACCAGGCGAAGCTGAACGCGCTGTTCACCCAGTACATGAAGGCCAACAGCGAGCACTGGGCCGCCGTGCGGGCCGAGCGCGACGCCTTCGAGGCCATCACCAACGAGGCGCTGACCCGGTCCGGCGCGCTCAACGACCTCTATGCGCGGATCATGGCCGTCCCGATCGTCGACTGCGGCCCCCGAACCGAAACGCCGCCGCCCACGACGCCGCTGACGACGCCGCCGGTCGCGACGCCCCCGGCGGCCGTACCGTCCGCCCCGCCCTCAACCGGGATGGTCCCCGGGACCGGCCCCGGACCGCGGGACTTCCCACCGTTCGAAATCCGCCACGAGTTCTGCACCCGGGAGGAGGCCGAGGCCTATCTGCGGACGGTCGAGACCCGACTGGCGGAAGTCCGCGACGAACGCGACCGCCTGGAGTCCCTGATCGGCGCGACGATCAACGACGACCTCGTCGACGCCAAAATGCCCGAGGGCTGGCGCGAAGGCCTCACCTCCGACCAGATGCGCGCCCGCGAGGCGGAGGCCTTCGCCAACGCCGGCCGGATAGCGCTGGGCCGGGCCGCCGAGGGCAAGTCCGGCGGCGACCTCGCCGAATACGGCCGCGCCTTCCTGGCGTTCGGCCAGAACGGCGTGGATCACCTGTTCACCTACGACGAGGAGATCCGGCGCCTGGACTCGACCCGCCGCCGGACCATCGACCTGATCGCGGCCGGCCGCTACGCCCCCTGCCCGAAGAAGCCCTGTCCGCCCAGGCAGGGGCGCGATCCCATCACTGTCGGCCCCAACAGCAAGGTCGGCTCCGGCGCCCAGCTGCGCGGCAAGCTCGGCGGCATGGCCACCAGCGCCCTGCTGGGCGCGCTCGGCGCCGGCGGAGGCGGCGGCGGCGGGTCCGAACCCCAGCTGTGGACCTGCAAGATCAAGGAATCGGAGATGACCCTGTTCGAGGACCCGGTCACCGGGGTCTCGATCCGCGTCGGCGCCCGGCGCGCCAAGGACAAGGTTGTCGTCTTCACCGACATCGTGAAGTCGCCCGACAAGGGCACCTTCCAGACCGCCTTCCTCGAGCGGCCGTCCACCGGCGAGGTGCTGGCCCCCAGCGACGTCGGCCCCTGCGACCTGTGGGGCGAGTGGAAGCTCACCGTCTCCTGGACCCGCAGCACCTATGTCGACGGCCAGCTGGTCAAGCGCGAGAGCGGCGGCTGGTCGGAAGGCGGCTTCTTCCGCATCCCCGGCGTGCTCAGCAAGGTCGATGCGCCGGACGGCCTGTGGAAGCGCATGGGCTTCTCCAACGCCAGCCACGGCGTGCGCGACATGGCGGCGATCTTCGATGTCCCGCCGGGCGGCGGCCCGCTGACCTATGTCGTCCACGTCACCCGGCCCAAGGGCGACCCGGTGACCACCGTTCCCTTCGTGCTGACCCTCACCGAGGGGCCGGGCGGGGTCTTCACCGTGGCGCGGGGCGCCGATCCGCCCTGCCCCGAGGAACGCCCCTGGGATACGACCAGCGTCGCCGCGCCGCCGGTGTCGATCTCCGACGAACCGCCGCCTAAGCCCAGCGAGATCGGCGGCAGCCTGCCGCCGCCGCCGCCACCCCAGGCGCTGCCGCCGTGGTACGTGGACTATCTTCCGATGGTCCAGCAGGCCTCCGACGAGAACCTGAGGGCGATGCGCGGGTTGATCGACGAGGCGGACCGCGCGCCCTGCCCCGACGGCTACAAGCGGGCGCTCGACCGCATCCGCTGGTCCATGGACGAGTTCCGGCGGATGGTCCCGAAAGGTGCCGGCGCGGACGCTATGCGCGACGTCATCGACGAGGCGCTCAAGCGCCTGGACCAGATGGAGGACGAGGTGCTGCGGAAGATGGCGGCGTCCCGTTGCCCGTCGCCGGATCCCGGGTTCAAGGTCGACGAGGCCTCCCCGCCCCGGCCCGCGCCCTACACCCCGCCCCCGGGAGGCGCGAGCGGGCCGCGGCTGCCGTTCAACCCCCCGCCCGACCGGCCGGTCAGCGAGCCGGCCAAGGTCGACGGCCTGGCCGCCGAGGCCCAGGCGGCCGACAGCGGCCTTGGCAAGGCGCTGGCCGACGCCGCCAGGGCCTGCCCCGCCGATCCGGCGGGCAGCTGGACCGCCCTGCGCAACCGCGCCCGCGCCGCGCTCGTGGCCCGGATGCTGTTCCTGTCGAGCCTGCGGCCGACCGGCCCGGGCGCGCAGGACATGACCGACGCCCTGGGGCGGGAGTTCAACCGCACCATGCTGCTCCTGCAGGAGATCAACGCCCTGCAGCCGCCGCCCTGTTCCGGCATGGCGCCCGACCAGCCGCCGACCGAGGAGGAAACCGAGAGCATCCTCGACGACATCGAGGAGAAGCTGGTGATCGGCTGACGCGGGAAGCGGCCGGACGGACCGGGCCGACCCTCGCGCCCCGGATCAGCGCAGGGCGCCGAGGATCAGCGGCTTGAACTCGACCTCGGCGCCGCCGCCGAGCACCTGCAGCCGCGTCGGGGCGCCGTCCATGGTCACCTCGTGCCTCTCGAATCCCTGGCCGCCCATTTCCCTGGCCGCCTTCGTGGCCAGCCGGACGACGACATGGCCTTCGGCTGTCCAGTCGATCTCGAGATCGAAAGCCTCCTTCGGCTCGACCGGCAGCATGAAGAGCTCCGGGCCGAGCTCGGCCACGCCCCGACTGGCGGCGAGCAACGCCACGGCGCCCTTGGGCGACAGCAGAAAGGTCAGCCTGGCCTCGCTGCGGTCGTTGGCCAGCACGATCACGACCACGGGACCGTAGTCGGTCTTCCTGCCCACCCGCGGGAAAGTCGCCCGGGCCCGAAGCGCCTCGATCCCCGAAAGGTCGTCCAGCTGCCACAGCGACATGCTGGCGTCCGGCGTGTCCAGGTCGACCACATGGCGCGCGTTGGGCGCCGGCGCGAACTCCGCCGCGCCGGCCGGCGCGCAGTACAACAGGGCGGCGGCGGTCGCCGCCGACATGATCTTTTTCATCGACTCCCCCTCACGGACCGGCCCCGCTGACGTTATAGGGGGCGCCACCGAGACGCGAGCCCTGACGATGCCCTTCCTGCCGCGCGCCGATATCGCGCCGAACACCGCCGCCTACGAAAACGAGCCGCTGGTCAGGGTGACGGGCTTTCGCGAGTACGACGCCCGCTGGCTGTTCGGGCCGGAGATCAATCTCCTCGGCGTCCAGGCGCTGGGCCTGGGCCTGGGGACCTACATCCACGAGCTGGGCCAGTCGCGGATCGTCGTGGGCCACGACTTCCGCGCCTACAGCCAGTCGATCAAGCAGGCCCTGACCCTGGGCCTGATCGGCGCCGGCTGCGAGGTGCTGGACATCGGCCTGGCCCTGTCGCCGACGGCCTACTACGCCCAGTTCGATCTGGACGCGCCGTGCGTGGCCATGGTCACCGCCAGCCACAACGAGAACGGCTGGACCGGCGTGAAGATGGGGGCCGCCCGGCCCCTGACTTTCGGGCCCGAGGAGATGGGCCAGCTGAAGGCCATCGTGCTGTCGGGCCGGTTCGCCGAACGGCCGGGCGGCCGCCTGGTGCGGGTCGAGGGCGTCGCCGACCGCTTCATCGCCGACGTCGCCCGCCGCGCGACCCTCAAGCGGCCGCTGAAGGTGGTCGCCGCCTGCGGCAACGGCACGGCCGGCGCCTTCGCCCCGGAGGCCCTGCGCGCCATGGGCGTGGCCGTGGTCGTCGAGATGGACTGCGAGCTCGACTGGACCTTCCCCCGCTACAACCCCAATCCCGAAGACCACGTCATGCTCAAGGCCATGGCCGAGGCGGTGAAGACGCACGGCGCGGACCTCGCCCTGGGCTTCGACGGCGACGGCGACCGCTGCGGCGTGGTCGACGACGCCGGCGAGGAGATCTTCGCCGACAAGATGGGGCTGATGCTGGCCCGCGACCTCGCCCCGCGGAACCCGGGCGCCACCTTCGTCGTCGACGTGAAGTCCACCGGCCTCTACGCCACCGATCCCATCCTGGCCGAACACGGCTGCACGACCGTCTACTGGAAGACCGGCCACAGCTACATCAAGCGCAAGACCGCCGAGCTCGGCGCCCTGGCCGGCTTCGAGAAGAGCGGCCACTTCTTCCTGGGCGAGCCGCTGGGCCGGGGCTACGACTGCGGCCTGACGGCGGCGGCGGCGATCCTGGGCATGCTCGACCGCAACCCCGGCAAGTCCCTGTCGCAGCTGAAGAACGAACTGCCGGTGGCCTGGACCTCGCTGACCATGAGCCCGCACTGCGCCGACGAGGCCAAGTACGGCGTGGTGGCCCGGATCGTCGGCGAGTACGAGGCCCTGGCCGCCTCGGGAGGGACCATCCTGGGCCGACGGATCGCCGAGGTGATCACCGTCAACGGGGTCCGCGTGGCCCTCGAGGACGGCAGCTGGGTGCTGGTCCGCGCCTCGTCCAACAAGCCCGAGATCGTCGTCGTCGTGGAAAGCACCCGCAGCGAGGACGACATGCGCGCCCTGTTCCGTTCGGAGGTGAAGCCGCGTCTGGCGAAACACCCCGAAGTTGGGGCATACAACCAGGAAATCTGAGGGACTTCTCTCCATGCGTGTCGCCATGATCGGCACCGGCTACGTCGGGCTGGTGTCCGGAGCCTGTTTTGCGGACTTCGGCCACGACGTCTGCTGCATCGACAAGGACGCCGGCAAGATCGAGCGACTGAGGAAGGGCGAGATCCCGATCTTCGAGCCGGGCCTGGACGACCTGGTCGAACGCAATGTCCGCGAAGGCCGGCTGAGCTTCTCGGTGGCGGCCGACGAGGCCATCCGCTCGGCCGACGCGGTGTTCATCGCCGTGGGCACGCCCTCGCGCCGGGGCGACGGCCACGCCGACCTCTCCTATGTCCACGCCGCCGCCGAGGAGATCGCCGGCCTGATCGACGGCTTCACCGTGGTGGTCACCAAGTCGACCGTGCCGGTAGGCACCGGCGACGAGATCGAGGCCATCATCCGCCGGGCGCGGCCCGACGCCGACGTCGCGGTGGTGTCCAACCCCGAGTTCCTGCGCGAGGGGGCGGCGATCGAGGACTTCAAGCGGCCCGACCGGGTGGTCGTCGGCACGGACGACGAGCGCGCCCGGGCGGTGATGAACGAGCTCTACCGCCCGCTGTTCCTCAACGAGACGCCGATGGTCTTCACCGGCCGGCGCACCAGCGAGCTGATCAAGTACGCGGCCAACGCCTTCCTCGCGCTCAAGATCACCTTCATCAACGAGATCGCCGACCTGTGCGAGGCGGTGGGCGCCGATGTGCAGCAGGTGGCGCGGGGCATCGGCCTGGACAAGCGGATCGGCGGCAAGTTCCTCAACGCCGGCCCCGGCTACGGCGGCAGCTGTTTTCCGAAGGACACCCTGGCGCTGGTGCGCACCGCCCAGGACGCCAGGACCCCGGTGCGGCTGATCGAGACGACCGTCGCGGTCAACGACGCCCGCAAGAAGGCCATGGCCGGCAAGGTCGCCGACGCCCTGAACGGCGACCTGTCGGGCCGCACTGTCGGGGTGCTGGGCCTGACCTTCAAGCCCAACACCGACGACATGCGCGACGCGCCCAGCCTGGCCATCGTCCCGGCCCTGCAAGCCATGGGCGCGAAGGTGCAGGCCTTCGATCCCGAGGGACACGAGGCCCGCCAGCTGCTGCGCGACGTCGACTTCAAGGCCAGCGCCTACGAGGCGGTCGAGGGCGCCGACGCGGTGGTGATCATCACCGAATGGGACCAGTTCCGGGCGCTGGACCTGGACCGCATGAAGCTGCTGATGAAGTCGCCGAACGTCGTCGACCTGCGCAACATCTACCGCCCAGACGACCTGCGCTCGCGCGGGTTCCGGTATTCGAGCGTCGGGCGGGGGTAGGTCCGCCGGGAAGTCGTTTGGGGACACGCACTGAAGGGCATGTCCCCATGCAACATTGATCTGACGCAAGGCGCGGGCGGGACCGGTGCGTAGGCTGGCGCCGGCTCTTCATGCGACCGCTCGAACCGCTGTTTCTGGCCGCCGAGGCGGCGGCGCTCGGCGCCCTGGCTCTGCCGGGGACGTCGCGAGGGCGCTGGCCGCTGGTGCTGGCCCTGCTGGCCGTCGCCGCGGCCGGCGTCCACGGGGCGGTCGAGGGACCGCGCTGGCAGCTGGCCCCGGCCTACGCCCTGGCCGCCACCCTGCTGATCGCCGCCGCCGCGCGCCTGCGGCCCTCGCGGGCGGCGGTCGCGATCTCGGCCGTTCCGCTGATCCTCTCGGCCGCCCTGGCCGCCGCCTTCCCGGTCTTCCGCCTGCCCGCGCCGACCGGGCCCTGGGCGATCGGGACGCGCGCCTTCCACTGGGTCGACGAGGCGCGATCCGAGACCTTCACCCCAGATGCGGCCGACCGCCGCGAGGTGATGGTCCAGGTCTGGTATCCGGCCCGCCCCGCCCCCGGCGCGCGCACGGCCCCCTATGTCGAGGACGGCCGCACGCTGGCCTCCCTCGCCCGGCTGCTGCGACTGCCCGGTTTCATGCTGGGGCACCTGGACCTCGTCCGCACCCACGCCGTCCCCGACGCCCCGGCCGCCGGCGGGCCCTGGCCGGTGCTGGTCTTCGCCCACGGCCGGGGCGGGTTTCGCCAGCACAGCACGTCGCTGATCGAGCAGCTGGTCTCGCACGGCTATGCGGTCGCGGCGGTCGATCACCCCTTCGCCGCCTCGGGAGTGCTGTTTCCGGACGGCCGCATCGTGGCGATGGACGACCGCATGCGGGAGCGGCCGTTCGTGGCCGCCCATCTGCCCGACCTCGCCGCCGACGCCGCGTTCGCGCTCGACCGCCTCGCGGAGCTGAACCGCCGCGACGCCCGGCTGGCCGGCCGCCTGGACCTGGACCGCGCGGGGGTCTTCGGCCTGTCGCTGGGCGGCGAGACGGCGGCCGAAAGCTGCCGGGCCGATGCCCGGTGGAAGGCCTGCCTGATGATCGACGTCTGGATGCCGCCGGCGGTGGCGCGGGAGGGCCTGGCCCCGCCCGCCCTCTGGCTGAGCCGCGATGCGGCGACCATGCGCGCCGAGGGCTGGCGGGCGGCCGACATCGCCGAGACGCAGGACACCATGCGCGCCGCCTTCGAGGCCTCGGCCGGGGCGCGCTACCTGGTGCTGGCGCCGGGCCTCTATCACCAGGACTTCTCCGACGCGCCGCTGATGACGCCGCTGGCCCGGCCCCTGGGGTTCAGCGGTCCGGTCGGCGCCGAGCGCGCCCGCGCGGTGGTCGACGGCGTGACCCTGGC
The DNA here is from genome assembly GCA_049323695.1 of Pseudomonadota bacterium. Lineage (GTDB taxonomy): Bacteria > Pseudomonadota > Alphaproteobacteria > Caulobacterales > Caulobacteraceae > Caulobacter. The sequence continues at coordinate 34,164 of JBMOOF010000042.1, forward strand.
CTTCTTCGACCGCCACCTGAAGGGCCTCCCGGCGCCCGCGCTCGACCGGCCCGCCGCGGGCCTCGTCGTCGAGCGCCGGTCCGGGTCCGTCAGGGACACGCGCTGAAGGGCCTGTCCCTGGCCACGCCTTCGGCTAGCATCGCCTCCGAACGGGGGAGGCGCCGAGATGTGGGTTCTGTTGGGCGTGGCGGCGGTGGTGATCGGGTTCGCCGCGCGGCTCAATTCGCTGCTGACCGTGGTGATCGCCGCGCTGGCGACCGGGCTGGCGGCGCTGATCGCGCCCGGGCTGACGGCCGGGATGGTCTGGGAGGGGCTGGTCGACACGCTGGCCGTGCTGGGCAAGGCGTTCAAGGACAACCGCTACATCAGCGTCACCTGGCTGATCCTGCCGCTGATCGGGCTGCTCGAGCGCGAGGGGCTGCAGGAGCGGGCGCGGATGCTGATCCAGCGGCTGGCGGGCCTGACCACCGGCGGGCTGCTGCTGATCTACCTGGCCGTCAGGCAGGTGACGGCGGCGCTGGGCCTGACCTCGCTGGGCGGCCATCCGCAGATGGTCCGCCCGCTGATCGCGCCGATGGCCGAGGCGGCGGCGGAGACCCAGGTCCCGCGCCTCGCCGACGCCGCGCGCGATCGCGTGAAGGCCTTCGCCGCGGCGACCGACAACATCGGCCTGTTCTTCGGCGAGGACATCTTCATCGCCATCGCCTCGATCCTGCTGATCAAGGGCTTCCTGGAGGCCAACGGCGTCATCGTGCAGCCGCTGGAGCTGTCGGTCTGGGCGATCCCGACCGCCGTCGCCGCCTTCCTGATCCACGGGGCCCGGCTGCTGCTGCTCGACCGCGCCCTGAAGCGGGAGGCGGCGCGGTGATCGGCCTGCCGGTTCTCTACGCCCTCGCCGGCGCCCTGTTCCTGGTCTTCGCCGCGGGCTCGGCAGCTGACCGGACCAACCCCAAGCGCTGGGGCAACACGGCCTTCTGGGGCCTGTTCGCGACGAGCTTCCTGGCCGGAACCTGGCTGCCGGACACGATCAACGGCCTGCTGCTGGCGGTCATGGCCCTGGTCGCCGGCTTCAACCTGATGGGCAAGGGCGAGGGCGCGCCGCAGACCGACCGCGCCGAGCGGGCGAGGCGGTGGGGCAACCGGCTGTTCGTCCCGGCCCTGATCCCGCCCGCCGTCACCCTGGCCGGGACCCTGTGGCTGAAGGGCGTCGAGATCGGCGGCCGGCCGCTGGTCGATCCCAAGCAGGTGACGCTGGTCTCGCTGGGCGCGGGCATCGTCCTGGCGACCGCGACCGCCCTGATCCTGTTCCGCTCCAGCCCGGCCGCGGCCGTGCGCGAGGGGCGGCGGCTGATGGACTCCGTCAGCTGGGCCGGCCTGCTGCCGCAGGCGCTGGCGGCGCTGGGGGCGGTGTTCGCCGCCGCCCGGGTGGGCGACGTCATCGGCGGCCTGGCCGGGAACTATCTGCCGCTCGACACCCGGCTGGCGGCGGTGGCGGCCTACACCATGGGCATGGCGCTGTTCACCATCATCATGGGCAACGCCTTCGCGGCCTTCCCGGTGATGACCGCGGCCATCGCCCTGCCGCTGATCATCGGCGAGTTCGGCGGCGATCCGACCGTGGTCTGCGCCATCGGCATGCTGTCGGGCTTCTGCGGCACGCTGATGACCCCGATGGCGGCCAACTTCAACATCGTGCCCGCGGCCCTGCTGGAGCTTCCCGACCGCAACGGCGTCATCCGCGCGCAGATCCCGACCGCCCTGCCCCTGCTGCTGGCCAACACGGTGCTGATGTATGTCTTCGCCTTCTGAGCCCAGGCTGACGGCCGCCATCGCCTCGCACTTCGCGCGGACGGCCCTGGGCCATGTGACGCGGCCCTGGCCGCACAAGGCCGACCACGTGTTCAACGGGCCGGAGGACGTGAGGCCGCATCGCGAACATCACCCGATCTTCTTCGGCAGCTTCGACTGGCACAGCTGCGTCCATGGCTACTGGACGCTGGCGACCGTGCTGCGCCGGTTTCCCGACATCGCCGAAGCGGACGCCATCCGCGCGCAGTTCGCCGAGATGCTCACACCGGAGAAGGCCGCCGGGGAGCTGGCCTATCTGTCGCGGCCGCTGAGCGCCGGGTTCGAGCGTCCCTACGGCTGGGCCTGGCTGCTGAAGCTGGCCGCCGAGCTGAGAGCGCATTCCGATACGGGTCCGTATCTTTCACTGCGGCCGCTGGCGCGCGCCTTCGCCGACCGGTTCAGGGCCTTCCTGCCCAAGGCCACCTATCCGCTGCGGGCGGGGGTGCATTCCAACACCGCCTTCGCCCTGCGTCTGGCCATGGACTACGCCGAGGCCTGCGAGGACCCGGACCTGGCCGCGCTGGCGCGACGGACGGCGCTGGGCTGGCACCGTGACGACCGGGACTGCCAGGCCTGGGAGCCCAGCGGCGACGAGTTCCTCTCGCCCGCCCTGATGGTCGCCGAATGCCTGCGCCGCATGCTGCCCGAGGCGGAGTTCCGCGGCTGGTTCGGGGCCTTCCTGCCCCGCGTCCGCGACCGCCGGCCCGCGACCCTGTTCACGCCCGCCACCGTCAGCGACCGCGGCGACGGCAAGATCGCCCACCTCGACGGCCTGAACCTCAGCCGCGCCTGGTGCTGGCGGGGAATCGCCTCGGCGCTGGCGGAAGACGACCCCGCCGCCGCCGTGGCCCGCGAGACCGCCGGGGCCCATCTCGCCAGCGCCCTGCCTCACGTCACCGGCGACTACATGGGCGAGCACTGGCTGGCCTCGTTCGCCCTGCTGGCGCTGGAGGCGTAGGCTTCCGTCACCCAAAGCTCCACCTTCTACCGCTCATCCCGGCGAATGCCGGGACCCATCCGCGTGAATGCTGATGGTGTGGGGTTGGCCTTTCGCGCCGACCGGCAGGGTCGCCAGGAAATTTTCGACCTGCCCCGGCGGCCCAACGCCGCAGGCTTCCCAATACAGGTCCCGCCAGTTCGGGTTCAGCTCCTGGATCACCAGAGTCTTCCAGGAGCGGAGCCACTCCTTCATCCGTCGCTCACAACGGAACGCCGCTTCCCGGGTATCGAAGACCCGGAACCAGACGAACTGATCGCAGCCGTACTTCGCGGTGAAGCCGGCGAAAATCTTGTTCTTGTGCTGGCCTATGCGAGTGGCGAGGCTATCGGTGCTGCCGATGTACAGCGTCCCGTTCTGTCCGCTTGCCACGATGTAGCAATAGAAGGCCATGCTCGAGTGCGCCGCCTTGAGAACAAACTGGCAACACGGAGATCACGCGGATGGATCCCGGCATTCGCCGGGATGAGCGGATTGAAGAGATGTCGCTGGATGTCGGTTGGCGCTAACCCGTCGCCGCGGGCCAGATGCGGATGGCGAACCTGAGCCACAGCGCCATCAGGATGACGTTGCCGGCGCCGAACAGCACCAAGCGGTGGATCACCCTGTTGTAGGTGACGTGCACCAGGCTGTGCGCGGCGCGCGCCGCCACGAAGGCCCAAGCCAGGCCGAGGCTGGGCGCGTCCACCAGGCCGGTCACGAACAGCGCCCCGCAGACCACGTAGAACAGCGCCGGAACCTCCAGCAGATTCATGTAGTTGCGGTTCGGAATCGAGACATGCCCCGGCACGTTGGCGCTTTCGCCGAGCCGGTAGTCGTCCGGCGTGGTCTCCTTGGCGAACACCGAGCGGAAGCGTCGCTGGGGGATCAGCCCCAGCACCGTGAAGGTCAGCGCCGCCAGCGCGATCATCGGCAGAAAGATGGTTTCCTGGGTCACGTCCGGCCTCCGTTTCGAGGGCGAACCATGTTCGTTCAGGACCGCTCGCGCAACTCCGCGGCTGGAAGGATCAGGCCGCCGCCTTCACCGCGCCGGCGATCTCGCGGACCAGTTCGGCGACCAGGGCCTCGTCGTCGCCCTCGGCCATGACGCGGATCAGGGGCTCGGTGCCGGAGGCGCGGACCAGCACGCGGCCAGAGCCGTTCAGCTTCTCCTCGGCGGCGACGATGGCGGCCTTGACCCGGTCGCTCTTCAGCGGCTCGCCGCCCTTGGCGAAGCGGACGTTCTCCAGGCGCTGGGGCACCGGCTCGAACTGGCGGGCGAGCGCGCTCATCGGCTTGCCGGCGCGGACCAGCACCGCCAGGACCTGAAGCGCCGCGATCAGCCCGTCGCCGGTGGTCGAGAAGTCCGACAGGATCACGTGGCCCGACTGTTCGCCGCCCAGGTTGAAGCCGCCGGCGCGCATCCGCTCCATGACGTAGCGGTCGCCGACGGGCGTGCGCTCGAGCTTCAGCCCCCGGCCCTGCATGAACCGCTCGAGGCCCAGGTTCGACATCACCGTGGCGACCACGCCGCCTCCGCTCAGCCGCTCCTCGGCCGCCCAGGCGCCGGCGATGATGGCCATGATCTGGTCGCCGTCGACGACCTCGCCCGTCTCGTCGCAGATCGCGACCCGGTCGGCGTCGCCGTCCAGCGCCACGCCGATGTCGGCGCGGTACTCGCGCACCGCCGCGCGCATCGTCTCGGGATGGGTCGAGCCGCACTCGGCGTTGATGTTGAAGCCGTTGGGCCCGACCCCGACCGGGATCACCTCGGCCCCCAGCTCGTAGAGCACGGCGGGGGCGACCTTGTAGGCGGCGCCGTTGGCGCAGTCGATGACCACTCGCAGGCCGTTCAGGTTCAGGTGGCGCGGGAAGGTGGCCTTGGCGATCTCCACGTAGCGGGCCTGGGCGTCGTCGACGCGCTGCACCCGGCCTAGGCCGTCGGCGGCGGCGAGGCCCTCCTGCAGGCCCTCGTCCATGTGGGCCTCGATCTCGGCCTCGCGCGCGTCGCTGAGCTTGTAGCCGTCCGGGCCGAACAGCTTGATGCCGTTGTCGGTGAAGGCGTTGTGCGAGGCGCTGATCATCACCCCCAGATCGGCCCGCATCGAGCGGGTCATCATCGCCACCGCGGGCGTCGGCAGCGGCCCGAACAGGCGCACGTCCATGCCCATGCTGGTGAAGCCGGCGACCAGGGCCGGCTCGATCATGTAGCCCGACAGGCGGGTGTCCTTGCCGATCACCACCAGATGCCGCCGGCCGTGGTTGCGGCGGAACAGCTTGCCGGCGGCCAGGCCGACGCGCAGCGCCACCTCCGCCGTCATCGGGTGGCTGTTGGCCTGGCCCCGGATGCCGTCGGTGCCGAAGTACTTGCGCTTGCTCATTCAGCCCTCCCGCGGGGATGTCCGGCGAACGCGATCTTCTACTCCCTCCGGCGGCGCGGCCAGAGCAGAAAGACGCTTCACGCAACATCGTGCAACGCAGTTTTATGCCGCCAGTTCGTCAGCCGATGATAAACGCGCCCTCGGGATCGATCGGTCCTGGCAATTCCTGTTTGAGACGGAGACGGCGAAACCGGCATGTGCGGCATCATCGGCATCGTGGGAAACGCCCCTGTCACCGACCGCGTCATCGCGAGCCTGAAGCGGCTGGAGTACCGCGGCTATGACTCGGCCGGCGTGGCCGTGCAGAAGGACGGCAAGGTCGACCGCCGCCGGGCCCAGGGCAAGATCCGCGCGCTCGAGGCCGTGCTCGAGGCGCGGCCGATGGCGGCCACCGTCGGCATCGGCCACACCCGCTGGGCCACCCACGGGGCGCCGTCCGAACGCAACGCCCATCCGCAGACCGGCGGGCGGGTGACGCTGGTCCACAACGGCATCATCGAGAACTTCGCCGAGCTGAAGGCCGAGCTGCAGGCCGCCGGCCGCGTCTTCGAGAGCGACACCGACACCGAGGTCGTCGCCCAGCTGATCGACTCCTACCTGGACGCGGGCCAGGCCCCGCTGGCGGCGTTCAAGTCGGCCCTCGACCGGTTGCGCGGCGCCTACGCCCTGGCCGTGCTGATCGAGGGCCACGACAACTTCATCATGGGCGCCCGCCGGGGCAGCCCGCTGGTCGTCGGCGACGGCGACGGCGAGATGTTCCTGGGCAGCGACGCCCTGGCCGTCGGCCCCTTCACCAACCGGGTCACCTACCTGGAGGAAGGCGACTACGTCGCCATCGACCACGACCGGGCCGAGATCTTCGACGAGAGCGGCACGCCGGTCGAGCGGCCGATGAAGGTGGTCTCCGCCTCCGCCGCCCTGGTCGAGAAGGGCAACTACCGGCACTTCATGGAGAAGGAGATCCACGACCAGCCGGAAGGGTGCCAGCACACCATCTCGGGCTATGTGGACGCCGTCGCCGGCAGCACCGCCGTGCCCGGCGACATCGACTTCGGGGCGCTGGAGCGGATCCAGATCGTCGCCTGCGGCACCAGCTATATCGCCGGCGTGCTGGGCAAGTACCTGATCGAGCGGCTGGCCGACCTGCCGGTGGACGTGGAGATCGCCAGCGAGTTCCGCTATCGCGAGCCGGCGCTGCGGCCGGGCGCCCTGGCGATCGCCATGTCGCAGTCCGGCGAGACCGCCGACACCCTGGCCGCCCTGCGCCACTGCCAGGCCAGGGGCATGAAGACCGCCGCCGTGGTCAACGCCCAGGAGTCGACCATGGCCCGCGAGGTCGACGTGGTCTGGCCAATCCATTGCGGGCCGGAGATCGGCGTCGCCTCGACCAAGGCCTTCACCGCCCAGGTCAGCGTGCTGACCGCGATCGCGGTGGCCGCCGCCCGGGCGCGGGGCCGGATCGACGCCGCCGAGGAGCAGCGGCTGGTCCGCGTGCTGCTGGAAGCGCCGCGCCTGATCGCCGAGTCGATCGGGCTGGAGGACGCCGTCCGCGCCATCGCCGTGGACATCGCCAAGGCCCGCGACGTGCTCTACCTCGGCCGCGGCCCGATGTCGGCCCTGGCCCTGGAAGGGGCCCTGAAACTCAAGGAAATCAGCTACATCCACGCCGAGGGCTACGCCGCCGGCGAGCTGAAGCACGGACCGATCGCTCTGGTCGACGAGCACACGCCGATCATCATCCTGGCACCCTACGACAGCTATTACGAGAAGTCGGCCTCGAACATGAGCGAGGTCATGGCCCGCGGCGGCCAGGTGGTGTTCATCACCGACCCGGAAGGGGCGAAGCACGCGCCCGAAGGGGCCAAGGTGGTCATGACGGCGCCGGCCAGCGACCCGCTGATCTCGCCGCTGGTGATGTCGGCCCCGATCCAGCTGCTGGCCTATCATGTGGCCGTGTTGAAGGGCGCCGACGTCGACCAGCCGCGCAATCTCGCGAAGTCGGTGACGGTGGAGTAGGGGCCGGGGACATGAAGGGGCGAGGGACACGCACTGAAGTGCATGTCCCCGCTACTCCGGTTGCGGCGGGGCGGATTCCGAGGGCGAGGGCGGGGTCACCGGATCGCCCGGCGGCGAGTCGGTCGGCGGGTTCTGCGGGATGCTCTCGCCGGCGGGCGGCGGAGGTCCGGCCGGCGTCGCCGGCGCGACAGCCGCGGCGGGCGCGGCCGCCTCGGTCGCGGCGGCGGCGGGTTCCGCCCGGTCCCTGGCGCAGGCGGCGAGCGCCAGCGCCCCGGCGGCCAGCAGCGGAAGGGCGATCCTCGTCATCGGTCGTGCTCCAGTCTCCCCGTCCGGCGAAACCCGTCCCGCCGTCGCCGGTTCCGCGCTGGATTTGTCGGACCGGCTCGGCTACCTCCCGGCCCATGAGACCCGTGCGCAAAGCCGTCCTGCCCGTCGCGGGCCTGGGCACCCGCGTTCTCCCCGGCGCCAAGAACACGCCCAAGGAGATGCTCAACGTCGTCGACCGGCCGATCCTCAGCTACATCGTGGCCGAGGGCCGGGCCGCCGGGATCGAGCACTTCGTGTTCGTCACCGGCCGCGGCAAGGAGGCGATCGAGGACTATTTCGACCACCACCCCGAGCTGGAGGCCCAGCTCGAGGCCAAGGGCAAGACCGAGATGCTGGCCGACCTGCGCGGCGAGCTGCCCCGGCCGGGCGAGATGAGCTTCGTGCGCCAGATGGCCCCGCTGGGCCTGGGCCACGCGGTCTGGTGCGCCCGCGACGTCATCGGCGACGAGCCGTTCGCCGTCATGCTGCCCGACATGCTGATGGACGCGCCGGTTCCGGCCCTGAAGCAGGCCGTCGACGCCTATGACAAGGTCGGCGGCAACCTGGTGGTGGTCGAGCCCTGCCCGCCGGGCGAGGCCCACAAGTACGGCATCGTCGCCCTCGACGGCCAGGCCGGACGGCTGAACCGCATGACCGGGATGGTCGAGAAGCCCGCCCCGGGGACCGAACCCTCGAACCTGTTCATCTCCGGCCGCTACATCCTACAGCCCGAGATCTTCAAACTGCTCGCCGAACAGCAGAAGGGCGCCGGCGGCGAGATCCAGCTGACCGACGCCATGGCCCGGCTGATGGCCATCGAGGGCTTCCACGCCCTGGAGTACGAGGGCGTCACCTACGACTGCGGCGACAAGATCGGGTTGCTGCGGGCCAATGTGGCCTTCGCGCTCAAGCGGCCCGACCTGGCGGACGCCGCGCGCCGGGCGATCGAGGCGCTGCTGTAGGACATGGGGGGACAGGAAATGGGGGGACAGCTTACTCATTTCCTGCGTGGTCGCCGCGCCGCTCGCGGAAATGAGTAAGCTGTCCCCCCATTTCGCCGCCGGTTTGCCGAACCTTCTCGTCTTCGGCCTCGGCTTCACGGGACGGGCCGTCGCCCGCCGGATGCAGGCGCAGGGCTGGCGGGCCTGGGCGGCGGTGCGTTCGGCCGAGGCGGCCGCACAGGCCCGGGCCCTGGGCGTCACGCCGCTGGAGGCGGCGGACGAAGCCGCCCTGGTCGCCGCGCCCGCCATGAACGCCCTGCTGGTCACCGCCCCGCCCGACGATCGCGGCTGCCCGGGCCTGAGGGCGCTGGTCCCGGCCATCGCCCGCGCGAACGCCTTCCCCGACTGGATCGGCTATCTCTCCACCACCGGCGTCTACGGCGACCGCGAGGGGCGCTGGGCCTGGGAGGCGAGCCCGCTGGCCGCGCGCTCCGTCGAGGCGGCCCGCCGCGTGGCCGCCGAGCGCGACTGGCTCGAGGTCGGCCGCGGCATGGGCCTGACCGTGCAGGTCTTCCGCCTGCCGGGCATCTACGGCCCCGGCCGCTCGGCCCTGGACCGGGTGCGCGAGGCCGGGGCGCGCAGCATCGTGCGGCCCGGCCAGGTGTTCAGCCGCGTGCACGTCGAGGACATCGCCGCCGGCCTCGCCGCCTCGATCGCCCGGCCGCGGGCGGGGGCGGTCTACAATCTCTGCGACGACGAGCCGGCCCCGTCGCACCGGGTCAACCGGGAGGCGGCCCGCCTGCTCGGCGCGCCGCCGCCGCCGGAGGTCGCCTTCGAGGACGCCGATCTCGCCCCCGCCGCCCGCCGCTTCTGGAGCGAGAACAAGCGGGTCTCCAACGCGCTCGCCAAGGCCGAACTCGGCTGGCGGCCGGCCTATCCGACCTACCGCGAGGGGCTGGCGGCGATCCACGCCGCCGAGAGCCGGGCCTGACCGAGGGGGCGGGCCCGCCGTCGCCCGCTTCGCCGCCTCCGCGGCCTTTGGCGCCCCCCTCCCCGACTACGCGGGAAGGACCTCCTCCACCGCCGCGATCAGCCGGGCGATGTCCTGGGGGCGGCTCAGGCGATGGTCGCCGTCCTTGACGAGGGTGAAGACCACGTCGTCGGTCTTGAGGCGGTTGGCCAGCTCCAGCGCGTGGAGCCAGGGTACGTCCGGGTCCTCGCGGCCCTGCAGGATGCGGACCGGAACCTCGACGGGGACCGGCGAATCCAGGATCGACCATCGGGCGCCGTCCTCGATGAGGGCGCGGGTGATCGGATAGCCGCCGGGCTCGTAGAGCGAGGGGCGGATCCATTCGCCGTCGCGGGCCAGGGCCGCGTGCGCCTCGGGCGGGAAGCCGGGCTTCATCAGCTTCTCGGTGAAGTCGGCGGCGGGCGCGACCAGCACCAGGGCGCGCAGGCGGTCGGGGATCTCGGCGGCGACCAGGCAGGCGAGCCAGCCGCCCATCGACGAGCCGACCAGCACCAGAGGCCCCTCGGCGAGGGCGGCGATGGCCGCCAGGCTGTCCTCGCGCCAGCGGGTGATCGTCCCCCGGCGGAAGTCGCCGCTCGATTCGCCGTGCCCCAGGTAGTCGAAGCGCAGGAAGGCGCGGCCCTCGGCCGCCGCCCAGTCGGCCAGGGCCTGGGCCTTGGTCCCGGCCATGTCCGACATGAAGCCGCCCAGCCAGACCACGGTCGGGCCCCGGCCGTCGACCCTGCGCCACGCCAGCCGCTCGCCGTCGCCGCGATCGAGGAAACCACGGGATTCAGTCATCCCAATCTCCGTCATGGCCCGGCTCGTCCGGGCCGCCCAAGACCATTGCCTTGCCGGACGACTCACCAGGCCTGGGTGGCCCGACCCCGGATTAAATCCGGGGCGGGCCATGACGGCAGGGGAGAGATTGCGTTATGTCGGCATTGTGTCCGTCCTCCCCGCCGATTTCACGCTGCTGCAGGTGATCCCCGAACTCGAGACGGGCGGGGCCGAGCAGTCGACCATCGACATCGCCCGGGCGACGATCGCCGCCGGCGGCCGGGCGCTGGTCGCCGCGCGCGGCGGCCGGATGACGACACGGCTGGAGGCCGACGGCGGGCGGCTGATCCAGCTGCCGGTGCAGTCGAAGAACCCGCTGGTCATGCTCGGCAACGCCGCGCGGCTGATCGAGGTCATCCGCAGCGAGAAGGTGAGCCTGGTCCACGCCCGCTCGCGGGCGCCGGCGTTCAGCGCCCTGTGGGCCGCCGACGCGACCGGCGTGCCGTTCGTGGCCACCTACCACGGGGTCTACCACGCCTCGAACCCGCTCAAGCGCTGGTACAACGCGGTGATGACGCGCGGCGCGCGGGTCATCGCCAACTCCGAGTTCACCCGCGACCATGTCCTGGCCGAACACGGCGTCGATCCGGGCCGGATCGTGACCATCCCGCGGGGGGTGGACCTTGTCCGCTTCGACCCGCGCAAGGTCGCCCCCGCGCGGGCCGCCGCCCTGCGCGCCGCCTGGGGCGTGCCGAAGGGCCGCACGCTGTTCCTGCTGGCCGGGCGGCTGACGCGGATCAAGGGCCACCTGACGATCATCGCCGCCGCGGCGCGCCTGAGGGCCGAGGGCCGGGAGGACTTCGCCGTCGTCTTCGCCGGCGACGACCAGGGCCGGGTCGACTACCGGCGCGAACTGGAGACCGCCATCGCCAGCGCCGGTCTTTCCGACATCGTGCGGCTGGTCGGCCACTGCGACGACATGCCGGCCGCCTACCGCGCCTGCGACGTCGCCCTGCTGCCCACCACGGTGCCCGAATCCTTCGGCCGCGCCGCCGTCGAGCCGCAGGTGATGGAACGCACGGTGATCGTCGCCGACCACGGGGCCGTGCGCGAGACGGTGCTGCAGGGCGAGACCGGCTGGCGCGTCCCGCCGGGCGACGCCGCCGCCTGGGCCGGGGCCATGGCCCACGCCGTCGACATCGGCGCCGCGGCCCGCCGGGCCATGGCCCGCGCCGCCGCCTCCCGCGCGAGACGGCTATACTCCGTCGACGCCATGTGCGAGGCCACGCTCGAGGTCTACGCCCGCGTTCTGGGGGAACGCGGGCCGGGAGAGCGGCGGTGACGCGCGAGATCAAACGGGTGCTGGTCGTCCAGGCGGGCTCGATCGCCGAGTTCGTGCTGTCGCTGGCGGCGATGAAGAAGATCCGCCAGGCCCATCCGCACGCGCGGATCACCCTGTTGACCGTGCCGCAGTTCGAGGCCCTGGCGAAGGCCAGCCCCTATTTCAACGACGTCTGGACCACCGCCCGGCCGGGCGGTCCCGGCGAGTGGCTGGCCCTGCGCGGCCAGGTGCGGCAGGCGAGGTTCGACCGGGTCTACGACCTGGAAAGCTCGGGCGCGAGCAAGTTCCTGTTCCATCTGCTGCGGCCCTTCCCGCCGGAGTGGTCCGGCGCGGCGCGCGGCGCCCGGCTGCGCCACGGCAACCCCGGGCGGGTGCGCATGCACACCCTGGAGCGCCACGCCGAACAGCTGCAGGTCGCCGGCGTCTGGCCGGACGCGCCGATCGCGCCGGGCGAGGCGCCGGCCCCCGACCTCAGCTGGATCCTGAGGCGCGCGCCCGAGCCCCGGCCCGTGCCCGGCGCCGCCGCGCCCAGGCCCTTCGTGCTGCTGGTCCCCGGCGGCGGCGAGAACAAGCCCGAGAAGCGCTGGCCGGTCGAGCGCTACGCCGAACTGGCCGGGCGGCTGAAGGCCCAGGGCTACGACATCGTGATCATCGGCGGGCCGCAGGAAAGCGCCATGGCCCGCGCCATCCAGAAGACCGTCGGCCAGGCCCGCGACCTGACCGGCCGCACCGACTTCGCCCAGATCGCCGTGCTGGGCGCCCGGGCGGTGCTGGCCGTGGGCAACAACACCGGCCCCATGCACCTGATCGCCGCCGCCGGGGCGCCGACGATCACCCTGGTCGACTCCACCGCCGACACCATGCTCAGCGCCCCGCGCGGCCACGTCGCCGTGGTCCAGGCCCCGACGCTGGCCGACCTCGACGTCGGCACCGTGGCGACCGCGGCCTGGTCGCTGCTGCCGCGGTAGGGCGCGGGCCCGGCGGCGGCCCGGACCGCTACCCTCTCTCCGCGGCCTCGCCGGCGGGCCGGTCGGTCTGGCCGCCGGACCGCTGGATGCGCAGGGTGTTCTGCACGTCGCCGACGCCGCTGACCGACTCGGCGATGTCCTCGGCCCGGCGCTTGTCGCGCCGGCTGTCGACGTGGCCGGCCAGGGTCACCTCGCCGTCGGCCACCGTCACCGTGATGTTGCTGGCGTCCAGCCAGTCGTCGTCGGTCAGCCGCTCGTTGATGTCCTCGGCGATGCGCGCGTCCGACCGCCGATATCCCTGCGGTCCGCGCCCGCGATGCTCGCCGAAGCTGCGGCCCTCGGGCGGGCGGCGGCCCCAGTCCCGCAGCCCGTCGTCGCCGGCCCCGTAGCGGCGGGTGGTCGCCCGCCCCTCGGTCTCGCCGCGATAGCCGTAGGGGGTGTAGGGCCCCTGGCCGTAGAGGCGCCGCCCGCCGTAGTCGTAGTCGGCCTGGCCGTAGTCGTAGCCCGGGCCGTAGTCGCCGACCCGGGGGTTGCCGGTGAGGTTGGAGCCGTAATCCTCGGCGCGGCGCGCGCCGTAGTCGGTTCCACGATCGTCCTCGAACCGCCGCTCGTCGCGGTTCCGCCGCTGGTTGGGCATGGTGCTGCTCCCTGTGCGATGGTTCGCCGCCTCGCCGGCGGCCGCCCGCCATCAGAACCGGGCAGGTCCCGCGGGGTTCCTCGCCCGCCGTCCGCGACGGGCCCTCGTCCCGCGGATGTGATGTTCGCCGCCCTGTGTGGCGCCGGCGCGCTTGATCGCGGCGGGGGCGACGGTCATATATCGCTCCCGACACCCGGAACGCTTCGCGGCCCGGGGTCTTTGTGTGCAAACAGCTTCCGGAGCATCGCCTATTCGCCGCCCCAACAACACGCCGCCCGTCAAGGACGGGCCGCGCATGAACGACGAGATCCGCGCCCCGCGCGTCCTGCTGATCGATCAGCATGGCGAGAAGCAGGGCGAGATGCCGACCTCCGCCGCCCTCGAGGCCGCCGAGGAAGCCGGCCTGGACCTGGTCGAGATCGTTCCCAACGCCGAACCGCCGGTGTGCAAGATCCTGGACTACGGCAAGTTCAAGTTCCAGGAGCAGAAGAAGAAGAACGAGGCGCGCAAGCGGCAGAAGGTGGTGGAGATCAAGGAGATCAAGCTCCGCCCCAACATCGACAAGCACGACTACGACGTCAAAGCCAAGGCGATGCACCGCTTCTTCGACGAGGGCGACAAGGTGAAGGTCACCCTGCGTTTCCGCGGCCGCGAGATGGCGCACCCGGAACTGGGCATGAAGCTGCTCCAGCAGGTGAAGAGCGACTTCGAGCCGGTGGCCAAGGTCGAGTACGAGCCCCGCATGGAAGGCCGCCAGATGATCATGATCCTCGCCCCCCGGTAGCGGGCGGGACTGACGCACGGCTTGACCGCCTCCGCATTCCCTCCGCATGCTCGCGGCGGGGATATCAGTCGGGGGCGGTTTTTCATGTCTATCCGGATCGCGCGGCGGGCGCTGCTCGCCTCGGGCCTGCTTCTGGCCGGGCCGCGCGCCGCCGCCGCCGCGGAGCCGCCGCCGGTCGAGGCCTATGGCCGCCTGCCGGCCATAACCGATGTGACCCTGTCGCCCTCCGGGGAGCGGCTGGCCTTCGTCGCCACCGACGGCGAGGGCCGCAAGCTGTTCGTCCGCACGGTGGCCGGCAAGCCGCTGGCGGTCATGCCCCTGGAGAACGCGCGGCTGCGCGACGTCTACTGGGCCGGCGAGCGGTTCGTCATCTTCACCCTGACCGTCACGCGCAAGCTGAACCCGGACTATCCGCCGGTCGTGCTGATGATGGCCTACAAGATCGACCTGGAGACCGGCGAGAACGGCCTGGTCTTCGGCAAGACCGTCCGCACCTGGGACGCGGTGTTCGGACAATACGGCGTCGTGCAGGTCGGGGGCCGGTGGCTGGCCATCTTCAGCACCCTCGAACTGACCCGGTCGCTGCAACGCGGCCAGATGCTGCCGGCCGATTACGCCGCCGACCTGTTCAGCGTCGACCTGGAGTCCGCCGACGTCACGCTTCTGAACCGGGGCGACACGGTGACCAGCGACTGGTTGCTGGACGGCGACAGGGTGGCGGCGCGCCAGGCCTACGATGACCGCACCGGCGCCTGGAAGGTGACCGCCGGGACCGGCGCCCAGGTGTTGGCCAGCGGTCAGGACATGTTCGCCGAGGCGGGGCTGATCGGGCTGGGCCGCACCCGCGACACCTTCCTGCTGTCGACCTGGCCCGAGACCGGCCGGCGGGGCGTGAGGGAGGTGTCGCTGGCGGACGGGAGTCCCGGCGAGACCATCGCTCCCGACCTCGACCTGCTGTCGGTGTCCTTCGACCGGGCGACGCGCCAGATGATCGGGTACACCGTGGCCGGCGACCAACGCCGCACCGTGCTCTTCGACCCCGCCCAGCAGGCGGTGCTGGACAAGATCGGCCGCGCCTTCGCCGGCAAGCGCCCCTGGGTGGTCTCGAGCTCGACGGCGCGCGACCGGCTGGTGCTGTTCACCGAGGGGGCGGGCGACGCCGGCTCCTACTGGCTGGTCGACGTCAAGGCGCTGAAGATCGATCCGCTGGGCGAGGCCTATCCGCGCATCCCCGCCGCCGCGATCGGGGCGTCGCGGCGTTTCGCCTACACGGCCGGGGACGGGCTGGCGCTCGACGGGGTGCTGACGCTGCCGCCGGGGCGCGAGCCGCGGGGCCTGCCGGTGGTGGTGATGATCAACGGCGGCCCCGGCGGGCGCAGCGAACTCGACTTCGACTGGCGGGCGCAGGCCTTCGCCGCGCGCGGCTATGCGGTGTTCCAGCCCAACGCCCGCGGCGCCAGCGGCTATGGCAAGGCTTTCCGCGACAGGGGCTTCGGCGAGTGGGGCCGCAAGATGCAGACCGATGTCTCCGACGGACTCGCGGCGCTGGCGGCGGCGGGCGTCGTCGATCCGAAGCGGGCCTGCATCGCCGGCTGGGGCTATGGCGGCTACGCGGCCCTGGCGGGGGTCACGATCCAGCAGGGGCTGTATCGCTGCGCCGTGGCCGGGGCGCCGATCTCCGACCCGCAGACGATGCTGAATACCGAGGCGATCTATGCCGGCGGGCGCAACGCCAACACCCGCTACTGGCGCGCCTACATGGGCGCGGACAGGCCGGGGGCCGATCTGTCCGCCATTTCGCCGGTGAAGCAGGCCTCGCGGGCCGACGCGCCGGTGCTGCTGATCCACGGCGTCGATGACAGCGCCATCCAGGCGGACCAGAGCCGCGCGATGGAGCGGGCGCTGAAACGGGCGGGCAAGCCGGTCGAGCTGCTGCTGCTTGACGGCGAGGATCACTGGCTCTCGGGCGAGACGACCCGCGTCGCCATGCTGCGCGCCTCGCTGGACTTCGTGATGACGCACAACCCGCCGGGGTGAGCGCCGGGACGTATTGTTTTTGGCGCCCTTCCCCCGGCGGGAGAAGGTGGCGGGCGAAGTCCGACGGATGAGGGAGCCCGGCGCCGGCGCAATCCTCATCCGAGCCCCTTCGCGGCCCACTTTCTCCTTCCAGGAGAAGGGACACGGATGTGCATGTCCCCGCTCGGTGGTGTAGACCCGCCGCCTCATGTCGACGGACCCCGCATCTCTCCAGGCGCCCCAGCAAGGCGACAGCCGGGCGCTCTATGTGCTGCTCGCGGTGGTGTTCGTGAACATCGCCGGCTTCGGGGTGATCATTCCGCTGCTGCCGTTCTACGCCAAGTCGTTCGGGGCGCCGGACTGGCAGGTGTTCGTGCTGTTCGCGGCCTATTCGGCGGGGAACTTCTTCGCCGAGCCGCTGTGGGGCCGGCTGTCGGACCGGATCGGGCGGCGGCCGGTGCTGATGATGACCATCTTCGGCAACGCCCTGACCTACCTGGCCCTGGCCTTCGCGCCCAACCTGTGGGTCGCCTGCGCCATCCGGCTGGCGGGCGGGGTGCTGACCGGCAACATCTCGACCATCCAGGGCTACATGGCCGACGTCACCCCGCCCGACCGGCGGGCGGGACGGCTGGGGCTGATGGGGGCGGCCTTCAGCATGGGCTTCCTGACCGGCCCGACGATCGGCGGCCTGCTGGCGCGGGAGGAGCTGGGCGCGGCCGGCTTCCGGCCGCCGCTGCTGCTCGCCGCGGGCCTGGCCCTGGCGGCGGGAACCGGCATCGTCCTGTTCGTGCGCGAGACGCGCCACGCCCACGCGGACGGCCCCCGGCGGGGTCGGCTGGAGGGCCTGGGCGAGGCCCTCGCCCGCCCCGTCGTCTGGCGGACCCTCTGCGTGACGCTGATCTCCATGGCCGGGTTCGCGGGCATGGAGGCCACCTTCGGCCTGTGGGCGCAGGCGCGGTTCGGCTGGGGAGTCCGCGAGGTCGGCTTCTGCTTCTTCGCCATCGCCATCACCGCCGTGTTCGCCCAGGGCCTGTTGACCGGCTTCCTGGCCCGCCGCATCGGCGAGACGCGGACGATGATGATCGGCCTGACCCTGATCATGCTCGGTTTCGCCAGCCAGCCGCTGGTGCAGGCCTGGCCGATGGCCGTGGCCGGGATGATGACCGTGGCGCTGGGCAACTCGCTGACCTATCCGAGCATCGGGGCGACCATCTCCAGGTCGGTCCCGGCCGACCGGCAGGGGGAGATGATGGGCCTCAACACCGCCGCCGGGGCGCTGGCGCGGATCATCGGCCCGCTGATGGCCGCGCCGCTGTTCGCCGGTTTCGGCCCCGGGGCCCCGTTCGCCGCGGCGGCCGGCCTGTGCGTTCCGGCCCTGTTCATGGCCTGGCAGGTGAGCAAGGCGGTGCGGAGAAGCGCCTGATATCGTCATGGCCCGGCTTGTCCGGGCCACCCAAGAACACAGGCTTTCAGAACGGTCGCGACCTATCCGTCTCGCTCACCAGGCTTGGGTGGCCCGAACAAGTCGGGCCATGACGGCGTTGGGGTCGGGGTTGCTCACGCGCCCGCATTCGCGTATTAGCCCCGCCTTTCCCGAGCCGCCGGGCCAAATGGCATGCCTTGGCGGTTCCTGACTGCGACCTGAAGAGAGCAAAATGCCGAAACTGAAGACCAAGTCGGGCGCCAAGAAGCGCTTCAAGATGACGGCGACCGGGAAGCTGAAGGCGGGCGTCGCCGGCAAACGCCACCGCCTGATCAGCCACAACGGCAAGTACATCCGCCAGCAGCGCGGCACGAAGGTGATGAGCGAGGCCGACGCCAAGATCATCAAGACCTACCTGCCCTACGGCCTGTAAGAGGAGCGCTGACACATGGCTCGCGTCAAACGGGGCGTCGTCGCCCACGCCAAGCACAAGAAGGTTCTCGAGCAGGCCAAGGGCTTCTTCGGCCGCCGCAAGAACACCATCCGCGCCGCCAAGGCCGCGGTGGACAAGGCCGGACAGTACGCCTACCGCGACCGCAAGGTCCGCAAGCGCAACTTCCGCAGCCTGTGGATCCAGCGCATCAACGCCGCGGCGCGCCTGGAAGGCTTCACCTACTCGCAGTTTATCCACGGCCTTGACGAGGCCGGGGTCGAGATCGACCGCAAGGTCCTGGCGGACATCGCCGGTCAGGACCCCGCCGCGTTCAAGGCCATCGCCGACAAGGTTCGCGCCGCGCTGGCTTGAGGTCCTGGGACGTTCCGACGCCCCTCGAGTTTGAAGAGCCCTCCGGTGCGAGCCGGGGGGCTTTTTTCTGTCCGGTCCTTCTCCCCTCGCGGGAGAACGCAGCCCGAAGGGCCGGATGAGGGGGCTCCGCGGCGCTGACACCCCCTCACCCGGCCTGCGTTGCAGGCCACCCTCTCCCGCAAGGGGAGAGGGTTTCAGCAGACACCGAAACCGCATAGACCACGACCGCCATGACCGACCTTGCCACCCTCGAAGCCGAACTCGCGGCGCAGATCGCCGGGGCCGCGGACGTCGCCGCGCTGGAGGCGATCCGCGTCGCCGCGCTCGGCAAGTCGGGCTCGATCTCGGGCCTGCTCAAGACCCTGGGCGCCATGAGCCCCGACGAGCGCCGCCAGGCCGGGCCGGCCATCAACGGCCTGCGCGACCGGATCGCCGCCGCCATCGCCGAGCGCCGGGCGGCGCTGGAGGCCGCCGAGCTCGACGCCCGGCTGGCCCGCGAGACCCTCGACCTGACCCTGCCCGCGCCGCACCGCCGCAAGGGCTCGGTGCATCCGACCATGCAGGTGATGGACGAGATGATCGCCATCTTCGCCGAGCTTGGCTTCCAGGTCGCCGAGGGGCCGGACATCGAGACCGACCACAACAATTTCACCGCCCTGAACTTCCCCGAGAAGCATCCGGCGCGGGAGATGCACGACACCTTCTTCTTCAATCCCGGCCCCGACGGCGAGCGCAAGCTGCTGCGCACCCACACCAGCCCTGTGCAGGTGCGGGCCATGCAGCGCTCCAACCAGCCGCCGCCCGCCCCCTGGATCGCCGGCGCCATGGAGCCGCCGATCCGCATCGTCGTGCCCGGCCGCACCTACCGCTGCGACAGCGACGCCACCCACACCCCGATGTTCCACCAGATGGAAGGCCTGGTGATCGACAAGGGCATCCACATGGGCCACCTGAAGTGGACGTTGGAGACCTTCGTCGCCCGCTTCTTCGAGGTGGAGGGCGTCGTCAGCCGCTTCCGGCCGCACCACTTCCCCTTCACCGAGCCCAGCGCCGAGATGGACATCGGCTGCGACCGCTCCGGCGGCGAGATCCGGATCGGGACCGGCAGCGACTGGCTGGAGGTGGTCGGCTGCGGGATGGTGCACCCCAACGTGCTGCGCAACTGCGGCCTCGACCCGGACGAATGGCAGGGCTTCGCCTTCGGCTTCGGCGTCGACCGGCTGGGCATGCTGAAGTACGGCATCCCCGACCTGCGCGACATGTTCGAGAGCGACACGCGCTGGCTCGGCCACTACGGCTTCTCGGCCTTCGCCGCCCCCAACCCCGCCACGGGACTGAGCTGATGATGAACTACAAGAACGCGCCCTGGCGGCTGGCCGAGGATCTGAACGCCAAGGCCTTCAAGGGCGAGGCCATGCGCCTGTTCGACCTGTTCGAGGCCGCCGCCCGGTCCGGGTCGCCGGTCATCGAGGACCGCGCCTTCGTCGACTGCCGGCTGGAAGGGCCGGCGGTGATCGCCATCCTGAGCGGCTGCCAGTTCGTGCGGACCGACTTCGGCTATCCCGGCGACGACATCGGCCGCATCGTCTGGCGCACGGAATCGCGCAAGGGCGTCGTCGGCGCCCTGCCGTTCCGCAACTGCCGGTTCGAGGGCTGCTCCTTCTTCGCCACCGGCTTCACCGGGCCGGAAGACTTCCTGCAGCAGATCCTCAAGCTCGACCGAAACTGATGAAGTTCACCCTCTCCTGGCTCAAGGAGCATCTCGACACCACGGCGAGCCTCGCCGAGGTGGTCGAGGCCATGACCATGGCCGGCCTCGAGGTCGAGCATGTCGAGGATCCGGCGGCGAAGCTCGCCGCCTTCAGCGTGGCCAGGATCGTCGAGGCCGTGCAGCATCCCAACGCCGACCGCCTGCGGGTCTGCCAGGTCGACACCAAGGACGGCCGGCTGGAGATCGTCTGCGGCGCCCCCAACGCGCGGCCCGGCCTGACCACCGTCTACGCCCCGATCGGGACCTACATCCCCGGCAGCGGCGTCACCCTGGAGCCGCGGCCGGTGCGCGGCGTCGTCTCCAACGGCATGCTGTGCTCGGCCGCCGAGCTTGAGACCGCCGAGGAGAGCGACGGCATCATCGAGCTGCCGGACACCCTCCCCGTCGGCGCGCCGGCCGCCGCAGCGCTGGGCCTGGAAGGCGTCGTCGACTTCGAGGTCACCCCCAACCGGCCCGACTGGCTGGGCGTCGCCGGCATCGCCCGCGACCTGGCCGCCGCCGGACTGGGGACGCTGAAGGACCTTTCCGTCGCGCCGGTTCCCGGCCGCTTCCCCTGTCCCATCGCCATCAAGGTCGACGGCGAGGCCTGCCCGGTGTTCGCCGGCCGGCTGATCCGCGGGGTCAGGAATGGTCCCTCCCCGGCCTGGCTGCAGGCGCGGCTGAAGTCCGTCGGCCTCAGACCCATCAACACCCTGGTCGACATCACCAACCTGATCACGCACGACCGCGCCCGGCCGCTGCACGTCTATGACGCCGGCCTGCTGGTCGGGACGACCATCGAGGCGCGGCTCGGCCGCCACGGCGTCAACGGCGACGAGCATCTGATCGCCCTCGACGGCAAGACCTACGACCTGACCCCGGAGATGAGCGTCATCGCCGACGCCGACGGCGAGCGGCCGATCGGGATCGGCGGGGTCATGGGCGGGGAGTCCACCGGCTGCTCGGAAGCGACCACCGACGTCTTCGTCGAATGCGCCTGGTTCGATCCGATCCGCACGGCCCAGACGGGGCGCGCCACGGGCATCACCTCCGACGCCCAGTACCGCTTCGCCCGCACCGCCGACACCGGCTTCGTGGTCCCGGGGCTGGAGCTGGCGACGCGGCTGATCCTCGATCTGTGCGGCGGCGAGCCGTCGGAGGTGTTCGTCGCCGGCCAGGCGCCCGCCGCACCCGGCCCGATGTCCTTCGACCCGGCCTATGTCGCGCGACTGTCGGGGCTGGAGGTTCCGGCCGCGCGCTCGGCCGAGATCCTGCGCCGGCTGGGCTTCGGCCTGGAGACCGCGACGACGCCCTGGACCGTGCTCCCGCCGACCTGGCGACGCGACGTCGAGGGCAAGGCCGACCTGGTCGAGGAGATCGCGCGCATCGAGGGCTACGGCGCCCTGCCCGCCACCGCCCTGCCGGAGACGCCGCGCGCGGCCGGCGGGGTGCTGACCGCCCGTCAGGCCCGCGCCCGCGCCGCGCGCCGGGCGCTGGCCGCCGCCGGCTACGCCGAGGCGGTGACCTGGTCGTTCGTGGCCGCCGCCACGGCGAGGCTGTTCGGCGGCGGCGATCCGGCGCTGACGCTGGCCAACCCCATGTCGTCCGAGCTGGACACCATGCGGCCCTCGGCCCTGCCCAACCTCATCGCGGCGGCCGGCCGCAACGCCCGCAGGGGTTTCCCCGACACGGCCCTGTTCGAGATCGGCCCGGTGTTCGCCGGCGACCGGCCGCAGGACCAGCGCCTGGCGATCGCCGCCGTCCTGGCCCCGCGCGGCCCGCGCGCCTGGGACGGCCGGCCGGGCGACGACCTCTACAGCCTCAAGGCCGACCTGGCGGCGCTGCTGGAGGAGCTGGGCGCGCCCGTCGCCTCGCTGCAGACGGCGCAGGGCCAGGCCTCGCCCTGGTGGCATCCGGGCCGCTCGGCCCGCCTGCAGCTGGGCCCCAAGGCGGTGATCGCCGAGTTCGGCGAACTGCACCCGGCCGCGCTCAGGGCGCTGGACGTCGAGGGGCCGGTGTTCGGCTTCGAGGTGTGGATCGAGGCCATTCCCGAGCCGCGCCGGAAGGGCAAGACCCGGCCGGCGCCCGGGCTGTCGGCGCTGATGCCGCTCGGCCGCGACTTCGCCTTCCTGGTCGACGCCGACCGGCCCGCGGGCGACCTCGTCCGCGCCGTCGCGGGCGCCGACAAGACCCTGATCGCCGCCGCCAGGGTCTTCGACGTCTACCAGGGCGCCGGCGTGCCCGAAGGCCAGAAGTCGGTCGCCGTCGAGGTCCAGATCCAGCCGCGCGAGAAGACCCTCGCCGACGCCGAGATCGAGGCCCTGTCGGCCCGGATCGTCGCGGCGGCGGAGAAGGCGGGGGGAAGGCTGCGCTCATAGGAGTTCCTCCCCCACGGGGGAGGCGTCTCCGCGAAACGGAGACGGAGAGGGCGTGCGACCTGGCCCCGCTCCGTCGTCCCTTCGGGCCGACAGCTCCCCCGTGGGGGAGCGACTTGCGTAGCGCCCCGGTTGCCCGTAAGGCTCTCCGGGACATGACCGCCCTGCTCGCCACGCCCGACACCTTCGCCGCGCCCGTCGCGACGACGGCGCGCGCGCTCATGTCGATGACCATCAAAATTATGACCGATCCGTCCGGACCGGAGCTTGCCCGCGCGACCTGAAACCCGCCGGCAGATCGCAAGATCGAAAAGCCCCGCTCCGGAAACGGCGCGGGGCTTTCGCTTTTTCGGCCCGCCGGTCCCACCCCGAGGACCCTGACATGAGCCAACCCCTTTCCACGCCCGACCTCGCCCTCGATCCCGAGGCCCGTCACGTCCTGCGTTTCGCCGCCGACGACGTCGGCCAGGCGCTCGACGCCCTGCGCGCCGGCCTCGAGGGCAGCGGGGCCGACGTCTGCAACCTCTCCCTTCGCGCCGTCGGCGCCCTGGTCGAGGGCGTGCTGCGCCTGCAGAGCCTGGACGAGGCCGGGGCCGTGCGCCTCGCCCGGCGCCTCGCCGAACTCCCCGGCGTGCGCGCCTCGCGCGTCGAACACGTCTGGGGCCGCGCATGACGGAGGACGGCAAACGGCGGCTGTTCCTGGTCGGCGCCGCCGACGAACCCGACGCCCTGGCGCGGGTGCTGGGCGTGGTCGCGCTGCAGCAGGCGCGGCTGCGCCGGCTGGAGGCCGAGGCCGCCGCCGACGGCCTGTCGATCCGGCTGGAGATCGACGATCCCGGCGATCACCGGGCCGAGGTCCTGGCCCGTCGCCTCCAGGCCTGCCCGTCGGTGACCCGGCTCGCCTTTGGCTGGCGGGGCGGCTAATCAGGGAAAAGCGCTGAGCGGAGGCCCCATGTCCAAACCCACCCTCGAACGCCTGCTGGAGTCGGGCCTGTTCGCCTCGCGCTGGCTGATGGCGCCCATGTACGTCGGGCTGATCGCCGCGCTGGGCGCCCTGATCGTCATCTTCTTCCAGGAACTGGCCCACGCCGTGCCGGTGATCCTCGGCGGCCGGGCCCACGCCGACGACGCCATCCTGCTGGCCCTGTCGCTGATCGACCTCAGCCTGGCAGGCAACCTGGTGCTGATCGTGATCTTCTCGGGCTACGAGAACTTCGTCTCGAAGTTCGACATCGGCGACCAGGCCGACCGGCCGACCTGGATGGGCACGGTCGACTTCTCGGGCCTGAAGATGAAGCTGGTGGCCTCGATCGTGGCCATTTCGGCGATCGCCCTGCTCAAGGCCTTCCTGCAGGCCAGCGAGCCGGGCGCCGCGGTCGACGCGACGCGCCTCATGTGGCTGGTCGTCGTCCACCTGACCTTCGTGGCCTCGGGCGTGCTGCTGGCCCTGATGGACTGGCTGGCCAGCCTGACGGACAAGCACTGAGGGCCCGGGGGAGTAGCGCGTGGCGCGTAGCGAATAGCGAATAGGGAGTAGGCGGGCGGGAACGCGGCGTCGCAGCGACCACGGCCGCCTACGCGCTACTCCCTACGCCCTGCGCCCTAGAACGGCAGGATGCGGCGCTTGCGGCTGTAGGCCAGGTAGCCGACGTTGGCGCCCAGGCGCAGGCCGACGCCGGCGCGGATGGGGGCGAGGGTGATGTCGTCGGCCTTCTGGTAGTTCACCCCCAGGCCGGCCACGACATAGGCCGAGCCCTCGACGCCCGGGTAGCGGCGGAAGATCATGTCCGGGTAGTGCAGATTGTAGCACAGGGTGAAGACCCGGCTGGCGTTGCCGCCCAGGTCGAAGCCGATCGAGGGGCCCTGCCAGAACACCTCCATCGTCGGCTTGTCCTTCATGTAGAGCAGGCCCCGGCCGTAGCGGGCGCCGATGGTGACCGCGCCGGCCGCTTCCTCGCCGGCGATATAGGCCGTCGGCCGGCCGTTTTCCTTGAAGATGCGCTCGACGGCGGCGCCGGCGGCCTCGGCGGTGACGCCGAGGAAGTCCGAGGTGGCGCGCACGATCTCTTCCGAGCTGTAGGTCCCCTGGGGCCTCTCGCCGGCCAGGGCGGGAGCGCCGACGCCGGCGGCGAGACCTGAGAGGATGAGCGTGCGGCGGTCCATGGGCGAACTCCGGAGCGGCGGGACGGGCAGCGCAGACTCCCACCGCATTTCGTCGGGTTTGCGGCGCGTTCCCTAACGGAGGGTTAACCCGCCGGCCGCGGCCGGATCCGGCGCCTCAGCCAGCGCGTCATGTCGTCCAGGATGGTGAAGATCACCGGCACGAACAGGAGGCTGAGCAGGGTCGAGGTGATCAGCCCGCCCAGCACGGCGATGGCCATCGGCTGGCGGAACTCGACGTCGGCGCCCAGGCCGATGGCCACCGGCAGCATGCCCGCGCCCATGGCCACCGTGGTCATCAGGATCGGCCGCGCCCGCTTGTGGGCGGCGTCCATCAGCGCCTCGTGGCGGCTCAGGCCGCGCTGCTTGATGGCCTCCAGGGCGTACTCGACCAGCAGGATCGAGTTCTTGGCCGCGATCCCCATCAGCATCAGCAGCCCGATCAGGGCCGGCATCGAGAGGTTCTGACCGGCCACCAGCAGCGCCCCGAAGGCGCCGCCGAGGGCCAGCGGCAGGGCCATCTGGATGGTGATCGGGTGGACGAAGCTTTTGAACAGCAGGACCAGCACCGCGTACATCAGCAGGATGCCGGTGAAGAAGGCGACGGCGAAGCCGATGGCCATTTCGGCCAGGGCCTCCACGTCGCCCGTGGGCAGGATGCGCACCCCGGCGGGCAGGTTCTTGAGCGAGGGCAGCTGGTTGACCTTCGCCGCCGCCTCGCCGAGGGCCAGGCCGTTCAGCTCGGCGTTGATCGAGGCGCTGCGGCTGCGGTCCAGCCGCTCGATCTGCGAGGGACCGGCCCCGAAGCTGATGTCGGCCACCGCCGACAGCGGAACCGCCTCGCCGCCGGCGGTGGGCACCCGCAGGTTCTGCAGCACGCTGAGGTCCCGGCGGGCGTCCTCGGTCAGGCGCAGCCGGATCGGGATCTGGCGATCGCCGACGTTGAACTTGGGCAGGGCCTGGTCGACGTCGCCGAGGGTCGCCACCCGCACCGCCTGCGACAGCACCGCGGCCGAGACGCCCATGCGGGCCGCGACGTCGGGCTTGGGCGTGACCAGGATCTCCGGCCGGGCGATGTCGGCGGTGTTGACGATGTTCACCAGGCCGGGAAGCTCGCGCATCTCGGTCTCGACCCGGCGGGCCGCCTGGACCAGGGCCTCGCCGTCGTCGCTGGTCAGGGTGACGTTGAACAGCGGCTGCGACCCGTCGACCCCGAAGCGGATGCGGGCGCCGGGGATCTCGGCGAACTTCCTGGCCACCTCGCGTTCGAATTCCTGCTGCGAGAGCTTGCGCTCCTTGCGGGGCGTCAGATTGGCGGTCACCGCCGCGCGGCGCACCTCGCTCATCGCCGAGCCCGAGCCGCCCGGCCCCGTCGGCGCGAGGCCCGCCCCGACGCCGCCGTAGACGCTCTTGACCTCCGGATAGCCGCGCAGGATCGCCGTCATGCGCTGGACGACGGCGTCGGTCTCCTCCAGCGTCGAGCCGGGCTGCATCTCCACCGACATCGCCGAATAGCCCTGGTCGCCCGCCGGGATGAATTCGGCCGGCACCAGCAGGGTCATGCCCAGCGAGGCGATGAAGAAGGCGGTCCCCAGGCCGAAGGTGATCCAGCGGTGGCCCAGGCCCCAGGTCAGCCAGCGCAGGTAGGTCCCCATCCAGAAGGGGTCCCCCTCGTGCTTGCCGGGATGGGCCTTGAGCAGATAGGCGCTCATCAGCGGCGTCAGCATGCGGGCCACGACCAGCGAGAACAGCACCGAGACGCAGGCGGCCAGGGCGAAGGACTTGAAGAACTGCCCGACGATGCCGGGCATGAAGCCCACCGGCGCGAACACCGCGACGATCGTGAAGGTGGTCGCCACCACCGCCAGGCCGATCTCGTCGGCCGCCTCCATGGCCGCGTCGAAGGGCTTCTTGCCCATGTTCATGTGGCGGACGATGTTCTCGATCTCGACGATGGCGTCGTCGACCAGGATGCCGATGGTCAGGCTGAGGGCCAGCAGGGTGACCACGTTGAACGACTGGTCCAGCGGCTGGAGGATGGCGAAGGTCGGGATCAGCGACATCGGCATGGCCACCGCCGTGATCAGCGTCGCCCGCCAGTCACGCAGGAACAGCCAGACCACCACCACCGCCAGCAGGGCGCCCAGGCCCAGGGCCTCGACCGAGGCGACGTAGCTCTCCTCGACATACTGGACGGTGGAGGTGACCTCCTCGATACGCAGGTCGGTCCGCGCCTCGTCCAGGGCCTTCACCGCCTTGCGCACCGCCTTGCCGGCCTGGACCTCGCTGCCGTCGCGGGTGCGCAGCATCGAGAAGCTGACCACCTCCTCGCCGTTGAAGCGGGCGCGCAGGCGCGGCTCGGTCCAGCTGTCGACGACCTGGCCCAGGTCGCCGATGCGCACGCTGCGCCCGCCGCCGACGTCGATGCGGGTGTCGGCCAGCTGGCCGACGGTGCTGGCGCCGCCCAGAGTGCGGATCGCCCGCTCCTCGCCGCCGACCTCGGCCCGGCCGCCCGGCAGGTCGGCGTTGTAGACCTTGAGCGCCTGGCTGACCTGGGCGGCGGTGACGCCCTGGGCGGCCAGCCGGCGCGGGTCGAGCTCGACGCGGATCTCGCGGGAGACGCCGCCCTCGCGGGTGACCCGGGCGATGCCGGGGATGGCCAGCAGGCGCTTGGAGACGTCGTTTTCGACAAACCAGCTGAGCTGCTCGGGGTTCAGCGACCCCGAGCGGACGACATAGGTGATCAGCGGCTGGCCGGAGATGTCGATGCGCTGGACGATCGGCTCGGGGATGTCCTGGGGCAGGTCGGCGCGGATCGAGGCGACGGCGTTGCGCACGTCGTTGGTCGCCCGCTCCAGGTCCGTGCCGATCTCGAACTCGACCGCCGTCGTGGTCACCCCGTCGCCGATCGTCGAGCGCACGTGACGCACGCCGTTGAGGCCGGTCATGCTGTCTTCGATGATGCGGGTGATCTGGGTCTCCAGCTCGGGCGGCGCGGCGCCCGGCTGGACGGCGGAGACCACCACCAGCGGGAAGTCGATGTCGGGGAAGTTGTTCACCCGCATCTTCGAGAACCCCGCCAGGCCCGCCACCATCAGGACGACGAACAGCAGCACGGTCGGAACCGGATTGCGGATCGACCAGGCGGAGATGTTGCGGAACATGGCGGGCTACCGCCGCGCGGCCGGGGCGGCGACGACGGCCACGCGGTCGCCGTCGGCCAGGAAGCCGGCGCCCTGCACCGCCACCCGCTCGCCGGGGCGCAGGCCGCCGGTCGCCTCGACCTCGGTTCCCACCCGCGCGCCGGTGGCGACCGCCCGGAAGCGGGCCCGGCCGCCGGCGTCGATGACGAACACCCCGGCCTTGCCCTCGCGATAGACCACCGCCGCCTGCGGGACGACGAGGCCGGGCTGGTCGCCGACGTCGATGGAGCCCCTGGCGAACATGCCCGGCCGGAAGCCGCCCGGGGCCGCCAGGGCGATGCGGGCCAGGCCCACCCGCGTGCGCGGATCGACCTGCGGCGTCACGACCCTGACCCTCCCGGCGGCGACCGCCCCGGCGTCGCCGGTCACGGTGGCCGGGGCGCCGGCGCGGACCTGCAACAGCTGGGCCTCCGGCACCTCGGCCGACAGCTCCAGCCGCCCGTCGCGGACCAGCCGGAACAGCTCGACGCCGGGGGCGACGATCTGGCCCTTGACCACGTTGCGCGAGACGATCAGGCCGCTGACCGGCGCGCGGAGACTGGTCTGGGCGAGGCGGGTCTGCATCTCGCCCCGGGCCGCGAGGGCGGCGGCGAGGTTGGCCGAGGCCGTGCGCTGGGCGGCGATGCGCTGGTCGAGGGCGGCCTGCGACAGGAACCCGCGGTCCTTCAGCTCCTGGGCCCGGGCCAGGGCGGCCTCGGCCTCGGCCAGGGTGGCGCGGGCGGACTCGACGGCGGCGTCCTGCTGCTTCTGCTGGGCGAGAAGCAGCGCGTCGTTGATCTTCACCAGCAGCTGGCCCTGGCGCACCCAGGCGCCCTCGTCGACCAGCACCTGGACGGCGGTCAGGCCGCCGGTCTCGGCGGCGACCACGACCTCGTTCCAGGCGGTGATGGTGCCCGAGACCTCCACCCGCCGGGGCAGGGTGCGGGGGGTGGCCGTCACCGCCGTGACGGTGAGGGCCGACTTGCGGGGCGGCGGCTCGTCCTTGCCGCAGCCGGCCAGCGCCAGGGCCGCCAGGGCGGCGATCGCGATCAGCCGGCCGCGATGATGCTTGCTGCGCACGTCCGGGCTCCCCTGCGGCGACCCTGCGAAAGCCCCGGGGGCTCGGTTCGGGTTCCGCGTATCTAGGCCCTCGCGCGAAACGCGCAAGCCCGCGCCGCGGCCTTTCGGCCCCGACCCTCGCCTTGCGGGCGCAATGTGCTAGACGGGCGCCCATGACGACCCCCCTCGCCCGCATCCGCAACTTCTCCATCGTCGCCCACATCGACCACGGCAAGTCGACGCTGTCCGACCGGCTCATCCAGGAGACCGGCGCCCTCTCCGCGCGCGAGATGACCGCCCAGGTGCTCGACAACATGGACATCGAGAAGGAGCGCGGCATCACCATCAAGGCCCAGACGGTGCGGCTGCACTACAGGGCCGACGACGGCGAGACCTATGTCCTGAACCTGATGGACACCCCGGGCCACGTGGACTTCGCCTACGAGGTCAGCCGCTCGCTGGCCGCCTGCGAGGGCTCGATCCTGGTGGTCGACGCCAGCCAGGGCGTCGAGGCCCAGACGCTGGCCAACGTCTACCAGGCCATCGACAACGACCACGAGATCGTCCCGGTCCTCAACAAGATCGACCTGCCCGCCGCCGAGCCCGACCGGGTGCGCCAGCAGATCGAGGACGTCATCGGCATCGACGCCTCCGAGGCGGTGGAATGCAGCGCCAAGACCGGCGTCGGCATCCACCAGGTGCTCGAGGCCATCGTCACCCGCCTACCCGCGCCCAAAGGCGACGCCGCCGCCCCGCTGAAGGCCCTGCTGGTCGACGCCTGGTACGACGCCTACCTGGGCGTGGTGGTGCTGGTGCGCGTCATCGACGGGACCCTGAAGGTCGGCCAGAAGGTGAAGATGATGCAGACCGGCGCCGAGTACGGCGTCGACCGGCTGGGCGTCTTCCGGCCCAAGCAGACCCCCGTCGACGAACTCGGCCCGGGCGAGGTCGGCTACATCACCGCCTCGATCAAGGAGGTGGCCGACGCGGCCGTCGGCGACACCATCACCGACCTGCGCCGGCCCACCGACAGGCCCCTGCCCGGGTTCCGCGAGGTGCAGCCGGTGGTGTTCTGCGGCCTCTTCCCGGTCGACGCCGCCGACTTCGAGGACCTGCGCGCGGCCATCGGCAAGCTGCGGCTGAACGACGCCAGCTTCACCTACGAGATGGAGACCAGCGCCGCCCTCGGCTTCGGCTTCCGCTGCGGATTCCTGGGGCTGCTGCACCTTGAGATCATCCAGGAGCGCCTCTCCCGCGAGTTCGACCTCGACCTGATCGCCACCGCCCCGTCGGTGGTCTACCGGGTGACCCTGACCAGCGGCGAGGTCGTCGAGCTGCACAACCCCGCCGACCTGCCCGACCCGGTGAAGATCGCCGCCATCGCCGAGCCCTGGATCAAGGCCACCATCCTGACCCCCGACGAATACCTCGGCTCGGTGATCAAGCTCTGCCAGGACCGCCGCGGCGAGCAGCGCGAGCTCAGCTACGTCGGCAGCCGGGCGATGGTGGTCTACGACCTGCCGCTGAACGAGGTGGTGTTCGACTTCTACGACCGGCTGAAGAGCGTCTCCAAGGGCTACGCCAGCTTCGACTACCAGATCGAGGGCTATCGCGAGGGCGACCTGGTGAAGATGTCCATCCTGGTCAACGCCGAGCCGGTGGACGCGCTCAGCATGCTGGTCCATCGCGCGCGGGCCGACGCGCGGGGCCGGGGCATGGTGGAGAAGATGAAGGAGCTGATCCCGCCGCACATGTTCCAGATCCCGATCCAGGCGGCCATCGGCGGCCGGATCATCGCCCGGGAGACCGTGCGGGCCCTGCGCAAGGACGTCACCGCCAAATGCTACGGCGGCGACGCGACGCGGAAGCGCAAGCTGCTGGACAAGCAGAAGGAGGGCAAGAAGCGCATGCGCCAGTTCGGCAAGGTGGAGATCCCGCAGGAGGCCTTCATCGCCGCGCTGAAGATGGACGCGGATTAGGCGCAGGCCCGCCTTCTTCCGCTCATCCCCGCGAAGGCGGGGACCCAGGTTTTTTTGCCGTCGCTTCTACTCAGCAGACTTCACCCGAAACCTGCGCGCCAGACTTCCGTCTCGAGGCGCAGGGAGCGGTCCAATGGCGGTTTCAGGCGGAACAACCGGGGTCCTCGAGCAAAGTCATAAAGCCGATAGAGCCGAAATTCGGACTGCTCGTCTGAGACCTGTTTTTCATTGCGCGACAAGAAGAACGGCGTCCTCTGTCCGCCGTTTGTCGTCTTGACCTCGATCATCCGACGTTCCCCGCGCGGGGTGAACGAGAGAATATCATACCCCGCACCGTCGCCCTCCTCCTGTGCGACCCACCTGACCTGCCGGGCCAACTCGGCGGCGCCAGCGTCGTGTAATCGGCGACGCTCCGACTCGTAGACGAGTTCTTCGCCCGCCTTTCCGAGCGCTCGATTGCGAAAGTCGCGTTCCACCGGGTCGAACTTGCGGACAAGTCGCTCCAACCCCTCGGGACGGGGCCTTGGCGCGCGATCAACGAAATCCGGAGGCGGTTCATCGTAGAGCAGCGCGACGGCCTCTCGGACGCCGAGAGACCCGCCGGCGAAAGGCACGGCTTGTAGGGGCGGATCAAGCGCGCCTGGCTGGTGGATCAGATAGCGATCGACGGCGTCGAAGATGGCGTTCTGGTAGTTTGCCTTGCCTTTGTAGCCCTTGATCGTCGCCGTCCCGAGTTCTTCGAGCACGGCGCTGATGTTCATGTGCTTGAATTCGACGGAACGATGAGTGCGTCCAGTGCGAGCCATAAGATCGCTGGCGTGATGGGCCTTCACGAAGGGGAGGCCTGCCAGCTCCATGTCTCGCATGGCGAAATAGTCGGCGACGATGAGGTCAAGTTCCTCGTCGCTCCATGGCTTCCCGATGATGTCATCGTTGCCCCGCGCCACCGGAGAAAGATGCCGAACATGTGCTCCTTCGGCTACCCCTTGCCCTAAGCACACTCCATACACGCTTGCCGGTCATCATGTCACTGTGCTGCTTTAGATGGCATGACCGATGGAGCCACCCTCCTACAATGGCGTTCCAGAGTGGACGCCTTGTTGAAGCGTGACTACTGCATCGATCTGGCCGACGCAGGGGCGTCCGACGCTGATGTCGAGAGATACTTCCGGTACGGCGAAAGTCCTGTCGAGTTCGTCGAGTGGTTCGCCGAGAAGTACGACCTTCAGAAACTTTCCATGCTGTTTTGAGGGTCTGCTCGGTTGGCTAGAAGGACTGCATCAAAAAAACCTGGGTCCCCGCCTCCGCGGGGATGAGCGGGGTGTTGGGGGTGTCTTGATCGGCCAGCGCGACGCCGATCCAATTCCATCATGGCTTTCAGGGCGGAACCCGGCATGACGACCGAGACTTCAGAGGCGGAGGGCGCCGCCCCGCTCCCACTTCGTCGCCACCGGCATCGGTGCGTCCGATCTTGGGCGCTCCGCCGACTTCCACACCCAAGTGCTCGGGATGAAGGGCCAGTAGATGTTCAAGCTGGACGACATGGTCGGGGCGTTGATCGGGCTCGGGAAGGATCCGGACGTCCACTTGATCGAGCCGATCCAGCGGCCGCCTCGCGCCTAGCTCATGAACACCCGCGCCCGATGCCAGGCCATGTAGGCGGCCTGGGCGGGGGTTAGGGGCGGGGTCCGGCGGCCGGGGAGGCTGGCGAGGTCGAGGCGTTCCAGCACCTCCGGGTCCAGGCGCGGGGAGACCACGACGGTCCCGTCGGCTTCGAAGGTGATGAAGCCGCGGTCGAACAGGCGGTCGAGGTCGGGGGTCAGCATCAGGCCGTTGGCGCCGTCGAGCCGCTCGGCGGCGGTGTCGCAGAGGCGCCAGGGCTTGATGTGGCCGGCGATCAGCAGCCAGGGGTTGGCGACGCCGGTGATGCGGCAGGCCGGCTCCAGGGCGCGCACGCGTTCGCGGAAAACACCCTGCCCCCGGCGGGCCGTGGCCAGCTGCTGCTTCTCGGTGGCGGTGAGGCCTGGGTCGGCCAGCAGGGCGGCCTCGATGGCGGCGTCCTCGGCCTCGCGGGCGAGGTCGGGGGCGGCGGTGGCCGCGTCGGCGAGGGGCGCGAGGTCGACGGCCGCGTCCCGAAGCACACGCTCGAAGGCCGGGGCGCCGATCTCGCAGAGGTAGGCGCGCTGTTCGCCGCGGCCCAGGGCGTTGAGCGGCGAGTGCCGGGCCGGCAGCAGCGGGGCGAGGTCGGCGTGGAAGTCCGCCGGGCGGACGGGCGGCTCGACGGGCGTCCAGGCCACCGGCAGGCGCCAGCCCTGGTCGCCGCGCAGGCGGATGGCGCGGCCGAAGCCCTCGGGACGGCGGGCGGGAAAGGCGTGGTCGGCGACCTGGCCCACGGCGCCGACCAGACGGGCGGCGTAGGAGAGAACGAGGTCTCCCGGCCCGGCGCGCCGGACGTTGTCGGCCTGGGTGATGTTGCGGGGCCGGCCGGCTTCCGGCGCCCAGAGGAAGCGCCCCGCCACCTCCTCCGCCGCCGTGCGTCCGTGATTGACCCACCAGTAGCGCATGGATGCGACTTTAGGTTGCTTTTGCGGGATCGTCATCCACGGGGAAATGGAGGGACAGCTTACTCATTTCCTCCGGCGGCGGTTTCGAGGGCAGGGAAATGAGTAAGCTGTCCCTCCATTTCGAGGGCGTCCGTTACTCACTGGTAACTACACCGCGCCCGGCCTATCCTCGGGCCGCCTCAGGAGGACCCAGCCATGGCCGACGGACCCGTGATCGGGCGGACGATCGCCGAGTCGACGCCGTACTGGCCGGACGGGCCCCGGGCGCCGGCGGGGGCGCCCAACATCCTGGTGGTGCTGTTCGACGATGTCGGATTCTCGGACTTCGGCTGCTACGGCTCGCCGATCGAGACGCCGACCATCGACGCCCTGGCCGCCCGGGGCCTGCGCTACACCGGCTTCCACACCACCGCCATGTGCTCGACCACCCGGGCGGCGTTGCTGACCGGGCGCAATCACCACAGCGTGGGCATGGGGTGCCTCGCCAACTTCGACAGCGGCTATCCGGGCTATCGCGGCAAGATCGCCCGCGAGGCCGGGACCCTGCCCGAGATGCTGCGGCCGCACGGCTATCGCAGCTACATGGTCGGCAAATGGCATGTGACGCCGCTGACCGAGAGCGGGGCGACCGGGCCCTTCGACGGCTGGCCGCTGGGCCGGGGGTTCGACCGCTTCTACGGCTTCCTCGACGCCGAGACCGACCAGTATTCGCCCGAGCTGGTGCGCGACAACACCCCGACGCCGGCGCCCGGGACCTACGAGACCGGCTACCACTTGACCTCGGACCTGGTCGACCAGGCGATCCGCTACATCGCCGACCACGCCGCCGACGCGCCGGAGACGCCGTGGCTGACCTGGCTGGCGCTGGGGGCCTGCCACGCCCCGCACCAGGCGCCGCGGGACCTGATCGAAAAATACGACGCCGTATTCTCAGCGGGCTGGGACGTCGAGCGCGAGGCGCGGCTGGCGCGGCAGAAGGCGCTGGGGATCGTGCCGGCCGACACCCGCCTGCCGCCGCGCAACGACCACGTCCGCCCGTGGGCCGAGCACGGTCCGGACGAGCAGCGGCTGTTCACCCGGCTGCAGGCCGCCTACGCGGCGATGCTCGACCACGCAGACCGGCACATCGGGCGGCTGGTCGCCTTCCTCGAGGAGGCCGGCCTCGCCGAGGACACCCTGATCCTGGTGCTGAGCGACAACGGCGCCAGCCAGGAGGGCGGGCCGCTGGGCATGGTCAACGCCATGGGCCCCTACAACATGAAGTTCGAGCCCCTCGAGGAGAAGATCGCCCGCATCGACCACATCGGCGGGCCGGACACGCACAGCAACTTCCCGCTGGGCTGGGCGATGGCCTCGAACACGCCGCTGAAGCGCTACAAGCAGAACACCCACGGCGGCGGCGTCCGCGATCCGCTGGTGATCTGCTGGCCGAAGGGGATCCCGTCGCGGGGCGAGCTGCGCGGCCAGTTCGCCCACGCCTGCGACGTGGCGCCGACGATCCTCGACATCCTGGGCCTGGCGCCGCCGGCCGAGGTGCAGGGGGTGGCGCAGGCGCCGCTGGAGGGGACCAGCTTCAAGGCCTCGCTGTTCGACGCCGCCGCGCCGGCCAAGGCCGGACCGCAGATCTTCGAGATGTTCGGCCACCGCGGCCTGTGGAAGGACGGCTGGAAGGCGGTGGCCTACCACCCGCCGGGCCGGCCGTTCGATGCGGACGTCTGGGAGCTCTACCACCTGGACGCCGACTTCTCGGAGGCGAACGACCTCGCGGCGACGCACCCGGAGCGGCTGGAGGAGCTGATCGAGGCCTGGTGGACGGCGGCGGAGGCCGGCAAGGTGCTCCCGCTGGACGACCGCTTCGGCCCGCGCTTCGCCGAGAACGCCATCCGCTTCCACGGGGCGCGCAGGCGGTTCGTATTCCACAGGGGCATGGGCCATGTGCCGACCGACGTGGCGCCCGACGTGCGCAGCCGCAGCTACCGCATCGAGGCCGACTGCCGGATCGCCGGCGAGGACGAGGGGGTGCTGATCGCCCACGGCGACGCCACCTGCGGCTACTCCCTGTTCGTGCGCGGAGGGCGGCTGGTGCACGACATGAACGTCGGCGGGGCCCACGCGGTGGTGGTTTCCGACCGGCTGATCGAGCCCGGCCGCCGGACGCTGGGCGTCGCCGTGCGGCCCGTGGACGGCCAGCGCCGGATCGTGCTGCTGATCGACGGCGCGCACGCCGGCGAGATCTCGACGCCGCTGGGCTTCTTCAACTTCATCAGCTGGTCGGGGCTGGATATCGGCTTCGACCGGGGGAGCCCGGTGGGCGACTACGCCGCGCCGTTCCGGTTCACCGGCCTGCTGAAGACGGTCACCGTGACCATGGACGACGACCAGGCGCTGGACGGCGAGGGAATCGGCGCGGCCGAGATGGCCCGCCAGTAGGGGCCGGGACACGCGCCTTGCGGGCGCGGGTCCCCGCGGGCAGTGTTCGCCCATGATCGCCCAGCGCCTCGTCGCCCTCGCCGCCGTCGCCGCCGTCGCCGCCCTCGCCGCCTGCTCGCCGCGCGAGGAGAAGGCGACGGCGACCGGCCGCTCCGGCGAGCCGGCGCCCTCGATCGAGACGGCCCCCTCCGCCCCCGCGACCGCCGAGCCGGCCGGGGCGGCGGGCTGGAAGGCGGTCGCCGCCGCCGCCGACCAGGACCGCATCGCCCGGCTGCCCGCCGCCTGGCGCGAGGCGCTGGCCGAGGCCGACGACCTGCACGGCGCCGAGATCGACTCCACCGGCCTGCTGCTGGTGCCCGACGCGGCGCTGGAGGGAAATCTGCGGCCCGCGCCCGGCCGCTATCGCTGCCGGACGATCAAGATCGGTTCGCCGGACGGGACAGGCCTTTCCTATGTCGCCTATCCCTGGTTCACCTGCACCATCGAGCCGGCCCCCGGCGGCGAGTTGATCCTGACCAAGACCAGCGGCAGCCAGCGCACGCGCGGCCTGCTCTACCCCGACGGCGACCGGCGGCTGGTGTTCGTCGGAACCCAGGCCTGGGGGGCCGACGAGACCGCCTTCCCGGCCTATGGCGAGAAGCCCGAGCGCGACCAGGTCGGCGTCTTCGAGCGCGTCGGGACCGACCGCTGGCGCCTCGCCCTGCCCTGGCCGAAGCAGGAGTCGAAGCTGGATGTGATCGAGCTGAGGAAGTGAAATGGAGGGACAGCTTACTCATTTCCCCGGAGGCCGGCGATGCTCGGGAAATGAGTAAGCTGTCCCTCCATTTCAGCGTCCCACGAAGGTGGGTTCGCGCTTTTCGACGAAGGCCTTCACCGCTTCCTGGTGGTCCGTGGTGGCGGCGCAGTGGACGTGGTGAGTGACTTCCAGGTCCAGGCAGTCCTCCAGGTCGCCGCCGCTCGCGGCGCGATTGAGATTTTCCTTCATGTAGCGGTAGGCCACCGTCGGGCCGTTCGCCAGGCGCAGGGCGATCTCGCGGGACCAGGCCGCCAGCTCCTCGGGCGGAACCACCCAGTTGGCGAGGCCCAGGCGCAGGGCCTCCTCGGCGCCGACCCGGTCGGAGAGGTAGTAGAGCTCGCGCGCCTTGGCCGAGCCGACGAGGTTGGTCAGGAAATACGTGCCGCCGTAGTCGCCTGAGAAGCCGACCCGGGCGAAGGCGGTCGTCAGGAAGGCGGTGCTGGCCATGATCCGCAGGTCGCAGGCGAGCGCCAGGGCGAAGCCCGCGCCAGCCGCCGCGCCCGGCAGGGCGGCAATGGTCGGCTTGGGCATGGCGAACAGGCGGCCGGAGGTGGCGCGCTGGTTCACCCGCTGGCGGTGGATGGCATGGTCGATCGGCGGCCGCTCGCCGCCGGCGCCGGCCATGCCCTTGACGTCGCCGCCGGCGCAGAAGCCGTTGCCGGCCCCGGTCAGCACCACGCACTTCACCGAGGGCTCCAGCTCCGCCCAGGCGAGCATCCGGGCGAGGCCTTCGTTCATCTCCCCGCTCATGGCGTTTCGCGCTTCGGGCCGGTTCAGCGTCAGGGTCAGGACGCCTTCGTCGAGGCTGGCGATCAGGTCGGTTGTACCGGTGTCGACGGAGGTATCAGACATGCGATGGCTCCTTTGCGCAGGAAACGGACGGCCCCGGAGATCATTGTTAGGCCGAGGCCTCGACGGCGTCTTGTGTTGCCTTCGCGCCACACCTACATCGGGTCCGTCCGGTTGCGCTTGATCAAGGCGACCGGGGATCGTCCGCCGTACCGGGGAAACCATGAACATCGACCTCTATTCCGACCGCGCCAAGCAGGCGGTGCAGAGCGCCCAGTCGCTGGCGCTGGCGCGACGCCACCAGCATCTGACGCCCGAACATCTGCTGAAGGTCCTGCTTGAGGAGCGCGACGGCCTGACCCGCGCCCTGGTGCAGAGCGCCGGCGGCCGGCCCGACGCCGTGGACGCCGCCGTCGAGGGCCTGCTCGGCCGCATGCCCAAGGTCGAGGGCGGCAGCGGCCAGCTCTACCTCAAGCCCGAGACCGCCCGCGTCTTCGCCCGCGCCGAAGAGGACGCCAAGAAGGCCGGCGACGCCTTCGTCACCACCGAGCGGCTGCTGATCGCCCTGGCCGCCGAGGGCGGCGAGGCCGCCAAGGCGCTGAAGGACGCCGGGGCCGGCGAAAAGGCCCTGGAATCGGCCGCCGCCGACGTCCGCAAGGGCCGCACCGCCGACAGCGCCAGCGCCGAGGAGGGCTATGACGCCCTAAAGCGCTACGCCCTGGACCTGACCCAGAAGGCCAGGGACCAGAAGCTGGACCCGGTGATCGGCCGCGACGAGGAGATCCGCCGCACCATCCAGGTGCTGAGCCGGCGGACCAAGAACAATCCCGTGCTGATCGGCGAGCCGGGCGTCGGCAAGACCGCCATCGTCGAGGGCCTGGCCCTGCGCATCGTCAACGGCGACGTGCCCGAGAGCCTGAAGGACAAGAAGCTGCTGGCGCTCGACATGGGCGCCCTGATCGCCGGGGCCAAGTACCGCGGCGAGTTCGAGGAGCGGCTGAAGGCGGTGCTGAACGAGGTCACCGCCGCCGAGGGCGGGATCATCCTGTTCATCGACGAGATGCACACCCTGGTCGGGGCCGGCAAGAGCGAGGGGGCGATGGACGCCTCCAACCTGCTCAAGCCCGCCCTCGCCCGCGGCGAACTGCACTGCGTGGGGGCCACCACCCTCGACGAATACCGCAAGAACGTCGAGAAGGACGCCGCCCTGGCCCGCCGCTTCCAGCCGGTGTTCGTCGAGGAGCCGACCGTGGAGGACACCGTCTCGATCCTGCGCGGCCTGAAGGAGAAGTACGAGGTCCACCACGGCGTGCGGATCAGCGACAGCGCCATCGTCGCCGCCGCCACCCTGTCCAATCGTTACATCACCGACCGCTTCCTGCCCGACAAGGCCATCGACCTGGTCGACGAGGCCGCCAGCCGGGTGCGGATGGCCGTGGATTCCAAGCCCGAGGAGCTGGACGAGATCGACCGCCGGCTGGTGCAGCTGAAGATCGAGCGCGAGGCCCTCAGGAAGGAGACCGACGAGGCCAGCAAGCGTCGCCTGGAGGACCTCGAGGCCGAGATCGACGACCTGCAGGTCCAGTCCGACGACATGACCGCCCGCTGGAAGGCCGAGAAGGAGAAGGTCGGCGGCGCCGCCCAGGCCCGCGAGGCCCTCGAGCGGCTGCGCGCCGAGCTGGCCCAGGCCCAGCGGCAGGGCGACTTCGCGCGCGCCGGCCAGATCCAGTACGGCGAGATCCCGGCGCTGGAGAAGCGGCTGGCGGAGGAAGAGGACAAGGGCGAGGCCGTGAAGGGCGAGGCGCCCCTGACCCCCGAGGTGGTCGACGCCGAGCAGATCGCCGCCGTGGTCAGCCGCTGGACCGGCGTGCCGGTCGAGAAGATGCTGGAGGGCGAGCGCGAGAAGCTGCTGGCGATGGAGGACGCCCTGCGCGAGCGGGTCGTCGGCCAGGAGGAGGCGCTGGTCGCCGTCTCCGACGCCGTGCGGCGGGCCCGCGCGGGCCTGAAGGACCCGGGCCGGCCGATCGGCAGCTTCCTGTTCCTGGGTCCCACGGGCGTCGGCAAGACCGAGCTGACCAAAGCCCTGGCCGAGTTCCTGTTCGACGACGAGCACGCCATCACCCGCCTCGACATGAGCGAATACATGGAGAAGCACAGCGTCAGCCGGATGATCGGCGCCCCGCCGGGCTATGTCGGCTACGACGAGGGCGGCGCGCTCACCGAGGCGGTGCGGCGCCGGCCCTACCAGGTGGTGCTGTTCGACGAGGTCGAGAAGGCCCACCCCGACGTCTTCAACGTGCTGCTGCAGGTGCTGGACGACGGGCGGCTGACCGACGGCCAGGGCCGCACGGTCGACTTCCGCAACACCCTGATCATCATGACCTCGAACATGGGAGCCGAGCATCTGGCCGCCCTCGAGGACGGCGAGGACGTCGAGACGGCCCGGCCGCTGGTCATGGACGCGGTGCGCCGCAACTTCCGGCCCGAGTTCCTCAACCGGATCGACGAGATCATCCTGTTCAAGCGGCTGGGCCGGGCGGAGATGGACAACATCGTGCGCATCCAGCTGAAGCGGGTCGAGGCGCTGCTCGCCGACCGCCGCATGGCCATCGCCCTGGACGGCGGCGCCATGCACTGGCTGGGCGAGCGCGGCTACGACCCGGTCTATGGCGCGCGGCCGCTGAAGCGCGTGATCCAGAAGGAGCTGGTCGACCCCATCGCCCGCAAGCTGCTGGCCGGCGACCTCGCCGACGGCAGCGTGATCGACGTCACCGCCGGCGAGGACGGCCTGGAGATCGGCCGGGCGCGGGTGCATTGAGATTGCAAATCACGCAATTACTCGTTATGCGTGATTTCCCGATCATCCCGGCGAAGGCCGGGACCCAGGCTTTTTCGCCGTGGCCTTCTACGCCTACATCGTGGCCAGCAAGAGAAACGGCACGCTGTACATCGGCTCCACGGACAGCCTGACACGACGCATCTGGGAGCATCGGGAGGGAATTCGCCCGGGATTCACCAAGACCCATGGCGTGACAATCCTCGTCTGGTTCGAGGTCTTCGACACGCGCGCGGGCGCGTTCCGGCGGGAACGTCAGATGAAGGAATGGAAGCGGCTCTGGAAGCTGCGCCTGATCGAGCGGATCAATCCCGGATGGCGCGACCTCTACGACGACCTGGTCTGAAAAAAGCCTGGGTCCCGGCCTTCGCCGGGATGAGCGGAGGGATGGCGGGCGGCCTGGAGATTGGCCGGAGCGGGTGCATTGACGAGCTTTCTTCTCCCGCCGGGAGAAGGGGCTACGACGACCTGGTTTAATGAAAGCCTGGGTCCCGGCCTTCGCCGGGATGAGCGGATGCGGGCGGATGACCGTCAGATGTCCTTTCCCATGCGCGCCAGCGGCACCGGGACGCCGCCGCGGGCGTCGAAGGTCCGCTCCAGCACCGAGAAGCCGCCGGCCGCGTAGAGCGGCTCGCCCGCCCGGGTGGCGGCCAGCTCCAGCCGGGTGAAGCCCTCGGCGCGGGCGGCGGATTCGCAGCGCTCGAGGATCATCCGGCCGACGCCCCGGCGCGCGAAGTCGGGATGGGTGTACATGGCCCGCACGCGGGCCGCGTCGCCGGCCGGATCCAGGGCGTGGCCGTCGCGGCCCGGGCTGTGGTCGCCGCCGTAGAGCGTCGCCCGCCGGCTCCAGCCGCCGCAGCCGGCGATCTGGCCGTCGATCTCGACCACGAAATAGGTACCGTCGGCGATCAGCCGGCTGTCCAGGCCCATCAGGCGGCGACTGGCGGCGATCTCCGCGTCGGTCAGCCAGCCGCGCTGCAGCTCGCCGATCGCCGCGTCCATCAGCGCGGTCAGGGCCGGGACGTCGTCCCTCGTCGCGAGGCGGCAGGTCAGTTCCATGGCCCTGTCATACATTCCGCCCCGCCGGCGGCTCAATCGTGCTACAGTCCGTTTCCGCGCCCGTTGGCGCGACGTCAGCCGCCCGCCGCGGCCCATTGGAGTCCCCATGATCGAGGAAGGCTTCGTGCGCCTGTACGCGCACGACTTCGCGGCTTTGGCAGCCCGCGCCGAGGGCGGGTCCGACGTCGAGACCGTGTTGCGCCGCCGCATCGAGGACGCCCGCTCGCACGCCCGGCTCATGGATGCGCGCAAGGGCGAGGGCCACCTGCCGGCGGTCGTCGACCGCGTGCTGCAGGAAGCGGCGCGGGAGGACGTGCGTTTCGTCCGCAACGGCCAGGACGTGCCCGGCGCCCTGTCCCGCCGCCGGGAATTCCTGCTGCGCGTGGCCGACATGCTGGCGCGGGCCGAGGCGCCGGCGGGCCCCGCGTCGAT
Source organism: Pseudomonadota bacterium (assembly GCA_049323695.1). Classification (GTDB taxonomy): domain Bacteria; phylum Pseudomonadota; class Alphaproteobacteria; order Caulobacterales; family Caulobacteraceae; genus Caulobacter. The sequence continues at coordinate 75,810 of JBMOOF010000042.1, forward strand.
CGCCGTCCGCGGCTGAACTTCGCCAGGAGTCGCCTTGCCTGACAGGCGAAAACGTGAGAACGAGCCGATGTCGAGATTTTCGAGTGGTTCGGTCGCCAATTCCACGCACGTCCTCACGTCCTGCGCCGGACCAGCTCTCCGCCCCCCGAAAAAACCGATCAATCCGCGTCTCCGGACGTATCTGACTGCCTAAAGAGGTTACATCCATGGCTACCGGAACCGTGAAGTGGTTCAACGCCACCAAGGGCTACGGCTTCATTCAGCCCGACGACGGCGGCGCCGACGTCTTCGTCCACATCTCGGCCGTAGAGCGGGCCGGCATGCGCTCGCTCAACGAAGGCCAGAAGCTGAGCTACGAACTCGAGCAGGACAAGCGCTCGGGCAAGAGCGCCGCCGGACAGCTGCAGGCCCTGTAAGGGCCCACGCCGGCGAACGAACCGACGGGCCGGTCTCCGACAGCGGAGGCCGGCCCGTTTTGCATGGCGCGCGCCCAGGGCGCGGGCGCCCCGGTCAGAATCCCACCGAGGCGCTCCAGACGACGGTGGATTCGGCGCCGGGGCCGTCGCTGTCGCTCCAGGTGACGCCGAAGGTGGCCGGGCCCACCGATTTCGACAGGCCCAGCTGCCAGTCGTACTTGCCGTCGGCGAAGGCGCCGTCCTCATGGCCGATCTGGCCGGAGACGCTGACCGGCCAGTGCTCCGGCGCATAGGCTCCGCCGAGGTAGACGTAGGTGTTCCCCTCGCCGCCGAGGTTGTCCTGCTCGGGCGCCCAGGCCAGGCCGAGGGTGGTGGTGAAGTCGCCCACCGTCCTCGCCGCCGACACCGGAACCTCGAGGTAGTTCACGTCCGTCGCGTCCGGATAGCTGTAGTAGTAGACGGCCACGTCCCAGTCCCAGCCGCCGGCGCTGAAGCCGCGTCCCAGGCTGTAGTCGACCTCGACCAGGGCGCCGTCGCCGTCGGGACCGACGCCGTACTCCTCGATCGCCGAGGTCCACACCGTGCCGTACCAGCCGCCGGGCGCGGTCAGGGTCAGGTCGCCCTGCACGGCGGGATCCCCGCCGGACAGCGAGTAGCCGCGGTACTGATAGTCGGACACCACGCCGATGGTCCCCGAGAGGCTCCAGCGAGCCTCGCCCTCCTCCGCCGCCTGGGCGGCGCCGGCGCACAGCAGCGCCGCGGCGGCCGCAAGGACCGCTGTCTCCCTGGTCATGGTCTCTTCCCCCCTGGCCCCGTGCACGAGCCCGACGCGGAAAGCTTAACGCCATCCCGTTCACCCGTCTCCCCGTGTGACACTCTGGCTCATTTCCGGTTCAACCGACGTTAGGCATTGGCCGCCACCATCGGCTCCAATGAGTAACGCTCCTTCACGGTCCCGCGGCGACTTGAGACGGATCCTGATGCTGAGCCTGGTCGTGCTCGGCATCCTCGTCGCGGCCGGGCTCGGCGCCACGGGCGTCGCCGCGCGCGCCGTGGACAAGGCAGTGCTCACCGAGGAGCTGAACCTCGTCGCGCGCACCCTGCAGCGGCGCAGCAGCAAGATCGTCGAGGACGTCGCCTCGGCCACCGTCTGGGACGACGCCTACGTCAACATCGTCACCCGCTTCGACCCTGACTGGGCCGACGAGAACTTCGGCGTCTACTACGCCAACTACATGGGTCACGACCGGACGATCGTGTTCGGGCCCGGCGACCGGGTGGTCTACGCCTCCGACGGCGGCGAGGCGACGACGCCCGATGCGCTGCGGGCCTTCGCCGCGGACGTCTCGCCGTTCGTGGCGCGGATGCGGCTGGACGAGGCCCGCCTGCCCGCCGGCGGGCGGCCTGGCCATTCGCTCGACGGAGTGCTGACCGACTCGCTGATGCTGAGGGCCGACGGCGGACTCTGGCTGGTCGCCCTGTCGACCGTGATCCCCGAGAACCCCGACGTCGTCCTGACCGGCGGCCCCACGGCCATCGTGGTGTCGGCCAGGCGGATCGACGCCGGCTTCATGAAGACCCTGGAGGACGATCTGGGGATCGACGCCCCGCACCTGCTGGGCGCCAAGGAATCGGGCCGCGGCCTGGCCATTGTCCCGATCGCCGATCGCGACGGCCAGGTACTGGGCCGGCTGGGCTGGACGCCCCGGCGGCCGGGGATGCATGCGCTGGTCGAGTCCCTGGGCCCTCTGCTGCTTGTGCTCGCCGCCTTCATCGTGGCCGTCGCCGCCCTGGCGCGGCGGGTCCACGCCGCCTTGCGAAACCTGGCCAGTCACGAGGCCCGGATGGAGGCGACCCTGACCGAGCTGACCGAGGCGCGCGACCGCGCCGAGGCCGCCAATGTCGCCAAGTCCCAGTTCCTCGCCAACATCAGCCACGAGATCCGCACGCCGATGAACGGCGTGCTGGGGATGGCCCAGATCATGGACCGCGGGGACCTCTCGCCCGACCAGCGGAGCCACCTGGCGGTCATCCGCGAGTCCGGCGCGACCCTGCTGGCGCTGCTCAACGACCTGCTCGACCTGGCCAAGATCGAGGCCGGCAAGCTGGAGATCGACCGCACCGACACGGACCTGACGGGCCTGGTCTCGGGCGTCTGCGGCGGCTTCATGGTCCAGGCCGCCGACAAGAAGCTGAAGCTGGGCTTCGCCATCGAGCCCTCGGCGGGCGGCGCCTGGAAGCTGGACGGCCTGCGCCTGTCGCAGGTGCTCGGCAACCTGATCTCCAACGCCGTCAAGTTCACCGACCGGGGCCATGTCTCCGTGCGGGTCTGGAACAGCCGCCGCGGCCTCGAGTTCGCCGTGCTCGACACCGGCGCCGGCATTCCGGCCGAGCGGATCGGCGACCTGTTCGGCAAGTTCAATCAGCTGGACGCCTCGACCACCCGCAAGTTCGGGGGCACGGGCCTGGGGCTCGCCATCTGTCGCGAGCTGGTCGAACTGATGGGCGGCGAGATCGCCGTCGAGAGCGCGGTGGGCGAGGGCTCCTACTTCAGCTTCTTCGTGCCCGCCGAACCCGGCGAGACGCGCGCCGCCGCCTGAGCGACTGGACAAGTCGGCGCGAGCGGTCAGGATCGTCCCGGACGAGCCGGGGAGACGATCATGACGGGGTCGAGGATTGCGGGAATGGGCGCGGCGGCGGCCATCGCGCTGGCGCTGACCGGCGCCGCCCGGGGGCAGACGCCGGCCGCGGCGCCGAACGACTACGCCCGGCCGGAGGCCTGGCTCTGCCTGCCCGGACGCGCCGACGCCTGCGCCGACGACCTGTCGGTCACCGTGGTCGCCGCGGACGGGACCCTGACCGCCGAGGGCTTCCAGCGCGCCGCCGATCCGAAGCTCGACTGCTTCTATGTCTATCCGACGGTGTCGATGGATCCCGGCGGCAACAGCGACATGGTCGCCGGCCGGGAGGAGATCCGCGTCGCCAACGTCCAGTACGCCCGCTTCGCCTCGGTCTGCCGCACCTTCGCGCCGCTGTACCGCCAGTTCACCCTGACGGCCCTGACCGGCGCCCTGCGCGGCCAGCCGGTCCCGGCCGACCGCGAGCTTCCCTACACCGACGTGCGCGACGCCTGGCGCTGGTACCTGGCGAACGAGAACCACGGCCGCGGCGTGGTGCTGATCGGCCATTCGCAGGGCTCCGGCGTGCTGATGCGGCTGATCCGCGAGGAGATCGACGGCAAGCCCGCCCAGGCGCTGATGGCCGGCGCCATCCTGGCCGGCTGGAGCGTGCCGGTGAAGGACGGTCGGTTCGGCTCGATCCCCCTGTGCGGGCGCGAGGGCCAGACCGGGTGCCTGGTGTCCTACGTCTCCTTCCGCGACACCCTGCCTCCGGCGCCGGCCAGCATCTTCGGCAAGGTGAGCGAGCCGGGCGCGACGGCGGCCTGCGTCAATCCCGCCGCGCTCGGCGGCGGGCGGGGCGACCTCCAGGGCTACCACCGCAATGTCGGACGCGGCCCAGGCTCGCCGCTGGGCGAATGGGCGACGGGCGCGACGGTGACGACGCCCTGGGTGGCGACGCCCGGCCTGCTGACGGCCGAGTGCGTCACCCGGGACGGCGCGACCTTTCTCTCCGTCCATGTCAACGCCGATCCCGCCGACCCGCGCACCGACGAGGTCGCCGGCGACACCCTGACCGCCGGGCGGCCCGACCCGATCTGGGGCCTGCATCTGGTCGACATGCACATCGCCATGGGCGACCTGGTCCGGATCGTGCGGGCCCAGGGCGAGGCGTGGCCGCGGTGAGCGGCCGCTCCGGCGCGGCCTTCGACCGCCCGGCGCCCTTTCCTCCCCTTGCGGCGCCGCGCTAAGACGGCGTCATGGCCAGCAAGCCCGAAAGCCCGACCGAGCCGTTCAAGCGCGCGCTGGCGCACGCGGCCCGCTCGCTCGCCGAGACGCCCGACCTGGAGGTTGTCTTTTCCGGGGACGGGCCCAGCCTGTCGGGCAAGCGGGCGGTGCTGCCGCATCCGCCGCGCGACCTGTCGCCCCGGGAGGCCGCGCGCATCCGGGGGCTGGCCGACCAGATGGCCCTGCGCCTCGCCCACCACGACCCCGCCGCCTACGCCCGGGGCCGGCCCGCCTCGGTGCAGGGCCAGGCCATCTTCGAGGCCGTCGAGAACGCGCGGCTGGAGGCCATCGGCGCCAACAACCTGGGCGGGGTCCGCGCCAACCTGACCGCCGTGCTGGAGCAGAGCATCGAACGTCGGGGGCTGGCCCGCATCGTCGACAAGGCCGCCGCGCCGATGGCCGACGTGCTGTCGCTGATGGTCCGCGAGCGGCTGACCGGCGACGCCCCGCCCGACGGCGCCAAGGCCATGGTCGACCTGTTCCGCAACGAGATCGAGGCCCGCGCCGGCGCCGATCTCGACCGGCTGGCCGGCAGCCTCAACGACCAGGCGGCCTTCGGCAAGATCGCGCGGACCATCCTGCGCGACCTCGACCTGGGCGACGCCGACATCGACGCCTCCGACGCCGGCGAGGAGGACGAGGGCGACGAGGAGCAGCAGTCCTCGGCCGAGAGCGACGACGGCGAGGGCGACGGGCAGTCGCCCGAAGGCGCCGCCATGGAGGACATGGAGCCCGCCGACGGCGAGACCCAGGAGGGCGAGGAGCAGCTGGTCGAGTCCGAGGACGACGAGCCGACCGACCTCTCCGACGAGGCCCCCGAGATGGGCGACGGCGCCAAGCCCGCCCGGCCCGACATCAAGGACAGCGGCCAGCCCGAGCCGCCCTACAAGGTCTTCACCACCGCCCACGACGAGGTGGTCGGCGCCGAGGAGCTGTGCGACTCCGAGGAACTGACCCGTCTGCGGGCCTATCTCGACCAGCAGCTCAACAGCCTCTCCAGCGTCGTCTCGCGGCTGGCCAACCGGCTGCAGCGGCGGCTGATGGCGCAGCAGAACCGGTCCTGGACCTTCGACCTCGAGGAAGGGATGCTCGATGTCGCCCGGTTGCCGCGGGTGATCATCGACCCTACCGCGCCGCTCTCCTTCAAGCAGGAGGAGGACACTGAGTTCCGCGACACCGTGGTCACCCTGCTGATCGACAATTCCGGATCGATGCGCGGCCGGCCGATCATGGTGGCGGCGGTCTGCGCCGACATCCTGGCCCGCACGCTGGAGCGCTGCGCGGTGAAGACCGAGATCCTCGGCTTCACCACCCGCGCCTGGAAGGGCGGCCTGTCGCGCGACGACTGGATCAAGGCCGGCAAGCCGCCCTCCCCCGGCCGGCTGAACGACCTGCGCCACATCGTCTACAAGGCCGCCGACGCGCCCTGGCGGCGGGCGCGGCGCAACCTCGGCCTGATGATGCGCGAGGGGCTGCTGAAGGAGAACATCGACGGCGAGGCCCTGATGTGGGCGCACCAACGGCTGATCGGCCGGCCCGAGCAGCGCCGCATTCTGATGGTCATCAGCGACGGGGCGCCGGTCGACGATTCCACCCTGTCGGTTAACAGCGGCCACTACCTGGAGCGCCATCTGCGCGGCGTCATCGCCGAGATCGAGGGCCGGAGCCCGATCGAGCTGCTGGCCATCGGCATCGGCCACGACGTGACCCGCTACTACAAGAAGGCCGTCACCATCGTCGACGTGGAGCAGCTGGGCGGGGTGCTGGTCGAGCAGCTGGCGGCCCTGTTCGAGGAAGAGCCCAAGCGGGCCCTCCCCGCGCGCGGTCTGCTGGCCGCGCCGCCGGTGACCCAGCCGCCGCCGATTAGGGCCGCCGGCCTCCAGGACGTGGCGAGGGCGCTGTCGTGAGCAACCGCTTCCTCCGACCGTTCCCGCGAAAGCGGGAAGGCAAGCCGGATCGGAGGACGCTCGTCAGCGCAGCCTGGGTCCCCGCTTTCGCGGGGATGATCGGGGTGGTGGCGGTTCTCGCGGCGTGCGTCGGCGGCAAGGTCGAGCTGCCGCCGGCGCCCGTGGCCTACGGGCCCGCGATCGAGGTCGAGGCCGACGCGGTCTCCCTCGACCCGCGAGACCCGGAGTTCGTCGCCCTGGGCGACTTCCGCTACGCCGGCGGCATCGCCGTCAGCAGCAGGGCCACCAGCCGGCTGCACGGCCTGTCGGACCTGGTGGTGTCGCCGGGCGGGCGGATCACCGCGGTATCGGACGAGGGCGACCTGATCACGGCGAGGCTGGTCTTCGACGGCGAGCGGCTGTCGGGCGTGGACGACGTCGCCATCCGGCCGCTGCGAGGCGAGGACGGCAAGCCGCTGCAGGGCAAGCAACAGGGCGACGCCGAGGGCCTGGCCATCCTTCAGAACGGCGAGATGCTGGTCAGCTTCGAACAGACCCATCGCATCTGGCGCTTTCCGCCGTCCGGCGATCGGCGGCCGTTCCCCGTCGCCTGGCCGAAGACCGACATGAGCGGTCACGACAACAACGACGGCATGGAGGGCCTGGCCGCCGCTCCGACCATCGTCGGCGACGGCTACTGGGTCGGGATCGAGCCCGGCGGCATCTGGTTCTGCCGACTGAACCTGCTCTGCGACGAGGTCGCCGGACTGCCGACTCCGCCGCCCGGGTTCCGGCTCTCCAGTCTGACGGTCGGCCCCGACGGATCGCTGGTCGTGCTGCACCACAACTACACGCCAGGGATCGGCTCGCGCATCCGTGTGACCATCGTCCGTGACCCCAAGGGGGCGAAGCGGACCATCGGCCACTTCACGATGGGCCCCGGCCCGACCACCGACAACTTCGAGGGGATCGCCGTCGTGAAGAAGCCCAACGACGACTGGCGCATCTACCTGCTTTCCGACGACAATTTCAGCCCCAGCCAGCGGACCCTGCTGCTGGCCTTCGACTGGACGCCGCCCAGATGACCCCAGCCTGCGTCACCGACTACCGCGAGCTCGCCCGCCGGCGGCTGCCCCGGGTGCTGTTCGACTACCTCGACGGCGGCTCCTACGCCGAGGCGACCCTGCGCCGGAACGTCGACGACTTCGAGGCCCTGGCCCTGCGCCAGCGCGTGATGCGCGACGTCTCGTCGATCTCGCTGGAGACCGAGCTGTTCGGCCAGACCCTGGCCATGCCCGTGGTCCTCTCGCCCATCGGCATGGGCGGCATGTACGCCCGCCGGGGCGAGGTGCAGGCGATGAAGGCGGCGAAGGCCGCGGGGCTGAACATGTGCCTGTCGTCGCTGTCGATCTGCGATGTCGAGGAGGTGGCGCGGGACGGCGGCCAGGCGCCCTGGTTCCAGCTCTACATGATCAAGGACCGCGGCTACATCCGCGAGCTGCTGCAGCGGGTGGCCGAGCTGGGCTGTCCGGTGGTGGCCTTCACCGTCGACCTGCCGGTGCCGGGGGCGCGCTACCGCGACGTGCGCTCGGGCCTGTTCGGGGCCAGGTCGGCGATGACGCCGCTCGCCCGGGCCTGGGACGGGATCACCCACCCGGGCTGGCTGTTCGACGTGCAGCTGGGCGGCGGACCGCACACCTTCGGCAACCTCGCCCCGGCGATTCCCGAGGCCAGGGGCGTGATGGAGTTCTGGCCCTGGGTGGTGCGCAACTTCGATCCCAGCCTGACCTGGAAGGACCTGGACTGGATCCGCGACAACTGGAAGGGGCCGCTGGTCATCAAGGGCGTGCTCGACGCCGAGGACGCCCGCGAGGCCCGGCGCGTCGGGGCCGACGGGCTGATCGTCTCCAACCACGGCGGCCGGCAGCTGGACGGGGTGCTGAGCGGGGTGCGCGCCCTGCCGGCGATCGCCGACGCGGTGGGCGAGGAGATGACCGTGCTGATGGACGGGGGCGTCCGCTCGGGCCTCGACGTGGTCAAGGCCCTGGCGCTGGGGGCGAAGGGCTGCTTCATCGGCCGCGCCTGGGCCTGGGCGCTGGCCGCCCGGGGCCAGGCCGGCGTCGGCCACGTGCTGCAGATCATGCGCCAGGAGATGATGATGGCCATGGCGCTGACCGGCTGCACCGACGTGCGGGCCGCGGGGCGGGAGCTGCTGGCGTAGCTTGAGGGTGATGGCGAAATCGCCACAACCTTGACGGGTTTCCTGGCGGCTGTTGACCTCTGCGCTGCTGGGCGCGCTCGCGAACAATCTGTGCGCGGCGTCGCTGATCGCCGCGATACTGCAGCCAGCTCTGACGCTCATCCGCCAGGAGCGGCCGCTCACGGTCAGCGACGTGGCGGCGGCGTTTGTTCTCGGGATCGCCGGGCTTAAATTGCATATGGCCGGCCGAAGGCTGGTCGCGCCGTTGGAGGACCAGGATGCTGCTGGCCATCCTCACGATCGCCGGCGTTCTGCTGATCGGTGTCGGCGGGCCCATCTGGCTGGCCTGGCGAGACGGCCTGCCGCGATATCCCAAAACGAAAACGGCCCGGGGATCACCCGGGCCGTTTCCGCATCGACTTGCCGGCGAAGGTCAGGCGGCGGCCTGGGCCAGACGCGCCTTGACCTGGCGCTTGATCTTCAGGGCGCGGGGCGAGAGGTCCTCGTCGCGGGCGCCGACCAGGAAGGCGTCGAGGCCGCCCTTGAAGTCGAGGGTGCGAAGGGCCGCGTTGGTGATGCGCAGCTTGAAGGTCTGGCCGAGCGCTTCCGACTGAAGGGAGGCCGGCGACAGGGCCGGCAGGAAGCGCCGCTTGGACTTGATGTTGGAGTGGCTCACGTTGTGCCCGACCATCGGACCAACACCGGTGAGTTCGCAGCGGCGCGACATGGGAGCGACCTTCGCAATAGAAATTCGGGCGCGCGAAAGGGCCTTCCGCGCGGGAGCGGGCGGTATAGGCAAGGGAGGCGGGGGCGTCAAGGTCGGAGAGTCGTTTCGGCCTTGTCCCGCAAGGTCTCCGCCCAGCGCTCGGCGAAACCGTTGATCGGCAGGAACCGATCGAGCAGTTCCCGGCCCATCGCCGTCAGCGCGTAGCCGCGCCGATGCTCGAGGGCGACGAGGTTGGCCTGGCGCAGTTCCGACAGCCGCGCCTGCAACACGGTCGGCGAAACGTCGTCGCAGGCCTCGCGCAACTGGCGGGACGTCAGCCAGCCGTCGCGCAGCTCCCAGATCACCCGCAGCGCCCACCGGCGCCCGAGCAGGTCCAGCAGGACCATGATCGGCCGGCCGGTGCGCGATCCACGCACGGCTCGCCGCGGCCGGGACTCGACCATCTTGACTCCGCTATCGATTCAGTAGCGAAATTGTGTTACGGAAATCGTAGCAAGGACAGGCCGCCATGCCAAGGATCGCCCCGCTGTCGCCGCCCTACCCGGACGCGGTTCAGGCCGCCTTCGACGTCATCATGCCGCCCGGCGTCGATCCGCTGCTCCTATTCCGCACGCTCGCGGCCAGCCCCCGCCACTGGAAAAAGTTCCGCGCCGGCTCCCTGCTCGACCGTGGACCGCTGTCGCTGCGCGAGCGGGAGATCGTCAAAGACCGCACCTGCGCCCTGGCCGGCTGCGAGTACGAGTGGGGCGTCCACGTCGCCATCTTCGCGGGTCCGGCCCGGCTGTCCGACGAGCAGGTCGCCGCCACGCTGTCCGGCGACCCCGTCTGCTGGACCCCCGCGGAACAGGCGCTGATCGGGGCCGTGGACGCGCTCCACCATCGCGCGACGTTGAGCCCCGCGGAGTGGTCGGCCCTTCGCGAGCACTACGCCGACGACCAGATCTTCGAGGTGCTGCTGCTCTGCGGCTTCTACCGGACGGTCGCCTATGTCGCGAACGGCCTCGACCTGCCCCTCGAACCGAACGCGGCACGTTTCACGTCGTATGGTTAATCCATATTAAGATACAACAGGTTGTGGCGAACATGTGAGGAACCGAGCGAAGTCGCTGATTCGGACACGATTCGTTTCGCTCCTGTCCCGCCCGGCGTTAACCGTTGGAACGAGGATCAAAGGACCCGGATTTCGACCCGCCGGACCCTCACCGTGCCGCCGCCGCACCGGAGCGTGATCGGGCCCTCGCGACGGGTTGCGTCCCTCGCGCCGTCGACGGTCTTCTGGCCGTTGCAGGTCACCGACAGGAGCTCGCCCCGCGCGCCGATCTCGAGGACAGTCCACCGCGCGCCAGTCGACCAAGACGGTCTTCCCTTCCGCCGATCCGCACCAACAGGGCGCGGTTCCGTATTGTGGTTAATTGCCCTTGGGATACAATATTTTGCGGTGAACAAATGCCGAATCGGGCGAGGTCGCTGATTCGGTCATGATTCGTTTCGCGCCTGTTCGCCGGACCCGGCGGCGGCCGTTAACCTGATCCGGGGGCGCGCCTTGATCCGATTCCTCAGCCTCGTCACCCTCCTGCTGGCGCTCGCCGCCACGCCGGCCGCCCGGGCCGGCGATGCGTCCGCCCCGGGGGGATTCCTGCTGCACGGCGGAACGATCCGCGCCGGCGGCGGCCAGACGCCAGAGGCCCTGGTCGTGCGCGGCGGGACGATCGTCTTCGCCGGCCCGCTGGCGGCCGCCCGCAAGGCGGCGGCCGGCCTTCGCGAGATCGACCTGAAGGGCGCGGCCGCCTTCCCCGGCTTCACGGATTCGCATGTGCACCTGACCGGCGTCGGCCTGCGCGAGATGACCCTCAACCTCGACCAGGTCGCCTCGCTCGCCGAGCTGGTCGCCGCCGTGAAGGCCTGGGCCGCCGCCCATCCCGGAGACGCGCCGATCACCGGCCGGGGCTGGATCGAGACCCACTGGCCGGAAGGCCGCTTTCCCACGCGGGCCGACCTCGACGCCGCCGTCCCCGACCGACCGGTGGTGCTGGAGCGGGCCGACGGCCACGCCGTGGCGCTCAACACGGCCGCGCTCAATCTGGCGGGCATCACCCGCGACACGCCCGACCCGCCGGGCGGCCGGATCGAGCGCGACGCCGCCGGTGAGGCCACCGGCATGCTGATCGACAACGCCATGGGCCTGATCGCCCCGAAGCTGCCGCCGCTGTCGTTCGCCCTGCGGAAGGAAGCCCTGGCCCGGGGCGCGGCGCTCTACGCCGCCCGCGGCTGGACCCGCGGGGTCAACATGTCGACCGAGGCGGCCGACCTGAAGGCGCTTGAGGCGCTGGCCGCCGAGGGCCGGCTCCCGATCCGCGTCGATGTGTTCATGACGCCCGAGGATGCGGGCGAGGTGCTGCGGCGCGGGCCCTTTCAGGACGCCACGGGCCTGGTCCGGGTGCGCGGGGTGAAACTCTATATGGACGGCGCGCTCGGTTCGCGCGGCGCGGCGCTGCTGAAGCCCTACGCGGATCGACCCGACACGTCGGGCCTGCTTGTCGCCGAACACGACGCGACCCTGGCGATCCTGAAGCAGGCGCTGAAGGTGCGGGCGCAGGTCGCCATCCACGCCATCGGCGACCGCGGCAACCGCCTGGCGCTGGACTGGATCGCCGAGGCCTACGCCAGCGACCCGACGGCCACCGCCGAGGTGCGGCTGAAGGCGCCCTGGCGCATCGAGCACGCCCAGGTCGTCGACCCGCTCGACCTGGGCCGTTTCGCGCGCATCGGCGTCGTCGCCTCGATGCAGCCCTCGCACGCCATCGGCGACCTCTATTTCGCCCCCGCGCGGCTCGGCCCGGACCGGCTGGACGGGGCCTACGCCTGGCGGCCGCTGGTCGACCAGGGCGCGCGGATCGTGTTCGGCACCGACGCCCCCGTCGAGGTGGGCGATCCGCGCATCGAGTTCTACGCCGCCGTCGCCCGCAAGGACCTGCGCGGCCGGTCGGGCCCCGACTGGCGTCCCGGGTACGCCCTGTCGCGGACCGAGGCCCTGGCCGCCTTCACCGCCGCGCCCTCGGCCGTCGGCGGCGGACGCTGCGGCGTCCTGGCGCCCGGCTGCCCGGCCGACATCACGGTGTTCTCGACCGACCTCATGACCACGCCGGAAGCCGAGATCCTGACGGCGACGCCGCTGCTGACGGTGGTGGCCGGGAAGATCGTTCACGACAGGAGATAGGCGAGGGGCGAGGGGCGGGGGGCGAGCAAGCAGCGCGTAGCGAATAGGGAGTAGCGCATAGGGGGACAGGGGGTGGGGCTG
>JBMOOF010000043.1:0-9408 GCA_049323695.1 Pseudomonadota bacterium
ATCCGAACCCACTGCGCATCGCTCAGTTCGTAGCGCTTCACACCCATCACCGACCTCCGCCAAAGCGGAGACCTATGAATCACGCATCCCGCGAACCGTGAATCCCTGAATGTCGATTGGACCTAGCCCACCCGCTCCAGCATCTCCGCCGCGAAGGTCGAGAGGGTGTCGTCGCGGGCGCCCATGATGACGATGCGGTCGCCGGGGCGGGCCAGTTCGGCCAGGCGGTCGCCGCATTCGGCGCGGGTCTCGAAGGCCTCGGCGGCGCGGCCGGCGGCGCGGACGTCGGCGGCGATGTCGCGGCTGGCGACCTCGCGCACGGTGGTGCCGCCGAAATAGACCGGCTCGGGCATGAGCAGCAGGTCGTCCGGGGCCAGGCCCTCGACAAAGCCGCGCACGAACTCCCTCCGCATCAGCCGCAACGGGCCAAAGCCGTGCGGCTGGAACATCACCAGCAGGCGGCCGGGGAAGGCGTGCAGGGTCTCCAGGGTGGCGGCGATCTTGTCGGGGTTGTGGGCGAAGTCGTCGATGACCGTGACGCCGCCGCGCGTCCCGACCACCTCCAGCCGGCGCCGGACCCCCTCGTAGCCCTCCAGCGCCTTCGCGGCGGCGGCCAGATCGAGGCCGAGCGCCTTGACCGCCCCCAGCGCCGCCAGGGCGTTGGCGACGTTGTGACGGCCGGGAACCCGCAGCCGCACGGGCAGGTCGAGACCTCCCCCGCCGACCAGCCGGAAGCCGATGGCCGCCGGCTCCGGGGCGATGTCCCGCGCCTCCAGATCGGCCCCGAGATCGTCCAGGCTCCAGGTCACCAGGCGGTCCGGCGAGGCCTTCGCCGCCAGGTCGGCGGTCTCCGCGTTGTCGAGGCTCAGCACCGTCCTGTGGGCCCGGTTGACGAAGCCGGCGAACAGGGTCCGCAGCTCGTCGAGAGTCTTGTGATCCTCGGAGATGTTGTTCACCACCGCCACGGTCGCGTCGTAGCGGGCGATGGAGCCGTCGCTCTCGTCGACCTCGCTGACGAACAGCCCGCCCTTGCCGACCAGGGCGCTGGCGAAGGGCAGGTCCGGGCGGACGAAGTTCTTCATCACCGCGCCGTTCATCACCGTCGGGTCGCGGCCCAGGGCGTGCAGCATCCAGCCGATCATGGCCGTGGTCGTCGACTTGCCGCTGGTGCCGGCGACGCCGACCGAGACCGGAGCGGCGTTGAACAGGCCGGCCAGCAGCTCGGCGCGGGTGAGGAACCGCGCCCCCAGCCGCCGGGCGGCGACGGCGTCGGGCACGGTGTCCTCGACGGCGGCCGTGGCGACGACGATCTGGCCGGGGTCGACCACGCCGCTGCCGTCCTGCGGGTGCAGCCGGATGCCCTGGGCGCGCAGGAAGTCGAACTTCGGCGCCGTGCGGCCCTGGTCCAGGGCCCGGTCCGACCCCTCGACGGTCGCCCCCGCCGCCTTGACGATCAGGGCCAGGGGCAGCATGCCGCTGCCGCCGATGCCGCAAAAGAAGTAGGGTCTGTCCTCGATCATGCCCGGCCAATATACGGTCGGTCGCGGGGCGGCAAACGGGCGGGGAGACGCAGGGGCGGATGGCCGGAACGGTGCGCATCGGGGTGGTCGCGCCCTCCTCCTTCATCGATCCCGCCGTGCCGGCCGAGGTGACGGCCTTCGCCCGCGCGCGCTACGGCGACCGCCTCGACCTGCGCTTCGATCCGCAGTGCTTCAAGGTCCACGGCCATTTCGCCGGAACCGACGCCGAGCGGGCGGAGGGCTTCCTGCGAGTCGCCAACGATCCCGGCTTCGACGCCGTCTGGTTCTGCCGGGGCGGCTACGGCTCGTTCCGGCCGGCGGCGGCCATCCTGGCCGGGGTCGGCGAGGCGGCGTTCCGCAAGACCTACATGGGCTACAGCGACTCCGGCGCCCTGCTGGCGGCGCTCTACGGCGCCGGCGTCGGCCGGCCGGTCCATGGGCCGGTGGCGCACGACATCCGCCGGCCGGGGGGCGAGGCGGCGGTGGCCCGGGCGCTGGATTTCCTCGTCGACGGCGACCCCGCCGCGCTGGAGCCGAGCTGCGCGCCCGGGGTCAAGACCGCCGCCTTCAACCTGGCCACCCTGGGCAGCCTGGTCGGCACGCCTCTGCAGCCCGACCTGGCCGGCCATGTGCTCATGCTCGAGGACGTGGGCGAGTACCACTACCGCCTCGACCGGGCGCTGGGCCACGTACTCGGCAACCCCGCGATCCAGAAGGTCGCGGGCGTCAGGATGGGCCGCTTCAGCGACATCCCGGAGAATCCGACGGCGGATTTCGCCATGACGCCCGAGGCGATCGTCCGCTTCTGGTGCGACCGCTACGGGATCGCCTTCCTCGGCCACGCCGACATCGGCCACGACGCCGGCAACCGCGTGGTCCCCTTCGGGTCTATCTGAACAGGGCGTTGTAGTCGCCGCCGACGGTGTCGCGGGCGGCGAGGGCGTCGGAGTCGCCGGTCTCCAGGAATGCGCGGGTCGCCGCGTTCAGGGCCGCCAGCGCCGCCCGGCCCAGGCCCGTCGCCGAGGAGATCCGCCGCGCGCCGAGCGCCTGCAGCGTCGCCGCCTTCGGCAAGCCGGGGCGGGCCATGACGTTGAGCGGCATGCCGCATTCCGCGGCCAGGGCGCGGATATCGCCCTCCGCGACCACGCCGGCGGCGAACAGCCCGCTGGCCCCGGCGTCGCGGTACAGGGCGGCCCGCCGCAGGGCCTCGACGACCGCCGCCTCGCCCTCCAGCATCCGCCGCAGCCAGATGTCGGTGCGGGCGTTGATGTACAGGTCGACGCCCGCCGCCTCGGCAGACCGGCGCACCGCCGCGATCTTGGCCGCCAGCAGCTCGGCCGGGCCGCCGGCGTCCTCGATGTTGATCCCCGCCGCCCCGGCGTCCAGCACGCCCCGGATATTCTCGCCGGCGCCGGCGGCGTCGTCGGCGTAGCCGCCCTCGAAGTCGCAGCTGACCGGGATCGAGACGACGCGGGTGATCTCGCGGACGGTCGCGACCAGGACCTCCACCGGCAGATGGTGGCCGTCGGCGTAGCCGCGGCTCCAGCACACCGCGGCGCTGGAGGTGGCCACCGCCCGGGCGCCCAGCGTCTCGATGACGCGGGCGCTGCCGGCGTCCCAGCCGTTGGGCAGGATCAGGAGGTCGGGGCCCCGGTGGAGGGCCTGGAAGCGGTCGGCGTTGCTCATGCGCCGACCATAGGGGCCGGACGCGTCCAGGTCAGCCCGCGGACTGGCGGATTGCGGCCGTCAATGTCCGGCCGAACCCTCGTAGACGCCGGGCGCCAGCCGCTCGTCCTCGTCGCCGGGGCCGCTCGCGGCCACGAAGCGGCGGTCGCAGTAGGGGCAGTCGACGAAGCCGGCCGCGCCCATCTCCAGCCAGACCCGGGGATGGCCCAGCGCGCCGCCGACGCCGTCGCAGGCGACGCGGTGGGAGCGGACCGCCACCGTCTCCGGCGGCGGGAAGGCGGAGGCCTCCGGCGGCGTGGCGGTCGGCGTCGTCGCCTTCCTGCGGGCGGCGGTCTTCCTGGCGGGGGGCTTGGCGGCCATCGAACTCATCCGGATCGGCCGCGCCCTTGGCGGGAGGCCTCGCGCCGCATACCTATGCGAGGGCCCGCCGGGGCGTCAATCGAACGAGAGCCGACCGAGCCGAATGGACCTGCCCGAGTACGCCATCGAGGCCGAAGGCCTGGTGAAGACCTACGCCGCCACCAAGACCACGCCCGAAAAGCTGGCGCTCGACGGCATCGACCTGAAGGTGCCGCGCGGCTCGATCTTCGGCCTCCTGGGTCCGAACGGGGCGGGCAAGTCGACCTTCATCAACATCCTCGCCGGCCTGACCCGCAAGACCGCCGGCGTGGTGCGCATCTGGGGCCGCGACATCGACCAGCGGCCGCGCGACGCCCGCGCCGCCATCGGCGTGGTGCCCCAGGAGCTGGCCGCCGACGTTTTCTTCACCCCGCGCGAGTCGATGGAGGTGCAGGCCGGCCTCTACGGCGTTCCGAAGTCCGAGCGGCGCACGGACGAGCTGCTCGCGGCGCTGGGTCTCAGCGACAAGGCGGGCGCCTACGTCCGCCAGCTCAGCGGCGGCATGAAGCGCCGGCTGATGGTGGCCAAGGCCATGGTCCACCATCCGCCCGTGCTGATCCTCGACGAACCGACCGCCGGGGTCGACGTCGAGCTGCGCCGCCAGCTGTGGAGCTACGTCGTCGGGCTGAACCGCCAGGGCGTCACCATCGTCCTGACCACCCACTACCTGGAAGAGGCGCAGGAGCTCTGCGACCGCATCGCCATCATCAACCGCGGGCAGGTGGCGGCCTGCGAGCCGACGGCCAGCCTGCTGCGCCGCCTCGACACCCGCAATGTCGTGGTGACGCCCGAAGAGCCGGTGGCCCGGGCTCCCGACCTGGCCGGCTTCGAGACCCGCCTGCGCGGCGACGGCGCCTTCGCCGTCACCTACAAAACGGGGCAGTCCAGCGTCGAACAGGTGCTGGCCGCCGTCCGCGCCAGCGGCCTGCACATCAAGGACATCGCCACCGAGGACCCCGACCTGGAGGACGTCTTCCTGTCCCTGACCTACGACGCCCCCGATGCGCTCGACCCGCTGAGGGACTGACGGGTCAGAGCTCGACCATGTCGAAGTCGGCCTTGGGCGTGCCGCACAGGGGACAGATCCAGTCGTCCGGGATGTCGGCCCAGCGCGTGCCCGGGGCCAGTCCCTCGTCGGGCGCGCCCTCGGCCTCGTCGTAGATGTAGCCGCAGGTGCGGCACTGCCAGGTCTTGCGGGGCGTATCGTTCATGCGCGGTCCGCCCCTCCTCCGGCGGCGAGGGCGAGCCGCAGGGTCGCCAGGCTGACAAGGCGGATCGGATCGAGGTCCATCTCCGGATCGACGATGGACTGGATGGAGATCCCCAGCAGCAGGCTGCCGATCATCAGGGCCGCGGCGTCGGGGTCGACGTCGGCGCGGATCGTGCCGTCGCCCTGGCCGAGCATCACCAGGGCCTCGAGACGGCGCTCCACCAGGCGGTGCGATTCGGCGAAGGCCGCGCGCACGGCGGCCAGGTCGGCGACGGCGCCGGCCAGCAGCATGAAATAGGCGCGGCTGTCGCTGTCCTGGATGAGCTCGCGCAGATGGAAGTCGGCGTAGGCCAGGATTGCGTCCAGCCCGGCCATGCGGTCGACGCCGCGGGCCAGCAGGATCTCGCCCTGGCGCGCGTGCAGGAAGGCGATCAGCGCGTCGATCAGGCCCTGCTTGGAGCCGAACCGCTGGGTCGCCAGGCCCCGGCTGTAGCCGGCCCGGGCGCCGATGGCCTCGAAGGTCGCCGCCGAGACACCCTGTTCGACGATCACCGAGGCCGCCGCCCGCAGCAGGCGCCGCTCGGACTCGTCGCGGCGCTCGGCCTGGGTCCGGCGGGGTCTGTCGGCCTGGAGGGCGCGGGCCATGGCGAATCCTTGATAATTGTTGGATGTATAGCAAGTAGATGTTAGCCTGCCCACAACAATAGGACAGGAAGCCCGGAATGATCCCCCAGGACATCGCCGACACCATCGTCGACCCCAAGGCCTACGCCGACGGCGGCCGCGTCGACGAGGCCTTCCGCTGGCTGCGGGCCAACGCGCCGCTGGAACAGGCCGAGCCGGAGGGATTCGACCCCTTTTGGGTGGTGACCCGCTTCGCCGACATCCAGGAGGTCGAGAAGCAGAACGAGCTGTTCCACAACGGCGACCGCGCCACCGTCGTGACCCCGCGCGAGGTCGACCGGCGGGTGCGCGAGATGACCGGCGGCTCGCCCCACCTGGTGCGCTCGCTGGTCCAGATGGACAATCCCGACCACTTCGCCTACCGCCGCCTGACCCAGGCCTGGTTCCTGCCGCAGAACCTGCGCGGGCTCGAGGCCCGCATTCGCGAGATCGCCCGCGGCTTCGTCGACCGCATGGCCGCCCACGGCGAGCGCTGCGACTTCGCGCGCGACGTCGCCTTCCTCTATCCGCTGCACGTCATCATGGAGGTGCTGGGCGTGCCCGAATGCGACGAACCGCGCATGCTCAGGCTGACCCAGGAGCTGTTCGGCAGCGCCGACCCCGAGCTCAACCGGGGCGGGGCGGCGGTCACCGATCCCGACGTCGGCCTGGCCAACGTCCAGGCCACGGTCGTCGACTTCATGACCTATTTCAACGCCATGACCGAGGACCGGCGGAAGACCCCCCGCCAGGACCTGGCCAGCGTCATCGCCAACGGGACGATCGAGGGCCAGCCGCTCGGCCACCTGGAGGCGATGAGCTACTACATCATCGCCGCCACCGCCGGCCACGACACCACCTCCAGCACCACCGCCGGCGCCCTCTGGGCCCTGGCCGAGAACCCCGACCAGTTCCGCAAGGTTAAGGACAATCCGGCCCTGATCCCCGGCCTCGTCGAGGAATCGATCCGCTGGGAGACGCCGGTGAAGCACTTCATGCGCACCGCCACGGCCGAGGCCGAGGTGGCCGGGCGCAGGATCGCCGCCGGCGACTGGCTGATGCTCAGCTATCCCTCCGGCAACCGGGACGAGGCGGTGTTCGCCGACCCCTATCGCTTCGACATCGAGCGCTCGCCCAACAAGCACGTCGCCTTCGGCTACGGCGCCCATGTCTGCCTCGGCCAGCATCTGGGCCGCATGGAGATGCGGATCCTGTGGGAGGAGCTGCTGCCCCGCCTCGAGGCCGTCGAGCTCGACGGCCGCCCGCGCCGGATGGAAGCCGCCTTCGTCTGCGGGCCCAAGTCGGTGCCGATCCGCTTCCGCATGTCCTGAGCGGCGCGATTCGGCCATCGGACGGTTCCGCCCGGCCGCGTCCTGCTCTAGCGTCCGGCCGGGGATCGGGAGACCCGTCATGCTCGAGCGGCTGTTCAGGCTGAAGGAAAACGGCACGGCCGCGCGCACCGAGGTGCTGGCCGGGATCACCACCTTCCTGACCATGGCCTACATCGTGCTGGTCAATCCGGCGATCCTGGCCGACGCGGGCATGCCCGCGGCCGGGGCGGCGGCGGCCACCTGCCTGGCGGCGGCCTTCGGCTCGATCACCATGGGACTGCTCGCCAACTACCCGATCGCGCTCGCGCCCGGCATGGGGCTGAACGCCTATTTCACCTACACGGTGGTCAAGGGCATGGGCCTGCCCTGGGAGACGGCGCTGGGCTGCGTCTTTCTCTCCGGCGTCCTGTTCCTGGCCCTGACCGTATCGGGCGTGCGGCGGCTGATCGTCGGCGCCATCCCCGCCTCGCTGTTCGCCGCCATCGCCGCCGGCATCGGGCTGTTCATCGCCTTCATCGGCCTGAAGAGCGCCGGCGTCATCGTCGCCCATCCGGCGACGACGGTGGCGCTGGGCCGGCTCGACACCCCGTCTGCGGGCCTGGCCGTCTTCGGCCTGGCGTTGACCGCCGCGCTGCTCGCCTGGCGCATCCGCGCGGCGATGCTGGTCGGCATCCTGGCCACGACCGCCCTGGCCTGGGCCGTCGGCGCCGTCCGCTGGACGCCGGGCGACTACAGCCTCGAGGCCCTGACCTCCACCGCCTTCCGGCTGGACGTGCCGGCCGCCCTGGGAATCGGCGGCGGCGGCCTGACCCTGGCCCTGGTCGAGATCGTCGTGGTCTTCCTGTTCGTCGACCTGTTCGACAACGTCGGCACCCTGGTGGCGGTGACCAAGCGCGCCGGCCTGGTCGAGCCGGACGGGACCATTCCCCGGCTGAACCGCGTCCTGCTCGCCGACTCGGCGGCGACCATCGTCGGCTCGGTGGCCGGCACGACGACCACGGTCAGCTACATCGAGAGCGCGGCGGGCGTCGCCGCCGGCGGACGCACGGGCCTGACTGCCGTCGTCGTCGGCCTGCTGTTCCTGGCGGCGCTGGCGTTCGCCCCTTTCGCCCAGGCCATCCCGGCGGCCGCCACCGCCCCAGCGCTGGTGCTGGTCGGAGCCCTGATGATGGCCCCGCTGGCCCAGAGCGACTGGAGCGATCCGCTGGTCGCCATCCCCGGTTTCCTGACCCTGATCGGCATTCCCCTGACCTTCTCGATCGCCAACGGCCTGGCCTTCGGGGTCATCGCCTACGCCCTGCTGCGGCTGGTCCGCGGCCAGGCGCGGGCCGGGGACTGGCTGCTCTACCTGCTGGCCGTCCTGTTCGCGGCCCGTTTCGCCTGGCTGGCGGCCGGCTGAAATCCGCGTTTCGGGTCATTCTCCCCCTTTGGACGGCGGCCCGCGGCCTGTAACCTGACGCTGGCGGGCTTCGGGGGGACTCCGGCGATGAGGACGGCTGTCTGGCGGGCGGCGGGCGGGATGCTCGCCCTGGCGGCCTTCGCCGTCGCGCTGGCGACCGGCGACGCGGCGCGGGCCGAGCCGACCCGGTGCCGGGTCGGCGCCTACGTCACCTCCCTGTCCCAGGTCGACACCGCCGCCGGCACGTTCCGCGCCGACTTCTGGATGTGGAGCGTCTGCCCCGGGTCCGACATCGAGCCGCTGAAGACCGTCGAGTTCACCAACGCCGTCTCCGTGCAGGGCAGCCTCGATTCCGTCCTCGAGCGCGACGAGGGCTGGTGGGCGACGCGGAAGTTCTCGGGCGTGTTCCGTCAGGACTTTTCCCTGCGCAACTACCCCTTCGACGAGCAGCCCCTGCTGATCGAGTTCGAGGAGGGCGTGCTCGACACCCGCGACTTCGTCTATGTGGCCGATGGCGGCAATTCGGGCATGAACCCGGCCATCCAGCTGGCCGGCTGGATGCTGAAGGACTTCCGCCTCACCGGCGGGACCAGCGTCCACCCGACGACCTTCGGCGACCCGTCCCTGCCGCGCGGGGTGAGCCGCTACGCCTCGGCGAGGATGCTGATCGGCGTCGAACGCAACCACGCGGCCAACTTCATCAAGGCCACCTTCCCGCTCTACATCGCCGCCCTGCTGGCCCTGATCAGCCTGCTGATCGTCGACGGCCGCATGGGCCTGCTGGGCGCGACCATGTTCTCGGTGGTGCTCAGCTTCGTCTCGGTCGAGAAGGTGGTCGGCCAGCACGACGGGGTCTATCTGCTCGACAAGCTGCACCTGGCGACCCTGGGCCTGATCATGGGGGCGACGGCCTGGGGCGTGCCCTCGTTGCGGGTGCTGATGAAGGACCCGCTCGACGCCGTGCAGAAGCGCCGCGACATGATCGCCTGCGCCGCCCTGGGCGGGGCCTACCTGCTGATCAACATCGTGCTGGTGACCCTGGCGGCCTTCGGCGTCTGAGCGCCGCCGCGGGGGTGGCGCCCGCCCTCGCTTTCCGCTATTGACCCGCCTCCGCCAGCGACGCGCACCCGTAGCTCAGCTGGATAGAGCGTTGCCCTCCGAAGGCAAAGGTCACACGTTCGAATCGTGTCGGGTGCGCCA
>JBMOOF010000044.1:0-82208 GCA_049323695.1 Pseudomonadota bacterium
TCCGAACCCACTGCGCATCGCTCAGTTCGTAGCGCTTCACACCCATCACCGACCTCCGCCAAAGCGGAGACCTATGAATCACGCATCCCGCGAACCGTGAATCCCTGAATGTCGATTGGACCTAGAGGCGGCCATGGCCTGGACCCGCCGCTACGACGAAGCCGAGCCCCAGCGGGTCAACCGCTGGCTGGCGCAGGCCGGCGTCTGCTCCCGGCGCGAGGCCGAGGGCCTGATCGCCCGCGGCCTGGTCAGCATCGACGGCGAGACGGTCGAGGACGTCGGCCGCAAGATCCTGCCCGGCCAGACCCTGACGCTGGCCGACGCGGCGACGGCGGACCTGGGGTCCAGCCTGACGCTGATGGTCCACAAGCCGGTCGGGGTGATCTCCGCCCAGCCGGAGGGCGACCAGATCCCGGCCGTCCGGCTGCTGACCCGAAAGGCGCTGTGGGGCCAGGGCGAGACCATGCCCGGCCGCGACAGCCGCCTGGCGCCGGTCGGCCGGCTCGACATGGACAGTCGCGGCCTGCTGATCCTCTCGGAGGACGGCGTCGTGGCCAGGGCCGTCATCGGCCCGGACTCCGAGATCGAGAAGGAGTACCGCGTCCGCGTCGCCGGCCCGATCACCGATGCGAAGATCGCCCTGCTGCGCCATGGCCTCGAACTCGACGGCCGCAGGCTGCGCCCGGCCAAGGTCACCATGGCCGGCGAGCAGACCCTGCGCTTCGTGCTCAGGGAGGGCCGCAACCGGCAGATCCGGCGCATGTGCGAACTGGTCGACCTGCGCGTCGTAGACCTGTTCCGCACGCGCGTCGGCCCGATCGTCCTCGGCGACCTCCCCGAAGGCCGCTGGCGGCCGCTGACGCCCGAGGAGCGGGCGGCCTTGGTTTCCGGTCAGTAGCCCGGCGGCCTCCTGAACCCGCCGAACTCGCGCTCCAGAAGGCCGGCGAAGGCGATGGGGGTGCGGTCCTCGAGCCAGGGGCCGATGATCTGGACGCCCATCGGCAGGCCGCCCGCGCTCAGCCCGATCGGCGCGGCCGTGGCCGGCAGGCCGGGCAGCGTCGCCAGGCCCGGCCAGGCGAGCTGGCTGAAATAGGGCGTCGCCTCGCCGTTCAGCGTCAGGGTCCGGGCGCCCATGTCGGGGCTGGCGTCGTGCGGGAAGGCCAGCGAGCCGTGCGCCGGGGTCAGCACCACGTCGTAGGCCTCGAACAGGCGCCGCCACTGCCGGGCGATGGCGTGCTGGGCGCCCTGCAGCCCCAACCACTCGTGGGCGTTCGGGGGCTTCGCGCCCGGCTGGCCCAGGGTCATGGCCGTGTTCAACATCTGCAGATAGATCCCGTGCGCCTCGGCGAGGTCGGGCGTCAGGTCGCTGTCCCGGTCGACGGTCGCGCCCAGGTCTTCCAGGCGGTCGCCGAGCGCCTCCAGCGCGCCGCGGATCTCCTCGTCGACCGTCGCCAGGGGATGGCGGTCCAGGATCAGCACCCGGTGGTCGGCGATCCGGCCGTGGCGAGGCGGCGGAAACGCCAGGCGGTAGCCGACGGCGTCCGCGTCGGGCGGCCCGGCCATGACGCCGAGCGCCAGGTCGAGGTCGGCGGCGGTGCGCGCCATCGGCCCGACGACCGCCAGCACGATGTCCGGCCCCTCGATCCCCGGAGGCGTGTGGCCGGCCAGCGGCACGGCGCCGTAGCTGGGCTTGTGGCCGTAGACGCCGCAGAAGGCGGCCGGAATGCGGATCGAGCCGCCGATGTCCGATCCGAACTCCAGCGGCACGTAGCCCGCCGCCAGCGCCGCCGCCCCGCCACCCGAGGAGCCGCCGGGCGAGCGGCCGAGGTCCCAGGGATTGTTGGTGCGGCCGTAGACGGGGTTGTCGCTCTGCCAGTCGGCCAGCATCGGGGGCACATTGGTCTTGCCCAGGATCACCGCCCCGGCCGCCTTCAACCGGGCGACGCCGACGCCGTCGACCGGCGCGGTCCAGCCCTTCCACATCTCGATGCCCCAGCAGGTCTTCAGGCCCTCGACCCAATGGGCTTCCTTGACGGTCATCGGCACGCCCAGCAGCGGACGCCGCTCGCCCCGCGCCAGGGCCGCGTCGGCCGCCCTGGCCGCCTCGCGGGCGCGTTCGAAGTCGCGGACCACCACCGCGTTGATCGCCCCGTCGCGGGCCTCGATGCGGGCGATGGCGGCGTCCGCCAGCTCCAGCGCGCCGACCTTCCTCGCCGCCAGCGCCGCCGCCAGTTCGCCCGCCGACGCATCGGCGTGGTCGCGGATCATTGTCTCGCCCATGGCCGTCTCCCTTGTCCTGGACTCAGGGTGGCAAACCCGCGGCAGGCGAGTCCAGTGGGACGTAGGGGATGGCCCTCCCATGCCCCGATCATCCCGGCGAAGGCCGGGACCCAGTTGCGGGCGCCGGGCTTCGGACAGAATTCTGAATGCACGGGCTGGATCTGGATCCCGGCATTCGCCGGGACGATCGGATCCCGGGTGTCAGGCCAACGCCTCCTCCACCCAGTCGAGGCGGTCCTGGCCGAAGAACATCTCGCCGTCGACGAAGAAGGTGGGCGCGCCGAAGACCCCTCTCGCGACGGCGGATTCGGTGTTGACCTTGAGGCGGTCCCTGGCTTCCGCCGTCTCGGCGAGGGCCGTCAGCCCGGCGGGGTCGAAGCCGGCGTCGGTCAGGACTTTCGCGACGACCTCGGGGTCGCCCATGTTCTTCCGGCCGCGCCACATGGCGTCGAACAGCACGTCGACGAGGCGCGGAAACGGATCCTCGCCGACCAGGCCCGCCAGCATGCGCATCATCGGCAGGGTGTTGATCGGGAAGTAGGGGTTCATGTTCAGGCTGATGCCGTGGCGCCGGGCGAACCTCGCCATGTCCGCGCCCATGTACACGCCTTTCGCCGGCACCTGGACCGGCGAGGCGTTGCCCGTGGCCTTGAAGACGCCGCCCAGCAGGATCGGCACGTAGTCCACGGTCGCGCCGGTGCGGGCGATCACCTCCGGCATCCGCTTGTGGGCAAGGTAGGTGGTCGGGCTGCCCACGTCGAACAGGAACTCGAGGTGCTTGGCCATCAGAAGGTCTCCATCCAGGGACGCAGGTCGAGCTCGTGGGTCCAGGCGTCGCGCGGCTGGGCGTGCAGGGCCCAGTAGGCGTCGGCGATGTGGTCGGGGTCGAGGATGCCGTCCTGGTCCTTCAGCGCATGGCGCTGCGGGAAGTTGGCGGCGATCCAGGCGGTGTCGATGGCGCCGTCGATGATGGCGTGGGCGACGTGGATGCCTTGCGGCCCCAGCTCCCGGGCCATGCATTGCGCCAGGGCCCGCAGCGCGAACTTGGCCCCGGCGAAGGCCGAGAAGCCCTTGCCGCCGCGCAGACTGGCGGTGGCGCCGGTGAACAGGATCGTCCCCTGCCCGCGCGGCAGCATGACCCTGGCCGCCTCGCGCCCGGTCAGGAAGCCGGCGAAGGCGGCCATCTCCCAGACCTTGCGGTAGACCCGCGCCGTCGTCTCGACGACGCCGAAATTGACGTTCGCCCCGATGTTGAAGACGGCGACCTCCAGAGGCGCGATGTCGCGCTCGATGCGGTCGACCAGGGCGACGACCGCCTCCTCCTCCCGCGCGTCGCAGCCGAAGGGATGGACCTCGCCCCCTTCGGCGCGGATCTGCCCGGCGAGCGGCGCCAGCTGTTCAGCGTTGCGGCGGACGATGACGGCCGCGTAGCCTTCCCGGGCGAAGCGCCGGGCGATGGCCCCGCCGGTGGCGTCCCCCGCCCCGACGACCAGGATGGCCTTCCTCGACATGCGTCCCTCCGCCAGTTCGTTGCGAATAGAGACTGACTAGCCGCCCTTGTAAAGCACGGCGTGCGTCTCCCGCAGCAGCGCCTTCTGGACCTTGCCCATGGCGTTGCGGGGCAGGTCGTCGACGAAGAGGACGCGCCGGGGCTGCTTGAAGCGGGCGAGGCGGTCCCTGAGGGCGGCGATGACGTCGGCCTCGGTCAGCCCGGCCGCGCCGCCGGTGGCGACCACCGCGGTGACGCCCTCCCCCAGGTCCGGGTGCGGCAGGCCGATGACGGCGCTCTCGACCACCCCCGGCAGGGCGTCGATCTCCGCCTCGACCTCCTTGGGATAGACGTTGAAGCCGCCGGTGATGATCAGGTCCTTGCCCCGCCCGACGATGTGCACGTAGCCGCGGTCGTCGATGCGGCCGAGGTCGCCGGTGATGAACCAGCCGTCCGGCCGGAATTCGGCGGCGGTCTTCTCGGGCATGTTCCAGTAGCCGGCGAAGACGTTGGGGCCCTTGACCTCGATCATGCCGATCTCGCCCGGCGGGACCGGGGCGCCGGACTCCGGGTCGGCGACGCGCAGGGAGACGTCGGGCAGCGGGAAGCCCACCGTGCCGGCCACCCGGTCGCCGTCATAGGGGTTGGACGTGTTCATCCCCGTCTCGGTCATGCCGTAGCGCTCGAGGATCGCCGTCCCGGTGCGCTCGCGCCATTCGACATGGGTGTCGGCCAGCAAAGGGGCCGAGCCGCTGATGAACAGGCGCATGCCCGCCACGGCCTCCCGCGTCAGGCCGGGCTGGGCCAGCAGGCGGGTGTAGAAGGTCGGCACCCCCATCAGAGCCGTGGCGCGCGGGAACATCGACAGGACCTCGGCGGCGTCGAACCTCGGCCGGAAGATCATCGAGCCGCCGGCCATCATCACGATGTTGGTGGCCACGAACAGGCCGTGCACATGGTAGATCGGCAGGGCGTGGATCAGCACGTCGGCCGCGGTGAAGCGCCAGAGGTCAACCAGGGTGGCGGCGTTGGCCGCCAGGTTGCCGTGGGTGAGCATCGCCCCCTTGGAGCGCCCGGTGGTGCCCGAGGTGTAGCAGATGGCGGCGAGGTCGGAGGATTCCCGGGCGGCCGTCTCGAACGTCGAAGGCCGGGTCGCGGCGATGTCGGCGAGAGTCCCCTCCCCGTTCGCGTCCAGCGTCATGACCCTGGCGTCGAGCGGGTCGACCAGGCCGGCGACGTCCTCTTCGACCTGCGGGTCGCAGACCACCAGCTTGGGGCCGGCGTCGCCGATGAAGTAGTCGAGCTCGCGGATCGTGTAGGCGGTGTTGAGCGGCAGGAAGACGGCGCCGGCCCGCAGGGTCGCGAGATAGAGGTAGAGGTTCTCCGGGCTCTTCTCGACCTGCGCCGCCACCCGGTCGCCCGGCCGCACGCCGATGGCGGTCAGGGCGTGGGCGTAGCGGGCGGTGTGGGCCTGGGCGTCGGCGTAGGTGTCGACGCCGCCGTTTGGCCGTTCGAGGAAGGGGGCCGCGGGGTCGCCGGCCGCGATGAGCTTGTCGAATAGGTTGGCCACCCGTTTCTCCGTCATGGCCCGGCTCGTCCGGGCCACCCAGGAACACCGCGCGTCAGAATCGCCGCGACCTGATCCGCTTCCTCACCACGCATGGGTGGCCCGAACAAGTCGGGCCATGACGGACTTTGTGCGGTCAGCCCAGCATCCGCTCCAGCCCTGCGGCGTTCAACACAGAGATCCGCCCATACCCCCTTTCCACCAGCCCCTTCGCCTCCAGTTCGCCGAGCCAGGCGTTCACGGCCTTGCGGGTGACGCCGATCATCTCGGCGAGGTCGGTCTGGGAGATCTCGATGGGGCCGGCGAACAGGGCGGCGAGCTGCAGGAGGCGGGAGACAAGCCGCAGGCGCGGCTCAAGCGCCACGAACTCGGCCACCGCCATCGCGTTCACCCGCAGCTGGGCGTAGACCAGCATGCCCAGCGCCTCCCACAGCCCCGGGTGAGTCGCCGCCACCCGGCGAAGGGCGCCGTCGGCGAGCGTGAAGGTCACGGCCGGGCCGGCCGCGATCGGCGTCACGAGACGCGGGCCGCCGCCGAAGGCCACGCTCTGGCCGATCATCGCGCCGGCAGGCAGCAGGGCGATCAGCGCCTCGCGGCCGCCGGGGGCCTGGCCGTAGACCTTCAGGACGCCCTCGACGACGGCCAGCACGCCGGTCTCCTCGTCGCCTTCGCCGTGGATCCATTCACCGGGCCGCCGCCGCTGCAGCCGCCCCTCGCGCAGCAGCGCCTCGCGCAGCGGCGCGGGCTGCCGGGCGAACCAGGGGATGGCGGCGACGCGGGCGAGATCGCGCATGGGCGCAGTGTAACTTCAGTGACATTCGGCAGGCCAGACCCGTGGTCCCCTGACGGCGACGGAAGGGAGACCGCCTTGCACGCCACCGCCCCCAGGTTCGAACCCGCCGACGGCTGCGGCGCCCATGCGGTCGGCGTCGACCTGGCCCGGCCGAGCGACGCGGACATCGCCTCGATCCGCCAGGCCCTGTTCGACCATGGCGCCCTGTACTTCCGGAACCAGTCGATCACGCCGGAGCAGCACATCGCCCTCGCCGAGCGGATCGCGCCGATCGACGTCAACCGCTTCTTTCCCGCCGCGCCCGGCTATCCGGTGATCGCCAAGGTCGAGAAGACCGCCGGCCAGACCACCAACATCGGCGGCGGCTGGCACACCGACCACAGCTACGACGTCGAGCCGGCCATGGGCTCCATCCTGGTCGCCCGCGACCTGCCGCCCGACGGCGGCGACACCCTGTTCGCCGACATGTACGCCGCCTTCGAGACCCTCGATGACGAGACGAAGGCCGAGATCGCCGGCCTGCGCGCCGTGCACGGCTCCGACCATGTGTTCGGCGAGACCGGCGCCTATGCCCGGACCGACCAGCCCGAGCTGGCCAGGGGCGGCGTCGAGACGCCGTCGACCACCCATCCGGTGGTGATCCGCCACCCGGGCAGCGGCAAGTCGGTGCTCTATGTGAACCCGGCCTTCACCCTGCATTTCGAGGGGCGGACGCGGGAAAAGAGCCTGCCGCTGCTGATGAAGCTCTACGCCCACGCCATTGATGCGGCGCATGTGCACACGCTCGTCTGGGAGCCGGGCACGGTGGCCATGTGGGACAACCGCGCCACCTGGCATTTCGCCCGCAATGACTACCACGGCCACCACCGCCTGATGCACCGCATCACGCTCGCGGGGTGCGCCCTCGAGGCGGCGTAAGCGCCCTTCCCCCCTCCGCGGGGAATGGAGAGTATGGCTGGGCTGTTGCTCCGGAGCCCGCCCATGTCCGATCTCGTCCTCCACACCTACGACTGGGTGCCGCCGCCCCCACGGGGGCTGGTGCGGGACATCCGGGTGCGGTGGGCGCTGGAGGAGGCCGGTCTGGCCTACCGGGTGGCGGCGACGCCGTTCGACAACCGCGGGCCGGAGCACCTGGCGCATCATCCGTTCGGCCAGACGCCCTGGCTGACCGACGGCGACCTGTCGATCTTCGAGAGCGGGGCCATCCTGCTGCATCTGGGCGGGAAGAGCCCGGCGCTGCTGCCGGCCGATCCGGCGAGGCGGTCGGAGGCTGTCCAGTGGGTGTTCGGGGCGCTGAACTCGATGGAGATGGCCACCGTGCCCTGGTCGATGTTCCACTTCATGAACGACACCGGCGCGGCGATGTTCAGGTTCTTCGACGACTGGGTCGGCAAGCGCCTGGAGCGGCTGGAGCCGGTGCTGGGCGGCCGGGAATGGCTGGCCGGGACCTTCTCGATCGCCGACCTCCTGATGGCCGACGTGCTGCGCCTGGTGGACCGGTTCGACGGCCTGAAGACCGCCCCCGCCTGCAAGGCCTACATGCAGCGCGCGACGGCGCGGCCGGCCTTCGTCAAGGCCCACGCCGACCAGCTGGCCTGGTTCGCGGCGGCGGACGCGGCGCGATAGGCTGCTATGTTGGCTTCTGAGACGCCGCCTTGCTGCCGAAGTAGAAGCCGGTCACCGCGCCGACGAGCCCGACAACCGCTGACAGCCCGGCGTCGATGATCAGTTTCACGGCCTCCATCGAGTCCTTGACGGCGGCGCAGGATGACGGTTCTCGCCAACAGGCCTGCCCGGCCGCCAGCGACACAAGCATGAGCGTTCCCACCAGCATCAACAGGGCTACGACAAGCAGAAGGGCGACCCGACCGCGGATCACCTCCTGGTCTTTCGCCGGATCATAGGGACGGGTCACTGATCCGATGGCCCCGACCAGGACGGTCGCGGCGCCTTCTCCGCCAATGGCGTTCAGATCCTCGACCGCGGACATTGATCCCCCGGCAAGCGGCCTACTTCAACTTCTCGAAGAGCACCTGCTGAACGGTATTGTCCTTCTTGGTGATCAGGACCGTGTCGTCGGGACCGACATTATCGGCCAGCAGCTTTTCCGACCGGATCGCCTGCTGGATGACCGTGTTCGCGGTCACGCCACGACGATTGGCCAGCTCCTTCAGAGCTTCAAACAGCTCCCTGGAGATATCCGCCTGGACCCTGACCGTTTCAGCCATGACATCTGTGCTCATCGGGCGACGATAGCACGTCGATCCGATATCGCCATAGTTGTATTACGCGCTCGCCGCCCCGCCCTTCTTCTCGGCGTAGATGACCAGCGGCTGGGCCCGGCCTTCCACCACCTCGGCGTTGACCACGACCTCCTCGACGCCCTCGTAGCTGGGCAGGTCGAACATGGTCTCCAGCAGGATGCCCTCCATGATCGAGCGCAGGCCGCGGGCGCCGGTCTTGCGGGCGATGGCCTTGCGGGCCACGGCGGAGAGGGCGTCGTCGGTGAACTTGAGGCCGACGTTCTCCATCTCGAACAGGCGGGCGTACTGCTTGACGAGCGCGTTCTTCGGCTCGGTGAGGATCTTCACCAGGGCCGGCTCGTCCAGGTCCTCGAGGGTGGCGATCACCGGCAGGCGGCCGATGAACTCCGGGATCAGGCCGAAGCGCAGCAGGTCGTCCGGCTCCACCTGGCGCAGGATCTCGCCGGTGCGACGCTCGTCGGGATCGGCGACCTTGGCGCCGAACCCGATCGAGGTCCCCTGCCCGCGGCTGGAGATGATCTTCTCCAGGCCGGCGAAGGCGCCGCCGCAGATGAACAGGATGTTGGTGGTGTCGACCTGCAGGAACTCCTGCTGGGGATGCTTGCGCCCGCCCTGCGGCGGCACGGAGGCGACGGTGCCCTCCATGATCTTCAGCAGCGCCTGCTGCACGCCCTCGCCCGACACGTCGCGGGTGATCGAGGGGTTGTCCGACTTGCGGGAAATCTTGTCGATTTCATCGATGTAGACGATGCCGCGCTGGGCCCGCTCGACGTTGTAGTCGGCCGCCTGCAGCAGCTTGAGGACGATGTTCTCAACGTCCTCGCCGACGTAGCCGGCCTCGGTGAGCGTGGTGGCGTCGGCCATGGTGAAGGGCACGTCGATGATTCGCGCCAGCGTCTGGGCCAGCAGCGTCTTGCCCGAACCGGTCGGGCCGACGAGCAGGATGTTCGACTTGGCCAGCTCGACGTCGTTGTTCTTCTGGGCGTGGTTCAGCCGCTTGTAGTGATTGTGCACCGCGACCGAGAGCACCTTTTTGGCGTGATCCTGGCCGATGACGTAATCGTCGAGGACCTCCCGGATTTCCTTGGGAGTCGGGACGCCGTCCTTGGACTTCACGAAGGTGATCTTGTTCTCTTCGCGAATGATGTCCATGCACAGTTCGACGCATTCATCACAGATGAACACCGTCGGGCCGGCGATCAGCTTACGCACCTCATGCTGGCTCTTCCCGCAGAAAGAACAGTAGAGGGTGCTCTTCGAGTCGCCGCTGGCGGCCTTGGTCATTGCTCTTCTCACGCTTTGACGACGAAGGCCTGAGCCGTACGTCGCCCGCCCCTGACAAGCTCGTCCTGCCTCTGATCATGCAGGATACGCGCCCGGGGTTTTCCAATCCTTGACAATCCCCGATCCGCTCGTTCCGGACAAGCGTCCAGTCGCCACAGGGGGGACCAAAACGCCCAGGCGGGCGTTCCGGAAACTCAACGCGCAGATGGGAATTGTTCCGCCCTGGCACAAGCGAATCCCCTTCGCGCGCTGGTTGCCCCCATACCCTGCGACGTCAACGCGATGTCATATGTCCCGGAATCGTGATCGAAACGGCTTCGTCGAAGGGCCGGGCAAGGCGAGAGGTCGGGGGACCATGGGACGCAGATCGCTCCTGTCGCAGGGGCTGACCGCCTCGCGGCCGGTGCTCGTCGATCCGCTGGAGGCGCCGGCCCTGGTGGCCTTCGACTTCGACGGCACCCTGACGGTGCGCGACAGCTTCACCGCCTTTCTGAAATGGCGCGCGGGACCCCTGCGCTGGTGGTTCGGGTGTCTGAGGCTGGCGCCGGCGGGCTTCGCCTATCTGTTCCACCGCAACCGCGGGCGGATGAAGGCCGCCGCGATCCGCGAGTTCCTCAAGGGCGCGCGACGGGAGGCGCTTGAGGCCGAGGCCCGGACCTTCGCCGAGCAGGCGGCGCCCGTCCTGTTCCGTCCGGACGCGCTGATGGCCTGGCGGCGATGGCGGGCCGGCGGAGCCAGCACCATCATCGTCAGCGCCTCTCCGGACCTGGTGGTCGCCCCCTTCGCCCGCGGCCTGGGCGCCGACAAGCTGATCGCCAGCGCCATCGCCTTCGACAAGGACGAGCGCGTGATGGGGATGCTCGCCGGCCCCAACTGCCGGGGCCAGGAGAAGGTCAACCGCCTGCGGGCCGTGTATGGCGACGAGGTGCGCCTGGCGGCCGCCTATGGCGACACGAGCGGCGACCGCGAGATGCTTCGCCTCGCCGACGAAAAGGGCTATCGGGTGTTCAAGGGACGGCCGTAGGGGCGACGCCCGCGCCCCAACGAAACGTCGCGCGGCCGCGCTGGATGTCTCGACCATGAAGCATGCCGGACCCGCCGCGCTCGACCGCCTGGAGCCGCTGCTGCGGCGGATCCGCGACCTCCCGGGCCTTAGGGAGACGAGGCGCGGCGTCTTCTATCGCGGCGGCAGGGCCTTTCTGCATTTCCACGAGGATCCGGCCGGCCTCTTCGCCGATATCCGCGTCTCCGGACCCGACTTCGAACGGATCGCGGTCTCCGGGCCGGCCGGGCGCGAGGCCCTGCTCGCCCGGTTGCGCGCCGCTAGAGCCTGATGGGTTCAGATCGAACCGATCTTAACCCTGAATCAGGCTCTACACGTTTGAATCTAAAGCACGATTCAACGGTCAGACGATTCCGTCTGACCGCATCGTGCTTTAGCCCGCCAGCGGCGGGGGCATCGGCACGAGACCCAGCTTGATCGTCGCGAACACCGCCAGCCACGCCAGCGCCGCCACCCAGGTGGTGGTGATGAACTTCTTTTTCAGGTTCGGATTGATCGGCGCCCCCGGGTCGCCGCCGTCCTTCACCTCGACGCCCTCCTCGGCGTAGGTGCGGTTGCCCAGCGGCAGGACGGCGAACAGCACCGTCCACCACAGGGTCAGGTAGATGGCGACGCCGGTGCCCACGCCCATCAGTGAGCTCCGTCCCTGGGGGTTTCCATCAGCTCGACCAGCACCCCGCCCATGTCCTTGGGGTGGACGAAGATCACCGGCGTGCCGTGGGCGCCGATGCGCGGCTCGCCCAGCACCGTCGCGCCCCTGGCCTTCATCTCGTCGCGGGCGGTCAGGATGTTCTCGACCTCGAAACAGACGTGGTGCTGTCCGCCCTTGGGGTTCTTGGCCAGGAAGGCGTTGATCGGCGAGGCCTCGCCATAGGGCTCGATCAACTCGATCTGGCTGTTGGGCAGGTTGACGAAACAGACCCAGACGCCCTGCTCGGGCATCACCCACTTGTCGGTGATCGAGGTGGCGCCGAGCAGGTCGCGGTACAGCCTGACCGACTCGTCGATGGACGGCGTGGCGATCCCGACATGGTTGAGCTTGCCGATCATGGTCAGATCCAGTTGCCGCTAGTCATCATGATGCCGAGAAACGCCGTCGCCATTCCGACGACCGTGTTCAGCACGCCCACAAAGAGCGCCCACCATCGATAGCCCTTCGCCCGCCAGACGGCTACCGCCGCCAACACCGGTGTGCCGCAGTACACAAAGAGCGAGACGCCGCCCACCATCGGGTCGACCTCCCTTGGATGACCCACGTCTTCCCACTGGTTGAGCGCAGCATAGGTGAAGAAGACCATCCACGGGATCGCCGGGCCAAGCAGGTTGAGTGAAGGCGTCAGGACAGGCTGGCCTTGCTGCATGCGCAGAGCGGCGAAGGTCGCAGCGGCGAGGATAGGCGACAGCAGGACCAGCCAGTAGGCCGCCACTGAAAGGGCCATCAGCAGCGAGTCGTTCATATCCGCAGCACCGTCGCCTCGACCACCGGCTTGCGTTCCCAGATGCGGAAGGCGGCCTTGCGCAGGGCGCGCGAGAGGGCGGCCTCGAGGTCGGCGTCCTGGCGGCGCTCCTCGGCCGGGAGCTTGCGAATCGCCTGCTGCGCCTCCTCGGCGAGGTCGTCGAGGGCGTCCTCCAGCGGGAAGTCGGCGTCGCCGGGCAGGCCCAGCGCCCTCACCCGCGGCCCCGAGACGATGCGGCCCTTGCCGTCGAGGGCCACCGCGACGGCCAGCACGCCGTTCCAGGCGGCGTGACGGCGTTGCTTGAGCGCCTCGCCATGGGCCGGCGTCAGCATGCCGCCGTCGACGTAGAGGCGGCCGGACCCGACCTCCTCGATCACTTCGGCCCGACCGGGGGCGAGGCGCACCATGTCGCCGTTGCGCGGGGCGACGGCTTCGGGGATCTGCAGGTCGCGGGCGAAGGCGGCGTGTTCGAGCAGGTGGCGGCGCTCGCCGTGGGTCGGCACCGCGATCCTCGGCCGCGCCCATTGGTACATGCGGGCCAGCTCGTCGCGGCAGGGATGGCCCGAGACGTGGATCCCCGGATGGTCCCGCTCGGTGTAGAGCCGCACGCCCCGGTCGGCGAGGCCGTTCTGCAGGTTGCGGATCGGAATCTCGTTGCCGGGAATGACTCGCGACGAGAACACCACGTGATCGCCCTGGCCCAGGGTGACATGCGGATGATCGCCGGCGGCGATGCGGGCCAGCGCCGCCCGCGGCTCGCCCTGGCTGCCGGTGCAAAGATAGAGGATCTTGTCCTCCGGAAAGTAGCCGGCCTCCTTCTCGGAAACGAAATCGGCGACGTCCTTCAACAGGCCGACCGAGCGGGCGGCGGCGGCCATGCGGTGCATCGAGCGGCCGACCAGGCAGACATGGCGGTCGGCGGCCTGGGCGGCGCGGATGACGCTGTCCATCCGCGCGACGTTCGAGGCGAAACAGGCGACCGCCACCTTTCCGGTCAGGGGCGTGATCAGGGCGTGCAGGGCCTCGCGCACCTCGGCTTCCGATCCCGCCTCACCGTCGACGAAGACGTTGGTGCTGTCGCAGACCATGGCCAGCACCCCCTCGTCGCCGAGGCGGCGGATGGCCGCCGCGTCGGTGACGTCGCCAAGCACGGGGTCGGGGTCGATCTTCCAGTCGCCGGTGTGCAGCACCACGCCGAGGGGCGTTCGGATGGCCAGGCCGTTGGGCTCGGGGATCGAGTGGGTCAGGGTGATCAGGTCGAGCTCAAACGGACCGAGGCGGAAGGCGCCGCTCAGCGGAACCTCGGTGATCTCGACCTCCTGCAGCAGGCCGGCGTCGCGCAGCTTCTCGCGCAGCAGGAAGGCGGTGAAGGGCGTCGCGTAGACGGGCGCCCGCAGCCGGGGCCACAGCCAGGCGACCGCGCCGATGTGGTCCTCGTGCGCGTGGGTCAGGACGATGCCGAGGATGTCCCGGGCGTGGTCCTCGATGAACTCCGGGTCGGGCAGGATGACCTCGACGCCGGGCGTCGTCTGGTCGCCGAAGGTCACCCCCAGGTCGACCACGATCCACTTGCGGCGGTTCGGCGGGCCGTAGCCGTAGAGGTTGAAGTTCATGCCGATCTCGTTCGACCCGCCCAACGGCAGGAAGACGAGTTCGTCGGATGTCGAAGAGGTCATTGGGCCGCCAGTCGGGTGTTCCGGCGATGGATCTCGAGCAGGCCCCGGATGGTCAGATCGCCGTCGAAGATGTCGATGACTTCGGTCGCCCCGTGGAACAACGAAGCCACGCCCCCGGTTGCAACGACGGTGAACCGTTCGGGCCGCTCGGCCTTGATGCGGGCGACCAGGCCCTCGATCAGCGAGATGTAGCCCCAGAACACGCCCGACTGCATGGCGGTGACGGTGTCGGCGCCGACGACGCGATCGCCTTCCGGACGCTGGATCGCGATGCGCGGCAGCTTGGCCGCCGCCTCGTGCAGGGCCTGCATGGAGAGGTTGATGCCGGGGGCGATGACGCCGCCCTCGAAGCCGCCGTCGGCGCCGACCACGTCGAAGGTGGTCGCCGTGCCGCTGTCGATCACGATCAGCGGGCCCGGATAGGCGACATGGGCGCCGATGGCGTTGACCAGCCGGTCGGCGCCGGCCTCGGAGGGCTTGTCGATGCGGATCGGGATGCCGAGGTCGGCGTTCTCGCCGATCACCAGCGGCTCGCAGTGCAGGTAGCGCCGGGCCAGATTGCGCAGGTTGAACAGCGACTGGGGCACGACGCTGGAGATGATGCAGGCGTCGAGCGCGTCCAGCGACAGGTCGCTCATCTGCAGCAGCTGCGAGAGCCAGACGGCGTATTCGTCGGCGGTGCGGGTGCTCTCGGTGGCCGAGCGCCACTGGGCGATCCAGCTGTCGCCGTCATGGACGGCGAACAGGGTGTTGGTGTTGCCCTGTTCGATGGCCAGCAGCATTTCAGGCGCCCCCGAAGTACACGTCGCCCGCCGTGATGCGGCGCAGCATGCCGTCTGGCAAGCGCAAACGCAGGGCGCCGTCCGGATCGAGCCCCTCGGCGATCCCCTCCACGGTCTCGGCCGGCAGGCGGGCGACGCAGGCCTGGCCCAGGCCATGGGCCCGGTCCGTCCAGGCCTCGGCCACCGGCGCGAACCCCTGCTGTCGCCAGACGCCGAGCCAGTGGTCGAAGGCGGCCGCCAGCCGCTCCGTCGCCTCGAGCCTGGGCGGGGCGCCCGCCAGGCGATGGGCGGCGAGGCTGGTGGCGGGCCGCTCGGCGGCGACGGGCGCCTGGGCCAGGTTGATCCCGATGCCGACCGCGACCCAGGTCGCTCCGTCCGCCTGCCCCGACTCCAGCAGGATTCCGCCGGCCTTCAGCCCCGCGACCAGCGGGTCATTGGGCCACTTCAGGGTGACGAGGGCGGCCGGCACGAAGGCCGCGATCATGTCGCCGGCGGCCAGGGCGGCGACGAAGGAGAGCTGGGCCAGTTCGGCCGGCGGCCTGTCGGATCGCCAAAGGAAGGTCGCCGCCAGATTGCCTTCGGCCGTCTCCCAGGCGCGGCCTCGCCGGCCGCGGCCGGCGGTCTGCCGTTCGGCGACGATCCACAGGGGGCCCGCCTCCCCCGCCTCGGCGCGGCGGCGCGCCTCGGCGTTGGTGGAGTCCAGCTCGTCGAAGACGAGGATCGGAACGGCGGCGCTAGCCAAAGGCCGCGGCGGCCATCAGGGTCAGGGGCTCGAGCCAGTAGAGCGCGGCCAGCACCGCCGGGAAGCTGAACAGCGCCCCCGCGATGGCGATGGCCCGGGCCGTCGCCGGCGGGGCCTCGACCTCGCCCGGGGCCGGGTCGAACCACATCACCTTGATCAGGCGCAGATAGTAGTAGGCGGCCACCACGCTGCCGACGAGGGCGGTCGCGGCCACGGCCGGCAGGTAGCCGCCGGCGCCGATGGCCGCCTTGAAAACGAAGAACTTGGCGAAGAAGCCGCTGAACGGCGGCAGGCCCAGGGCCGAGAGGGCGAAGGCGGTCATGGCCAGCGCCAGGCCGGGCCGCTCGCGGAACAGGCCGGCCATGTCGTCGATCGTCTCCATGGCCTTTCCGTCGCGCTGAAGGGCGGCCAGGCAGGCGAAGAAGCCGGTCACGTCGATCATGTAGAGGACCATGAACAGCAACATCGCCTGCACCCCGGCCTCGCCGCCGGCCGCCAGGCCGACGAGGGCGTAGCCGACGTTGGCGATCGAGCTGTAGGCCCACAGGCGCTTGAGATTGCGCTGGACCAGCCCCGCGAAGGCGCCGACGAACACCGACAACAGGGCGACGACGACGATCACCTGGCGCCACTGCTCGGTCGCGCCGCCGAAACCCTCCTCGAGGCCGCGAGCCAGCAGCACCATGGCGGCCAGCTTGGGCGCGGCCGCGAAGAAGCCGACGACCGGCGTCGGCGCGCCCTCATAGACGTCCGGCGTCCACATGTGGAACGGCGCGGCCGACACCTTGAAGGCCAGGCCGCAGATCAGGAACACCAGGCCGAACAGCACGCCCGTGCCGGCGTGGCCCTGGACCGCGGCGGCGATGTCCTCGAAGCGGGTCGAGCCGGCGAAGCCGTAGATCAGCGAGGCGCCGTAGAGCAGCAGGCCCGAGCTCAGGGCGCCCAGCACGAAATACTTGAGGCCGGCCTCGGAGGCCCTGGCGTCGTCGCGGCGGAAGGCGGCCAGGACGTAGAGGGCCAGGGAGTGCAGCTCCACCCCCATGTAGAGCGAGATCAGGTCGCCCGCCGAGACCATCATCCCCATGCCCAGGGCGGCCAGCAGGATGAGCACCGGGAACTCGAACTTGTCGTCGCCCCGTTTGCGCAGCCAGGTCCCGCCGAGGGGGATGGCGAGCGCGCTGGCCGCGTAGATGGCGACCTTGGCGAAGGCGGAGAGGTTGTCGGCGACCAGCCCCCCGGCGAAGGCCCGGCCCTGCTCGCCGGCGGCGGCGGCGTAGGCGGCCAGCGCCAGCACGATCATCGCCAGGGCGTCGAAGGCCGCCCCGCCCTTGCGGCGGGCCGCGCCGATGAGCAGCAGGGCCATGGCCCCGACCGCGAGGATGACTTCCGGCCAGACGAGGTTGAGATCGGCGAGGGTCATGCGCGGCTCACCCGGCGATCGCGGCGCGCCAGGCGCCGACCAGCGCGTCCACGGAGGCGCCGGTGATGTTGAAGACGACGTCGGGCTGGACGCCGAGGTACAGGGTCGCGGCGATCAGGGGCGCGAAGATCAGCACCTCCCGCCGGTCAAGGTCGGCGATCTGGGCCAGGGCCGGATTGGTCACCTCGCCGAAGACCACCCGCCGGTAGAGGGTCAGGGCGTAGACGGCCGAGAGGATGACCCCGGTCGCCGCCAGCGCCGCCGTCCAGGTCGAGGCGCGGTACGTTCCGGTCAGGGTCAGGATTTCACCGACGAAGCCGCTGGTTCCCGGCAGGCCGACATTGCCCATGGTGAACAGCATGAAGACCGCGGCGTACCAGGGCATGCGCTGCACCAGCCCGCCGTAGAAGGCGATCTCGCGGGTGTGCATGCGGTCGTAGACCACCCCGACGCAGAGGAAGAGGGCGCCGGAGATCACCCCGTGGCTGAGCATCTGGAACAGGGCGCCCTGCTCGCCCTGGGCGTTGCCGCTGAAGATGCCCATGGTCACGAAGCCCATGTGGGCGACCGAGCTGTAGGCGATCAGCTTCTTGATGTCGGTCTGCCGGAAGGCCACCAGCGAGGTGTAGATCACCGCCACGACCGAGAGCCCGAAGACCAGCGGCGCGAACGCCTCGCTGGCGTTCGGGAACATCGGCAGGCTGAAGCGCATGAAGCCGTAGCCGCCCATCTTCAGCAGGATGCCGGCCAGGATCACCGATCCGGCCGTCGGCGCCTCGACGTGGGCGTCGGGCAGCCAGGTGTGAACCGGCCACATCGGCATCTTGACCGCGAAGCTGGCGAAGAAGGCGAGCCACAGCCAGGTCTGCAGCCAGGGCTCGAACCGGAAGGTCATCAGCTCGGGGATCGAGGCCGTGCCCGAGACGCCGATCATGGCCAGCACCGCGGCCAACATCAGCACGCTGCCGAGCAGGGTGTAGAGGAAGAACTTGAAGGCCGCGTAGACGCGGTTCTTGCCGCCCCAGATGCCGATGATCAGGAACATCGGGACCAGGCCCGCCTCGAAGAACAGGTAGAACAGCACCAGATCGAGGGCGCAGAAGACGCCGATGACCAGCGTCTCCAGGACCAGGAAGGCGACCATGTATTCCAGGACGCGCTTTTCGATGCTCTTCCAGCTGGCGAGAATGCAGATCGGCAGCAGGAAGGCGGTCAGCAGGACGAACAGCACCGAGACGCCGTCGACGCCCATCCGGTAGCTGAGGCCCGCGAACCAGGGCAGCTCCTCGAGGAACTGGAAGCCCGGGTTGGCCGGGTCGAAGTCGACGACCAGCTTCACCGACAGGGCGAAGGTCGCCAGCGTGGTCGCCATGGCGACCCACTTGCCGGCCGTGTCCGTCCGCTCGCCGGCCTTGCCGAACAGGCGCAGCAGCAGGATGGCGGCGACGCCGGCCAGGGGCAGGAAGGTGATGATGGAGAGCAGGCCGGTCACATCGCGCTCCGGGCGTTCCCTGAACCGTCCGGATCGGACCGGGTCCGACCCTTCATGAGCACAGGCGAACGGTAGCGCTCATGGGCCGCCGGGACCTGCCCGAGGCGGACGAGTGAATGGTGGTGCTTGCTCATCGCCCCTTCCCTCACCGCGACCAGTAGACGAGGGCGAAGGTGAGCAGCCCGGCGACCCCGAGCAGCATGACGAAGGCGTAATGGTAGACGTAGCCGGTCTGCAGCCGGCCGGTGCGCTTGCCGACGGCCAGCGAGACCGCCGAGACGCCGTCGGGACCGAAGCCGTCGATCAGCTTCTGGTCGCCGCCCTTCCAGAACAGGTCGCCGAGGAAGCGGGCGGCGCGCACGAAGGTGGCGTAGTACAGCTCGTCGAAGAACCACTTGTTGTAGAGGAACAGCCACAGCGGACCGCGCCGGGCGGCGATGCGCGCGCCGAGGCCCTCGCGGGCGATGTAGACCCACCAGGCGCCGGCGAAGCCGATCGCCGAGACGACCAGCGGCGCCCAGATCACCCAGGCCGGCGCCTCGTGCATGGCGTGCAGGACGTCATTGTGCGGGCCGTTGACGATGGCGCCGCGCCAGAATTCGACCTGCTCCTCGCCCACGAAGCGCTCGACGAAGACCCAGCCGGCCGCCAGCGCCCCGAGCGCCAGCAACAGCAGCGGGACCAGCATCGACAGCGGGCTCTCGTGCGGCTGGTGGCCGTGGCCGTGATCATCGTGATGGTCGGGCAGCGGTTCGTCGTGGGTCTCGATCTGGGCCTGGCTGGCGTGGTCGTCGGCGTGGTGTCCGCCGGCGTGCGCCCATTTGGGCGTTCCATGGAAGGTCATGAACGCCAGCCGCCAGCTGTAGAAGGCGGTCAGGCCCGCGGCCAGCAGGCTGACCACGAAGGCGAAGCTGGCGAAGCCGTTCTCGCGGCCGGCGGCCCAGGACGCCTCGATGATGGTGTCCTTGGAATAGAAGCCCGCGAAGCCGAGATCGAGGCCGGGAACGCCGAAGCCGGTGATCGCCAGGGTGCCGATGGTCATCACCGCATAGGTGACCGGCAGATGCCGCCACAGGGCGCCCATGCGGCGCATGTCCTGCTCGTGGTGCATGCCGTGGATCACCGAGCCGGCGCCCAAGAACAGCAGCGCCTTGAAGAAGGCGTGGGTGAACAGGTGGAACATCGCCGCCTGGTAGGCCCCGACGCCGGCGGCGAAGAACATGTAGCCGAGCTGCGAGCAGGTCGAATAGGCGATCACCCGCTTGATGTCGTTCTGCGCCAGGCCCACCGTGGCGGCGAAGAGGGCGGTGACGGCGCCGATCAGGGTCACCAGGTTCCGCGCCGCCGGGGCGTACTCGAACATCGGCGACAGCAGGCAGACCATGTAGACCCCCGCCGTGACCATGGTGGCGGCGTGGATCAGGGCGCTGACGGGGGTCGGGCCTTCCATGGCGTCCGGAAGCCAGGTGTGCAGGAAGAACTGCGCAGACTTGCCCATCGCCCCCACGAACAGCAGGGCGCAGGCGAGGTCGACCAGCGGCCACTGGCGGTCGAGGAAGGTCCAGGTCCGGCCCGCGCCGGCGGCGATCTGGGGGAAGATCTCGGCGAACTGGATCGAGCCGAAGGCCCAGAAGCAGGTCATGATGCCGAGCGCGAAACCGAAGTCGCCGACCCGGTTGACCACGAAGGCCTTGATCGCCGCGCTGTTGGCGCTGGGCTTTTTGAACCAGAAGCCGATCAGCAGGTAGCTGGCCAGGCCCACCCCTTCCCAGCCGAAAAACAGCTGCATGAAGTCGGCGGCCGTCACCAGCGCCAGCATGGCGAAGGTGAACAGCGACAGATAGGCGAAGAACCGCGGCCGGCTGTCGTCCTCGGCCATGTAACCCCACGAATAGAGGTGCACGAGGGCCGAAACGCTGGTCACGACCACCAGCATGACGGCCGAAAGCCCGTCGATGCGGATCGACCAGCTGGACTGGAATTCGCCGACGTTGATGAACGGCGCCAGGGTGGTCGTGAACGGCTCGAGCCCGCCCCAGGTCCATTGGCCGAAGACGTACCAGGACAGGGCGCAGGCGAGGAACAGCAGGCCGGTGGCGACCGTCTGGCTGGCGATGTTTCCGATCCGGCGGCCGAAAAGGCCCGCGACGAGCGCGCCCTGCAGCGGCGCGAGCACCAGGATGGTGACCAGGGTTTCCAAGACCTCAGCCCTTCATCATCGAGGCGTCGTCCACGGCGATGTCGCCGCGGTTGCGGAAGAAGGTGACCAGGATCGCCAGGCCGACGGCGGCCTCGGCCGCGGCGACGGTCAGCACGAACATGGCGAACACCTGGCCGACCACGTCGTGCAGGAAGACGCTGAAGGCCACCAGATTGATGTTCACCGCCAGCAGGATGAGCTCGATGCTCATCAGGATGATGATGACGTTCTTGCGGTTCACGAAGATGCCGAAGACGCCGGTCGTGAACAGGATGGCGGCGACCGTCAGGTAGTGCGGCAGGCCGATCATTCGGCGACCCCCTCGCCCGGCTTGATGTCGACGATGCGCATGCCGGACTTCGGCGTGCGGGCGGTCTGGGCGGCGATGTCCTGGCGGCGGACGCCGGGCTTGTGGCGCAGGGTGAGCACGATGGCCCCGATCATGGCCACCAGGAGCACCAGGCCGGCCGCCTGGAAGAAGTAGACGTAGTCGGTATAGAGCACCCGGCCGATGGCCTCGGCGTTGGGCGCGCCCGTGCCGCCGGAGGCGTCCGGGGCGGCGTTGGCCGCCGCCGCGCCGCGCTCGGCGACGCCCAGGGCGACCATGATCATCTCCAGAGTCAGCAGTCCGGCGACCACCCCGCCGACCGGCAGGTAGCGGGCGAAACCCTCGCGCAGCCGGGCGAAGTCGACGTCCAGCATCATGACGACGAACAGGAACAGCACCGCCACCGCCCCGACGTAGACGACGACCAGCAGCATCGCCAGGAACTCGGCGCCCATCAGCACGAACAGGCCCGCGGCGCTGAAGAAGGCGCCGATCAGGAACAGCACCGAATGCACGGGATTGCGGGCGAAGACGACGGCCAGACCCGCCCCGACGGTCGCCGCCGCCATCAGGTAAAAGGCGATCGCCTGAAGCGGCATGTCTTGCGAGGACTCCGTGCGGTTCAGCGGGCGGCCTGGGCGCGAATCCGCCCCCTCCGGTCCCGGCAGGCCGGGGTCTTCTAGACGCGGCTCGCCCGAATTGCAAAGCCCCCCGCGCGCCGCGAAGGATCGCGTGTCGCGGCCGCGGCGTTTCCATCGCGATGGAGGTCGCCGATGAACGACAGAAGGCCCCCGGAACGCCCGCACAGCCGCGAGGTGGAGAACGAAAACCTGCGCCCGGACGAGGATGACGGCCCGCCAAGGCCGGCCACCGAACCGCCGGGCTCGGAATGGTCGCAGGAGAGCGGAAAGACCCGCACGGACCCCGGCTCGGGCGAACATGACGAGGCGATCGCCCCGCATCGCGACGCGCCGCCCGTCACGCCATCCAGCGGTTCCAGCCCCCGTAGCGGCGCCTGATCCGGCCGCGCGGAACCGCCAGCACGACGAGGGCGAGGCCGCAGGCCAGGCTCGAGGCCCAGCCGGCCGCGCCGGGCTGATGGACAAGGGCCGCGACGGGCAGGGCCAGGCCCAGCGGCGCCAGCAGGAACCGCGCCGACCGCGTCGGCTCCGCGGCGGCGACGGCGACGACCGTCAGGGCCAGGGCGCCGACCAGGTGGTCGGCGTCGGCCATCGCCCCGCCCGCCCCGAGCGTGAGCCGCGTGAACATCAGCCAGACCCCGGTCAGGGCCGCCAGCGCCAGGTTCCAGGGCAGGCTGACCCCGCCGCTGACCATGTCGCGGGCGACCGCGCCGGCGGGACGGGCGAACTCGTCGGCCGACGGTCCGGCCCGGCCCTCGTCGGTGTCGCCGGCCAGCAGGACGCGCAGCACGCTGCGCCCGGCCCGCTTGCGGCGGGCCAGGAACTGGAAGGTCGCGACCAGCTCGTCGATGGAATAGGGAAT
Organism: Pseudomonadota bacterium; assembly: GCA_049323695.1. Taxonomy (GTDB): domain Bacteria; phylum Pseudomonadota; class Alphaproteobacteria; order Caulobacterales; family Caulobacteraceae; genus Caulobacter. Next base: position 22,341 of record JBMOOF010000044.1, read on the forward strand.
CTGCACCAGCATGGCCGCGGCCGCGATCAGGCAGAGGGCGCACCAGGTCCCGATCACGATCGGCTGGATGGTGATGAAGCCGATCGAGACCACGCCCAGCGGCGCGATCATCAGGCCGAAGGCGATCACCAGCCAGGGCATGGTCCGCCAGCGGGCCCGCGAGCCGACGACGCCGGTGACCACTTCCAGCAGATAGGTGAAGGCCCCGACGGCCGCGTCCGACACCGGCCAGGCCTCCGACACCGGGGAGGTGACGACCGACTCCGATCCGTTCCGGCCGGGGGTCGTTCCGGGGAACAGCGGGTCCCAGACGGCGCCGACATGACCCAGCTGGTAAGCGGCCAGGGCGCCGGAAATGTGCAGCCCGACCAGGGCCAGCAGGACGATGGGCAGGCGCTGGGTCCAGGCCGAGGGATTGTAGTCCCAGCCCGGCGGCGTGACCGGCCCTGTGACGGCGGCCGTGGGGGAGACGCCGGGCTCGGGCGGCAGTCCGACGGCGAAGATCGTCACCAGCGCCCCGACCAGCATGTCGCCATGGAAGGCGGCGGCCGAGGTCGTCCAGAACAGCATCGGCGCGCCGGCGATCCAGAGACCCACGGCCGCGCAGGCCCAACGCGGGGGCCAGGCGCGCGGCGACAGGGCCAGGAGCGCCAATGCGATCAGCGCGGCCCCCGAGGTGACCTCGCTCCAGGCCAGGGGGCCGGACAGGCCGATCAGCGGCGGCTGGGCCAGCAGCCAGCCGCCCAGCGCCAGGTTGGCGAAATGCGCCCAGCGGGCGGCCCCCTGCTGGCGCTCGACCTGGCGGGCGCGGCGGGCCCTCACCGATTCGGGCGGAACCCCGGCCGCCGCCGCGGACGTCAGCCAGTCGGGCGCCGGGATCCCGTTGGCCCTGTACCAGCCGACCGGGTCGGCCTTCAGCCGCGCGACGATGGCCGGCAGCTCGTCGGCCAGGCGATGCGTCGGCGCCCAGGCCAGACGCCGCTTCGCCTGGGAAACGTCGAGGGCGTAGTGGTCGCCCGCCATCAGGGTCATGAACGGCCGCACGAACGGCTTCTCGCCGCGGTCGATGGCGTCGGGCACCAGCGGCTCCAGCGCCGCCTGGGCCCAGGCGCCGGCGGCGGCGAGATCGGCGGGCACCTCCAGCGTCGCCCAGTCCGCCTCGCCGTGGATCAGCCGGCCGAGCGCGTCCTGCAGGTCGCCGTAGCCCATGGCGTCCGGCTCGCCGACCAGCAGGGTCGTGGCCTTGGGCAGGCGGGCCCGGCGGTCGATGGCGCGGCGGAAGGCGTCGACCATGTCGTCCCTGTGCAGCATGGACTGGCCGGTCTCCAGGTCGCCGGAATAGAGTCGGCCCTGCGGGTCGCGCTCGTAGATGCGGGCGATCTGCCGCGCGAGCGTGGGAACCTGGACCGTCTCGTCGTAGACGCCCGCGAGCCGCAGGATGACGCAGGGCGTGGTCCCGCGCCCGGCGCGGATCACCGCTTCGGCGGCGGCCTTGGAACGCGGATAGGCCCATTTCGGACCCACCGGCCCCCGCTCGTCGAGCCGTTCGCCCGGCCGCACCGGCGCCTGGACCAGGATGGTGCTGGCGTAGGCCAGCTGTTCGACCTCGAAGCCCTTCAGCGCCTCGAGCAGCCGGCGCGTCCCCTCGACGTTCAGCCGCTCGTACAGCGGGTGCTCCTCGCCGGTGAAGTCGAAATAGGCGGCCAGGTGGACGACGCTGGCGATGCGGCGGCCGAACCGCCGGGCGAAGGCGGCGAAGGCGTCGCGGGTCGACTCGTCGGACGTCAGATCGGCGGCGATCAGCGGGAAGCCGGCCTCGCCGCCCTTCAGGTCGAAGCCGACCACCCGGTAGGCGTCGGACAGGGCGGCCGCCAGCGTCGCGCCGAGGTTGCCGCCGGCGCCGGTGATCAGGACGATCGGCTTTGACGCCTTGCCGGCCATGCCGGTGAGAACCGGCGGCCGGGCGCGGAGTTCCGGCCCGGGGGCCCAGGGTCCGGACTCAACGGCTTGCCCCTACCCTCCGCTCATCCCGGCGAATGCCGGGACCCAGATCTCATGGCTCTGACGCTGATGGGATGGCCTCGGCGCTTGTAGAACACACGCCCGCGCCATTCCATCTGGGGCCCGGCATTCGCCGGGGTGAGCGGTATTGAATACAGACCCTAGCGATAGGCGGCGTCGAGCTCGAGATTGCGGGCGATCTCGCGCTCCCAGCGGTCGCCGTTATCGAGCAGGCGCTCCTTGTCGTAGTAGAGCTCCTCGCGGGTCTCGGTGGCGAACTCGGTGTTCGGCCCCTCGACGATGGCGTCCACCGGGCAGGCCTCCTGGCACAGGCCGCAGTAGATGCACTTGACCATATCGATGTCGTAGCGCGTCGTGCGGCGGCTGCCGTCGGCGCGCGGCTCGGCCTCGATGTAGATGGCCTGGGCCGGGCAGACGGCCTCGCAGAGCTTGCAGGCGATGCAGCGCTCCTCGCCCGAGGGATAGCGGCGCAGGGCGTGCTCGCCGCGGAAACGGGGCGACTGTGGCCCGCGCTCGTTGGGATAGATGACGGTCTTCTTCGGGGCCCACATGTACTTCAGGGCGAGGCCGAAGGCGCCCGCGAAGTCCAGCAGGGCCGCGCCCCTGAGGGCCTGTCCGACGCGCTGCATCATTGGGATTGGGCCTTCTTCGGCTTGATTTCGCACATGTAGTTGTCGAGCTGGGCCATGTCGCCGCCCTTGTCCTTGGGCCGCACCACGCCGCCGGCGGCCTCGCAATCGGCCTTGGCCCGGGCCATGGCGTCGTAGGTCACCAGGCCGCGACCCAGGCTGTAGCTCTCCATCCGGGCGTTGACCTCGGCGCAGCCGGCGAGAAGGAGCAGCACCGTCAGAACGAGCGGGCGCATCAGCCGATCCCCTTCACCTTCGCGTACACCTGCCAGCCCGAGACCAGGAACACCGCCGCCAGCGACGCCGGCAGGAAGACCTTCCAGCCCAGCCGCATCAGCTGGTCGTAGCGGTAGCGGGGGACGATGGCCTTGGCCATGGCGAACATGAAGAACCAGAAGACGATCTTGGCGAAGAACACCAGGAACAGCAGGAAGCTCTGGGCCGTCGCCGGCCAGGCCGCCATGAAGTCCGTCGGGATGCCGGGGTTCCAGCCGCCGAAGAACAGCACGCTGATCATGGCGCACATCAGCACGATGTTGGCGTACTCGCCGATCATGAACAGCAGGTAGGGGGTCGAGCTGTACTCCACCTGGTAGCCGGCCACGAGCTCCGACTCCGCCTCCGGCAGGTCGAACGGCGGGCGGTTGGTCTCGGCCAGGGCCGAGATGAAGAACACCGCCATCATCGGGATCATCACCAGCGCCGCCGGCAGGTTCTTCAGGCCGCCACCGAACACGTACCAGTTCCAGAACCAGCCGGACTGCTGGCTGACGATCTGGCTGAGGTTCATGGACCCGGCGAGCAGGATCACGGTGATGATCACGAAGCCGATCGAGACCTCGTAGCTGACCATCTGCGCCGCCGAGCGAAGGCCGCCGAGGAAGGGGTACTTCGAGTTCGAGGCCCATCCGCCCATGATGATGCCGTAGACGCCGAGCGAGCTGATGGCGAACAGGTAGAGGACGCCCACGTTGATGTCGCTGATCACCCAGCCGGGCGCCAGCGGCACGACCGCCCAGGCGCCGAAGGCCAGGGTGAAGGTCAGCAGCGGAGCCATCAGGAACACCGCCTTGTCGGCGCCGGCCGGAACGACGATCTCCTTGAGCACGAACTTCAGGAAGTCGGCGAAGGACTGCAGCAGGCCGAAGGGGCCCACCACGTTCGGTCCCTTGCGCATCTGCACGCCCGCCCAGATCTTGCGGTCGCCCCACAGCAGGAAGGCGAGGCTGAGCAGGATCCAGATGAGGATCAGCAGGATCTGACCGACGGCGAGGCCGAACCAGAGGAGCGGCGAGACGGCTTGCTCGGGCACGGTCTACTCCGCGGCCATCTTCGCGGCGCCGGAGGCCAGGGCCGCGCATTCGGCCATGGTCACGCTGGCGCGCGCGATCGGGTTGGTCAGGTGGAAGGCGGCGACGGTCGAGGCGAAGGGCTCGTCGGACAGCTTGCCGCCGTCGCCGAGGCCGGTCAGGTCGAACGCGGTCGGGACCGAGCCCGGGGCGTAGTCGACCTGGCCGAAGGTCGGATGGTCGGCGAACAGCCTGTCCCGCAGCTGCTCGAGGCTGTCATAGGGCAGCGTCTTGCCGAGCCGCTCGCTCAGGGCCCGAAGGATCGCCCAGTCCTCGCGCGCCTCGCCCTTGGGGAAGACCGCGCGCTCGCCCATCTGCACCCGGCCCTCGGTGTTGACGTAGAGGCCGTTCTTCTCGGTGTAGGCGGCGCCCGGCAGGATGACGTCGGCCTTGTGCGCGCCGCGGTCGCCGTGGCTGCCGAGGTAGACGACGAAGGCGCCCGAGGCCGAGGCCTCGATCTCGTCGGCGCCGAGCAGGAACAGCACGTCCAGCTTGCCCGGCTTGACCATCTCCGCTGCGGTCAGGCCGCCTTCGCCCGGCAGGAAGCCGAGGTCCAGGCCGCCCACGCGGGCGGCGGCGGCGTGCAGCACGTTCCAGCCGTTCCAGTCCTCGCGGACGACGCCGAAGTCCCTGGCGAGGGCCGCCAGCGCCTTCAGCACGGCGCCGCCGTCCGCCCGGGCCAGCGCCCCCTGCCCGATGATGATCGCCGGGCGCTGGGCGTCCCTGAAGGCCTGGGCGAAGCCGCCCCTGGCCTTCTTCAGGGCCGCGATCGAGGCCGGCCCCGCTCCCAGGTGGTCGTAGCCGTAGGTCAGGTCGGCGGCCTCGCCGATCACGCCGAGGCGCATTTTGCCGGCCAGCCACTGCTTGCGCAGGCGGGCGTTGAACACCGGCGCCTCGAGGCGCGGGTTGGTCCCGACCAGCAGCACGACGTCGGCCTGCTCGATCCCGGCCAGGGTCGAATTGAACAGCCAGCTTTCCCGCGGACCGGCGCCGAGCACGGTTCCGTCCTGGCGGCAGTCGAGGTTCTTCACCCCCAGGGCGCCGAACAGGTCCAGGGTCGCCTTCATCGATTCGGCGTCCTGCAGGTCCCCGGCGACGACGCCGATCCGCTCGGGCGCGGTCGCCCTGACCCTGGCCGCCACGGCTTCGAACGCCTCGGCCCAGGTGGCGGGCGCCAGCTTGCCGTTGACCCGCACATACGGCCGGTCCAGCCGTTGGCGCGACAGCCCGTCGACGGCATAGCGGCTCTTGTCGCTGAGCCACTCCTCGTTGATGTCGTCGTTGATCCGAGGCAGGGCCCGCAGCACGGCCGAGCCGCGGCTGTCGACGCGGATGGCGCTGCCCAGCGCGTCCATGACGTCGACGCTCTGGGTCTTCTTCAGCTCCCAGGGCCGGTAGTTGAAGGCCCAGGGCCGGTGCGTCAGGGCCCCGACGGGGCACAGATCGTTGACGTTGCCGCTCAGCTCGCTGGTCACCGCCTTGCCGAGGTAGGTGGTGATCTCGACGTCCTCGCCGCGCGAGATGAGGCCGATCTCGGGCACGCCGGCGATCTCGGTGATGAACCGCACGCAGCGGGTGCACTGGATGCAGCGCGTCATCACCGTCTTGATCAGCGGGCCCATCTCCTTCTCTTCGACGGCCCGCTTGTTCTCGGCGTAGCGGCTGTCGTCGCGACCATAGCCCATGGCCTGGTCCTGGAGGTCGCACTCCCCGCCCTGGTCGCAGATCGGGCAGTCGAGGGGATGGTTGATGAGCAGGAACTCCATCACCCCTTCGCGGGCCTTCTTCACCATCGGCGTGTTGGTGAAGATCTCCTGGCTGTCGGCGGCCGGCAGGGCGCACGAGGCCTGCGGCTTGGGCGGCCCCGGCTTCACCTCGACCAGGCACATGCGGCAGTTGCCGGCGATGGAGAGGCGCTCGTGGTAGCAGAAGCGGGGGATCTCCTCGCCCGCCAGTTCGGCCACCTGCAGGACCGTCATCCCGGGCTCGAACTCGACCTCGACGCCGTTGACCTTGGCTATGGGCATTGGAGCTGCACTACCTGAGCATGGCCGCGCGCCCGGACCTGGGAGTCCGGGCGACGTTGGTGCGCTGTCTCTATCGCTTCACGGTCCGCGTCAACCGCTGGACGCACCTTATTCACCGTCATGGGGCGGCCTCCGGCGGGACAGGCCGGATGACGCTGCGCGACGGCAGGTTTTCGAGGAAGGCGAAGTCATGGCCGGGCACGACGAAATCGCCGTCCCGCGCCATCGCCCGCAGCCGCCGGAGCGTCGCCAGATACTGTTCGCCATCGTCCGGATGCGGTTGAATTCCTTCGGCTTCCAGCGTCGCGCAGAAGTAGCAGGCGTCGCCCGCCAGCACGTCATGGCCGCCCTCCCGCTTCACCCGCAGGGACTGGTGCCCGCAGGTGTGGCCGGGCGTGTGGAACAGCTCGCAGGAACCGTCGCCGAACAGGTCATGGCTGTCGCCGGTCAGCACCCGGCGGTGGCCCAGCTCCAGCGCCCGGCGACCGTACGCCTTGGGGTGGTCGGCCAGCGACCGGGCCAGCTCCGCCTCGTGGATGAACAGGTCGGCGTTGGGCAGCATGGCGGCGGCGCCCAGGTGGTCGAAATGGCTATGCGAGGCGACCAGCCGGCCGATCCTGCCCGGATCGACGTCCAGCGCCCGCAGACGGGAGGCCAGGTCATGGCCGGCCGGCAGACTGCAGGCGTAGGCGCCGAACAGCACCCGCCCGTCCATCTCCGGCATTAGACCCGTATCGAACACCGCCATGCCGCGCGTCGGGTGGACGATCAGGAAGGCCCAGACCGGCACGGTCCGATCCCCGCTCAGGCCTTCCTCGAAGCGCTCCAGCGGCGCGGTGATGGTCCCGCACTGCAGGGGATGGATGACGACGCTCATCGGCTTCCCACCGGGCAGGCGGGCACGGGCTGGTCGAAGGCCTCGGCGATCACCTGGCGCAGGCGGCAGCTGTAGCGCTTCTCGTAGGTGCCTTCCTTCTGCAGGAAGCGGATCGCCGGCGCGTGGCACTTGATCCGCTCGGCGATCAGGAACTCCCAGCGCGGATCGTCCGGCGCCATCTCCAGGATCTGCTCCGATGTCGTGATCAGCATGTAGCCGTAGGCCGTGTAGCGGTCCTGGTAGGTGTCGCCGGTCTTCGACATCGGGTCCGGCGTCGACATCAGCCGGGCGAACTTCTCCTCCGTGTTCGGGCAGGCCAGCTCGGGATTGGCAAGGGTCACCTGGTTCAGCGCGTTCCAGCTCTGGTAAGCGCTGTCCATGTTCTGCAGCTGGCGGGCGGCCTTGATCTGGTCGAGGCCGAGGTAAACCGCCAGCACCGCCGTCACCGCCGTAATGATCGTCGCCGCCCCGCCCAGGATGGACCAGATGGCCGTCGAGCGCAGCCAGGAGCGCTCCTCGGCGGGTGCGGCGATCTCGAGTTCGTGGTTGTTGGCATCTGCCGCTTCCTCCACGCTTCGCCCCCTACCGAAGTTGATGGTTGCCGACTGATGCCATGACCATCAGATGGCTTGGTTGTGGCGACTTGCCTGCTCTATTGCTGCTTGGACTTCAGCAACTTCAGCCATGATCCTCTTGTTCAGACGCTGATACGCCTCGCCCGCTGAAACAATGGCAGCGGCAGAAGCCAACACGTCATCAACCGGGTTCTCGAACGCCCTGACCGCCTTTTTTTCCAATGAGGTCAACGGCTGAAACTGTGTGAGATGCAAGAGCCCAGCTTCAAGGCCCGCGCGTTCGCGATCACTGATATCTGTGCCAAGCGCCTTCAACATCACGTCGCGCAGTTCCGCCTTCGGAACGGGAAGGGCCGACTCTGGTTGAATCGAGGGTCCGGGCCTCTGAAGTATTTCGCCGTAAGCACCCATAAGGTCGCGCCAGTCCGAATAGCGCGACTTCTTGCGCATCAGAGACCACATACGATTCACTCCGCCGCGATCAGGCTGGCCCCTTGTACGTGAGGCTTGCCGGCCCGGTAGCGGGTGATGCGGTCTTCCACCTCGTGGCGGAAGTGGCGGAACAGGCCCTGGATCGGCCAGGCCGCCGCGTCGCCCAGGGCGCAGATGGTGTGGCCCTCGACCTGGGTGGTGACGTCCAGGAGGGTGTCGATCTCCTTCATGTCCGCCTCGCCGGTGGCCATGCGCTCCATCACCCGCCACATCCAGCCGGTGCCCTCGCGGCAGGGCGTGCACTGGCCGCAGCTCTCGTGCTTGTAGAAGTAGGAAAGGCGCGCGATCGCCCGGACCAGGTCGGTCGACTTGTCCATGACGATGACGGCGGCGGTGCCCAGGCCCGAGCGCAGCTCGCGCAGGGCGTCGAAATCCATGGGCAGGTTCTCGCACTGCTCGGCCGGGATCATCGGCACCGAGCTGCCGCCCGGAATGACGGCCTTCAGGTTTGCCCAGCCGCCCCGGACGCCGCCGCAGTGATCCTCGATCAGCTGGCGGAAGGGGATGCTCATCGCCTCTTCCACGTTGCAGGGCAGGTTCACATGGCCGCTGACGCAGAACAGCTTGGTGCCGGTGTTGTTCGGCCGGCCGAAGCCCGCGAACCAGTCGGCGCCCCGGCGCAGGATGGTGCCGGCGACGGCGATGCTCTCGACGTTGTTGACCGTGGTCGGGCAGCCGTAGAGGCCGGCGCCGGCCGGGAACGGCGGCTTGAGGCGCGGCTGGCCCTTCTTGCCCTCCAGGCTCTCGAGCAGGGCGGTCTCCTCGCCGCAGATGTAGGCCCCGCCGCCGTGGTGGACGTAGAGGTCGAAGTCCCAGCCGTGGACGTTGCCCTTGCCGATCAGCTTGGCCTCATAGGCCTGCTTGATCGCCGCCTCGAGGCGCTCGCGCTCGTGCACGTATTCGCCGCGGATGTAGATGTAGCAGGCGTGCGCCGACATGGCGTAGCTGGCGATCAGGCAGCCCTCGATCAGCAGATGCGGATCGTGGCGCATGATCTCCCGGTCCTTGCAGGTGCCCGGCTCGGACTCGTCGGCGTTGACGACCAGATAGTGCGGGCGGCCCTCGCGGACCTCCTTGGGCATGAACGACCACTTCAGCCCGGTGCCGAAGCCCGCGCCGCCGCGGCCGCGCAGACCGCTGTTCTTGATCTGGTCGATGATCCAGGCCGGACCGGCGTCCAGCATGTCCTTGACGCCGTTCCAGCAGCCGCGCCGCTTCGCCCCCTCCAGGCCCCAGTCGTGCAGGCCGTAGAGGTTGGTGAAGATGCGGTCCTTGTCTTCGAGGATGCCGACCATGGTGTCTCAGGCGTTCGGATTGAAGGGATTGGCGCGCCGCCAGGCGGTGCGGCGGGCGATGACATAGACGAACACGGCCCAGCCGAGCGCGATCAGGCCGTAGCCGGTCCAGACCACCGGATGTGGCCAGCCGTAGGTCCACCAAACCGGCGCGATCAGGCCGAAACCGGCCAGGATGAAGATGAAACCGATCAGCCGTTCACGCCGGTGCAGCGCCCGCAGCCGGTCGATGTAGGCGGCCTTCTTCGCGAGGAGTTCGGCTTCCTTGGGGTCAGTCATGGATAGGCCCCAACCACCCGCTCATCCCCGCGAAGGCGGGGACCCAGGTGTTTTTGACACAGCCATCTGACTCACAGGCCTTCCCTGAAAAAGCCTGGGTCCCCGCCTTCGCGGGGATGAGCGGAGGTAAGGAACTCACCCCGCCGGCTCCTTTTTCGCCTTCTTCGGTTTTTCGGGCAGGTTGGGGATCCTGATCTTCTTCGCGCGGCTGCCGTCGTAGAGCGCGGGATCGAGCAGGGTCCTGATCGCGTCCTTCGGCTCGGAGGCGCCGCGGCCGATGCGCGAGCCGGGCCTGGGCGTGCCGCCGGCCGCGAACTCGTCGAGGATCGCCGCCAGACTCTCGGGCGTCAGGTCCTCGTAGTAGTAGTCGTTGATCGCGGCCATGGGAGCGTTGGAGCAGGCGCCCAGGCACTCGACCTCCTCCCAGCTGAACCGGCCGTCGGCCGAGACATGGTTCTTGGGACCGATCTTCTTCTCAAGCACCGTCTTGAGGTCGTTGGCGCCGCACAGCATGCAGGGCGTGGTGCCGCACAGCTGCACGAAGGCGACCCGGCCCACCGGCTCCAGCTGGAACATGGTGTAGAAGGTCGCCACCTCCAGCACCCGGATGACGGCCATGCCGAGCATGTCGGCGACGACCCGGATGGCCGGCTCGGAGACCCAGCCCTCCTGCTTCTGCACCAGCCACAGCAGCGGGATCACCGCCGACTGCTTCCGCTCGGCGGGATACTTGGCGATCCACCAGTTCGCGGTCTTCAGCGTCTCCTTGCCGAACTCGAACGAAGTGGGTTGATCCTTGGCGAGGCGGCGAACGGACATGGCTACAGAATACCTTTGTCAGCGCGTTCAATTTCCCGCGCTTGCAGCACTTTCACCCAACGACCGATGATCGGAAGCGAGGCTCCCCACTTCCAGCCGGCAAGCCAGAGACCGGTCGCGAAGAGAAGCACGATGATCAACGGAGGGGCGTTCGATGAGGTCAGCCACCAGCCGCCGAAGGTCCCCAGCGGGACGGCCGAGATCACGAGCCATGCCGCGAAGGTCCGCCACGCACTGATCGGCCAGGCCTTATGGTCGTTTCGGCCCAGCACGGTCTGCATGGCCGCAACACCGATCCATAAGCAAAGGATCGCCACGACCTTCCAGAACAGTGTCTCGCTCACCGGTCGATCTCCCCGAACACGATGTCCAGCGAGCCGAGAATGGCGCTGACGTCGGCCAGCATGTGGCCGCGGTTCATCCAGTCCATGGCCGCCAGGTGCGGGAAGCCGGGCGCGCGGATCTTGCAGCGGTAGGGCTTGTTCGTTCCGTCGCTGACCAGATAGACGCCGAACTCGCCCTTGGGCGCCTCGACGCAGGCGTAGACCTCGCCCTCCGGCGTCCTGAAGCCCTCGGTGTAGAGCTTGAAGTGATGGATGAGCGCCTCCATCGAGCGCTTCATCTCGCCCCGGCGCGGCGGGACGACCTTGTTGTCCTCGGTCATCACCGGGCCGCGGGTCTTCCGCAGCATCTCGCAGGCCTGGCGGATGATCTTCGTCGACTCCCGCATCTCCTGCATGCGGCAGAGGTAGCGGTCGTAGCAGTCGCCGTTGATCCCCAGCGGGATGTCGAACTCGAAGTCGTTGTAGTTCTCGTAGGGCTGGCTGCGGCGCAGATCCCACGCCACGCCCGAGCCGCGCACCATCACGCCGGAAAAGCCCCAGGCCAGGGCCTCCTCCTTCTTCACCACGCCGATGTCGACGTTGCGCTGCTTGAAGATGCGGTTGCCGGTGATCAGGCCCTCGATGTCGTCGCAGACCTTCGGGAACGCCCTGGCCCAGTCGTCGATGTCCTCGACCAGGGCGTCGGGCAGGTCCTGGTGGACGCCGCCGGGGCGAACGTAGTTCGAGTGGAGCCGGGCGCCGCAGGCCCGCTCGTAGAAGATCATCAGCTTCTCGCGCTCCTCGAAGCCCCAGAGCGGCGGCGTCAGGGCGCCGACGTCCATGGCCTGGGTCGTCACGTTCAGCAGGTGATTGAGGATGCGGCCGATCTCGGAATAGAGCACCCGGATGATCTGGCCGCGGACCGGAACCTCGACGGCCAGCAGCTTCTCGATGGCCAGGCAGAAGGCATGCTCCTGGTTCATCGGGGCCACGTAGTCGAGGCGGTCGAAATAGGGGATGTTCTGGAGGTAGGTGCGGGCCTCCATCAGCTTCTCGGTGCCCCGGTGCAGCAGGCCGATGTGCGGGTCGACCCGCTCCACCACCTCGCCGTCCAGCTCCAGCACCAGGCGCAGCACGCCGTGCGCGGCCGGATGCTGCGGCCCGAAGTTGATGTTGAACTTGCGGACCGGGGTTTCCGGGACCGCCGGGGCGTTCGAGGAATCGTCGGCCATGGCTCTCAGCTCCCCGCCTTCTCGTCGCCCGGCAGGGCGTAGCTGGCGCCTTCCCAGGGGCTGAGGAAGTCGAACTGGCGGAACTCGGCGATCTTCACCGGCTCGTAGACCACCCGCTTCTGCTCGTCGTCGTAGCGGACCTCGACATAGCCCGTCATCGGGAAGTCCTTGCGCAGCGGATGGCCGTGGAAGCCGTAGTCGGTGAGCAACCGGCGCAGGTCGGGGTGGCCCTCGAAGAAGATGCCGTACATGTCGAACGCCTCGCGCTCGAACCAGTCGGCGACCGGATAGACGCCGGTGGCCGTGGGCACGGGCGTCTCCTCGTCGGTCTGCACCTTGAGGCGGACGCGATGGTTCCGGGTCAGCGACAGCAGGTGGTAGACGACGTCGAACCGGCTGGCCCGCTCGGGCCAGTCGACGCCGCACAGGTCGATCAGCTCTTGGAAGCGGCAGTCGGGATGGTCGCGCAGGAGCGTCAGGGCCTCGACCACGCGGTTGGCCGGCCCGGTCAGGGTCAGCTCGCCGAAGGCCACCGCATGGCCGCCGATCGCGCCCTTGGCGTCGGCGACGATCTTCCGTCCGAGGGCTTCGAGATCGCTCATCGCTCGATCGTCCCCGTGCGGCGGATCTTCTTCTGCAGCTGCAGCACGCCGTAGACCAGCGCCTCGGCGGTCGGCGGGCAGCCGGGGACGTAGACGTCGACCGGCACCACCCGGTCGCAGCCGCGCACGACGCTGTAGCTGTAGTAGTAGTAGCCGCCGCCGTTGGCGCAGCTGCCCATGCTGATGACGTAGCGGGGCTCCGGCATCTGGTCGTAGACCTTGCGCAGGGCCGGGGCCATCTTGTTGGTCAGGGTGCCGGCGACGATCATCACGTCGCTCTGGCGCGGGCTGGCGCGGGGGGCGAAGCCGTAGCGCTCCAGGTCGTACCTGGGCATCGAGGCCTGCATCATCTCCACGGCGCAGCAGGCCAGGCCGAACGTCATCCACATCAGCGAGCCGGTGCGGGCCCAGGTGATCAGGTCGTCGGCGGCGGCGGTGACGAAGCCCTTGTCGGCCAGGGCCTGGGAGACGCCGTCGAAATAGGGATCGTGAAGCTTCGGGTCGTAGCCCTCGACGGTCGCGCGGCCGCCGGCCCCGGCTGGAACGATCACTCCCATTCCAGGGCTCCCTTGCGCCACTCGTAGATGAAGCCGACCGTCAGCACGCCCAGAAAGGCCATCATCGACCAGAAGGCGAACAGCGCCTGCTCCGCGGGAAGCTTCATCAGCGACACCGCCCAGGGGAACAGGAAGGCCACTTCCAAGTCGAAGATGATGAACAGGATCGAGACCAGGTAGAAGCGCACGTCGAACTTCGTCCGCGCGTCGTCGAAGGCGTTGAAGCCGCATTCGTAGGCGGAGAGCTTCTCCGGGTCCGGCGCCTTGGGCGCGAACACCGCGGCGGCGAGAATGAAGGCGAGGCCCAGCGCGGCGGCGATCCCCAGCAGGATCACGATCGGCAGGTACTGAAGGAGGAAGGCGTTCATGGGCGTCCCGTGAAGGAGTCGGCGCCCTTCTAGCCCAAGGCCGCAGGGGGTTCAAACACCCTCTGGCCCACTTGCGGCTTCAATCGGCGTCCTCGCGTCGGGGCCCGCCGAATTCCCGAGGATGACGGCGGGAGGAGACCTGTGCACACTGCCGCCCGTTGGGCGGAGTCGGGGCTTTCGCGGTGGCCAAACAGGCGAGAATGCAACGCGTTCTGGACGCCGTCGAACGGCTGGGCGACCGGCTGCCCGACCCGGTGTTCCTGTTCCTGTGGCTGATCGGGGGCCTGGTCGCGGCCAGCGTCGTCTGCGCCGCGCTTGGGGTCACGGCGACAAATCCGGTGACGCAGGAGGTGCTGGTCGCCCGGAGCCTGCTCGACCCGGCCAACGTCCGCACCCTGCTGACCGAGATGGCCAGGACCTTCACCGGCTTCGCGCCGCTGGGGCTGGTACTGCTGGTCATGCTGGGGGCCGGCGTCGCCGAGCGGGTCGGACTGCTGGCGGCGGCCATCGAGCGACTGGTGCGGGCCAGCCCGAAGCGGCTGCTGACGCCGATGGTGCTGATCATCGGCCTGATGTCGAACCACGCCGCCGATTCGGGCCTGGTGGTGCTGCCGCCGCTGGCCGCGGCGGTGTTCGCGGCCGCCGGACGCCACCCGATTGCGGGCCTGGCCTGCGCCTACTCGGCGGCCATCGCCTCGTTCGCCGGCAACTTCCTGCCCGGCCAGTTCGACGCCCTGATTCTCGGCTTCACGGAGCCGGCGGCGCGGCTGCTGGTTCCGGACTGGACCGCCAACATCGCCGGCGACTGGTGGTTCACCGCGGCCGGGGGCGTCGTCTTCACCCTGGTCGGCTGGTGGGTCACCGAGGCCGTCGTCGAGCCGCGCCTGGGCCGCTGGAGCGCGGCGCAGGCGGCGGCGGCCGGCGAGGCCGAGACCATCCCCGCCCCGCCGAAGGGCGCCCTGGCCCTGGCGGCCGCGGCGGCCCTGGCGGTGATCGGCCTGTGGGCCTGGCTGGCGCTCTCCCCCGGCGCGCCGCTGTACGACGCGGAGGCCGAAGGCCCGGCCCGGTGGACTCCCTTCTTCCGCTCGCTGGTTTCCGGCTTCTTCCTGGTCTTCCTGGCGGCCGGATGCGCCTTCGGCCTTCGCACGGGCGCGATCCGCCGCGACAGCGACGTCGTCGGCCTCGCCAGCCAGTCGATCGCCGCCATGGCCCCCTACATCGTCCTGGCCTTCGTCGCCTCGCACTTCATCGCCATGTTCAGCTGGTCGAACCTGGGGGCGATCACGGCCATCAACGGGGCCCAGGCCCTGCGCGATTCGGGCCTGCCGCTGGCCGCCATCCTGGTCGGCGTCACCCTGCTGGGCGCGACGCTCGATCTCTTCATCGCCTCGGCCTCGGCCAAGTGGGCGGCGCTGGGGCCGGTGCTGGTGCCGATGCTGATGCTGCTGGGGGTCAGCCCGGAAATGACCACCGCCGCCTATCGCGCCGGCGATTCCAGCCTGGTGATCATGTCGCCGATGAACCCCTACTTCATCCTGGTGCTGGGGTTCGCCCAGCGCTGGCGGCCCGGGCTGGGGGTCGGGGGATTGCTGGCGACCCTGCTGCCCTACGCCCTCGCCTTCTTCGCGGCCGGCCTGGCCCTGACCGCCGCCTTCGCCATGTTCGGCCTGGCCACCGGGCCGGCGGCGCCATTTCACTACGCCCCGCCCGCCTGACCGGTTGACAGCACCAGGGGCCGGACCTATCAGACGCGCCTCGCCGAGCGGCGAGCATCCACGCGGGTGTAGCTCAGTTGGTTAGAGCGCCGGCCTGTCACGCCGGAGGTCGCGGGTTCGAGCCCCGTCACTCGCGCCATCTTTTCCAAGAATTGGCTGACGCTCGCGAGGGCGGTCGAAGTCCCGGCGCTCCCGCTTTGCGCCTGGCGAGATCGCGCCACGCACCCCGAGTCTCCCGTCGCGGGCCGCGCCAGTCCTGAAACGCGAAAGCGGGCAATCGCCCTATGCCTACGGGCTGCCCGTATATTCTTCTTGCATCGCATACGGACTGCCCGTATAAGCGACACGTGGAAACGGTCATCGAAACGCCCGCCTACCTCGCCGCGGCCGCCGACGCGGGAATGACCGAAGCCGAGCGGGAATCGGCGATCTTGACGGTCTCGGCGAACCCGCTGGCGGGCGAGGTCATTGTCGGCGCCGGCGGCTGCCGGAAGGTCCGCCTCGCGGGCAAGGGCAATGGCAAATCAGGCGGCTATCGCCTGATCACCTTCTATCGCTCCAAGAACGGCGTCTTTCTGCTTACCGTTTTTTCCAAGGGCGACCGCGCCAACCTCACGAAGGCGGAGCGGAACGACCTGAAGTCCCTGACGTACAGGCTCTAAGGGGCATGTCGTCGCAGTTCATGACCAAGGAGGGTCAAGTGTCCAAGCGCGCGTTCGACAAGATCAAGGCCGGCCTCGAAGACGCCGTGGCCATCGCCAAGGGCGAGGCCGATCCGAAGACCTACCGCGTCCACGTACCCGCCGCGATCGACGTGAAGGCGATTCGCGGCGGCCTGAAGCTCAGCCAGGACGCCTTCGCCCAGCGGTTCGGTCTCAACGCCTCGACCGTGCGGGACTGGGAGCAGGGCCGGAGCCAGCCCGAGGCCATGGCGAGGATCCTGCTCACCGTCATCGCCAAGGAGCCCGAGGCCGTTGAACGCGCACTGGCCGGAGCCTGACAGACGGCGGAGAAACCCGACCTGGCCGACCCCCGCGCCGCCGACCCGTGGGCGCCCCGTCCATCCGCTCGACGCAACGCTTCGGCCGTTCGCGCGTCGGTGTCGCGGACGACTGGACCGGGGTCCCTTCGAGGTTGATCCTGCTCAGTCCCCGGATCGATTCGAGGCCCCGTTGCCGGTCAGTCTGAAACGACGCATCGCCAGCACCCGCCTGTTCGGGCGAACGCGCGCGCGGCTGGCCGAGCTGGCCTGGATCGCCCATCGCCGGCAGTACGCCGCCCTGCCCTGGCGGCGAACGGCGCGAGGCGTCGAGGTGCTGCTGATCACCTCCCGCGAGACCCGGCGCTGGGTGATCCCCAAGGGCTGGCCGATGATCACCCTGGACGCGCCCGACGCCGCCGCCCAGGAGGCGTTCGAGGAGGCCGGCGTCCGCGGCGAGATCGCCCGCGAGCCCATCGGCGCGTTTCGCTACCGCAAGAAGATGAAGACCGGCGAGATCCAGCTGTGCCGGGTCGACGTCTACCCCCTGGCGGTGGCGACCGTGGCCCGGACCTGGCCCGAGCGCCGCCAGCGCGACCGGCGCTGGGTCCGGCCGCAGGAGGCCGCCCGCATGGTCGAGGAGCCCGGCCTGCGTCGGATGCTGGAGGCCTTCGAGCCGGTCACGCCGCCGCCGGCGTGAGGAAGGCCGCCTCGCCGGACAGGCGGGCGTAGATCGCCGACAGGGTCTCGAAGACCCGGTCCCAGCCGTGGCGGGTCTCGGCGCGAAGGCGCGCGGCGCGGCCGACCGCGGCGAGGTCGCGGGCGAACAGGGCCGCGACGGCCTCGGCCAGGTCGCGCCCGTCGGCCCGGCTCGCCAGCTGGCCCACGGCCTCGTCCACGCTCTCGGCGACACCGCCCGAGGCCACGCCCACGACCGGCAGACCGCAGGCCATCGCCTCCAGCACCACCAGGCCGAAGGGCTCGGCGTCGTTGGCGTGGACGAAGGCGTCGCAGCCGGCCAGCAGCCGGGCCAGCCGCGCCGGGTCGCGCTCGTAGGGCAGGGTCAGGACCCTGTCCGACGCCGGCGCCCCCTCCCCCGCCCCGATCAGCAGCAGGCGATAGGGTTCGCCCAGCCGCTCGACGGCGTCGACCAGCAGGTCCAGACGCTTCTCGCGGGCCGGCCGTCCGGCGAACACCAGCAGGCGGTCATGGCCGCCGAGGCCGAGGCGCCGGCGCAGGGCCTGGCGGCCGCGCCGGATCGGCCGGAACACCGCCGTATCGACGCCCAGCGGCAGGGCGATGGCGTCCTCGACGCCCGCCTCGATCAGCCGGCCCGCCAGGAAGCGGCTCGGCGCCACGGCCTGGTCGAAGGCGCGGTAGACCGAGGCCCAGCGCTTGCGGACGGGCTTTTCGGCCCACTCGCCGATATGCAGGGCGGCCAGGGCGCCCAGGTCGGTGTGGCAGAAGCCGACCACCGGCACGCCGAGGCGTTCGCCGGCCTTCAGCGCCGCCTGGCCCGGCGTGTAGGGATCGCCCGCCTCGATCACCGCCGGCGACTGGCGCATCAGCCGTTCGGTCCACACCGCCTTGCTGATCGGCCAGCGGTAGCCGTCGCCGAACGGCAGCAGGGTGGCGGCGATCGAGACCCGGCCGTCGCCGTCGTGGAAGTCGCGGGCCCCCGGCGCCACCAGGGTGTGCCGCACGCCCGGCCTGGACCGGCCGAGCCAGGCGCGCTTGGCGTTGAGATAGCGTTTCACGCCCCCGCTGTGGGGCGCGTAGAGCATCGTGGTGTCGACCAGGCGGGGACGGGTGTCGGGCAACGTCAACGCAGGCATCCGGCGCGGTTCGGCCGCGCCGGATCAAAGCCTCAGCGGTCGTCCGGTTCCCTGTCCTTCATGGCGTTGCGGCGGGCCAGGGCTTCGCGCAACAGCACCTCGAGCTGGGCGTTGACGCTGCGCAGCTCGGCGGCCGCGAGGCGTTCGACCGCTTCGAGCACCTCGGGCCTGACCCTGAGCAGAAAGGCGCGCTTTCCAGGGCTCGCCACGCCTCACCCGTAGAGCGTGCCGGTGTTGACGACGGGCTGGGCGTCGCGGTCTCCGCAGAGCACCACCAGCAGGTTGGAGACCATCGCCGCCTTGCGCTCCTCGTCGAGATTGACGACCTCGCGCTCGCCCAGCTGATGCAGGGCCGTCTCGACCATGCTGACCGCGCCGGCGACGATGGTCCGACGGGCCGCCAGCACAGCCTCGGCCTGCTGGCGTCGCAGCATGGCGCCGGCGATTTCCGGGGCGTAGGCCAGGTGCATCAGGTGCGTCTCGTCGATGGCGATGCCGGCCACGGCCACCCGCGCCTGCAGATCCTCGCGAAGGCGATCGCCGACGATCTCGGCGTCGGCGCGAAGCGTCGGCTCCTCGTCCTCGGCGTGATCGTAGGCGTAGTGGCGGGCGACCTCGCGCAGGGCCGTCTCGATCTGGATGTGGATGAAGGCGGCGTAGTCGTCGACGTCGAACAGGGCCTGGGCCGAATCGGCCACCCGCCAGACGACGTTGGCGGCGATCTCGATCGGATTGCCGCGCTTGTCGTTGACCTTCAGCGTCTCGCTGGTGACGTTGCGCACCCGCAGGCTGATCTTCTTGCGGCCGTACCAGGGCAGCACCCAGCGCAGGCCGGGCTTGCGGTCGGTGCCCTTGTAGGCGCCGAAAAGGGTGATCGCGGCCGCCTCGTTGGGCTGCAGGGCGTAGAATCCGGCCAGGCCCAGAGACGCCAGCGTGATCACGATGATCCCGGCGACGCCCAGGCCCGGTCCCCCGGGTCCCTCGATCGTCGTGGTCATGGCCACGCCGGCGGCGAGCATGACCAGCAGGATCAGCAGGACCAGCCCGCCGTTGAAGCCGCCGCCCGCGCGTTCGCCCGTCCGGTTGATGTTCGCATGCTCGGCCATGAGCCCCTCCATATCTGGTATCAAAGTGATATCACTTTGAGCCAGGCCGTCAACCGGGCTTCGCGACCGGGGCCCGAATGCGCCGAGAGGTCAGGGATTGTAGTTGACGGTCTTGGAGGTCTTGCCGGTGACGTCGATCTCTCCGAAGCCGACGAGCAGGTCCTCGGCACAGGTGTAGTTCGCGGTGTTGATCCGCCGGAACGGCCCGGGCCGCTCGACGCAGAGCATGAAGTCGCCGCCCCAGTTCCCGCCGCTCTCGTCCTCGACGTAGTCGTAGACGTAGCCGTCGTTGGGCACCCGGATGTCGAAGCAGCTGTTGGCGTAGATGACCTTCCAGCCCTCCACGACCCAGTTCGAGGAGCCGGGGTTCTCGCGGTAGCTCAGCGCCAGGTAGACCTTGCCCGAGGTCTTGTTGCAGAAGCGCATGTCGACCATGCGCCGGCCGTTCGGATTGGCGTTCTGGGCCTGCGCCGGCGGGGCGATCGCCCCCGCGAGCGCGACGACGGCGACGGCCGCGCGCAGGGCGGTCCTGGAAATTCCTTGAAGCATCTCTGGCGATCCCCCAGCTTCATGTTCCGGGGCCGATCTTCGCTCAGGGCGCCGCGAAGACGCAAGTCCGCCGGCGCCTCAGCCCGGCTCGCCGCGGACGGCGTACAGAAACCGCGCATAGCCGATCTCGGCGGCGTTCTTGGCCAGCTCCAGACTGGCCCAGGCGGCCACGTCGGCCAGCGGCCGGCCCTGGAAGGGCCAGTGGGCGCCGTCCGGCGCCAACAGGTCCGCGTCCCCGAGCCGCGACAGCTCGGAGCGCCACCGGGCCTCCAGCCCGGCCAAGCCGGCCCGGACGCCGTCCGCGTCGCCCGGCCACAGGACCGCCGCCCGCTCAAGGGTTCCGGGCCCGAAGTTCCGGTCGATGGCCGTCGACCACCAGAAGATCACATGCCAGCTGGTCCAGGCGATGCTGGGCGGCCCGATCGTGTAGTCCTCGCGTTCGGGCCAGTCGGCGCGCCACAGGCCGTCGTCGCCCCGTCGCACATGCAGCCCGGCCGTCGCCGGCCGCCACAGGCACTCGGCGGTCGTCAGGCCGTCCAGGTGATGATCGGTCAGCCGGCAGGCGGTGTCGAACTGGCGGATGAGGAGGTCGCGGGTGGCGGTCACGGTTCCCTCCGGGTCGCCGTGCGGGTAAAGACGCCGCCGCGGGCGGCTAGCTCAGCTGGTCAGAGCACCTGGTTTACACCCAGGGGGTCGGGGGTTCGAACCCCTCGCCGCCCACCATCCGTCGCCGCGGCGCGCCGAAACGCAGGAGGGCGGCCGCCGACCGGCGACCGCCCCCCGAAATGTCAGTGTCCCGGAGCGGCTCAGCCGTTCAGGGCGGTCTTCAGGCCTTCGCCGACCTGGAAGCGGGCGGTCTTGGACGCCGGGCGCTTCACGGTCTCGCCGGTGCGCGGATTGCGGGCGGTGCCCGCGGCGCGCTTGACGGCCTTGAAGGTGCCGAAGCCCACCAGACGCACGTCGTCGCCCTTCTTGAGCGACCCGGTCACCGAGTCGACGAACGCCTGCAGCGCCGCGGCGGCCTGCGTCTTGTTGAGACCCGCGCCGTCAGCAATTGCGGCGACCAGTTCGGCCTTGGTCATTGAAATCTCCCAGCCAAGTGTTGTGCGGCGCGGCGTTCCCCCCAAGGGCGAGCCGTTCGCCTGCAAGGCATTATGGAGTAAGGCGGTTCGCCGTCAAACGGAAGGCCGCGCGGAAATCGCCCGCGCGGCCCACATTATCAATGTTCAGTTACAATCAATGGGTGATCATGGCGTCCGCGTCGAGGTCATCGACCTTCGCAGGCGCAGCAATCGGCTCCTCTGATTCCGACCATTCGACGGGGGTCAGCGGGCCGGTCAGGGCGCGGGCCAGCACCTCGTCGATGGTCGAGACCGGGATGATCTCGAGACCCGACTTCACGTTCTCGGGCACGTCGGCGAGATCCTTCTCGTTCTCCTGCGGGATCAGCACGGTCTTCACGCCCGAGCGAAGGGCCGCCAGCAGCTTCTCCTTCAGGCCGCCGATGGCCGTGACCCGGCCGCGCAGGGTGATCTCGCCGGTCATGGCGATGTCCTTGCGGATCGGGACGCCGGTCAGCACGCTGACCATGGCCGTGGCCATGGCCGCCCCGGCCGAGGGACCGTCCTTGGGCGTGGCGCCGTCGGGCACGTGGACGTGGATGTCGGTCTTCTCGAACACCGGCGGCTTGATGCCGAACGCGGTCGCCCGCGAGCGGACATAGCTGTTCGCCGCCGAGATCGACTCCTTCATCACATCCTTGAGGTTGCCGGTGATCGACATCCGGCCCTTGCCCGGCATGCGCACCGCCTCGATGGTCAGGATGTCGCCGCCGAACTCGGTCCAGGCCAGGCCGGTGACGATGCCGACCTGGTCGGTCTCGTCCGTCTCGCCGTAACGGTGCTTGCGCACGCCGGCGTACTTGGCCAGCCGCTCGTCGTCGATGGTGATGACGGCGAGGTTCTCGCGGGCGAGGTCGCGCACGGTCTTGCGGGCCAGGTTGCCCAGCTCGCGCTCCAGCGACCGCACGCCGGCCTCCCGGGTGTAGTAGCGGATCAGGTCGCGGATCGCCTTGTCCGGAACGACGAACTCCTCGTCCTTCAGACCGTGGTCCTTGACCAGCTTGGGCAGGACATGGCGCTTGGCGATCTCCACCTTCTCGTCCTCGGTGTAGCCGGGGATGCGGATGATCTCCATGCGGTCCAGCAGCGGCTGGGGCATGTTGAGGCTGTTGGCCGTGGTGACGAACATCGTCTGGCTGAGGTCGTAGTCGACCTCCAGATAGTGGTCGGCGAAGGTCGAGTTCTGCGCCGGGTCCAGCACCTCCAGCAGGGCCGACGAGGGGTCGCCCCGCCAGTCGCTGCCCATCTTGTCGATCTCGTCGAGCAGGAAGAAGGGATCGACCGCCTTGGCCTTCTTCATCGACTGGATGACTTTGCCGGGCATCGAGCCGATGTAGGTGCGCCGGTGGCCGCGGATCTCGGCCTCGTCCCGCACGCCGCCGAGCGACAGGCGCACGAACTCGCGGCCGGTCGCCTTGGCGATCGACTTGCCCAGCGAAGTCTTGCCGACCCCCGGAGGGCCGACGAGGCAGAGGATCGGGCCCTTCAGCGAATTGGTCCGGGCCTGCACGGCCAGGTACTCGAGGATCCGTTCCTTGACCTTCTCGAGGCCGTAGTGGTCCTCCTCGAGGATGGCCTCGGCGCGGGCGAGGTCGATCTTCTTGGGCTTGGCCTTGCCCCAGGGGATGGACAGCAGCCAGTCGAGGTAGTTGCGCACCACCGTGCTCTCTGCGGACATCGGGCTCATGTTGCGCAGCTTCTTCAGCTCGCCTTCGGCCTTGGCCCGGGCCTCCTTCGACAGCTTGGTCTTCTTGATGCGTTTCTCGAGCTCGATGAGTTCGTCGCGACCGTCGTCCTGGTCGTCCAGCTCGCGCTGGATCGCCTTCATCTGCTCGTTGAGATAGTACTCGCGCTGGGTCTTCTCCATCTGGCGCTTGACGCGCGAGCGGATCTTCTTCTCGACCTGCAGCACGCTGATCTCGCCCTCCATCAGGGCGAAGACCTTCTCCAGCCGCTTCACGACGTTGAAGATCTCCAGCAGCTGCTGCTTGTCCTGGATCTTCACAGACAGGTGCGCGGCGATGCTGTCCGCCAGCTTGCCGGGTTCGGCGATCTGCGGGATCGAGGCCAGGGCCTCGGGCGGAATCTTCTTGTTGAGCTTGACGTAGTTCTCGAACTGCTCGGCGACGGCGCGCGAAAGGGCCTCGGCCTCGTGCGCCTCGCCGCCCTCCTCGTCGATGAAGGCGGTCTCGGCCTCGTAGAAGGTCTCATGGCCGGTGAAGCGCAGCACCGCCGCGCGGTGCTTGCCCTCGACCAGCACCTTGACCGTGCCGTCGGGCAGCTTGAGCAGCTGCAGCACGGTGGCGACGACGCCGACGTCGAAGATGTCGTCGGTGGCGGGATCGTCGTCGGCCGAGTTCTTCTGGGTCGCCAGCAGGATCTGCTTGTCGGTGCGCATCACCTCTTCGAGGGCGCGCACGGACTTGTCGCGCCCCACGAACAGGGGAACGACCATGTGGGGAAACACCACGATGTCCCGTAGCGGCAACACCGGAAGCGTGCGGATATCGGTCATACCATTCTCCTCGGCGCGGCCCATAAACGTCGGCGCCGCGCAGGCCGCTCCAGACTGAGCGTCCTTTGTGAAGGATATGTGGCCGCTTCGCCGCACCGTTCAAGCGGCTGCCGCGTCACGGCGCCGTATCGCGCGACTCACGGACGGGCCGTAGCATTGTGGTCGCATTGTCGTTCTAGACCGGCCCGCGAGAGACCGGACGACCGGCGGGGAAAAGAGTTTGACCACGCATAATCCTTCCGAAGGCCGCAGCTGGCGACGGATCCTGGCGGACTACCAGCGGCCCAGCCACGCCCGGTCGATCCTCGAAATCGTGCTCAGCGCCGCGCCGCTGGCCGCCATCTGGACGGCGGCCTGGATCGCCGCGGTGTTCGGCCTGTGGTGGCTGGCCCTGCTGCTCGCCGTGCCGGCAGCGGGCTTCCTGGTGCGGCTGTTCATGGTGCAGCACGACTGCAGCCATCAGAGCTTCTTCGCCAGCCCGGCGGCCAACGACTGGACCGGGCGGCTGATCGGGGTGCTGACCCTGACGCCCTACCACTGCTGGCGGCGTTCGCACGCCATCCACCACGCCACCTCCGGCGACCTCGACCGGCGCGGGATCGGCGACATCGCCACCCTGACCGTCGACGAGTACCGCGCCCTGCCGCTGTGGCGCCGGATCGGCTACCGCCTCTACCGCAATCCGCTGGTGCTGTTCGGCATCGGGCCGGCCTGGGTGTTCGTGATCGGCCAGCGCCTGCCCCTGGGCCTGATGACGGAAGGCTGGCGACCCTGGCTGAGCGCCATGGGCACCAACCTGGCGATCGCCGCCGTGATCGCGCCGGTGCTGCTGCTCGGCGGCTGGAAGGGGCTGCTGCTGGTCCACCTGCCGACCCTGCTGCTGGCCGCCTCGATCGGCGTGTGGCTGTTCTACGTCCAGCACCAGTTCGAGGACGGCTACTGGGCGCGGCGCGGCGAGTGGGACCATGTCGAGGCCGCGCTGCACGGCAGCTCGCACTACGACCTGCCCCAGCCCCTGCGCTGGATGAC
The DNA here is from genome assembly GCA_049323695.1 of Pseudomonadota bacterium. Taxonomy (GTDB): domain Bacteria; phylum Pseudomonadota; class Alphaproteobacteria; order Caulobacterales; family Caulobacteraceae; genus Caulobacter. The sequence goes on from JBMOOF010000044.1 coordinate 46,636, forward strand.
CGCCAACATCGGGGTGCACCACGTCCACCATGTGGCCAGCCGTATCCCCTACTACCGCCTGCCGCGGGTGCTGAAGGATCACCCCGAGCTGCGCGAGGTCAGCCGGGTGGGACTGCTGGAGAGCTTCCGCACGGTGTCGCTGGCCCTGTGGGACGAAGGCGGGCGGCGGTTGATCTCCTTCCGCCAGCTGCGGCGGGGGCGCTAGGGTGGAGCCGCCCCGCGTCGGCTGCGGCGCGGCGATCCTGCGCGACGGCGCCCTCTTGCTCGTCAGGCGGCTGCGCCAGCCCGAGGCCGGCCACTGGGGCCTGCCCGGCGGCAAGGTCGACTGGGGCGAGACCACGCGGGAGACCTGCGCCCGGGAGATCGCCGAGGAGCTGGGGCTGGCGATCACGCCCGGTCGGCTGCTGTGCGTCGCCGACACCCTGGACGCCGGCGACGGCCGGCACTGGGTGGCGCCGGTCTACCTGGTCGAAGACTGCGAGGGCGAGCCCGCCGTCCGGGAGCCGGACAAGCTCGGCGCCTGCGGCTGGTTCGCCCTGGACGCCCTGCCCACGCCGCTGACGGCGGCGACCCGCGCGGCGGTCAAGGCGCTTTTTAGATAGCCGCTCTTCCCGGCGAATGCCGGGACCCAGATCCAGCCTGAGCATTCAGGGTCCTGACCGAAGTCCGGCGCTCGAAACTGGGTCCCGGCATTCGCCGGGATGAGCGGAGTTGAGACCCTACCCCCGCGGCCGCTCCACCGTCTCGATCGAGGGGTTGGCGCGCAGGGCGGCGATGATGTTGGTCGCATGACGGGCGTCGCGAACGTCGAGGTCGAAGTCGACGTCGAAGTGATCGTCGCCGCGATGGTGCATTTGCAGATTGACGATGTTGCCGCCGCTCTCGCCGATGATCGTGCAGGCCTCGCCCAGCACCCCGGGAGCATTGCGGATGGTCGCCCGCAGGCGGGTGCGCGAGACGGTGTTGCGTTCCGCCTCGGCGGTCCAGTGCAGGTCCCGCCAGAGGTCCTGGCGTTCGTCGTAGGCCTCCAGCGTCGGACAGTCGATGGTGTGGACCTCGACGGTCTTGCCCTGGACGATGCCGACGATGCGGTCGCCGGGCACCGGGCGGCAGCAGGCGCCGAAGCGGATCGGCGTGGTCGCGCGCAGCCGGTCGCCGGTGACGTAAATCTGGGCCACCTTGCCGTCCTCGATGCGCTGACGGGCGATCACCGCCGCCTTCTCCGACTCCTTGAGGCCGGGGAAGATGGTCTCGAGCACGTCGGCGGGCGTGATCCGGCCCCGGCCGATGGCGTCGAACAGCTCGTCCTCGACCTGCACCGCGAAGCGCTCCAGGGCCGGTCGCAGGGAGACGCCCGAGCGGGTCTTTCCGACCCGGGCGAAGGCCTGGTCCATGGCCGCGACGCCGAGACGCAGGAATTCCTCCTTCTCGGTCTGGCGGATATGGCGACGGATGGCCGAGCGGGCCTTGCCGGTGATCGCCAGCGAGCGCCAGTCGGGCAGCACCGCGGGCTTCGCGCCCCGGACGATCTCGACCACGTCGCCGTTGATCAGTTCGCTGCGAAGAGGCTTGAGCTCGCCGTTGATCTTGGCGCCGACCGTCGTGTCGCCGACGTTGGTGTGGACGGCGTAGGCGAAGTCGAGCGGCATCGACCCCCGCGGCAGGGTGATCAGCTTGCCCTTGGGGGTGAAGACGAACACCTGGTCGAGGAAAAGCTCCATCTTGGCGTGTTCGACCAGGTCCTCGGAATCGCCGCCGTGTTCCAGCACCTGGACCAGCTCGCGCAGGTTGGCGAGCGGGTCGCGGCCGCCCTGCCCTTCCATCTCCTCGCGGTCGAACCCGTAGGACTGGTTCTTGTAGCGCCAGTGGGCCGCCACCCCGTCCTCGGCCACCCGGTCCATCAGCTCTGTGCGGATCTGCATCTCGATGCGCATGCCCTTGGGCCCGATCACCGTGGTGTGCAGCGAGCGGTAGTTGTTGCGCTTGGGCGTGGAGATGAAGTCCTTGAAGCGTTCCGGCACGCAGGGCCAGTGGCGGTGGATGAGGCCCAGCGCCCGGTAGCAGTCCTCCTCGGTGTCGACGATCACGCGGAAGGCGTAGATGTCGCTCATCTGGGAGAACCCGATGGCCTTGCGCTGCAGCTTTCGCCAGATCGAGAAGGGATGCTTCTCGCGGCCGAACACGCGGGCGGGGATGTGCTCGGCCTCGAGCAGGCGGGCGATCTCGCCGCTGACCTGCTGCACCGCCCGGCCCTGGTCGGCGCGCAGGGCCTCCAGCCGCCGCAGGATGGCGTTGCGGGCCACCGGGTTGAGGTGCTCGAAGGCCAGCTCCTCGAGCTCGGTGCAGATGCGGTGGCAGCCGATGTTGCGGGCCAGCGGGGCGTAGATGTCCAGGGTCTCGCGGGCGATCCGCTCGCGCTTGGCCGGACTCTTGATGAAGCCGAGCGTGCGCATGTTGTGCAGCCGGTCGGCCAGCTTGACCATCAGCACCCGCACGTCGCGCGAGATGGCCAGGATGAACTTCCGCAGGTTCTCGGCCTGGCGGGCGTGTTCGGCGGCCAGCTCCAGTTTGGAGAGCTTGGTCACCCCCTCGACCAGTTCGGCCACCTCCTCGCCGAACAGCTCGCGGATGTCGTCGGCGGAGGCGTGGGTGTCCTCGATGACGTCATGCAGCAGGGCGGTGACGATCGAGGCGGTGTCGAGGCGGTACTCGGTGAGAATGCCCGCCACCTCGATGGGGTGGGCGAAGTAGGGGTCGCCGCTGGCCCGGGTCTGCGAGCCGTGCATGCGCACCGCGTAGACATAGGCGCGATTGAGCAGGGCCTCGTCGGCGGTCGGGTCGTAGGCCCGCACCCGCTCGATCAGTTCGTACTGGCGCAGGAACTTGGGGCCGGACGCCCGGGCGGCGGCGGCGGACCGCGGCGCCGCGGGTTCGGGCGCCGGATCAGGGGGCGAGTGCGTGGGACTGGCGGCGGGTTGGGCCGCCTCGATGGCGAGCGGTTCTGCGCCTTCCGGGCTCAGTACCGCTCCTCCTGACCGCCGTCGCGGTCGCTCTGCAGGGCGCGGATCAGTTCGGCCTCGCTCATCTGCATGTGGGTGGGATCGGCGAGCAGGGCGACGGTCTCTGCCTCCTCCTCGGCCTCGGTGCGCTCGTCGACGCGCTGCAGGGTGCCGATCAGGCTCTCCTTGAGGCCGTCATTGTCGACCACGTCGTCGGCGATCTCGCGCAGGGCGACCACGGGGTTCTTGTCGTTGTCGCGATCGACGAGCAGGGCCGAGCCGGCGGAGATCGCGCGGGCGCGGTGGGCCGCCAGCAGCACGAGGCCGAAGCGGTTGGGAACCTTCTCGACGCAGTCTTCGACGGTGACGCGAGCCATGGGCGGAGTCTCTGTTTCCGGTGGGAGCCGGGCTACATAGAGTTTTGCGCGTCATTGTGCAACGCCGCAAGGGCGCGAGGAGATGCCGCATGACACAATGGCCTGATCCGGAAGCGGCGCTCAACGGGTTCCTCGCCCGGTTCGACCCCGATATCGAGGCCGCCGGGCGCGAGACGATGCGGCGGCTGCGCGAGCGGCTGCCGACCGCGCAGGCCATGGTCTATGACAACTACAACGGCCTGGTCATGGGCTTTTCGCCGACGGACAGGCCCTCGCACGCCATCCTGTCGGTGCTGGTGGTCGCCGACCATGTGACCCTGTGCTTCCTGCAGGGCGCGGCGCTGGCCGATCCCCACGGGCTGTTGAAGGGCGGCGGTTCGACGGTCCGCCATATCCGCCTGAAGGATCCCGACGACCTCGACGAGCCGAGGATTTCGCATCTGATCGACCTGGCCGTGGCCGGCGCCAGGGTCGGCCTGCCGGAGAGCGGCGCCGGCGCGCTGACCATCCGCTCGGTTTCCGCCCGCCAGCGGCCAAGATCACGGCTCGCCCTCTAGGGTCCGGACTCAATAGGGTTCCAGCAAATTCAACGGCTTGCCCCTACCATCCGCTCATCCCGGCGAATGCCGGGACCCAGATCTCATAGCTTTGACGCTGATTGGATGGCCTCGGCGCTTGTAGAACCCACGCCCGCGCCATTCCATCCGGGCCCCGGCATTCGCCGGGGTGAGCGGTATTGAGTACAGACCCTAGATCGGTGCGGCGTCGGCCCCGACCGTCGCGCGGGCCGCCAGGGCTTTCGCCGTTTCACCGGTCGCCGGATGGCGCCAGTCCGGCGCGATCTCGGCCAGGGGGCCCATGACGAAGCGGCGGTCGCGGGCGCGGGGGTGAGGCAGAACCAGGCCGTCCGCCTCGACGACCAGCCGCCGCCAGGCGATCAGGTCGAGGTCGAGGGTCCGGGCGGCGTTCGGTTCGTGACGGTCGCGGCCGAAGTCGCGCTCGACGGCGTGCAGGGCCCCGAGGGTCTGGCGCGGCGTCAGCCCGGTCTCCACAAGGGCGACGCCGTTGACGTAGGCTGGCAGCCCGGGGTCGGGCCAGGCCGCCGACCGCCACCAGCCCGACCGCGCCCTCACCGTCAGGCCATGGGCGGGAAGGGCCGCCAGCGCCGCCTCCAGCAGGGCCTCGCAGGTGGCATGGCCGCCCGCTAGATTGCTCCCCAGGGCGATGACGATGGAATCGTCCTCGGCTTTGTCAGATGTTGCGTTCAAGGATTTGAAGACATGACATTTTATCCGACGGATCGACTGGCGCTGTTCGTCGACGGCGCCAACCTCTACGCCCAGGCGCGGGCGCTGGGCTTCGACATCGACTACCGCAAGCTGCTCGACGAGTTCCGCAAGCGGGGGGTGCTGATCCGCGCCTACTACTACACGGCCCTGGTCGACAGCGGCGACGATTTCTCGCCCATCCGGCCGCTGGTCGACTGGCTCGACTACAACGGCTTCACGGTGGTGACCAAGCCGGCGAGGGAATACACCGACGCCTCCGGCCGCAAGCGCTGGCGCGGCGACATGGACATCGAGATCGCCGTCGACATGATGGAGCTGGCCGGCAAGGCCGACCACCTGGTGCTGTTCAGCGGCGACGGCGACTTCCGGGCCCTGGTCGAGGCCATCCAGCGCAAGGGCGTGCGGGTCACCGTCGTCTCCACGGTCAAGTCGCAGCCGCCGATGGCCAGCGACGACCTGCGCCGGCAGTGCGACAGCTTCGTGGACCTGGCCGACCTCGGCGACATCATCGGCCGGCCCCAGCGGGCTCCCTCGGGCCGCCACGCCGCCGACTCCCGCACCCGCGCCGAGATCGAGGCCGACGATGAGGTCTGACGCCAGTGGTCCGCGCGGAAATGGGGGGACAGCTTACTCATTTCGTTCGCGGCCGCCGGGAGAATTTGGGAAATGAGTAAGCTGTCCCCCCATTCCCCCCCCCATTTCCCGACGACGGAGTCCGAGCCGCCGCGCGACTGCCCGCTGTGCCCGCGGCTGGTGCTGTACCGCGAGGAGAACCGGCGACGGAACCCCGGCTGGTTCAACGGCCCCGCCCCCTCGTTCGGCGATCCGGCGGCGCGGCTGCTGATCGCGGGCCTGGCCCCCGGCCGCACCGGGGCCAACCGCACGGGACGGCCGTTCACCGGAGACCACGCCGGCTGGCTGCTCTACGACACCCTGAGGAAGACCGGGTTCGCCACGGGATCCTACGATCCGGACGGCAACGACGGCCTCGCCCTGACCGGCGCCATGATCACCAACGTCGTCCGCTGCGCCCCGCCGCAGAATAAGCCCGAGACGGTCGAGGAGAAGGCCTGCAGCCCGTTCTTCACCGCCCGCCTGGCCGAGCTGCCGAACCTGAGGGTCATCGTCACCCTGGGCGACGTCGCCCGGCGGAGCGTGCTGCGCGCCATGGGGCTGAAGGCCTCGCTGGGCGAACCCGGCCACGGCTCGCAGTTCGAGGCCGGCGGCTACACGATCATCAACAGCTACCATTGCTCGCGACTGAACACGAACACCGGCCGGCTCACCGCGCCGATGTTCGAGGACATCTTCCTGCGGGCCAAGGCGCTGCTCTGAGGGCCGCGACGGCCGGGCCGCCGCTGGTCGCTTCAATGATGGCGGAGACGAGGTCGCCGTCCCGGAAGACGGGTTCTACCCCTTCTCCCGCATCAGCCGGGCCTTGTCGCGTTGCCAGTCGCGTTCGGCGGCGGCCTCGCGCTTGTCGTGGGTCTTCTTGCCCTTGGCGAGCCCGATCTCGAGCTTGGCCAGGCCCTTGTCGTTCCAGTAGAGGCGCGTGGGGATCAGGGTGCGGCCCTCGCGCTGGACGGCGCCGATCAGCCTGCCGATCTCCTTGCGGTGCAGCAGCAGCTTCCGGGGCCGCCGCGGCTCGTGGTTGAAGCGGTTGGCCTTGGCGTAGGGCGGGATGTCGGCGTTGATCAGGACGATCTCGCCCCCCTCCACCGCCGCGTAGGACTCGGCGATGTTGGCCTTGCCGGCGCGCAGGCTCTTGACCTCGGTGCCGGTCAGGGCGAGCCCGGCCTCGATCGTCTCCTCGATGAAATAGTCGTACCGCGCGCGGCGGTTCTCGGCGATCGGCCTGGACATGACCTAGGCTCGCCGGGCCGGTCGCGTCAGGGGGGCCGTCACAGCACCCCCGCTTCGCGCATGGCCTCGAGAATCCGCGGCTTCACCGCCTCGTCGCAGGGGGCGATGGGCAGGCGCGTCTCGTCCGAGCACAGGCCCAGCCGCGCCAGGGCGAACTTGGTCGGGGCCGGCGAGGCGTCGAGGAACAGGGCCTTGTGCAGCCGCACCAGGCGGTCCTGCCAGTCGCGGGCGGTCTCGTAGTCGCCGGCCAGGCAGGCGTTGTAGAAGGCCGCGCAGCCCTCCGGCGCGACGTTGGCGGTCACCGAGATGCAGCCGTGGCCGCCGTGGGCCATGTAGCCCAGGGCCGTCGGGTCGTCGCCCGACAGCAGGGTCCACTCCGGGCCGCACGTCAGCCGCTGAAGGCTGGCGCGGGACATGTCGCCGGTGGCGTCCTTGATCCCGACGATGTTGGGCAGTTCGGCGAGGCGGGCCAGCGTCTCGTTGGCGATGTCGACGCTGGTGCGCGAGGGCACGTTGTAGACCAGCACCGGCAGCTGGACCGCGTCGTTGATCGCCCGGTAGTGCCGGTAGAGCCCCTCCTGACTGGGGCGATTGTAATAGGGCGTCACGACCAGGGCCGCGTCGGCGCCCACCGTCTTGGCGTGGCGGACCATCTCGATGGCGCGCGCCGTGTCGTTCGAGCCCGCGCCGGCGATCACCGGCACGCGGCCGCGGGCGACCTGGACGCAGAGCTCGACCACCCGGGCGTGCTCGGCCTCGGTGAGGGTGACCGATTCCCCCGTCGTGCCCGCGGGCACCAGGCCGTGGACGCCGCCGGCGATCTGCCGCTCGACCAGGGCGGCGAAGGCCGTCTCGTCGAGGGCGCCGTCGCGAAAGGGGGTCACAAGGGCGGGAAAGGCGCCCTTGAAGGGAAAGTGGACCATGACTTGCAAAAGGCCGTGAGATCGCCGCTTTCATTTGCGGCTGTGTGTCGAGGGCGGACAATATGACCCCCCGGCGGGCGTTCGCAACCGCCGGACCATCGGATTGACGGCTTGGAGACCAGGGTTTGACGGGGATTGCACGGAAGCTGGCGGTCGGCGCGGTGGTGACGGCGATTCTCGGCGGCGCGGCCGGCGCCCAGTCCGAGCAGCCGCAGCTGGTCGCCACGCCGCAGGTGGCGTTCCGCCAGCCGTTGAGCGACGCCGACGCCGAGAATCTGCGCATCGCGCTGACCGCCGCCCGGGCCGGCGACGGAGGCCGCATCCGGCTCGCGATGGATTCCATCTCCGACCCCCTCGCCCGCCGGATCGCCCAGTGGGCGCTGGCCGACGGCGCGCCGCAGACGCTGAGCTTCTTCGAGGCCGACCAGATGCGGCGCGACCTCAACGGCTGGCCCCGCGGCGCCCGACGGCAGGCGACCGCCGAGAAGCTGGTGGAGACCTCGGGCATGTCGCCCGAGCGGATCATCGCCTGGTTCGGCGGAACCGAACCCGAGACGGCGGAGGGCGCCATGGCCCTGGCCGGCGCCCTGCGCGCGAGCGGCCAGGACGACGCGGCCCAGGCGCTGATCCGGCGCTGGTGGCGCGAGAAGCTGTTCGACGCCGGACCGCAGGCGACCATGCTTCGCCGCTTCGCCCATTACCTGACCGACGACGACCACCGGCGTCGGGCCGACGTGCTGCTCTTTGGGCCGCAGGGCCCGGCCGCCAAGGAGATGGTGGCCAGCCTGCCCCTGGACGCCCGCAAGGTGGCCGAGGCGCGTCTGGCCCTGCGCGCGAACCAGCCGCTCGGCAACGACATGATCGCCGAGATGAGCCACGAGCAGCGGCAGGATCCCGGCCTGATCTACGAACAGGCGGCCTATTTCCAGCGCCGCGGGCTCACGGTGATGGCGCTGCAGCTGGCGCGGGGGCTGAAGGCCGCGCCGACGCAGGAAACCGCCGTGCGGACCTGGACCGCCGACCGCCGGCCGATGGTCAAGGCGGCGATCGCGAACGGCGACTGGCGCGGCGCCTACGGGGCGGCGGCCAACACCGGCCTGACCGTCGGGGCCGAGGCCGCCGAGGCGGAGTTCTACGCCGGCTGGATCGCCCTCTCGAAGCTGAAGGAGCCGGCCCGGGCGGCCGGGCATTTCGCCAATCTGTCGCGCGCCGGGACCTCGCCGATCACCGTCGGCCGGGCGCTTTACTGGCAGGGGCGCGCGGCCGAGGCCATGGGCGACCAGGCGGCGGCCCAGGCCTTCTACGCGAAGGGCGCGCAGTACATCACGGTCTTCTACGGTCAGCTTGCCGCCGAGAAGGCGGGCATCAAGTCGATCGCCCTGCCCCGGGACCCCGAGATCACCCAGGCCGACCGCGCCCGATTCGAGGGCCGCGAGCTCGTCCGGGCCCTGCGGGTGCTCTACGAAAGCGGCGCCAAGGACACCTTCCGGGTGTTCGCCCTGCACGTCGACGACACCCTGCCGACGGCGGCGGAGTGCGCCCTGCTGGTCGATCTGGCCCGCGGCTACGGCGACCAGGACACCGGCATGCGCGCGGTCCGCACGGCCGCCCAGCGCGGCATGATCCTGCCCGAACGCGGCTATCCCTTCCTGCCGATCCCCTATGTGCCCGGCGCCGCGGAGTCGGCCTTCGTGCACAGCATCTCCCGCCAGGAGAGCAACTTCGACCCCATGGCCCGCTCCGGCGTCGGGGCGCGGGGCATGATGCAGCTGATGCCGGCGACCGCCGCCACCGTCGCCCGGCAGCTGGGCGAGGCCTATTCGGCCGAGCGGCTGTTCGACGCCCAGTTCAACATGCGCCTGGGCTCTCGGTACCTGGGCGACATGATCAGCACCTTCGGCGGCAGCTATGTCATGGCGGCGGCGGCCTATAACGCGGGGCCGGGGCGGCCGGCGCAGTGGTCGGCGATGTGCGGGGACCCGCGCGGCGGGGCGACCGATCCCCTCGACTTCATCGAGTGCATCCCGTTCGATGAGACCCGCAACTACGTCATGCGCACGCTGGAGACGACGCAGGTCTACCGCGCCCGCCTGAATGGCGGCTCGGCCCCGCTGCAGCTGGCGGCCGATCTCAAGCGCGGCGCCTGGGTCTACACGCCGGGCCCGTCCGCCACGGGGACCACGACGGGCCGATAGGGTCCCCGCGGATCAGCCGGCGCGGCGGCGCGCGCTCACGACCAGGCCCGCCGGCGTCTCGACCAGGCCGCCGTCGAGACCGAACACCTCGCTCAGGACCGCCGGCGCCAGGGCTTCGTCGGGCGGTCCCCCGGCCGCGACCCGGCCTGCCGACAGCACGATCAGCCGGTCGCAGAACCGCGCCGCCAGGGTAAGGTCGTGCAGCGTGACGACCACCCCCGCCCCGCGGGCGGCCTCGGCGCGCAGCAGGTCGAGGGTCAGCAGCTGGGCGTCCGGGTCGAGACCGGCGGCCGGCTCGTCAGCGACCAGCAGCGGCGCGCGGGTGGCCAGCAGCCGGGCGAGCAGCACCCTTGCCCGCTCGCCGCCCGACATGTCGAGCACGCCGCGGGCCTCGAATCCGGCCAGGCCCACGCGGGCCAGCGCCTCGGCGGCCGCGGCGCGGGCCGTGGCGGGCGGCAGGCCGGGGGCGCCGAGGGCGGCGATCTCGATCGCGGCGAGGTTCCAGCCGACCCGTCGCTCCTGCGGCAGGTAGCCGGCCAGGCGGGCGCGTTCGATTTCGCCGAGGCCGGCGAGCGGCCGGCCGGCGAGGCGCGCGCGTCCGGCCTCCAGGCGCATCAGGCCAAGGCCGGCGCGCAGCAGCGTGGTCTTGCCCGCGCCGTTGGGACCCAGGACCCCGACCACCTCGCCGGCCGCGACCTCGAGATCAGCGCCGTCGAGGGCGAGCCGGCCGCCCTGGCGGACCCCGAGGCCCTCGAGGCTCCAGACCGCGCTCAAGACCGCCAGCTCCGCGCCGCGCGCCAGGCGACCAGGGTGAACAGGGGGGCGCCGAACAGGGCCGTGACGACGCCCAGCTTGAGCTCCTGTTCGGTGGCGATCGCCCGGGCCGCGAGATCGGCGAGGACCAGCAGCACCGCCCCGGCCAGGGCCGAGGGGGCCAGGACGCGACCCGGGTCGTCGCCGGCGGCCCGACGGACCAGGTGCGGGGCGGCCAGGCCGACGAAGCCGATGACGCCGGCGGCGCTCACCGCGGCCCCCGCGAGCAGGGCCGCCCCGCCGACGGCGGCGGCGCGCAGCCGGGCCATGGGCAGGCCCGAGAGGGCGGCGGTCTCCTCGCCCAGGGTCAGCATGGTCAGGCCGCGGGCGGACCAGGCGACCAGGGCCGCGCCGGGCGCCATGGGCAGGGCCGCGACCAGCACGTCCGGCCAGTCGCGATTGGCCACCGATCCCAGCATCCAGGCCAGCACCTCGGCCGTGGTCACCGGCGAGGGCGAGAGGTTGTAGACCAGCGACGAAAGGGCGCCGGCGAAGGCCGACACCGAAACGCCCAGCAGGATCAGGGTCTCCGGCTCGCGGAATCGGGCGGCCAGCGCCACCACGAGGGCGCCCGACAGCAGGGCGCCGGCCAGGGCGGCCGCCTCGACGGCGCCCGGGACCGCGGCGAGGCCGAGGGCGATGGCGACGCCGGCGCCGAGGCCCGCGCTGGCCGAGACGCCGAGCACGCCCGGGTCGGCCAAGGGATTGCGCAACAGCCCCTGCAGCGCCGCGCCGGCGAGGCCCAGGGCAGCGCCGACCAGGGCGGCCATGACGGCGCGCGGGGCGCGGATGGTCCACAGGATCTCGCCGGCGGGGCCGGCCGGGTCGGTCACGGCGGTCAGCAGGTCGCCCGCCGACAGCGACGTCTCGCCGATCAGGGTCGCCAGGACGAGAGCGAGCGCAAGCAGGGCGGTCAGCCGCGCGGACAGGGGGACGCTCATCGCCTCGCCCCGGCCAGCGACTCGGCGGCCTCGCCGGCGAACCAGGCCGGGCAGCCGAGCACGGCCCCGTCCAGCGAGGCGACGACGCGCCCCGGGAAGCGGCGGCGAAGCGCCTGGTGGCGGCCGGGGCCCCAGCGATTCATGGCCGTGGTGAAGCGGTCGAAGAAGCCGAGCACGAAGGCCGCCGGCGGCTCGCGGACGATGCGTTCGAGCGGCAGCGGCCGCCAGGCGTCCCCCGTCGCCAGGTTGGACAGTCCGGCCGCCCTCAGGACGGCGTCGACCAGGGTGCCCGGCCCGGTCGTGTAGCCGCCCGGCGTGATGTAGAGGGCCGGCCGGCCGCTCCAGGCGCCGTGGGCGCGGGCCAGGCGGGCGTCCATGTCCGCCACCAGGGCTTCGCCGCGGGTCTCCTGGCCGAGCGCGGCGGCCACGGTCCGGACGTTGCGGCGGACGCCGTCGAAATCGGCCGCATCCTCGATCCGGGCCACGCGGACGCCCCGGCGCCGGAGAGCCGCCTCGAGGCGGGCGTCGCCGCCCCAGTAGCGCACCACGACGTCGGGGGCCGTCGCCAGCACCGCCTCGGCCGTCGCCCGGCGCACGGGCAGGCCCCTGGCGGCGACGCGCATGTAGCTGTCCCGGTCGTCGGCGCGGGCGGAAAGGCCGACGATCGACTCGCGGGGGCTCAGCGCCAGCACGAACTGGTCGGCGCAGCTGTCCAGCGCCATGACGCGGGGCGCGGCGGCGGCCGGCCCGGCGAACGCCAGCGCGGCGAACAGCGCCGCCGTGAGGCGCAGCGGCGCGGACATGGGCTCAGTCCGTCACCAGGCCGTAGAGCAGCCCGTCGAGCATCACCGACCGCAGATCCTCGGTCGGCGCCCAGTGAAAGCTCGGCTTGAGCAGCAGCAGGGCCACCAGGCCATGGCACGCGGCCCACATCGACTGGGCGGCGCTGTCCACCGTGCCCGTGCGCAGGCGCCCCGAGGCGCCGATTTCCCGCACCACGCCCACGAACTTCTCGTAGCAGCGGTCGCCGAGCGCCTCTGTCGCCGCCTGCTTGTGCTCGGAGATCAGCCCGGCGTCGCCGCAGAAGACCAGCTGGTAGGCGTTCGGATTCTCCAGCGCGAACGTCATGTAGGCGTCGAGCATCAGCCGCACCCGCGCGACCGCATCGATGGGCCGGGCCGAAATCTCGCTGTTGATGTCCAGCAGCATCTCGATGGCGCGGTCGCAGATCTCGAGCAGGATCTCGTCCTTGTCCCGGAAATGCATGTAGAGCGCCGTCGAGGAGACCCCCACCTCGTCGGCGATCTTGCGGATGGTGGCGCCCTGGTAGCCCTCGGCGATGAAGATGCGCTCGGCCGCCTCGAGAATCTCCCCGCGGCGCAGGTGCCCGTCCCCCTTGGGCTTGCGCGCCGAACGCTGCGGCTTCTTCAAGGTGGTCGTCACGCGACTCGCCCTTCCCTACTTTCCCCGACGGACACTAAACGGCAATCACCCAGACGCCGCAAGCGTTCCGCCGTCCGGGCGTCTCGCCTTGGTTGTAGTCTTCGTTTTTGCCTCTTGACGCGAGTTTCGTGACAGCCGAGTGATTCGCCCCCGAAGCGATCCGGGGGCTGCATGGCTCGGGACGAAAGGGATCTGCGCCCGGCGTCGGCGATCGCCAGGCGACCGCGGCCCAGGCTGACGCCGGCGGACGGCGGCTGGACGCGCGGCGCCGCCCGGCCGCCGACCCTCACCCAGATCGCCGTCGGCGCCGGACTCGCGGCCGCCCTCGCGGCGAGCTGGACGCTCTGGACGGAGCAGACCTCGGCGGCGCTGCAGGGCGCGTTCTTCGTCCTCTTCGTCCTGGTCGCCGCGACCCGGCTGGCGGCGGCGCTGACCGCGCGCGAGGCGGGCGAGACCCGCCCCCTGACCGTCCGGGACTTGCCGCGCTACAGCGTCATCGTGCCGCTTTACCGCGAGGCGGCGGTGGTCCCCGGGCTGCTCAGAGCCCTGGACGCGCTCGACTATCCCCGCGACCGGCTGCAGGTGCTGATCGTCGTGGAGGCGGACGACGGCGAGACCCGCCAGGCCCTGGCCGGCCGGCCGCTTCCCGCCTGGGTCGAGGTGCTGGCCGCGCCGCCCGGCCTGCCGCGGACCAAGCCGCGCGCCTGCAACATCGCCCTGGAGCAGGCCGACGGCGAGCTGGTGGTCATCTATGACGCCGAGGACCGGCCCGGCCCCGGCCAGCTCCGCGAGGCGGCCGCCCGCTTCGCCGCCGGTCCGCCGAGGCTGGCCTGCCTGCAGGCGCCGCTGCGCATCGAGCCCGACCGCCGGCTGCTGCCCGCCCAGTTCGCGCTCGAGTACGCCGCCCAGTTCGAGGTGCTGATGCCCGCCCTCGCCCGCATCGGGGCGCCCTTCCCGCTTGGGGGAACCAGCAACCACTTCCGGGCCGCGGTCCTGCGGGCGGTGGGCGGCTGGGATGCGTGGAACGTGACCGAGGACGCCGATCTCGGCTTCAGGCTGGCGGCCGAGGGATATCGGATGGACGTTCTCGAATGCCCGACCTTCGAACCGGCGCCGGACCGGCTGTCCGTCTGGCTTCCCCAACGCTCGCGCTGGGTGAAGGGTTACATGCAGACCTTCGGCGTGCAGTCGCGCGATCCGCCCCACTGGCGGACCGGCGCGGCCGCCGCCTTCGCCGTGACCCTGGGCGCGGCCATCGCCGCCTCGTTCCTGCATGGCCCGCTGCTCGCCTGGACCCTGGTGGCGGCCGTGCTGGGCCTGGCCGAGGGCGTCGCCTGGGTGCGGCCCTCGGACGCCGTGCTGCTGGCCGTCGGCTGGCTGTGCGCGGCGTCGGCGGTCGTGGTCGGCGCCCGCCGGGCGGGAACCCCGGCGCGGGCCAGGGATCTGCTGCTGATGCCCTTCTACTGGCCCCTGCAGTCGCTGGCGGCGGCGCACGCCCTGCACCAGCTGGTGTTCCGGCCCTTCCACTGGGACAAGACCCCGCACGCGGCGCGAGAGACTCCGGCCGCCGACGGGTCGCGAGCGGAGCCGGCCGCCCCCGTCGCCCGCCGTCGCGCCTCCTGACCGCCGGCCCCACTGGACAGGCCGCCGCCCGGGCCGTATCGCCCGGCCATGACCGGCCCGACCATCGCCGCCGCGCCCGCCGTGATGCGCACCACCGGCTGGGCCGACTATGCGCTGGTCGACAGCGGCGGCGGCCGCAAGCTCGAGCGCTACGGCCCCTATCACGTCATCCGGCCCGAGCCGCAGTGCCTGTGGGCGCCGCGCCTGCCCGCCGCGCGCTGGGAGGCCGCCGACGCCGTCTTCGACCCGACCGACGAGGACGAGGCCGGTCGCTGGCGGTTCCGCGGCGCGCCGGCCGAGACCTGGGAGATGGCCTGGGGCGCCGCCCGCTTCACGGCCCGCTTCACCAACTTCCGCCACCTGGCCTTCTTCCCCGAGCAGGCGGCCAACTGGGCCTGGCTGGACGCCCGCCAGCGCGCGGCGGGACGGCCGCTGCGGATCCTCAACCTGTTCGGCTACACCGGCGTCGCCAGCCTGGTCTGTTCGCTGGCGGGGGCGCAGGTCACCCATGTGGACGCCTCGAAGCAGTCCGTGCAGCGCGCGCGAGAGAACGCGGCCCTGAGCGGCGTCTCGACCGTGCGCTGGATCGTCGAGGACGCGCGCCGGTTCGTGCAGCGCGAGGACCGCCGCGGCAGCCGATACGACGGCGTCATCCTCGACCCGCCGAAGTTCGGCCGTGGGCCGGACGGCGAGGTCTGGCGCCTGTTCGAGGACCTGCCGGAGATGGTCCAGCTCTGCGCCGGCCTGCTGTCCGACGAGGCCGACTTCCTGCTGCTCAACGCCTACGCCGCCCGCATCTCCGGCGCGGCGATGTCGGGGCTGGTTGCGGAAGCGGTGAACCGCCCCGGCCGGGTGGACTGGGGCGAACTGGCCCTGGTCGAGGAGGCCGGCGACCGGCAGGTGGGCCTCTCCTTCTTCGCCCGGTGGTCGGCGTGAGCCGGGTCGTCACCTCGCACGGCAATCCCACGGTCAAGGCCGTGAAAGCGCTGCACATGCGCAAGGCGCGCGAGGAGAGCGGCCGGTTCCTCGCCGAGGGCCTGAAGATCGTCACCGAGGCCATCGACCTGGGTCACGCCCCCAAGATCCTGCTCCACGGCAGGGACGCCGCCGACCACCCGCTGCTGAAGAGGGCCGCGGCGGTCGCCGAGGCGGCCGGGGGAGAGGTCATCGAGGTCAACCGGGAGATCCTCGAGAAGATCGCCCGCCGCGACAATCCGCAGGCGGTGCTGGCGGTGTTCGAGCAGCGGTTTGCGCCGCTCGAGGCGCTGACGCCGGCCTCGGCGAAGGTGTGGGTCGCCCTGCACCAGGTGCGTGATCCGGGGAACCTCGGGACCATCATCCGCACCGCCGACGCGGCCGGCTGCGGCGGCGTGATCCTGGTGGGCGACTGCTGCGACCCGTTCAGCGTCGAGGCCGTGCGGGCGACCATGGGATCGATCTTCGCCGTGCCGATCGCCCGGGCGACCGAGGTCGAGTTCATCGCCTGGCGCGAGCGCTGGCCGGGATCGGTGGTCGGCACGCTGCTGACGGCGAGCGTCGACCACCGCGCCGCCGACTACCGTCGTCCGACCCTGATCCTGATGGGCAACGAGCAGGCCGGACTGCCCCCCGAGATGGCCGCCCTCTGCGACGTCAACGTCAAGATTCCCATGCGAGGCCGCGCCGACAGCCTGAACCTGGCCGTGGCCACGGGGATCATGATCTACGCGGCGGGGGATTGAGCAGCGTTCCTTCTCCCTGAGGGAGAAGGTGTCGGTCGCAGACCGACGGATGAGGGTGTCAGGCGCCGCGCCCCCTCACCCCTGCCCCTCTCCCTCCGGGAGAGGGATTCAGCTCCCCCTCGGCTTGGCCCGGGTGACCGGGGCGGCGTTGGCCGGGTCCTCGGGCCAGACGTGTTTGGGATAGCGGCCGCGCATGTCCTTGCGCACGTCGACCCAGGAGCCGCGCCAGAAGCCGGGCAGGTCCTTCGTCGTCTGGATCGGCTTGTGGCCCGGCGAGAGCAGGCTGAACACTAGCGGCGTGCCGCCGACCCTCGGGTGAACCGCAAGCCCGTACAGCTCGCCGACCCGGACCTCGACCGTCGGGCCGCCGGGGGCCAGATAGTCGATGGCGAAGGTGTTGCCGGTGGGCGCCGTGAACCGGGCCGGCGCCTCCGCGTCGAGGCGGCGCTGGACCTCCCACGGGACAAGGTTGCGAAGGGCGTCGGCGATCTGGCCGTCGGTCAGCTGGGCGAGGCTCGACTTGCCGGCCAGCAGCGGCGCCAGCCAGTCGTCGAGCGCCGCGATCAGGACCGGCTCGTCGAGCGGATGGCCGATGAAGGCCAGGCGCGCCCGCAGCCGGGCGGCGGCCTCCCCGATCGGAAGGACCGCGAGCCCGTCCCGCCGCACCTTGCCGACCAGGGCGGCGGCGATCATCGCCGGATCGGGCTTCTCGACCAGCCGGTCCTCGATGGTCAGCCGGTCGAGTTTCAGGAGCCTCCGGAGTCTCGCCTTTCCGTCCGCCTCGATCTCCAGCTTCTCCTCCCGGACCAACCGGCCGGCGAAGGCCTCGCGCAGGGCTGCCTCCTCGAGGGGGGCGGCGAGCAGGATGCGGTCGCGCTGGGTCCCGCCGCCCAGTTCGGCAACGGCGATCCAGCGCTCGCGGGCGAGGACGTCGGTGGGGTCCACATGCGCCCCGCGGCCGGTGGCCAGCTGGAACTCGCCGGCGCCGCCCCGCGCTTTCGCCACGCGCTCCGGGAAGGCCTCGGCCAGCAGCAGGGCCTCGCCCAGCGGCGGCTGTTCCGGCGGCGAACCGGCGGCCCGGGCCCAGCGGTCGGCCAGCGCGCGGGCGTCCCTGGCGCGGCTGGAGCGATCACGCTCGAAGGCCTCCAGCCGATGGCCCAGATGCCCATCGCGGCCGCCCAGCCCGCGTTCGGTGAGCAGGGCCGCGATGCGGGCCGCCAGCAGGCCCTCGCCGCCCGCCGCGCCCCGCACCACCATGTGCGCCAGCCGGGGCGGCAGGGGCAGGGCCGCCAGGGCCCGGCCGTGATCGGTCAGCGCCCCCTCCCCGTCCAGCGCCTGCAGCCGGGCCAGCAGCGCCCGGGCCTCGGCGAAGGCCGCCGCCGGCGGCGGATCGAGGAAGGCCAGGCCCGCGACGTCCCGCGCGCCCCAGCGGGCCAGGTCGAGCGCCAGGCCCGAGAGGTCGGTCTCGAGAATCTCCGGCCGGGCGAAGGGGATGAGCGCCCGGGTCTCCGCCTCGTCCCACAGGCGGTAGCAGACCCCGGGCCCGGTGCGGCCGGCGCGGCCCCGGCGCTGGTCGGCGGCGGCGCGCGCGACGCGAACGGTCTCCAGCCGCGTCAAGCCGCTGGCCGGGTCGAAGCGCGGCACGCGGGAGACGCCGGAATCGATGACGACGCGGACGCCCTCGATGGTCAGGCTGGTCTCGGCGATCGAGGTGGCCAGCACCACCTTGCGCCGGCCGGCCGGCGACGGGCCGATGGCCAGGTCCTGGTCGCGGGCGTCCAGGGCGCCGAAGAGCGGGGCGAGGTCGACGTCGGGGCGGCGCAGGCGCTCGGCCAGCAGGTCGCGGACGCGCAGGATCTCGCCCTGGCCCGGCAGGAAGACCAGTAGGCTTCCCGGCTCCTCGGCCAGCGCCCGCTCGACGGCGCGCGCGACCTGCTCCTCCAGCCGCCGGGCCGGATCGCGGCCCAGGTAACGGGTCTCGACCGGGAAGGCGCGGCCCCGGCTCTCGATCACCGGCGCATCGCCAAGCAGCGTCGCCACCGCCGCGCCGTCGAGGGTCGCCGACATGACGATGAGCCGCAGGTCCTCGCGCAGCAGCTGCTGGCTGTCGCGGGCGAGCGCCAGGCCGAGGTCGGCGTCCAGGCTGCGCTCGTGGAACTCGTCGAACAGCACGGCGCTGACGCCGTCCAGCGCCGGATCGTCCTGGATCATGCGGGTGAACACGCCCTCGGTGACCACCTCGATCCGCGTGCGCGCCGAGACGCGCGACTCCAGGCGGACGCGATAGCCCACCGTCTCGCCGACCCGTTCGCCGAGGGTGGCGGCCATGCGCGCCGCCGCCGCCCGGGCGGCCAGCCGGCGCGGTTCGAGCAGGATCAGGCGGCCGCTCGCCCAGGACAGGTCCAGCAGGAACAGGGGCGCGCGGGTGGTCTTGCCGGCGCCCGGCGGGGCGACGACCACGGCGTTGGGACCTTCGTCCAGCGCCGCGCCCAGTCGGGGCAGGATTTCCTCGATCGGAAGCATCGGGCGCAGTCCTAGCGCCCAAAATCCGCCCCGTCAGCGTAAGCCGTTGCGCAAGACGGCTTTGCTGCTAACGTCCCCCACCGATTAACCGCGCCGGCGGGGGCCGGCGCCATTGGGGGAGCGAGACTGCATGTCCCGCCTGTTTCTCAGGAAGTCCGTCGAGCAGGTCCAGCACGAGTCCGAGAGCCACAAGCTCAAGCGGACCCTGGGGGCCGTCAACCTGGTCCTGCTCGGCATCGGCTGCATCATCGGCGCCGGCATCTATGTCATGACCGGCAACGCGGCGGCCAACTTCGCCGGGCCGGCGGTCATGCTGTCGTTCGTCGTCGCCTTCTTCGCCTGCATCTTCGCGGGCCTGTCCTACGCGGAAATGGCCTCGACCATGCCGGTGGCGGGCTCGGCCTACACCTACAGCTACACCTCGCTCGGCGAGCTGGCGGCCTGGGTGATGGGCTGGCTGCTGGTGCTGGAGTACGGCATCGCCGCCTCGACGGTGGCCGCCGGCTGGTCCGGCAACGTCGTCAGCCTGCTGCACAATTTCGGGCTGGAGATACCCGCCAACCTGACCACCTCCTTCATCCAAGCGGTGGCGGGCGAAGGCGGCCTGACCTTCCAGCAGAGCGGCGGCGCCAACATCCTGGGCGCCCTCGGCATCCTGGCCGTCACCGGCCTGCTGGTGCTCGGCGTCTCGGAGTCGGCGACGGTCAACAACGTCGTGGTGGCCATCAAGGTGGGCGTGCTCGTCGCCTTCATCGTCATGGGCGTGGGCTTCATCAACTTCGACAACTGGCAGCCGTTCGTTCCCGAGAACGAGGGCGGCTTCAAATACGGCGTCCCCGGCATCTTCCGGGCGGCGTCGGTGATCTTCTTCGCCTACGTCGGCTTCGAGGCGGTCTCGACCGCCGCGGCCGAAGCCAAGAATCCGCGCCGCGACGTGCCGATCGGCATCCTCGGCTCGCTCCTGGTCTGCACGGTCATCTACATCGCCGTCGCCGCGGTCCTGACCGGCGTGGTGCCGTTCCGCGAACTGGGCGGCCCGGCCCCGATCGCCCTGGCCGTCGACCGCATGGGCGTCGACTGGTTCTCGATCCTGATCAAGGTCGGCGCCGTCGCGGGACTGTCGTCGGTCATGCTCATCCTGACCTACGGCCAGAGCCGGGTGTTCTACGCCATGGCCAAGGACGGCCTGCTGCCGCGCGCCTTCGCCACCCTGCACGAGAAGTTCCGCACGCCCTGGATCGGCACCATCATCCTGGGCGTCCTGATCGCGGTGGCGGCGGCCATGCTGCCCATCGACATCCTCGGCGACATGGTCAGCCTGGGCACCGCCACGGCCTTCGGCATCGTCTGCCTGAGCGTGATGTTCCTGCGCACCAGCAAGCCGGAGATGGAGCGGCCCTTCCGGGTTCCGCTCGGCGGCGGCTTCGTCAACCGGCCCACCCTGATCCTGGTGGCCATGCTGGTCGGCTTCGCGGCCCTGGCCTTCTTCTACTTCATGCTGAAGTCGACCTGGGTGAAGGAGGGCGCCATCGCCATCCTGGCGCTGGGGGCCCTGTGGTTCCTGCTGTCGATCCGCAACCTCGGCAAGAAGGCCTGGATCGGCCTGACCCCGATCCTGGGCATCTTCTTCGCCATCGTCATGATCGGCCCGCTGATCGAGGACATCGTCAAGAAGGCCTACGCCGGCGACACCATCCCCGCGACGCTGCTGGGCGGATACCTGGCCATCGGCGCGGCCCTCTATATCCTCTACGGCTTCTGGAACTCGCGGCTGGCCAAGGGCCTGCCCCAGATCGAGGACGACGGCCCGGGACCGGGCGCCATGCAGGCCCAGGTCCACGGCATCGGCGACAACAAGGGCTGATCGACGGCTTCGCGGAACTCGGAGAGGCCCGGGGGCGACCCCGGGCCTTTCTGTTTTTCCCCCGCAATTGGAGGGACAGCTTACTCATTTCGTCGGAGTGACCGGCGCGCGCCGGAAATGAGTAAGCTGTCCCCCCATTGGCCGGGCTATCCAGCGAGAAACCCCTTGCGCCTCAGCCAGTCGAGGCAGACCTGCACGCTCTCGGCCATCTTCTCGGGCTGGCCCTGGTAGTAGTGGGTGGCGCCCCGGTTGACGTGGAGTTCCTTGTCGGCGTGCTTGACGCCGTCGAAGATGCGGCGGGTGTGGCTGGGCGTGCAGGCGTCGTCGGCGCTGTTCTCGATGACCAGGACCGGCACGCTGACGTCGCCGGCGCACCTGGGCCCGTCGGCCCGGCTTTCGGCGAACGACCACTGCGACAGCCAGGAGCGCAGGCTGGAATAGCGCGCCAGCCCCGCCGGCATCATGTTCACGGTCCTGGGCTCGCCCATGTAGCACCAGTTGGGCCCCTTGCGGTCGTTGGGGTCGACGGCGAGGTCCAGCCAGCGCGGGTCGGCCATGGTGCCGTGGACGACGAAGGCGCGCTCCATCTCACCCGTGCGGCGGACCTGTTCCAACGTCTCCCTCACCCAGTCGTCGATCTTCCGCGAGCGGGCGATCTGGGCGGCGCGGTAGCGCTCCAGGAAGTCGGCGCTGAACGGGGGCCTCACGACCTCGCCGTAGAGGTCCAGCTCCGGATCGCGCCGGGTGGGGTCGGTCTCGTCGAGGATCGAGGCGTCGATCCACTCGGTGAGGGTGATGGCCCGGCTGACGTGGGCGGCCAGCTGCATCACCGCATCGGCCTTCGGCAGCGGGTTCGTCACAAGGTCGAACGGGTCGCCCGCCGGGGTCGCGGTGATCCAGGGCTTCTCGGCCTGCGACTGGTAGAACAGCGAAAGCGACCCGCCGCCGGACCAGCCGGCCAGCACCACGTATTCGAAACCCAGCTGCTCGCGGGCGTAGGCGACATAGGCCCCGAGGTCCCGGGCGACCTTCTCCATGATCAGGCCGCTGTCGTTGTGCGGATAGCGGCTGACCGCGCAGATCGTCGGCACGCCGGCCCGGGCCATGGCGTTGGTCATCGGCAACAGGTTCATGACCCCCGTCGGGTGCATGAAGATCAGCACCGTCTTCGACGGCGGCGCGTCGACGGGCTTCAGGTACTGCCCCTCGACGATGATGGTGTCGAAACCGCCGCCGTAGGTCTCCTTGAAGGGGGCGTCCTCGCGCCAGTGCAGGTGGAAGGGGATGCGCTCGAAGCGGAAGCCGTTCGGCCGGAACATCGCAATTTCCTCCCCGCCCCTTTATTCCGGGGACCTGAACGCCGATCATAGGATCGAACGCGCGTTTGAGGAGTCGCCGTGAGCTCATCCCCGATCCGGGCCGTGGTCGCGCCGGTCACCCCCCTGCAGCAGAATTGCACGGTGGTCTGGTGCGAGAGGACGAAGAAGGCGGCGGTCATCGACCCCGGCGGCGAGATTCCGCGTCTGCTCAAGGCGATCGAGCAGCAGGGCCTGACCGTCGAGAAGATCTGGGTCACCCACGGCCACCTCGACCACGCCGGCGGCGCGGCCGCCCTGAAGGCGGCCACCGGCGCGCCGGTCGAGGGTCCGCATCCCGACGACGCCTTCTGGATCGATCAGATCGAGGAGAGCGGCGCCCGCTGGGGCATGCCGGACGCCAGGGGCTTCACGCCCGACCGCTGGCTGGGCGACGGGGACACGGTGCGGCTGGGCGAGACCGAGTTCGAGGTCATCCATTGCCCCGGCCACACGCCGGGCCACGTGGTCTTCTTCCATCGCGAGGCCCGTTTCGCCCAGGTCGGCGACGTGCTGTTCAAGGGCAGCATCGGCCGCACCGACTTCCCGCGCGGCGATTTCGAGCAGCTGATCCACTCGATCACCCGGAAGCTCTGGCCGCTGGGCGACGACGTGGCCTTCGTCCCCGGCCACGGCCCGATGAGCACCTTCGGCTTCGAGCGCAAGGCCAACCCCTATGTGTCGGACCTGGCCATCGAGTCGATGAACGTGTGAGGCTCTCCGCCGCACGGGGCGAAGGGATTGGGGCGCCGTGTTGCATCCGTGAAATCCGCCCGCCATGACCCTCCCCCATAGGGCGGCTATGGTGCTCACGATGGACAAGACCGCGCAGACCGCCGGCGAGGAGCCCGGCGCCCGTATCCTGATCGTCGACGACGACCCCGGGATTCGCGACGTCATCACCGACTTCCTTGTGCGGCACGGCTACCGGGTCGACCAGGCGGGCGATGCGAGGGCCATGGAGGCGGCCCTGGCGCGCGACCCGGTCGACCTGATCGTGCTGGACGTCATGATGCCGGGCGAGGACGGCCTGTCGGTGGTGCGGCGCCTGTCCGGGCGGCCGGGCGCGCCGGGCATCGTCATGCTCTCGGCGATGGGCGAGGAAACCGACCGCATCGTCGGCCTGGAGCTCGGCGCCGACGACTACCTGCCCAAGCCCTGCAATCCGCGCGAGCTGCTGGCGCGGGTGCGGGCGGTGCTTCGCCGCAAGCAGGAGCCCCGCCCCGCCGACGATCCCGTGGGCGCCGCCTGCGAGTTCGCCGGTTGGCGGCTGGATCTGGTGCGGCGGGAGCTGCGGTCGCCGCAGGGCGTCATCGTCAACCTGTCCAGCGGCGAGTTCTCGCTGCTGCGGGCCTTCGTCGAGCGGCCCCAGCGGGTGCTGACCCGCGACCAGCTGCTCGACGCCGCCCGCGGGCCCGACAGCGACGCCTACGACCGCGCCATCGACGTGCAGATCAGCCGTCTGCGCCGCAAGCTCGACGACGGCGCCGGCGGCGAGATCATCCGCACCATCCGCAACGAGGGCTACATGTTCTCGCCCAGGGTGGTCCGCGCTTGAGGACGCCGGGGGGACCGCCTCTGTTCATCCAGGTGCTGGCGCTGGTGATCGTCAGCCTGGTGGCGGCGCACGCCATCTCGACGGCGGTGATCTTCAGCCTGCCGCCGCCGCCGCCGGAGTTCTATCGCCTGTCGGACATCGCGAGCGCGCTGCGCGGCGGCGGGACGGTTCGTATGCCCGACGCCCGTCCGCTGGTGGTGCGCAAGGTCGCCCGTCCGCCGCAGGAGCGTCCCCTGCCCCCGCGCGGCGCTCGCTGGCGCGAGGAGATCCGCCGCCAGCTGGCGACGGCGCTCCAGGTCGACCCCGCCCGGGTCGTCATCGAGACCGAGGGGCCAAGGCGCCTGTTCCTGTGGTCGCGCCGCGCCGAGAGCAGCCTGGAGATCCGTGTCTTCCAACGCGGGACCGTCGGCCTGACGCACCGTCCGCACGGGCCGCCGGGCGGTCACGCTCCGCCGCCGGGGCCGCCGCGCGGACCCCCGACCTTCGATGAGCGCGTGGTGCTGGCGCCCTTCAAGATCGCCCTGCGCCAGGGCGACGGCGGCTGGCTGATGGTGCGCCCGGCGCCCGAGCTCAATCTCGGCGGCTGGCAGGGTCACATCGCCCTCACCCTGCTGTTGTCGATCCTGGCCATCGCGCCGCTGGTCTGGATGTTCGCCCGGCGGCTCGCCTCGCCCATCGCCGCCTTCGCGGCGGCGGCGGACCGCCTGGGCCGCGACCCCCGCGCGCCGCCGCTGGAGCTGGGCGGCTCGGCCGAGGTGTCGGCGGCGGCCGAGGCCTTCAACCGCATGCAGGAGCGGCTTCGCCGCTACGTCGAGGACCGTACGGCCATGGTCGGCGCCATCGCCCACGACCTGCGCACCCCCCTCACCCGCCTGCGCTTCCGCATCGAGGCGGCGCCGGAGGACATCCGCGCCAAGCTGGCCGCCGACATCGACCAGATGGACGCCATGATCTCGGCGACCCTGGGCTTCGTGCGCGACGCCACCCGGGCGGGGCCGCGCGAGAAGCTGGAGCTGTCCTCGCTGCTCGAGAGCGTGCTCGACGAGGCCGCCGAGACCGGCGCCGACGCCTCCGCCCTGCCCTCGGAGCGGCTGGTGGTCGAGGGCGATCCGCTAGCCTTGCGGCGGCTGGCCGCCAACCTGGTCGAGAACGCCCTCAAGTACGGCGGCCGCGCCCGCGGGCGGGTGTTCGCCAGGGACGGCGCGGCCGTGCTGGAGATCGAGGACGACGGCCCCGGGGTTCCCGCCGAGGAGCTTGAGCGGGTGTTCGAGCCCTTCTACCGCGGGGAGCCCTCGCGCAGCCGCGAGACCGGCGGGGCGGGCCTGGGCCTGGCTGTCGTGCGCTCGATCGCCCGGGCCCACGGCGGCGACGTCACCCTGTTGAATCGCCCGGGCGGCGGATTGACCGCGCGGGTCGTTCTGCCCCTGTAGCGGCCCCTGTTGCCGGGGTTGAAACACGCTGCCCTACTGGCGCCGCGGGAAGCGCCGAATCTGCCGCCGCCCCGCCCCGGAGACGCCGATGACCTTCCGCGCCGCCTGCCTGCTGTTCCTTCTCGCCGCCGCCCCGGCCGCGGCCCAGCCCATGCCGCCGCCGGACGACGGGCCGATCACGCTGGGCCGACCGGCGGAAGCCCTGGACGCCGGCCCGTCGGCCCCGCGCCAGCAGGTGTTCTTCAGCCCGGCCGGCGAACCGTTCCGGGCCGAGCCCGGCGCCCCCTACCCCTCGACCGCCTGGTTCGCGCGGGCCGACGCGGACCATGACGGCGCGCTGACCCTGGCGGAGTTCGAGACCGACGCCCTGGCCTTCTTCGACGCGCTCGACGTCGAAGGCGACCGCATCGTCGACGGCTTCGAGACCCAGGACTACGAGAAGGCGATCGCGCCGGAGATCAACAGCCAGGTGCGCGGCCCGGTGCGTCCCGGCGTCGGACCGATTCCGATGGCGCCGCCCAGCCGCGTCGACCGCATCTTCGGAAGCGGCAGCGCCATCCGTCCCGTCCGCGGCGAGCGGCCCAGGACCGAGCGCCAGGGCGCCGCCCAGTTCGGACTGCTCAACGAGCCCCATCCCGTGCGGGGCGGCGACGCCGACCTGGACCAGAAGGTGACGCGGGCCGAGGCGACGGCCGCCGCCCGCCGGCGCTTCAAGCTGCTCGACGAAGACGCCGACGGCGTTCTCCGCTTCGCCGACCTGCCGAAGACGCCGTTCGAGCAGCTGTACCGCGCGTTCGAGGAGGAGGGCCGCCGCAGGGGCGCGCCGCCGCCGATTGAAATGCGGCTGCAATCTGACGCCGCTAACGCCATGGCGACCCCGTTCCGCGCCGCCGACACCGATTTCGAGAGCCCATGAGCCTGAACGCCCCGCCCCGCCGCCGCAGCCGGTTTTCCCGTCCCCTGGTCATCGCCCTCGCAGCCCTCGGGCTGGCGGTCGCCGGCGTCCTCGGCTGGCAGGCGATGAAGCCGAAGGCGCCGAAGGATCCCTACCGGCTGGAGGCGGTCCAGCAGGGAGACATCACCAAGTCGGTCTCGGCCTCCGGCTCGCTGCAGGCGCTGGTGACGGTGGACGTCGGCTCGCAGATCTCGGGCCAGATCCTCAAGGTGTTCGTCGACTTCAACGACCGCGTTCGCGCCGGACAGGTGCTGGCGACGCTCGACCCGCAGACCTACGTCAGCCGCCTGCGGCAGGGCCAGGCCGAGATCCAGTCGCGTCAGGCCCAGGTCGCCCAGGCCCAGGCCCAGCTGGCCGAAGCACAGGCGGCCTTCGCCAGGACCAAGGCGCTGTTCGACCAGGGAATCGTCGCCAGGGCCGCGCTCGATTCCGCGGAAGCCGCCCTGAAGACCGCCCGCGCCAATGTCCAGGCCGCCCGCGCCGGCGTCGCCCAGAGCCAGGCGGCCCTCGCCAGCACCCGGACCGATCTTGGCCGCACCCGGATCGTCTCGCCGATCGACGGGGTCGTCATCAACCGCGCCATCGAGCCCGGACAGACCGTCGCCGCCAGCCTGCAGGCGCCGGTGCTGTTCCAGATCGCCCAGGACCTCTCCAAGCTCGAGGTGAAGATCACGGTCGACGAGGCCGACATCGGTCAGGTTCAGGAAGGCCAGTCGGTGCGCTTCACCGTCGACGCCTTTCCCGACGACACCTTCACCGGAACCGTCACCCAGGTGCGCATGCAGCCCGAGACGGAGTCCAATGTCGTGGCCTACGTCGTCATCGCCCAGGCCGACAATCCCGGCGGCCGGCTGATGCCGGGCATGACGGCCAATGCCGACATCGTCATCCAGCAGCTGCGCGGGGTGATGAAGGTTCCCGCCGCGGCCCTGCGCTGGACGCCGCCCGACCAGCAGCCCCAGAGCGGGCAACGCGCCGGCGGGCCGGTGATGATGGGCCCCGGCGGTCCGCCCCCCGGCGGCTTCCGCGGCCCCGGCGGCGGGGGCGGACGGCCGGGCCAGGGCGGCGGCGGACTGATGGGCGGGCGGATGCTCGAGGCGCTCGACCTCAACGCCGACCAGCGCAGAAAGGCGGACGCCATCTTCGCCGAGGCGCGCGGCAAGGCCCGGGCCGCGGCCGCCTCGGGCGATCCGCAGGCCCGCCGTCAGGCGATGCGCCAGGTCATGCAGGAGGCGCTGGCGAAGCTGGAGCCGATCCTGAACGCCGAACAGAAGGAGAAGCTGGTCGCGCTGCGGGCCCGCGCCGCCGCCTTCGGGGGCGGCCGCCAGGGCGGGATGACCGCCGGGGTCGTCTATGTGCTGCGGGACGGCAAGCCGACCGCGGTGCCGGTGCGGGTCGGCGCCGGCGACGGCTCCTTCACCCAGATCGTCGGTCCCCTGAAGGCGGGCGACCAGGTGATCGTCGGCGGCGGCCCCAAGGCGAAGGTCCAGACCCAGGGCGGTCCCATGGGCGGCGGCGTCCGGGTGCGGATGTAGGGCCGGTCCGGATGATCGAGATCGCGGACCTGACCAAGGTCTACCAGATGGGCGATGAGCGGGTGTCGGCCTTGGCCGGCGTCACCCTGGCCATCGCCCGGGGCGAATTCGTCGCCGTCATCGGACCGTCGGGCTCGGGCAAGTCGACGCTGATGAATATCGTCGGCGGCCTCGACCGGCCGACGGCCGGCTCCTACCGCTTCGACGGCGAGGAGGTCGAGGACATGGACGACGACTCCCTCGCCGACTTCCGCAACCGCCGCATCGGCTTCGTGTTCCAGTCGTTCCAGCTGCTGCCCCGGCTCACGGCCCTGCAGAACGTCGAGCTGCCGATGGTCTACGCCGGACTCGACCCGGCCGAACGACGCCGGCGCGCCGCCTCGCTGCTGACGCGGGTCGGGCTCGGCCAGCGCCTGGGCCACCGGCCCACGCAGCTGTCGGGCGGCCAGCAGCAGCGGGTGGCCATCGCCCGGGCGCTGGCCAACGGTCCCGACCTGCTGCTCGCCGACGAGCCCACCGGCGCCCTCGACACCAACACGGGGCTGGAGGTGCTGGCGCTGTTTCGCGAGCTCCACGCCGAGGGCCTGACCATCGTCGTGGTCACCCACGATCCCGAGGTCGCCGACGAGACCGAGCGCCAGGTGACGTTCCGCGACGGCCTGCTGGTGTCCGACGTGCGGAGGACCGCGGCGTGATGCGGCGGATCGACCTCGTCGGGTTCGCGGCCGGGGCCATCGCCGCCCATCCGATGCGCTCGGCCCTCACCTCGCTGGGCGTCGTCATCGGGGTGGCAGCGGTGGTGATGATGACCTCCATCGGCCTGGGCGCCCAGCAGCGGGTGACCAGCGCCATCGGCGGGCTGGGCTCCAACCTGCTGATCGTCATGCCCGGCGCCTCGCGCGGGCCCGGCGGCGGTTTCGTCAGCATGGGCGCGGGCACGGGCATGTCGCTCAGCGCCGACGACGCCGAAGCGATCGCCGACCAGCTGGAGGGCGCCGTCGCCGTCGCGCCCACCGTGCGCGGCGGCGCCCAGCTGACCGCCGAGGGCGCCAACTGGCAGACCCGCGTGGAGGGAGTCACGCCCGACTACCTCGCCGCCCGCGACCTGACGATCGCCAGCGGCCGCATGTTCGACGAGGCCGAAGCGCGGCAGGGCCGCAAGGTCGTCGTCATCGGCCAGACCATCGCCACCGAACTGTTCGGCGAAGGCGCCGATCCCATCGGCAAGCGGATCCGCGTCGGGACCGTGCCCTTCGAGGTCATCGGGGTGCTGACCCCCAAGGGCCAGAGCGGCTTCGGCCAGGACCAGGACGACATCGTCCTGGGCCCGCTGCAGGCGGTCCGGTCGCGCGTCGTCGGCCGCCGGGTGCGCGGCGACAACGTCCAGACCATCTACGTCAAGGCGGCCGCCGCCGAGGAGCTGGACCGGCTGCAGGAGGACGTCTCCAACCTGCTGCGCGAGCGCCACCGCATCCGCCAGGGCCAGGACGACGACTTCAGCGTCCAGAACATGGCCTCGATCATGGAGGCCATGCAGGCCTCGGTGAAGACGTTCACCTCGCTGCTGGCCGCGGTGGCGGCGGTGTCGCTGGTCGTCGGCGGCGTGGGGATCATGAACATCATGCTGGTCGCCGTGACCGAGCGGACGCGGGAGATCGGCCTGCGCATGGCCGTCGGCGCCCGGCGCAACGACGTGCTGCTGCAGTTCGCCCTGGAGGCGGTGACCCTGTCGGTGATCGGCGGAATCATCGGCCTCGTCATCGGCGTCGGCGGCGCGTTCCTGATGGCCAAACTGGGGCAATGGCCGGTGGCCATCGCCAGCTGGTCGATCCCGGTGGCCCTGGGGTTCTCGTTGCTGGTCGGCCTGGTGTTCGGCGCCTACCCCAGCTGGCGCGCGGCCCGGCTCGACCCGATCGAGGCGCTGCGCAGGGAGTGACCCTCTCCCGGCCGGGAGAGAGAGGGGCCCGTCGCGAAGCGATGGGAGGGTGAGGGGCTACGACGCCGCGCTCCCTCATCCGTCGGCTTCGCCGACACCTTCTCCCGCTGGGAGAAGGAAGCCTAGTGCGGCCGATCCCCGATGATCGTCACCCGCTCCATCTTGCGCACGGCCGGGAAGTAGTCGCTGGCCGCGTAGTGCTGGCTGGCGCGGTTGTCCCAGAAGGCGATGGCGTTCTTCGACCAGCGGAAGCGGCACTGGTGCTCCGGGATGGCGGCCTGGGCGTAGAGATGGGCCAGCAGGGCGTCGCTCTGGGCCTTGTCCATGCCCACGATGTGCAGGGTGAAGGCGGCGTTGACGTAGATCGCCTTGCGGCCCGTTTCCGGATGGGTGCGCACCACGGGATGTTCGACCATCGGGTACTGCGCGTTGAAGGCCTCGATCTCGGCCTCGGTCTTGCCGCGCCGGCGCATGCCGGCCCGGAAGTGGGTGAAGTCGTGCACGGCCATGGCTCCGTCGATCCTGGCCTTGACCTCGTCCTTCAGACCGTCCCAGGCGGCGGACATGTCGGCGAACAGGGTGTCGCCGCCGATCTGTGGAATCTCGATCGCGCGCAGGACCGAGCCGAGCGAGGGTTCGAGGCGCCAGGTGACGTCGCTGTGCCAGGTGTTCTCGCGGCCCCGCGACGTCTCGTCGTGCGTGATGGCCAGCACCTCCGGATAGCCCGGCTTGTGCGGGGCGAAGGGATGCACCTCCAGCTCCCCGAAGTTCCGGGCGAAGGCCAGATGCTGCTCGGTGGTGATGTCCTGGTCGCGGAAGAACAGGACCTTCCAGTCCAGCAGCGCCTTGCGCAGGGCGCCGACCGTGCGCGCCTCGAGGGGCCGCGACAGGTCGAGGCCTTCAACCTCCGCGCCGATGGTCGGGGTCATGGGGACGAGGGTCAGGTCCTCGATCTCGAGACGGGCGGCGGACCGCGTCATGGCGTGTCTCCCGGATGTCCCTTGAGTATGTTACCACGCGGTTTCATTCGGCAAGCGCGAAACGAGCCGCTAGACGAGGACCATGGCCGACTCCGCCGACACCGCCCGCCGCAAGCCCCGGGTCGATCGCCCCGCCCGGCGCGAGGCCTATGTCGGCATCGCCGCCCGGGTGATGCTGGAGAAGGGCCTCCACGGCGCCACCATGCGCGACATCGCCGAGGCGGCCGGCGCGGCCAAGGTTCTGGTCTATCGCCTGTTTCCCTCTCGCGAGGCCCTGGTCGAGGCGGTGTTTCACCGGGTCGAGACGGCCATCGAGGAGGCCTACGACCAGCCCTGGGAAGGCTACGGCTCGATGGTCGGACGGGTGCTGGAGACGGCGCGGCGGGATCCGGCCCCGTTCCTGGTGGTGCTCAAGAACTGCCGGGCCAACCAGCCGGACTGGGAAGCGCGGCTGCGCCGGCTGCTGGCCAAGACCTCGATGCCGCTGTTCGAGCCCGGGCCGAACGCCCCTCCCGGGGCTCCGGCGCGGGCGCAGCGCGCCGTCGGCATGCTGTTCGGCCTCTTCGTCGACAGCATGATCACCTGGCTGGAGGATCGCGACGGCCTGACCGACGAGGCCCGCATCCGCTGGTGGGGCCGGATCGTGCGCGAGAACCGCGCGGCCGGGCGCGAGGCCTTCCAGCTCGATTGACTCGGCGCGCCCCGCGAGGCGAGGCTGATCGGCGATAACAGAAAAGACGCGAGGAACCGCCGTGATCCCCGGACTGATGCAGGACGTCCCGCTGCTGACGACCGCCATCCTGAACCATGCCGAGGCGGCCCATCCGCGGGTCGAGATCGTCTCGCGCACGGTCGAGGGTCGAATCCACAGATACGACTACGCCGGCCTGGCGGCGCGGTGCCGCCGGCTGGCGCGGGCCCTGACGAGGCTGGGGGTGCGCAGCGGCGACCGGATCGCCAGTCTGGCCTGGAACACCCATCGGCACCTGGAGCTGTTCTACGGCGTCCCCGGCCTGGGCGCGGTGCTCAACACCGTCAATCCGCGCCTGTTCGACGACCAGATCGTCTATGTGCTGGAGCACGCCGAGAGCACGGTGCTGTTCTACGACCGCACCTTCGCCCCCCTGGTCGAGCGGCTGGCGCACCGGTTCACGACGGTGAGGACCTTCGTCCTGCTCTCCGACGCGGACAGCCATGACGCGGGCGGGGTGAACGCCCTCAACTACGAGACCCTGATCGACGCCGAGGACGACGGCCCGTTCGACTGGCCCCGGTTCGACGAGAACGCCGGCGCCTTCCTCTGCTACACCTCGGGCACCACGGGCGATCCCAAGGGCGTGCTCTACAGCCACCGCGCGGTGGTCATCCACGGCATGGCCGCGGGCCTGGCCAGCGCCTTCGGCCTGACCGCCTTCGACGTGGTCATGCCCTGCTCCTCGCTCTACCACGCCACGGCCTGGGGCCTGCCGTTCATCTGCCCGATCAACGGCTGCAAGATCGTCCTGCCGGCCGAGAAGATGGACGGCGCCAGCCTGCAGGAGCTGATCCAGTCAGAGGGGGTCACCTTCACCGGCGGGGTGCCGACCATCTGGACCATGTACCTCGACTGGCTGGCCCAGCACGGCCAGGGCGTGGGGTCGCTGAGGCGGGTGATCATCGGCGGCTCGGCGGTGCCCCGGGCCATGGCCGAGAGCTTCAAGACCCGGCACGGGGTGCAGGTGCTGCAGATCTGGGGCATGACCGAGACCTGTCCGCTGGGCGTGGTCGCCACGCCGACGCCGTCGGTGGCGGCGCTCGGCGAGGACGAACTCGACGAGGTGATCTGGACCCGCCAGGGCCGGCTGCAGTTCGGCATCGAACTGAAGATCGTCGGCGACGACGGCGAGGAAGCCCCGCGCGACGGCGAGACCAGCGGCGCCCTGATGGTCCGCGGTCCCTGGACCATCCGCCGCTACTTCCGCCAGGACCGGGACGTGGTCGACGCCGAGGGCTGGTTCGACACCGGCGACATCGCCACCCTCGACGAGCACGGCTTCATGCGCATCACCGACCGGGCCAAGGACGTGATCAAGACCGGCGGCGAATGGATCAGCTCCATCGACCTGGAGAACATCGCCGTCGCCTGCCCGGGCGTGAAGATCGCCGCCGTGGTCGGGGTGCCGCACCCCAAGTGGGAGGAGCGGCCGCTGCTGGTCGTCGAGCCGCACGAGGGCCGCCAGGTGACCAAGGCCGAGGTGCTGGGCTTCCTGGAAGGCAAGATCGTCAAGTGGTGGACGCCCGACGACGTGGTCTTCGACACCGTGCCGCTGACCGCGACCGGCAAGATCGACAAGAAGACCCTGCGCGCGGCCTGGAAGGACCATCTGCTCTGAGTCCTTCTCCCTGAGGGAGAAGGCAGCCTGCGGAACATCGGATGAGGGTGTTCGGGCGCCGTGGACCCTCACCCCTGCCCCTCTCCCGTGGGGAGAGGGGTTCTAGTCCACGCTCATCGCCAGGATGCGGCTGATGTGGGCGAAAGGGGCGCCGGATTCGGCGGACCATTGGTCGAAGGCGGCCTGGATGGCCTTGCGGGAGGTCTTCGTGTCGGGGGCGCCGTCGATGACGCCCTCCCTGGCCAGCGCCTTGACCATGTCGGGCGAGGTCACCCAGCCGTCGCGGCCCATGAAGCGCAGGGCCATCATCCCCGCCCCGCCGCCCAAGCGATCGCCGCGCTGCTTGAGAAGGTCGAGCAGGCCGATGTAGTCGTCGGCCGGCCAGTCGGCGAGAACCTTCGCCGCCGAGCCGTGCTCCGCCGCCAGGTCCATGATGAAGGCGGCGTTGTTCTGCACCGCCCGCACCTTGGCGGCGTTGCGGATGATGCGGCCGTCCTTGAGCAGGGCGTCGAATTCCTCGTCCGACATCGCCCGG
This sequence comes from Pseudomonadota bacterium, assembly GCA_049323695.1. Lineage (GTDB taxonomy): Bacteria > Pseudomonadota > Alphaproteobacteria > Caulobacterales > Caulobacteraceae > Caulobacter. The sequence continues at coordinate 79,866 of JBMOOF010000044.1, forward strand.
CAGCGGGCCGGCGAGAACCCCCAGAAGGCCTCCTCCGTCCCGGGCCACTTCCGGTCGACAACCGACCAGGAAAAGCCCGACTGGAAGATGCAGCGGCTCATCATCGACAGCCAGCGATCGTCAGGAATTTCCGCGAGTTCGGCGGCTGACTTCATCTGCGGAAGCAGGGCGGACAGGGCTGCCTCCCCGCCCTTGCGGGCCGCCGCCCTCGCCCGAATCTCCGCGAACGGCGCCAGCGCCATGGCTCGCCCCTCCCTCCAGGACCCGGGTCATCCTAGACGCGGCCCCGGCGGGTGGAAACGGGCTCAGCGCCGGGCGGCGGTCGCCCGCGGCCGGCGGGCCGGCGGGGCGACGGCGTCGCGGACCAGATCGATGAAGGCCGGCGCCAGGTGGTCGCGCATCGCCGGCGCGGCCCAGTAGGGGTTCATGAAGACGCAGCGGATCAGGGTCAGGCCGCCCTCGTCGGCCCGGCCGTCCCAGGCCTCCAGGTGGCGGGCGATCTGGGCCGCGTAGTCCGCGCCCAGACGGGTCCTGGAGACCGCGAAGTCGTCCGAGGCGCGGATCGCCTCGAACAGGGCCTCGGTTCGGCGGTTGGCGGACGACAGGGTCTCGCCGTCGCCGGCCACGGAGAAACAGACGATGTTGGCGTCGGCCGGCTCCAGGAAGCGAACGAACGGAAGCGCGGCGGCCACCTGCGCCTGGAAGCCCCGGCGGGAACGCACGGTTTCGGCCAGCAGCGCGCCCAGGCCCTCGGGCCCGAAGCCCAGGGTCCGCCCGGTCAGCCAGGTCGCCGCCGCGCCGCCGGCCGAGCGAGAGCCCTCCAGCGTCGACGACCACTTGTCCGGTCCCAGCTCGGGCCGGTCCAGATAGGGCGCGTCGAAGGCCGACACCACGTAGCGGACGGCGTCGCGCGTCAGGAAGGCGCCGCAGGCGTAGGGGGTATAGCCGAGCTTGTGCGGGTCGATGGTCACCGAGTCGGCCGTGGCGATGGCCCTGAGCGCCCGCACCGCGCCCTCGCCGAGGACCGCCTCGTCGGGACCGCCCAGAAGGCTGCACAGGAAGCCGCCGTAGGCGGCGTCGACATGGCGCCAGATGCGCCAGCCCCGCTCGCGCTCCCAGCGGTCGAGCCGGTCGTGCAGACGGTCGATCGGGTCGATCTCGCCGGTCTCGGTGGTGCCCGCGACGCTGAGGGCCATCAGCACCGGCCGGCCCTGGGCCTCGGCCTCGTGGACCCGGCGCTCGAAGGCGGCGAGGTCGAGCCGGCCGGCCTCGTCGAGCGCGACGCTCCAGAACGATTCCTCGCCGAGGCCGAAGATGCTGGCCGCCTTGCGCCAGGAGTAGTGCTTGTTGCCCGGCGCCAGCACGACGGGGCCCAGGTAGTCGCGACCGGACGCCTTGCCGATGCGGCGGAAGATCTCCGCCGGGTTGGAGGCGACGGCGCTGTAGCGGCGCAATACTTCGTCGCACAAGCCATGTTCGGCCCACAGCGCCCGGAAACGGTCCCAGCCCATGTGGGCGGCCGAAAAGACGTCCAGCCGCTCGCCGGTGGTCTCGCTGACGTAGAGGGCCAGGCTCAGCCAGTGGTCGAGGCGGTAGCGCGCCCGCCAGACCGCCTCGAAGTTGGCCACCGTGCCGCCGGAGGTGAAGTGGCCCTGCGCGGTCGCCGGATCGAAACCGACCATGGCCGCCAGCATGGCGATGGCCTCGCTCTCGATGACGGTGCCGACCTTGCTGGATTCGCGCGTGGTGTTGTTGGGGTTGTGCAGCATCGCCGCCATCCAGCCCAGCAGGGCCGGCATGGAGACCTCGGCCTTCATGTGGCCGAGGGAGCGGGGCGAATAGCTGGGCGTCTCGGCGGTCAGGGCCGCGCAGAGCTCGTCCAGCCGTCGCGACAGCGCGCCGCGGGCCCGGGCCAGGGCGGCGGTCTCCGCCCCCGGCGCCGGGGCGACGACCGGATCGTCGGCGAACAGGCCCTTGCGCCAGGCGAACCAGCCGTCCAGCGCCGTCGCGGCGGCCTGGCGCAGCCAGGCTTCGTTCTCGGAATGCGGCCCGGGAAAATAGGCGGCGGCGATGGCGGCGGGGGAAAGGTCGGACATGGCGGCCGCCGCAAGCTAGCCGAGGCCGGCCCCGCGGGGATTGTCGCAGGTCAATTCACGCCGGACCGGACCGCCGGGGCGGCGGGCCGAGTTTCCCCCGACGGGATCGGCCGTTCGTCTCTAGGTCCAATCGACATTCAGCGCATCCAGAGCATGGAGGCGGCGATGTGGATGAAGGCGAGGTAGTGGCTGGCGAGCCGGTCGAAGCGGGTGGCGAAACGGCGGAAGTGCTTGAGCCTGTTGAAGC
>JBMOOF010000045.1:0-8610 GCA_049323695.1 Pseudomonadota bacterium
CTGGGCGGCGGGCGACGCCTGTCGGAGGGCGCGGCCCTGGCCTTCATGGCCGCGGCGGTCTCGGCCGTGGCCGGACTGGCCGGACTGGCCCCCGCCGCGCCCACCGGGATGGCCGCCTTCTGGCTCGGACTGCTGGCCCTGACCACCACGGGCCTGGGCCTGGGCGCCGGCCTGGTCGTGAGCGAGCAGCGGGCCGCCCGCCGCGAACTGCGCCGCGACGACGAGGTCGAGCGCCTGCGCGCCGTGCTCGAGGAGCAGCCCGTCCTGACGCTGTCGCTGTATCCGCAGGGCCGGGTGAGGGCCGCCTACGGCCGCCCGCCGCAGGGCGTGTCGCGCGAGACCGTGCGGAGCCACGGCCTGCTGGCCGCGGCGGAGGCGGGCGACCGTCCGGCCCTGGCCGAGGCCCTGCGCAGGGCCGCGAGCGAGGGCTGGGCCGAGGTCGGCTTCGCGCCAGCCGGCGCCATGGACCGGTGGGCCTCGGCCACCCTGCGCCGCGTCGAGGAAAACCTGCTGCTGGCCGTGATCCGCGACGCCACCGCCGACCGCGACCGGGAAACCGCCCTGGACCAGGCCCGGCAGGACGCCGAGACCCTGGCCGCCGGCAAGTCGCGCTTCCTGGCCAACATGTCGCACGAACTGCGCACGCCGCTGAACGCCATCATGGGTTTCTCGGACATCATGAAGCAGCGGCTGTTCGGGCCGTTGCCCGAGAAGTACGCCGAGTACGGCGACCTGATCCATGAATCGGGCAGCCACCTGCTCGACCTGATCAACGACGTGCTCGACATGTCCAAGATCGAGGCCGAGCGCTTCCAGCTGTCGCGCGAGCCGTTCGACGCGCGCGAGGCGGTGTCGGCCGCCCTGCGCCTGCTGCGGGTGCAGGCCGACGGGGCGGGCGTGCAGCTGCGCGGCGTGCTGCCGCCCGCGCCGCTGGACGTCGACGCCGACCGCCGGGCGATCAAGCAGATCGTGCTGAACCTGGTCTCCAACGCCCTGAAATTCACGCCGCGCGGCGGTTCGGTGACGGTGACCACCCACGGCTACGACGGCGTCTTCGAGCTGGTCGTGGCCGACACGGGCGTGGGCATCTCGCGCGAGGACCTGGACCGCCTCGGCCGGCCCTACGAGCAGGCGGGCGAACCCGGTCAGCGGCAACTGGGCACGGGCCTGGGGCTGTCGCTGGTGCGCGCCTTCGCCGAACTGCACGGCGGGGAGATGGTCATCGAAAGCACCCTGGGCGAGGGCACCTCGGTCACCGTGCGGCTGCCGGTCCTGCAGCGGCCGGCGCAGGGCGGCGCGCCGCCGACCGGCGACAACGTCATCGCCTTCAACCCGCAGCGCTAGGACCCGACCGGACCGGGCGAATTCGCCCCGACCGCGCTAGATCGCGAGGAAGGCGCGGCCGGCGGCGAAGTCGCCGACCTCGACCCAGGCGCGGCGAACGCCTTCGCCGCCCTGTCCGGCGAACAGGAACTCGACCATCACCGCCTCGCGCGGATCCAGGGCCGCAAGGGCGTCGGCGGCGTCGGCGGGGAAGCGGACCAGCAGGGCGTCCCTGGCCCGGCCGGGGGCGAGGCGCGGGGAGGCCGGGCTACGCGCCTCCGCCGACCAGCTGCGCTGGGCGTAGGCGGGCGGCAACCGGCCGGGCAGGGGGATGCGGCCGTCCGTCCCGGCCTGCCGGCGGTCGAGATAGGGCGCGGCGGCGCGGGCCGGGTCGCGCATCACCAGCCTGACGGCGTAGGGCGAGGCCCCGTCCGCGAAGCTGGCCGAGGCCAGCAGCACGCCCCGGCGATCCCGGCCGCCCAGTCCGAAGATCATCCGGTCCCAGCCGAAGCTGACCGTCTGCGACAGCCGCCACAGCGGCTTCTCGAGCGAGACCGTGCGGTCAGCGCGCCATTCGGAGAGATCGCCCGGATAGGTCATCCGGGGCATGCGGGCGTAGCCGGCGAAGGCCGAGCGCACCCGCGAGGCCGCCGTGGCGACATCGGGCGAGGCGCAGTCGACCGCCCGCCCCCTGGCCAGGGCCCGGGCCTCGGCGGCCTGGAGGGTTTCCGCCGACGCGCCCGCGCGCAGTGCGGCCCCGCGCGCCTGGACGCGGCCGGCCTCGAGCGCCGCCCCGACAACCGGATCGAACAGGTCGCAGCGCGCGTCGGCGGCGCCCATCAGCGTCCGTTCGTAGTAGAGATCCAGGGCCCCGGCGGCGGCGCCGCCGGCCGCGCCCACGACGACCGCCGCCAGTCCGGCGCCCAGCCAGCGCCTTCGCCGCCTGCCTTGCTGCGGGCTCGTCATGCTCTCGTCTTTTCTCGTATGGTCGGACCTTGCGCGCAGCCTGCCCCCGGGCCGGTTGCGGTTCGGTTAGCGGAACGCGGGTTTGCTTCTTTCAACGGACATCTGGGTGGGCGCCCTCATTCGGCGGGCCGAGCAGGGCGGCGCCTTCGCCGCCGTGCTGCGCAAGGGCGATCCCCGGGCCGGGGCGGTGCTGGTCAAGACGGTCGACCGGCGGGCGGGGGCGGCGCGCCTCTACAGCGAGGCGACCCGGGGCGACGGCGAACGGGTCTGGATGCAGCCGGTGAATTCCGAGGCCGAGGCCGACCTCGACGCCTATGTCGAGCGCGCCGCGCGGATCGATCCCGACCTGTGGGTCGTCGAGATCGACGACGCCCAGGGCCGGCATTTCCTGGTCGAGGCCGTCGAACAGGGTGAACGGCGCCGTTAACCGCGCTTCTACACCGGACCGAAAGCCGATCGGCCGATAACGGCGAGGTTCCTCCCCGCGCCGGCTGTAACCATGCTTTTCCTGATGAACGACGTCGTGCTCAACCTCGACGCCCTGGAGCTGGCGCCGCCGGTCGCCGCACGCCGGTTCGCCCACCTGAGCCTCGCGTTCGTCAACCAGCTGGGCGCCGAACTGTTCGCCGAGGAGCCCCTGTTGCCGCACAAGGCGCCGGACAGGGCCCTGCGGCTCGCCTCGCTGATCGTCGCCAAGGCTCCGGAGATCAACGCCGCCCTGTTCGTGGCGCCGGCGCGTGGCTGCCCCGTGGACCAGGTGCAGTCCCGCTACGCCCAGATCGGCTTCGAGGTCATGGGCCTTCTCTACGAGCGCCAGCAACACGGCGCCCTGACGACCCTCGAGGCCGACCGTCAGGTCTGGCGCCGCCTCGCCGCCTGACGCCGTCGCCCGCCACGCGACGCGGCTTTACGGCTCCGCGCTCGCTGGCATAGGCTTCCCGCTCAGGTTGCGGCGCGTGCGCACCCCGGGGGGGAAGGGCGATGTCGTTCATGAAGTTCATCGCGGCGGCGTTCGCCGCCATGGTCCTGGCTGCGCTTCCGCAAGCGGCGCAGGCCAGGTGGCTCAAGGCCGAGAGCTCGCGCTTCATCGTGTATAGCGACGGCGGCGAAAGCGCGTTGCGCCAGTACGTGCTGGACATCGAGGTCTTCGACAGCCTGCTGCGCGCCCGTCACGGCCTGCCAGAATCGGGCGCGCCGCTGCGCAAGCTGCCGATCTATCTGGTGCGCGACCGGTCGGGTCTGCAGCGCACCTGGCACAAGGCCGGCGACAGCGTGGCGGGCTACTATTCGCCCGGCTCCGCCGACGTTTTCGCCGTCGCGGTGATGGAGAGCTACGACGACCAGCAGGTCGTCTTCAAGCACGAGTACGTCCACCACTTCATGCTCGGCAGCTTTCCCGGCGCCTATCCGGCCTGGATGGTCGAGGGATACGCCGAGTACTACGCACAGACGGTGATCAAGGGACTCTACGTCGACGTGGGCAACGTCGCGGAGTGGCGCTCCTACGAGCTGCGCAACGAGCGCTGGATTCCGATGGCCGACCTCTTGGCGAACAAACGGCCCGCCCACGAGGAGACGTTCTACGGCCAGTCCTGGCTGCTGACGCACTACATGATGAGCAGCCCCGATCGCTACAAGCAGTTCCAGACCTATGCTTCCCTGGTCGGCAAGGGCGGCGACCCGGTGCAGTCGATGGTGACGGCCACGGGCATGTCGCCGGATCAGCTCGAAGCCGCGCTGCGCCGGTACATGAACGGCAAGCTGCCAGGCGTTCGATACAAGCGGACCGATTTCACGGTCCCCACGGTGACGATCACCGAGCTGCCGCCGTCGGCCGACGCCCTGCTGCTGGATCGCCTGCAGATCGTCAGCCATTCCTGTAAGGACACCAATGCCGGTTACCTGGACATGATCCGGGGGAAGGCGGCCCGCTTCCCGAACGACCAGCTGGCCGTGCTGGCCCTTGGGCAGGCCGAGCTGGAGCTGGGCGACCCCGCAAGGGGCAAGGCGTTGCTGCTGGACTGGATCAAGGCCAATCCGACCGACGTCGAAGCCATGTTCGTGCTCGGCCACAATCTGATCTGGAAATCGGACGCGGAAACGGATCCGGACAAGGCGAAGGCTATGCGCGCCGAGGCCCGGACCGTTCTGGAACCCGCGGCGACGCTGGCCCCGAATGACTATCGCATCCTCTTCGCCTACGCGCGGTCGCGGCGTGACGAGCCAGGTTTTCCCACGGTCGCGACACAGACCTTGTTGATCACCGCCTACAAGCAGGCGCCGCAGGTCGTGGCGCTGCGGTTCGAGCTGATCCAGGTGTTGATGGCGCGCCGAAATCTGCGGGAGGCGGAAGCGTTGCTGCGGCCGCTGGTCAATGCGCCGCACGGCGGCGAGGTCGCGTCCAGGGCGCGCGAGCTGATGGCCCGCGTGCAGGCGGCCCTCAAGGACGGGTGACAAACGGGGGCCGGACCGGTAACCCCCGCCGCCATGTCCTCGACCGCCCTAGAAGCCGCGCGACGGCGCACCTTCGCCATCATCAGCCATCCCGACGCCGGCAAGACCACCCTGACCGAGAACCTGCTGCTGGCCGGCGGGGCGATCCGGGCGGCGGGCGCCGTGCGCGCCCGCGGCGAGAACCGTCGCACCCGGTCCGACTGGATGAAGATCGAACGCGAGCGCGGCATCTCGGTCAGCGCCAGCGTCATGACGTTCGACCACGACGGGTTGATGTTCAACCTGCTGGACACTCCGGGCCACGAGGACTTCAGCGAGGACACCTACCGCACCCTGACCGCCGCCGACGCCGCCGTCATGGTGCTGGACGCGGCCAAGGGCATCGAGCCGCAGACCCTGAAGCTATTCGAGGTCTGCCGCCTGCGCGACATCCCGATCGTCACCTTCATCAACAAGATGGACCGCGAGGCGCAGGACCCCTTCGCCCTGCTCGACGAGATCGCCGCCCGGCTGGCGCTGGACCCGGCGCCGCTGTACTGGCCCGCCGGCTCGGGCGGGCGTTTCAGGGGCATGCTCGACCTGCGGACCCGGCGCTTTCAGCCGTTCGGCAAGACCCGCGAGGAGGGGCATCCCGAGCCCGTCGCCTTCAACTCCAACGCCATCGTCTCCTTCCTCGAGCCCGACGAACAGGCCGAGCTGGAGGAAGCGGCCATGCTGGTCGAGGAAGCCTCCAAGCCGTTCGACGTGCAGAGCTTCCTCGAAGGCCACATGACGCCGGTGGTCTATGGCTCGGCCCTGCGCCACTTCGGGGTCGCCGAGCTGCTCGGCGTGCTCGCCGCCTACGCCCCCCCGCCCCGGCCGGTGAAGGCCGAGCGGGGCGGGGAGGAGACCCACGTCGCGCCGGGCGATCCGGAGGTCAGCGGCTTCGTCTTCAAGGTCCAGGCGAACATGGACCCCAACCACCGCGACCGCATCGCCTTCTTCAAGCTCACCAGCGGCCGGTTCACCCGCGGCATGAAGCTGAAGACCTTCTCCACCGGCGTGCGGGGCGAGGCGCCCGGCAAGCAGATGAGCGTCAACGCCCCGATCATGTTCTTCGCCTCCGACCGCGAGCTGGCAGAGGAGGCCTACGCCGGCGACGTCATCGGCATTCCCAACCACGGCGTGCTGCGGGTGGGCGAGAGCCTGTCGGAGAGCGGGACCCTGCGCTTCGCCGGCCTGCCCAACTTCGCCCCCGAGATCCTGCAGCGGGTGCGGGTGAAGGACCCGCTGAAGGCCAAGCACCTGAAGAAGGCGCTGGAGGGGCTGGCCGAGGAAGGGGTGACCCAGCTGTTCCGGCCCGACATCGGCTCGGACTTCATCGTCGGCGCCGTCGGCCAGCTGCAGTTCGAGGTGATGGCCGACCGGCTGTCGAACGAATACCAGCTGGACGTGATCTTCGAGGCCTCGCCCTACGCCGAGGCCCGCTGGCTGGCCGGCGCGAGGGCGGACCTCGAGGATTTCGCCGGCAAGCATCGCACCGCCATGGCCCGCGACATCGACGAAGCCCCCGTCTTCCTCGCCAAGTCCGCCTGGGAGATCAGCTACGTCGGCGAGCGGTATCCGAAGGTGGCGTTCAGTCGGACGAAAGAGCGGGGCTAGTCAGTCCAGGTCAGGACTTCGCTGACGGACAGTGTGGGCGGACCGACGATCTTGAATTGGGTCACGATGTCGCTCGTCCGCACGGTATCTCCGGCTACTGGAAGCAATTGCACGCTCGGCCAGGCTCGTTCCTCGAAGTAGCCGCCGGGCGGAAGTCCGGCGCCGATGACTAGGAATTGCTGGCCGGGCCGACAGCCCGTGTCGAACTGGTCCGTGACAAAGGCGTCGTGGGCCAACGTTTCAATGGGCCGTTCTCGCTCGCCCGAGGGCGGGCGAAGTTTCGAGGAGCCGTCCGTGCACTCTTCGACGCGGTAGCGGCTGACGATCTTCAGTGACTTGAAGAAATCCCGAGCCGAGATTTCGTCGCGGACATCGGCCTCCCCGGCCTTCAAGCGGCGGAGGCGAGCGAGGAGGAAGTCCGCGTGGTTGCGGATGACGGGTTCCCAGTGGGTGATGCGGCCCTCCGAATCCAGGAACACCAGATACGACATCCTGCCGCCGTAGGTCGTGATCATGGGGGCGACCCAACCCCCGCAGGAATCGGATTTGATCGCCACGGTGCGGTCGCCGATCCTGCCGCGATGCAAGTACGCGAAGGCCGAATGACCGGGAGCATCGTTCTCTCGGTCTTCCAGCTCCCGACCGCGTTGCCAAACCGTCGGTCGAGTCCACATGACTTCCGGCCGATGCCGGAACAGCCAGTCGCTCGAGATTGGATGAGGTCCGTCGAAGACGGCGTCAAAACTCGACGGGCTGGTTCCCTTGAGCACCTCCTGCACCGTCGCCCGGTAGCGCTGGCTCCGGCCTCCAGGCTCGCACACGTCGCGAGCGTAAGCAGCGGGATTGAACCAGCGAGCGACAATCACCCACCCGCATGGCGGTTGCGGTCGGGGGGCAAGGCCAACCACGACGACGGTCTTGGCCTTGCGATACTCAAGCACCCCGGCGGGCGTCTCGAGCTGGACCTTGGTCGCCTTGAACCAGATGCACGAGCTCGCCTCGGCTTGAGCAGGCGTCAGTAGCGCCACGGCTGCCAGTATGGCTTTCCAGTTCAAGAGCGGCACCTTTCGCGCACGACCCTGTCATTCAAACATGTGTCGAGCCACTCACAATCCCGCCGCGGTTGAGCGGGCGAGAGAATTGGCGCTCCCTGTGGTTTGTGAGGCGCGACATCGTCTGGTTTGGAGTTCCCCGTGCTTTCAATGCTTCTGCTCCTCGCCGCCGCCGACGGCGCCAGGCCCTTGCCCGCCTACGAAGACGCCCTGCGCTGCGCGGGGGCGACGCAGGCCGCCGTCGAGGGGCAGGAAAAGGTGGCCGAGACGGCCAGGGTCTTCGACTCGGCGATCTTCTGGTCGTTGGCGGCGATGGACGTGGCCCGCGCCAAGGGCCTGACCGCCGCCCAGGCCGAGGCCGACCAGGCGACCGCCCGCAGCGGTTTCAAGAGCCGCCTCGACAACGACGAGGACGAGGCCTGGGGCGTCGTGAAGGGCTGCGTCAAGGCGACCCCGCCGACCTAGCGCCTGTCCGGACGCCGTCCGGGTGTCGCGGGGTCTCCCAATGGGGCGACCGGAGCGGGCCTCGGGCGCCGCGTTAACCACGCCGGCGAAGTTTACGTCTTGTTAAGGGGTTGGGACCGGGCTTTGCTCCTTCCCTGAAGTCCGTCCGCCGGATGTGCCGGGTCGGGACGGGTTTCGCCGGGGAGCAGGCGCCGCATGTTCGAGTTCGGTCGTGAGTTGCGCCGTCTGATGGCCGGCGGGCCGGTCGCCGGATTGCACCGGGACGGTCTGACCGGCGGCGACGCCGCCCTGCTGGAGCTGCTGGATCTGCGGCTTCTGGTCAACGAGGCCCGCGGCGCCGATGTGGCGGCGGGCCGGATCTCGAGCAAGGACCGGCCCGCGCGGCTGGTCGAGGCGTCGGTGGTCTGGCGCGAGGTGGCGCGGCGGTCAGGGGAAGCCGCCGCCCTGCGCAAGGCCGCTTCCTGCGCCGAACAGGCGGCCAGGCTGTTCCGGGAGGCCGGCCGCGCCTCGGGGGTCGCCCGCGCCCGCGCCGAACAGGGCCTCTGCGGCCTGCTGGCCGCCGACCTGTTCGGCGACGAGGGACTGGTCGCCGCCGCCGAGCGCGTGCTGGACGAGGCCGAGGGGGCGTCGGGGGTCGGCGCGGCGCTGGCCGCGGCGGCGCTGGCGGGCCTGCGCGGCCGGGCCGCCCTGGCCCGCGGCGGCGACGTCG
>JBMOOF010000046.1:0-13953 GCA_049323695.1 Pseudomonadota bacterium
TTCAACAGGCTCAAGCACTTCCGCCGTTTCGCCACCCGCTTCGACCGGCTCGCCAGCCACTACCTCGCCTTCATCCACATCGCCGCCTCCATGCTCTGGATGCGCTGAATGTCGATTGGACCTAGTCGATCCGCTGCGATTGCGACGAGGATTTCTGGATCGACCGTCGGCCGGGCGGCGGCGACTATGCAGTCATGCCGGCCAAGGTTCCCCTCTCCGTCCTCGACCTCGCCCCTGTCGTCCAGGGCTCCACTGTCCCGCAGGCCCTCGCCAATTCGCGCAGCCTGGCCCGGCACGCCGAGCGGCTCGGCTACCGCCGCTTCTGGCTGGCCGAGCATCACAATATGCGGGGGATCGCCTCGGCGGCCACCAGCGTGGTCATCGCCCACGTCGCCGAGGGGACCTCGACCATCCGCGTCGGGGCCGGCGGGATCATGCTGCCCAACCACGCGCCGCTGCAGATCGCCGAGCAGTTCGGGACGCTGGCGGCGCTGTACGGGCCGCGCATCGACCTGGGCCTCGGCCGCGCGCCCGGCACGGACCAGATCACCGCCCGCGCCCTGCGCCGGACGCTCGCCGGCGACGTCGACCGTTTCCCGCAGGACGTCGTCGAGCTGCTGCGCTACTTCAAGCCGGCCGAGCCCGGGCAGGCGGTGATCGCCACGCCGGGGGAGGGGGCCCAGGTCGAGCCCTGGATCCTCGGCTCCAGCCAGTTCGGGGCCCACCTCGCCGCCGCGCTCGGCCTGCCCTACGCCTTCGCCAGCCACTTCGCGACGCAGGAGCTTGAGCCCGCCATCGCCGCCTACCGCGCCCGTTTCGAGCCGTCGGAATACCTCGACAAGCCCCGCCTGATGCTGGCCCTCAATGTCGTCGCCGCCGACACCGACGAGGAGGCGCGGCGGCTGTTCACCTCGATCCAGCAGGCCTTCGTGAACCTGGCGACGGGCAGGCCCGGCCGCCTGCCGCCGCCGCTGGAAGGCTACGCCGACACCCTGCCGCCGGACGCGAAGGCGCGGCTGGACGCGGCCCTCCGCTGCTCGGTGGTCGGCTCGCGCGAGACCGTGCGCCGGGGTCTCGCCGACTTCATCGCCGCCACCGGCGCCGACGAGCTGATCGTCGCCGCCCAGATCCACGACCACGCCGCCCGCCTGCGCAGCGTCGAGATCACCGCCGCGGCGGCCTCTCTGGTTCCGACCATCCCCGCGAAAGCGGGGACCCAAGCCGAGGCGGCTCGCTAGCCTCGGCGGCCGGACGTCCAGCCCCGCTTGGGTCTCCGCTTTCGCGGAGATAGTCGGATAGGGGTTGTCCCGGAGGATCGGCGGCCCTAAACGCCCGCCCATGGCTCTCGCCCGCACCCGCGCCCCGCAGCAGCAACGTCGGTCCATTCCGGCGGCGCTGACGCGTGCGGCAAGGTGATCGAAAGCCCTTTCATCCCAACCCGTATCGAACAAGACCCGCCGGCGGCCCCGGCGGGTTTGTCGTTCGGGGGGGGGACGCCGTCGGGCCTCGAAGGAGACCTGACATGACCGAGACTTTCACATCCGACGCGGAGGTCGTCGCCATTGGCGAGGGCGTCTGCGACCTCACCCTGCCCAAGCCGCGCTGGACACACGCGGCCCATTTCGCGGCGGCTGTCTGGCTGATCCGCGCCCGCCCGGACCTCGTGCCGGAGCGCGACATGCCCGGCCTGATCCGCGCCTACAACGCGGCCACGGGCGTGCCCAACACCGACGCCGACGGCTATCACGAGACCATCACCCTGGCCTCGCTGAGGGCCGCCCGCGCCCATCTGGCGACGCTGCCGGAGGCGACGCCGCTGCACGCCGCCGTCAACGCCCTGCTGGCCTCGGAACTCGGAAACAGCCGCTGGCCGCTGGCCTACTGGTCGAGGGAGCGCCTGTTCAGCCCGGCCGCCCGGCGAGGCTGGATCGATCCGGACCTGCAACCGCTGCCGTTCTAGTGGCGGTGGGGCCCGATCTTGCGGTTGAGTTCCTCGATCTCGATCATCGCCCGCTGAACCCGGGCCGCCAGGCGGACGTCCATCTCCAGCTTGGAAAAGGTCATCCACTCTGTGGTGTCGAAATATTCCTCGAGCAGGTGCTTCGCCGGGTTCCAGGCGGTCTTGTAGTAGCTGAGGAAGCTCACATAGACCGTCGCGGCGATGGCCAGGACGGCCAGCACCAGGCGCATGGCGAACACCGGATCGGACACCGCCCGCAGGAACGCCATGCCGTCGGAGGCCTGGGCCTTGTTCTGCAGCAACAGGGCCAGCACAGCCCCCTGCGCGGCCAGGAATCCCAGCAGGATCAGGCCGGCCAGCAGGAAGCCGACGCCGGCGAAAATGGCGTGGTTCTTCTCCGCCGTCTCCATGCGGTTGCGGATCGACCACTCGATGCCCAGCGTCCGCACCGGCAGCCACAGCAACATCTGGGTGCGCAGGAAGGCGTGGCCGTCCTTCAGTTCCCGGTCCCGGGCCCGGGCGGCGTTGTGCATCTCCTCGCCGCCGCCGAGCAGCCGATCGATGTGGCTGGCGTACTCCTCGATGCAGTTGCGGATCGACATCATCCGCTCGCGGATCGGCCGCGAGACGTGGTCCACCGTGTATTTCACGGCATGCCGGTAATACTGGTCGTAGAGCATCGTGTTGGCGGCCACGTAGAGCCGCACGATCACCCACAGCGCCGGCAGGCCCGCCGCCGACGCCAGCAGCGGCCAGTTGTAGCCGGACGCGCTGTCCTTCGCCTCTGGCCAGGCGATCGCCGCCGCCGAAACCGCCAGGACGGCCGCCAGGGCGAAGGCCTGCAGCGTCCGCTTGAGCACCATGTAGCGAAAGACGTTGTGCTCGAAGACGCTGACCGAGGTATCGACCAGGCTGCGGATGTCCTCGTCGGTCCGGCCGAACCGCTTCGTGTCGTGGACGATCAGCCGCTTCTCCAGCGGCTCGGGCCACAGGTAGAGGAAATCGAAGACGTGCTCCCTCCACCCCCGCGGCGCGGTGGAGGTCTGGTAGCTGGAGAAGATGCCGAGCGGGGTGGTGAAGTAGGTGTCCACCGCTCGCTGCTGTTCCTCGCGGCTGATCTGTTCCAGTTCGGCGTAGGTGACCTCGGACTTCACCGACACCTTGCCGACCTGCAGCAGGCCGAAGTCGGTGCGGATCACCTCCGCCCAGCGGGTGCTGTCCACCTTGCCCCAGGGCCGGCGACGGACCGCGAACGAAGCCTCCGCCGGCCTGGGGGCGGTTTTGTGCGCGCTCATCGCCTCGCCCCCCTCAAGCAGAATATGGATGCCGCACGCCGGTTGTGAAGAGGGGGCCGCGCTCGCCGCATGGGCGAGGTCGCGACCCCCTCGGGCTCACAACGGCCGGGTGATCCGGTGGAAGCGCCAGCACATGGCCGCCGCCGCCACGGCCAGCCCGAAGGCCAGGCCGATCCAGACGCCCAGGCCCTGCATCTTCAGCCCCACGCCGAGCAGGATGCAGACCGGCGCGCCGGCCAGCCAGTAGCTGACGCCGGCGATGACCATCGGCGCCTTGGCGTCCTTCAGGCCGCGCAGGGCCAGGGCGCCGACCACCTGCAGGGCGTCGAACACCTGGAAGGCCGCCGCCACCAGCAGGAACAGGGCCGCCTGCTCGATGACCTCGAGGTCGCCGTCATGGCCGCCGCCCAGGTAGAGGCCGGCGATCTGCCGCCCGAACAGGATCATGGCCAGGGCGCACAGGCTGATGAAGCCGGTGGCCAGGCCCATGGCGGTGAAGCCCGCCCGCCGCGCCCCCTCGGCGTCGCCCCGGCCGGCCGCGAGGCCGACGCGGACCGTCGCCGCCATCGCCACCCCCAGCGGGACCATGAAGGTGATGGAGGCGAAGTTGAGGGCGATCTGGTGGGCCGCCACCGCGACCGCGCCGAACGTCCCCATGACCAGGGTCATGGTGTTGAACAGCATGGCCTCGAAGATCATCGCCATCCCGATCGGCATGCCCAGCCGCGTCAGCTCGCGCAGCTTCGCCGGGACGGGCCGGAAGAAGCGGCGGAAGATGCGGTGGGCGCGCAGCTGCGGCGTCAGCCAGATCACCGCCAGCATGGCGACGAACGAGAACACCGCCGACCCGGCCGTGGCCAGGCCCGAGCCCATCAGCCCCAGCTTCGGCAATCCGAAGTGGCCGAAGATCAGCCCCCAGCCCGCCACGCCGTTGAAGACGATGGCCGAGGTCATGACCCACAGCGAGGCTCCCGGCTTGCCGAGCGCCGCGGTGAAGTTGCGCAGCACCTGGAAGCCGATGGTGAACGGCAGGCCGAAGCACAGCATGGCCACGAACACCCCCGCGCCCTTGGCCAGCTCCGGGTCCTGGCCCAGGTGAAGCAGGATCCGCTCGGCGTTGAGCATGAAGCCGATCAGCGGCGCCGAGACGATCAGGGCGATCCACAGGCCCATGCGCACGGTGGCGCGCACCGCCGCCTTCTCCTTCGGGCGGGCGCCCAGGATCTGGGCGATCACCGGCGAGACGGCCGCGCTGGGGCCGTTGGCGATCAGCCAGGCGAAGTAATAGACGGTGTTGCCGATGGCGGCCGAGGCCAGCTCGGATCGGCCGAGACGGCCGAGCAGCACGACGTCGGTGGTCATGATCGCCATTTGGGCGAGCTGGGCCAGGGCCAGCGGCGCGGCGAGCGCGACCAGCGCCCGGGCCTCCTCGGTCCAGGCGGAGCGGCGTCTGAGACGGTCGAGAACGAGTTCGGTCATCGTCGGGACTTTCGAAAGCCCGAGCCCGGCCGGCTGGAAGGGTCTGGAAATGAAAATCCCTCCGGAGCGGTCGGGCTCGGGAGGGACGGGGCGGTCGATCTGTCTGAAGATCTAGGCGGCGTTCTTCTCGCGAGCATGCACGGCGCAACCGACGCCGGACGGCGTGCGGAAGGTCGGGCAGAGGGTCATGCGCTTGGTGGCCTGCATGGAGTCCTGCTCGCGGATCGACGGGCCCCATGCCCATCGGGAGCGGGTTGGTTACGCCGGTAACGAGGTTCGGTCAACCGCCCGCGCGCAACCGCCGGCGATGCTCGCGCGCTAATGGCGCGGGATGTGAGGAGACCGCCATGATCCGCAAGGCCAGCGCCGTCTGGCGGGGAACCGGCCGCGACGGCGAGGGCGACCTGACCACCGGCTCGGGCGTCCTGTCGAAGACGCCCTATTCCTACCGGACCCGATTCGAGGACGAGCCCGGGACCAACCCCGAGGAGCTGATCGCCGCCGCCCACGCCGGCTGTTTCGCCATGGCCCTGGCCTTCCAGCTGCAGGCGGCGGGCTTCAAGCCCGATGCGCTGGCGGTCGAGGCGGCGGTGTCGCTGGAGCCGGCCGAGGGCGGCGGCTTCACCATCACCCGCTCGGCCCTGACCCTGCGGGCGACGGTCCCGGGGATCGACCAGGCCAGGTTCGACGACCTGGCGCGAACCGCCAAGGATGCCTGTCCCGTCTCGAAGCTCCTGAAGGCCGAGATCACCCTCCAGGCGACGCTGGAGGGCTGACGACGCGGGCGTCTGCGCCGCTCGCCCCGGCGCGGGGATCGCCACGGACGGGTGCTCGTGGCCTTCGCGAACGCCTGCGCGCCGCCCCCTCGCGGGAGACGGCGCGCATCGTCTGGTCCGGCGCCGGCCTACTTGGCGGCCGGCTTCATCTTCGGGAAAGCGGCCTTGAAGGCGGCTTCGCTGGACGGCGTGAGGTTCGGACGGCCGGCGATGATGCCGACGGTGATCGTGCCCTCGACAAAGTAGGTCTCGCCCGCCTCGACCTCGAAGGTCAGGATGTCCTTGGCTTCGCTGTGCACGATGTAGGTGTGCTCGCCCGGCTCGACCGGGACCACGAAGTACCGGCCGACGCTCAGTTTGCCGAGTTCGACATCATTCTCGCGAACCTTGAAGCTGATGGCCGCGCCGGCCAGGGCCGACTTGCGGAAGAAGACGATCTGCCCCTTGCCGGCCGGAGGCGCGGCGACGGTCCCGTCGGCGGCGACCGGCGAGGCGGCCGGAACGGCGGGATCGGCCGGGGCGGCCGGCGCTTCGGCCGGGGCCGGAGCCGGCGCCTCCGCGTCCTGGGCCGCGGCGGCGAGCGGCGCGGCTAGGGCAAGGCTGGCCACTGCCAGGGCGATGCGAAGCGAGGGTGTCATCGAGGGGTCTCCGTGGATGCCGGCGCGGTCGGCGCGGGCGGTTGAACGTCCGCGGCGCCGGAGACCGGCGCCAGATCGATGTCGACGGCGATCTTGGCCGTGCCCTGCGAGCCCGCGGGCGCCACCACCTGGCCGCCGGTGATGAAGATGCCGACCGGAACCACCATTCCGACCGCCAGCGACGCGGCGGATGTGTCCTTGCCGGCCGCGCCGAAGCGGAAGCCGCGCAGCGGGATGGTCTGGCCCTTGTAGGTCAGGAAGCGGGCCGCGAGGATCAGCTCGCCGGGCTTGCCGCCGATGCCGGGTTTGCCGACCGTGATGACCTCGCCCACGCCGCCGACGCCGGCTGGCAGCAGGGTCTGGCCGTCGACGACCAGGGGCGCGGCGAGCTTGATGGCGAACTTCTGTCCCTTCACCGCCGTCTTCGAGGTGACGGTGTCGACCAGCTCGATGGTGACGATCGCGCCATTGGTCACGCGAACCATGCCCGGCGCGGGCGCGGCCGGCGCGGGCGCGGCCGGCGCCGTATCGGCCGTCGCCGGCGCGGCGGCCGGGGCCGCATCGGCGGGCGCCGCGGCATCCTGGGCCGAGGCGGCGGACGCGGCGGCCATGGCGCAGGCCAGCACGGCCCGCGTCAGAATTCTGCGCTTCATGAATCACTCCCCCTACGCACCCGCCGTGGCTACCGGACCCGGCGCGTGGCGCCAAGGTCGCTCAACCGGCGATACGCATCGTGTGGCGCGGGCTACGTCCGCCCGGGGATCACCACCGGCAGGTGCTCGTAGCCCTTCACGAACGACGAGGCGACGCGCACGGGCTCGCCGGTGACCTCGATCCGCGGGAAGCGCCTGAGGATCTCTTCCCAGATGATCCGCAGCTGCAGCTCGGCCAGCCGGTTGCCGACGCAGCGGTGGATGCCGAATCCGAACGACAGGTGCTGGCGGGGCCGCTCGCGGTCGATGATGTAGCGGTCGGGCTCGGCGATCACCGTGTCGTCGCGGTTGCCGCTGACGTACCACATGATGACCTTCTCGCCCTTGCGGATGGTCTGGCCGTTCAGGACATGGTCCTGGGTCGCCCGCCGCCGCATGTGGGCCAGCGGCGTCTGCCAGCGGATGGTCTCGCTGACCATCGAGGGGATCAGCGAGGGATCGGCCCGCAGCTTGTCGTACTGGTCCGGGTTCTGGTTCAGCGCCAGGATCGAACCGCTGATGGTGTTGCGGGTGGTGTCGTTGCCGCCGACGATCAGCAGGATCAGGTTCCCCAGGTATTCCATGCGGTCCATGTTCCGCGTGGATTCCCCGTGGGCCAGCATCGAGATCAGGTCGTTGCGGGGCGGGGCGTTGACCCGCTCGTTCCACAGCCGGGTGAAATACTCGACGCATTCGAACAGCGTCGCCCGCCGGTGATCCTCGCCCTTGTAGAACGGCGAATACTTGCTGGCCGTCGCCGTGTCCGACCAGAAGGTCAGCTTGCGCCGCTCCTCGAAGGGGAAGTCGAACAGGGTGGCCAGGGTCATGGTGGTCAGCTCGACCGAGACCTTGTCGACCCAGTCGATCTCCTCGCCCACGGGCAGTTCGTCGAGGATCCTCGCCGCCCGCTCGCGGATGATCGGCTCCAGGTATTGCAGGTTCCCGGGGCTGACGACCGGGCTCACCGTCTTGCGCTGCACGTCGTGCTTGGGCGGGTCCATGGCGATGAACATCGGCAGCCGGAAGTCGTCCTTGGGCTCGGCGATGGTGATGCCGCCCTCGGACGAGAACACCTGGTGGTTGGTGTCGACCTCCATGATGTCGTTGTAGCGGGTCACCGACCAGTAGGGGCCGAACTCGTGCTCGGTCTGCAGGTGGACCGGCGCCTCCTTCCGCAGCCGCTCGAAATAGGGCCAGTGGGTGTCGGACTGGAACAGCAGGGGATCGGCGACGTCGATCTGGTCGATCGGCATCGACCAGGCCCGCTCGCGCGCCGCCGCCATGGCGTCCTTGCCCAGGTCAACCGCTCCGTCGCTCATCGCATCCTCCCGTTGGCCGTCTGGCGGGCCCTTGTCACGCATAGTGACTCCAGCGTCACCTTCGCGCCAGTGTTGCTCGTCCGTCATGGCCCGACTTGTTCGGGCCACCCACGAACACGGCGACAGGGTCGACACGCGGTCTTTGCAGCGGCGCTCGGCCTTGCCTCCTCATCGTGCTTGGGTGGCCCGAACAAGTCGGGCCATGACGTTGAGGGTTATGTGCTCACTCTAGCCACGTAGGCGTCGCGCAGCTCGCGCTTGAGCACCTTGCCGATGTGGCTGCGCGGCAGGACGTCGACCAGCACCACGTCGGCGAGGCGCTGGGTCTTGCCGACCCTGGCGTTGGTGAAGGCCTTCAGCTCGTCCGGCGTGGCGGCCGCGCCGTCCTTCAGGGCCACGAAGGCCACGGGCGTCTCGCCCCACTGGTCGGACGGGGCGGCGATCACCGCCGCCTCGGCCACGGCCGGGTGTTGCGCCAGCACCGCCTCCAGGTCGCTGGGATAGATGTTGAAGCCGCCGGAGATGATCATGTCCTTGCGGCGGTCCATCAGGGTCAGGAAGCCGTCCTCGTCGAGGCGCCCGACGTCGCCGGTGCGGATGTAGACCTCGCCGGTCTTCGGATCGATCCACTGCGCCTCGGCCGTCTTCTTCGGCTGGTTGTGGTAGCCGCTCATGGTCGAGGGCGAGCGGCCGACGATCTCGCCCACCTCGCCGGGCCCGACCTCGGCGCCGTCCTCGTCGATCATCTTGATGACCGCCCCCGGCCCCGGCCGCCCGACGGTGTGCAGCTTGTCCGGGTGCTCGTGGGCGTAGAGGATGAAGCCGCCGCCGCCCTCGGTCATGCCGTAGTACTCGATCAGCCCGCCGGGCCAGCGCTCCAGCGCCTGCTTCTTCAGCTCGGCCGGGAAGGGCGCGCTGGTGGCGAACTTCATCACGAAGCTGGAGAGGTCGTAGCGGTCGAAGTCCGGATGCTCCAGCAGCCGGCGATACTGCACCGGCACCAGCATGGCGTGGGTGACGCGGTGTCTCTGGGCGGTCTCCAGCCACGTCACCGTGTCGAACTTGGGCATCATCACCATCGTCCCGCCCCCGGCCAGGGTCGGGAAGAAGCAGACCAGGGTGGTGTTCGAATAGAGCGGCGTCGAGATGAGGCCGACCGCATTCGGGCCATAGCCGACGCCGTCGGCGCGCGGGGCCAGGTGGCGCCAGCGCATGCCGTGACTCTGGACGATGCCCTTGGGCGTGCCGGTCGTGCCGGAGCTGTAGATGATGTTGAACGGGTCCTTGCGGCCGATCTCCACGGGCGCCGGTTTCGTCCCGACCGGCGGCAGCCAGGCTTCGAAGGCCTCGCCGGCGTCCGAGCCGTCGAGCGCGATCTGGCGGGTGGCGACCTGGCCCAGCGCCTCGCCCATCTCGCCGGCGACGCCCTTGTCCAGGAAGAACAGCGACGCCCCGCTGTCGTTGACCATGGCCGCGATCTGCGCGGGCGTTGACGAGGGCGCGATCGGCGCCGCCGCCGCCCCGGCCCGCAGGCCGCCCAGGAACAGGGCGGCGTATTCCAGCGAAGTCGAGGCGCAGACCGAAATCGCCTGGCCCTGCCGGACCCCGTCCCGCTGCAGGCCCGCGGCGATGCGGTCCATCAGGGCGTCCAGCTCGCCATAGGTCAGCGACCGCCCCTCCTGCACCAGCGCGGGATGGTCGGGACGCTCGGCGGCGTGCAGCCGGATCAGGTCCGGGACGGTCCCGAAATCGGCGGCGATCATGGCGGCGATGGTGGTGGTCATGGGCTCCCTCTTGTTCGGGAAGGGACGAGTAGCGAGGGGCGAGGGACGAGCGCGCTCTCGCCCCTCGCCCCTGATCCCTCGTCCCTTCACCTACAGCTCCCTGAACCCCTTCCCCTCCGCCGCCAGCTTCTCCAGCAGCGCCGAGGGCTTGAAGAAGTCGCCCATCTGGTTCTGGTAGTGCTTCAGGCGCTCGACGATCTTGGGCAGCCCGATCTGGTCGGCGTAGAACATCGGACCGCCGCGGTAGACGGGCCAGCCGTAGCCGTTGATCCAGACGATATCGATGTCCGACGCGCGGATGGCCTTGCCCTCCTCGAGGATCTTCGCGCCCTCGTTGATCATCGGGAAGATGGTCCGCTCGAGGATCTCCTCGTCGTCGATGGTCCGCTGGTTCAGGCCCTGCTTCGCGGCGAAGTCCCGGATGATGCCCTCGGTCACCGGCGAGGGCCGCGCGTTGCGGTTCTCGTCGTAGTCATAGTAGCCGGCGCCGGTCTTCTGGCCGCGGCGGTCCATCTCGCAGAGCACGTCGCGGATGGTCTCGCCGTTCGACTTCTCCTTGTTCCAGCCGATGTCGAGGCCGGCCAGGTCGCTCATGGCGAAGGGGCCCATCGGAAAGCCGAAGTCGTAGAGCACCCGGTCGACGTCCCAGGGCATGGCCCCTTCCATGACCAGGCGCTGGGCCTGGTTCTGGCGCTGGAACAGCATGCGGTTGCCGACGAAGCCGGGGCAGACGCCGACCAGCACGGCGACCTTGCCGATCTTCTTGGCCAGCTGCATCGATGTGGCGATCACGCTCTTCGACGTATGGTCGGCGCGGACCACCTCCAGCAGGCGCATGACGTTGGCCGGCGAGAAGAAGTGCAGGCCGATCACCGCCTCCGGCCGCTGCGTGGCGCTGGCGATCTCGTCGATGTTCAGCGCCGAGGTGTTGGTGGCCAGGATCGCGCCGTCCTTGACGATGGCGTCCAGCTTGCCGAACACCTCCTTCTTGACGGCCATGTTCTCGAAGATGGCCTCGATGACGAGGTCGCTGTCGGCCAGGTCCTCGAGGTTCAGGGTGCCGGTCAGCAGGCCCATGCGCTTTTCGACGTCGTCCAGGGTCAGACGCCCGCGCTTGGCGGTGTTCTCGTAGTTCTTGCGGATGACCGAGAGGCCGCGGTCCAGCGCATCCTGCTTGGTCTCGACGATGGTCACCGGGATGCCGACGTTCAGGAAGTTCATGGCGATGCCGCCGCCCATGGTGCCGGCCCCGATGACGCCCACCTTGCTGACGGGGATGATCGGGGTGTCCTCGGGCACGTCCGGGATCTTGTTCGCCTGGCGCTCGGCGAAGAAGACGTGGCGCTGGGCGGCCGACTGCGGGCCGGTGACCAGCTCCATGAACAGCTTGCGTTCGGTCTTCAGGCCCTCCTCGAAGGGCTGGGTCGCGGCCGCCTCGATGCAGCGGATGTTGTATTCCGGCGCCAGGAAGCCGCGGAACTTGCGGCCGTTGGCCTTGCGGAACTCGGCGAACAGCTCGGGCGAGCCGCCGGCCACCTCGCGGTCGCGCACCTTCTTCAGCGGCAGGTTTTCGGCCAGCACCCTCTTGGCGAAGGCGATGGCCCCCTCGCGCAGCTGGCCTTCCTCCACCACCGCGTCGACCAGGCCCATGGCCAGGCAGTCCCTGGCCGGCACGTGCTGGCCGCTGGTGACCATCTCCAGCGCCTTGGCGGCGCCGACGATGCGCGGCAGCCGCTGGGTGCCGCCGGCGCCGGGCAGCAGGCCGATGTTCACCTCCGGCAGGCCGCATTTCGCCGAGGGAACGGCCACGCGGTAGTGGGCGACCAGCGCCACCTCCAGCCCGCCGCCCAGCGCCGTGCCGTGGATCGCGGCGACGACGGGCTTGGGGCTGGTCTCCATCATGTCCTGGACCTCGAACAGGCTGGCGCCCTTCTGGGCTCCGCCGAACTCGCTGATGTCGGCGCCGGCGATGAAGGTGCGGCCCTCGCAGATCAGCACGATGGCCTTCACCGCCTCGTCGGCGATGGCGGCCTTGAAGCCCTCGTAGAGGCCGTCGCGGACATTGAACGACAGTGCGTTCACCGGCGGCGAGTTGAGGGTGATGACCGCGATGTCGCCTTCGCGCGTCAGATCGGTGACGGAATTGATTGCGGCCATGACGCCTCGCCCCTATCGTTCGTTGAAACACTTGTTTGACGGCAAACTGCCGAGCGAGACCGACAGAGTCCAGCCGGTTGAGAAAGAAGGGCGCGGAATCTCGTTGCGGGGTTCGACACGCGCTTCGCGCTGCTCACCATGACGTATGCTCAAAACGTCATCCTGAGCAGGCCCGAAGGGCCGTGTCGAAGGACGCGGTGAGCCGCCAAAGGGAGCAGAAGATGGACCTCGATTTCCTTCCGGAGCACGCTGAATTCCGCAAAGAGGTCCGTGACTGGATCGAGGCCAACTACCCGGCCGAGGTCCGTCGCAAGCAGGAGGCGGGCGAGCACCTCGGCAAGGCGGACATCCTCGCCTGGCACCGGATCCTCAACAACAAGGGCTGGCTGGTCCCGTCCTGGCCGGTGGAATACGGCGGCACGGGCTGGGACCCGGTGCGCAAGTACATCTTCAGCGAAGAGCTGGCCCGGGCCCAGACCAGCCAGACGGCCTTCGGCATCGGCATGATCGGGCCGGTGCTCTACACCTTCGGCACGCCCGAGCAGAAGGCCAGGTTCCTGCCCGGCACGCTCACCGGCGACATCTGGTGGTGCCAGGGCTACAGCGAGCCGGGCGCCGGCTCCGACCTCGCCGGCCTTGCGACCCGCGCCGAGCGCGTCAGGGGCGACGACGGCAAGGAATACTACATCGTCAACGGCCAGAAGACCTGGACCACCCAGGGCCATTTCGCCGA
This sequence comes from Pseudomonadota bacterium, assembly GCA_049323695.1. Taxonomy (GTDB): domain Bacteria; phylum Pseudomonadota; class Alphaproteobacteria; order Caulobacterales; family Caulobacteraceae; genus Caulobacter. Next base: position 12,834 of record JBMOOF010000046.1, read on the forward strand.
CTGGGGCTTCTTCCTGGTCCGCACCGATCCGTCGGCCAAGAAGCAGGAGGGCATCTCCTTCCTGCTGATCGACATGAAGACGCCGGGCATCGAGGTGCGCCCGATCATCACCATCGAGGGCGGCCACGAGGTCAACGACGTCTTCCTCGACAATGTGAAGGTCCCCGTCGAGAACCTGATCGGCGAGGAGAACAAGGGCTGGACGGTGGCCAAGTACCTGCTCGGCCACGAGCGCACCGGCATCGCCGGCGTCGCCCGCTCCAAACGCGGCGTCGAGAAGCTGCGCGAGCTGGCCGCCGCCGAGCTGGCCGACGACGGCCGGCCGCTGATCCGCGACGCCGACTTCCGCCGCCGGGTGGCCGAGCTGGAGGTCGACCTGGCGGCCCTGGAGTACACCGAACTGCGCACCCTCGCCTCGGAGAGCAAGGGCAGGGGCCCCGGGCCGGAGGCCTCGCTGCTGAAGGTCAAGGGCACCGAGGTCGGCCAGCGCCTGACCGAGCTGACCCTGGAGGCCGCCGCCCACTACGGCGCCCCCTACGCCCGGGGTCTGGGCGACAATGTCGGCCCGATCGGCCCGGACTACGCGGGCAAGGCCGCGCCGACCTACTTCAACATGCGCAAGACCTCGATCTTCGGCGGCTCCAACGAGATCCAGCGCAACATCATCGCCAAGGCGGTGCTGGGCCTCTGACCTGACCCTGCTTCCGGCCGCGCAACCCCTGTCCGCGCGGAACGTTCTTTCTGTCCGAGCCGGGGGAGGCCGCGCGAGCGCCAGACCGGTCCCGGGAGAGCCGACTTGCCGCTCCGCTCGAAGAGGACACGGAGCGACGACCATGAACACCAAGATCATCGCCCTGGCGGGGGCCCTCAGCCTCGCCGCCGGCGGCGCGCTCGCGCAGAGCGCGGTCCCGACCTGGGAGGAATACTGGGCCCGGCAGCGCATGTACGAGCGGCAGAACGACTCCTACCAGGATCGGCGGAGCGACTACGACGACCAGCGCCGGGCCTATGACGCGCGCCGCGAGCAGTTCCTGCGCGACCGCGCCGCCTATGACGCCCGCTTCGGCTTCGGCGCCTACGAACGCCGCTACGGCGCCTGGCGCTGGGAGCCCTATCCCTA
>JBMOOF010000046.1:13963-74774 GCA_049323695.1 Pseudomonadota bacterium
GCCGGCTACTACGGCTACGACGTCTCGGCCACCGAGCCCTATCGCGCCTATCGCGACAGCCCCTGCGAGCGCCGTCGCGACGGCAGCACCGCCGCCGGCCTGGTCATCGGCGCCCTCGCCGGGGCGGCGATCGGCTCGAACGTGGCCGCCACCGACGTGCAGACCGAAGGCGCGGTGCTCGGCGCCGTGGTCGGCGGGGCCCTGGGCGCCAGCGTCGGCCGCGGCTCGGCGCGCTGCGATAGCCGCGGCTACTACTTCACCCGGGCCCAGACCATCCCCTACCGCGAGGCCCGGTGGGAGCGCGACCGCTACGGCTACACCTACTACAACCGCCGCGGCTGCCGCCTGGCCCCGGCCCCGGCCGAGTACGCCGGCCGCGTCGAATACCGCTACGTCCGCGTCTGCCCCGACCGCATGGGCCGCTACCGCATCACGCCGTAGGCCCCGCTGACCGGGGACATGCACCGTTCATGCCCGCATGAACGGTGCGTGTCCCACAATCTTGCGATCCTCCCCTTCGGAGAGGCAGCCATCCGAAGGAGGGTGGAGGGGGCGCCGACATCAGGGCGCTGACCTTTCCATGATCCACGCAACAAATGCTTCGGTCGCGGGCCCGATGTCTTGCGTCGCCAAAGGCAGGCGAGTCGTGTTGGTGGCCGCCAGGTTGTTGTCGATATCCAGTCGATGAACGTGCTGCGCGAAGGGCTCGTCCCCGAGCCGAAGTTCAAAGAGGGTCGCCTTCTTTTCAAAGGCCTTCCATGACTTCGCGGCGGCCGCTGTCGGAACAGCGGCCAACCGAGGGTCCTTGAATGTCGTCTCCACCCGCGTGAGACCGCCCTCGAGGCGGCTTCTCACGAGCGCCGCCAAATCCGCCGGCTCGGCGAAGGTGGCATGAGCGACAGGAGGAAAATCGACGTACCCGAACGGCGCGATAGCGACCGTGGGGACATAGGCGTCTCTTCCGAGAACGTAGACATGGCACATGGCCGATGGAGCAGTCAGACGGCTCATGACTATGTCCGAACCGCCCTATCCCACATACGCCTCGATCTCGGCCAGCCGCCTCGCCACCCGTTCCTCATCCAGGAACGAGCCGGTGAAGCTGTTCCGCGCCAGGGTGACGAGGTCCGCCTTCGTCAGGCCGACGGCCCTCGCCGTCCTGACGTAGTTGTCGCCGATGTAGCCGCCGAAATAGGCCGGGTCGTCGCTGTTGCAGGTGGCCTTCAGGCCCAGCTCCAGCATCCGCTTCATCGGATGGTCCTTGAGGTCCTTCACCACGCACAGCTTCAGGTTCGACAGGGGGCAGACGGTCAGCGTCATGTCCGACGCCGCCAGCCGCTTCACGAGAACCTCGTCCTCCAGCGCCCGGTTGCCGTGGTCGATGCGGTCGACCCTCAGCAGGTCCAGCGCCTCCCGGACGTACTCGGGCGGCCCCTCCTCGCCGGCGTGGGCGCAGAGGGCGAGGCCCCGCTCCCGCGCCGCCCGGAACACCCGCGCGAACTTCGAGGGCGGATGGCCCACCTCCGACGAATCCAGCCCCACCCCCACGATCCGGTCGAGGTAGGGCTCGGCCTGGTTCAGGGTCGCGAAGGCGGCGTCCTCGTCCAGGTGGCGCAGGAAGCACATGATCAGGCTGGAGGTGATCCCGAACGCGGCCTCCGCCTCGGCCATCCCGGCCAGCAGGCCCTCGGCGGCGACGCCGAAGGGCAGGCCGCGGTCGGTGTGGGTCTGGGGATCGAAGAAGATCTCGGCGTGCCGTCCCCCGTCGGCGTGCAGCCGGCGGAAATAGGCCATGGCCATCTCCTGGAAGTCCCGCTCGGTCCGCAGCACCCCGGCGCCCTGGTAGTAGATGTCCAGGAAGTCCTGCAGGTTGGAGAAGGCGTAGGCGGCCCGCACCTCCTCCACGGTCCTGAACGGCATGTCGATACGGTTACGGCGGCCGAACTCGAACATCTGCTCGGGCTCGAGGCTGCCCTCGATGTGCAGATGGAGCTCGGCCTTGGGCAGGCCGCGGACGAAGGCGTCGAGATCGTCGGTCATGGCGCCATCTCACGGGCGGCGCGCGGCGGCGTCAAGGCGCGCGCGGGCGGCGGGCAGGCCCCGGTCGGCGCCTCGTAGGCGCGATAGGGCGCCGGCTTGCCAATCCGGAATCGCCGGAGCACTATCCTCGCTCAAAGGCTCCTCGCCGGCGAAAACCGGCAGGGGCCTTTTCGATTCTGGAGGCGCCGTCAGCGCGCGAGCTGAGAATGTCCGTGAATAAGCAAGGCCACATCCGCCTGACCTCCCATCCAGGGTCCGGCGCGCCCGCCCGATTCCCCATCGCCTGGGGCGCCCCGACCGCCCGCGAGCGCGGCCCGGTGGTCGCCACCGTCAACGCCGGCGGCGACCGCAACGCCATCGGCGCCCACGGCGGCGCCTACAGCGTGTACCGGGCGCTGGCGATCTCGTCGGGGGCCCTGAACCCGCTGGTTCGCCCCGACCTCACCGACACCGCCCCGGTGGTCGAGGTCGGGCCGTTCGGCCAGTGGGCCGACCCGCGCCGGATCGTCTCGCTCGACCCCTGGGGTCACCGCATCCAGCAGGACTTCGCCGCCGAGGTGGCCGAGGGGGTCGATATCCGCCCCTCCATCGCCGTCACCAAGGCCCGCCTGTCCCTGCCGGAGATCAGCCAGGCCATCGCCGCCGGCCGCCTCAAGGTCGACGGCGCCGTGGTCCACGAGTCCCACGACGTCGCCGTGACCAAGGCCGCGATCGACCCGGTCTGGCACCTGCCGGGCGTCGCCGAGCGGTTCGAGGTCGACGAAACCCAGCTGCGCCGCACCCTGTTCGAACAGACGGGCGGCATGTACCCCGAGCTGGTCACCCGGCCCGACATCAAGGTCTTCCTGCCGCCCATCGGCGGCATCACCCTCTACATCTTCGGCGACCCGGCCGCGATCGCCGACCCCGGCCGCCGCCTGACCTGCCGGGTCCACGACGAGTGCAACGGCAGCGACGTGTTCGGCTCGGACATCTGCACCTGCCGCCCCTACCTGATCCACGGCATCGAGGAGTGCGTCGCCGAGGCCCAGGCCGGCGGCGCCGGCCTCATCGTCTACAACCGCAAGGAAGGCCGGGCGCTCGGCGAGGTCACCAAGTTCCTCGTCTACAACGCCCGCAAGCGCCAGCCCGGCGGCGACCAGGCGGCCACCTACTTCGAGCGCACCGAATGCGTCGCCGGGGTCCAGGACGCCCGCTTCCAGCAGCTGATGCCCGACGTCCTGCACTGGCTGGGCGTCAGCCGCATCGACCGCTTCGTCTCCATGTCGAACATGAAGCACGACGCCCTGGTCGCCGGCGGCATCCAGATCGGCGAGCGGGTGCCGATCCCGGCCTGGCTGATCCCGGACGACGCCTCGGTGGAGATGGAGGCCAAGAAGGCCGCCGGCTACTACACCCCGGACGGCGCCCCGACCGAGGACGACCTCAAGAAGGTGGTGGGCCGCGACCTTGAAGAGTTCTGAAGTTCGGAATCCTTCTCCCCTTGCGGGAGAAGGTGTCAGGCGTAGCCTGACGGATGAGGGTGTCAGCACCGAATACCCCTCATCCGACCCGCTTCGCGGCCCACCTTCTCCCGCAAGGGGAGAAGGGCGATGACCGACGCCGCCCTCGCCCGCTCCCTCCTCTCCGCCGCCGCCGTCCGCGAGCGGGCGCATGAGATGCTGGCGATCTGCGAGGCGGGCGGTCTGCCGGAGTGGCGGGTCGATCTCGATCGCCTGCCGGAGGCCGCCGACACCGTCGCCGCGGTGATCCGTCGTCAATATCCGACCCTGCAGGTCCCCTTTCACGCCCGCTGGCGCCATTTCGTGGTCGACGGCCGCGACCTGTGGGCCGAACTCGCCGCCGCCACGGCCTGGACGAGCCGGGAGGAGCGGGCGCGGGCGGCCTTCGACCTCGCCATCGCCTCGGTGCTGCTCGACGCCGGCGCCGGGCCCGACTGGCGCTTCGCCGACGCGGCCACGGCCAGCGTCAGCCGCCGCTCCGAGGGTCTGGGGATCGCCAGCTTCCGGCTGTTCCAGTCGGGCGCCCTGGCGGCGGACGGCGTCTCCCTCCGCGCCGACGGCCTCGCCGGTCTCGCCGCCGAAGCCCTGGCGACGGCCTTCCAGGTCTCGGCCGACAATCCGCTGGTCGGGTTGGAGGGCCGCGCGGCCCTGCTGCGCCGGCTGGGCGCGGCGGTCGGCCGACCGGGCGACCTCTTCGACGCCCTGGCCGCCCGCGCCGTGGAGGGCCGCCTGCCGGCCCCGGCGATCCTCGAGGTGCTGCTCGAGCGGCTCGGCCCCATCTGGGAGAACCGCCTCAGCCTCGGCGGCGTCCCCCTCGGCGACACCTGGCGCCACCCGGCGATCCGTCGCGACGACGCCACCGACGGCCTGGTCCCCATCCACAAGCTCTCCCAGTGGCTGGCCTACAGCCTGATCGAGCCGCTGGAGGCGGCGGGGATCGCGGTGGAGGGGCTCGACGGCCTGACGGGTCTGGCCGAATATCGCAACGGCGGCCTGTTCGTCGACGCCGGCGTGCTGGTCCTCAGGGACCCCGCCGACCTTGACCGCACGCACGGCGTCGGCGATCCGCTGGTCGTCACCTGGCGCGGCCTGACGGTCGCCCTGCTCGACCGCATCGCCCCGCTGGTGCGCGAGCGGCTGGGCGTGGCGGAGGCCGACTTCCCCCTCGCCCGCGTGCTGGAGGGCGGGACCTGGGCGGCCGGCCGCGTACTCGCCAGGGAGCGCCGCGAGGGCGGCGGTCCGCCCCTGAGGATCACGAGCGACGGGACGGTGTTCTGATGAACGGATGGCAAGGCGTGACGGTGGTCGACCACCCGCTGGTGCAGCACAAGCTGACCCGGCTGCGCGATCGGGAGACCTCGACCAAGACGTTCCGCGAGTTGGTGCGCGAGATCGCGACCCTGCTCTGCTACGAGGTGACCCGCGACCTCGCCCTCACCGGGCGCGCGGTGACGACGCCGCTGGAAACCACCACGGCCCCCGAAATCGCGGGCAAGAAGCTGGTCTTCGCCTCGATCCTGCGGGCCGGGGAGGGGATGCTGGAGGGCATGCTCGACCTCGTCCCCTCCGCCCGGGTCGCCCACATCGGCCTCTACCGCGATCCCGGCACGCGGGCGGCGGTGGAATACTATTTCAAGGTCCCCGACACCCTGGCCGAGCGCACGGTCATCGTCGTCGACCCGATGCTGGCCACCGGCGTCACCGCCCGCGCGGCCATCGAGCGGCTGAAGGAGGCAGGGGCCCGCGACATCCGCCTGGTCTGCATCCTCGCCGCCCCGCCGGGCCTCGAGGCCGTCCGCGGCGACCACCCCGACGTGCCGATCTGGGCGGCCGGAGTCGACCGCGGCCTCGACGACCACGGCTACATCGTCCCCGGCCTCGGCGACGCGGGGGACCGCCTGTTCGGGACTAGGTAGGGCCTGACGCCGAGGGCGGCTGTCCTCCAAGCCGCGCGGCGCGCTGGCCTCCATGGGTCTTGGTGACGGCTCCGGAGATCCTCCCCGGAGCGAAGCGCTGGGGGAGGGGGACCGGCGAAGCCGGTGGAGGGGTCAGCGCCGCGCGTGGGATGACAGTGGCGAAGCCCGCCGCTAGCCTCCGCCACCATGCCCGCCCAGCACTTCGACACCCTCCGCCTCGAGCCGGCCGCCGACGGGGTCCTCCTGATCACCCTCGACCGGCCGGCGGCGGGCAACGCCCTGTCGACCCTGATGGCGGAGGAGCTGAAGGGCGTCTTCGAGACCCTCCCGCCGGACACCCGCGCCGTCGTCCTCACCGGCGCGGGCGACAGGGTCTTCTGCGCCGGCGCCGACCTCAAGGAGCGCGACGGCATGACCGACGCCCAATGGGCCGACCAGCACCGCCTGTTCGAGGCCATGCGCGACGCCCTCCGCGGAGCCGGCGTCCCGGTCGTCGCGGCGGTCAACGGCGCGGCCTACGGCGGCGGCTGCGAGATCGCGCTGAACTGCGACTTCATCTACGCGGCCGAGGGCGCCCGCTTCGCCCTGCCGGAGGTCAAGCTCGGCATCATGCCCGGCCTCGGCGGCGTCCAGAACCTCGTCCGCGCGGCGGGGCAGGGGCGGGCCCGCGAAATCCTCCTCACCGGCGATCCCTTCACCGCCGGGGAGGGCGTCGCCTGGGGCGTCGTCAACAGGGCCGTCCCCCTGGCCGACCTCGTCCCGCAAGCCGTCGCCGCCGCCGCCAGGATCGCCGCCAACGCCCCCCTCAGCGTCCGCAACATCCGCCAGGTCGCTGCCGAGACCGCCAACCTCGACATGGTCCAGGCCATCGAGGCCGAACTCAAGGCCTACAATGCGCTGGCCCGCTCCGAAGACCGCCGCGAAGGCGTCGCCGCCTGGGGCGAAAAGCGCAAACCGGCGTGGAAGGGGCGGTAGCGCGACGCGATCGAAAGGGTGCGAAATTGGCGGGCTCTCGCCCGACGATGTGCGTCCTTCGACACGCATTCCCGGACCAGGTCCGGGCATGCTGCTCAGGATGACGTATTTGGCGCGCTGATGAATACGTCATCCTGAGCAGCCGCGAAGCGGCGTGCCGAAGGACGCACGGCCGCCCTCACTCCGCCCCTCCGACTCCCCTATAGTCCCGCCGTGACCGACGCTCCCGCCACCGCGCCCCTCTCGGGCGCCGCCCTGATCGCCGACCATGCCCGGCGGCTGCCCGATCGCCCGGGCGTCTACCGGATGATCGGCGAGGACGGCGAGGTGCTCTACGTCGGCAAGGCGCGATCGCTTAGGAAGCGGGTGGTGCAGTACGCCCAGGGCCGGTTCCACACCAACCGCATCGCCCTGATGGTCGACCTGACCCGGGCCATGGAGTTCGTCCAGACCCGCACCGAGACCGACGCCCTGCTGCTCGAGATCAACCTCATCAAGCAGATGAAGCCGCGCTTCAACGTGCTGCTGCGCGACGACAAGTCGTTCCCCGAGATCGTCATCCGCCGCGAGCATCCGGCCGCCCAGCTGCGCAAGCATCGCGGCGCGCACACGATCAAGGGCGACTATTTCGGCCCCTTCGCCTCGGCCGGGGCGGTGAACCGCACGCTCAACACCCTGCAGAAGGCCTTCCTGCTGCGGTCCTGCTCGGACAGCGTCTACGAGAGCCGCACCCGGCCCTGCATGCTGCACCAGATCCGCCGCTGCGCCGCGCCCTGCACGGGCCTGATCGACCTGGAGGACTACGGCCGGCTGGTGGACGAGGCCGAGGCCTTCCTGCGCGGCCGCAGCCGGGCGGTGATGGCCCGCATGGCCGCCGAGATGCAGGCCGCGAGCGACGCGATGGAGTTCGAGCGCGCCGCCCGCCTGCGCGACCGCATCCGCGCCCTGTCGTCGGTGGCCCAGGAGACCCAGGTCAATCCCGAGACGGTGGAGGAGGCCGACGTCTTCGCCCTGCACGCCGAGGGCGGCCAGGCCTGCGTCCAGGTGTTCTTCTTCCGCGCCGGCCAGAACTGGGGCAACCGCGCCTACTTCCCCCGCGTCGACCGGTCCGACGCCGACGCCGAGGTCATGGGCGCCTTCCTCGGCCAGTTCTACGACGACAAGCCGATCCCCCGGCAGGTGCTGGTCAATGTCGCGCCGGTCGAGGTCGAGCTCCTGGCCGAGGCCTTCGCCCAGAAGGGCGGTCGCAAGGTCGAGATCCTGCGGCCCCAGCGCGGGGAGAAGAAGGCGCTGGTCGATCAGGCCCTGCTCAACGCCCGCGAGGCGCTGGGCCGCCGCATGGCCGAGAGTTCGGCCCAGTCGAAGCTGCTGGCCGGCCTCTGCGAGGCCTTCGGCCTGGAGGCCAGTCCCGAGCGGATCGAGGTCTACGACAACAGCCACATCATGGGGACCAACGCCGTCGGGGGCATGGTGGTGGCCGGGCCGGAGGGTTTCCTGAAGAACCAGTACCGCAAGTTCAACATCCGCTCGTCCGACCTGACCCCCGGCGACGACTACGGCATGATGAAGGAGGTGCTGCGCCGCCGCTTCTCGCGCCTGGTCAAGGAGGAGGAGGGCGGCGACGACTCGGCCCGGCCCGACCTGGTGCTGATCGACGGCGGCCGCGGCCAGCTCGACGCGGCGCTGGCGGTGATGGCCGACCTCGGCGTCGACGACATCGCCGTGGTCGGCGTCGCCAAGGGGCCGGACCGCGACGCGGGGCTGGAGCGCTTCTTCCTGCCCGGCAGGGAGCCCTTCATGCTCGAGCCCAGGTCGCCCGTGCTCTACTACCTCCAGCGCCTGCGCGACGAGGCGCACCGCTTCGCCATCGGCAGCCATCGCGCCCGCCGCGGCATGGAGATGCGCCGCAATCCGCTGGACGAGATCGACGGCGTGGGGCCGGGCCGCAAGAAGGCGCTGCTGCACGCCTTCGGCTCCGCCCGCGAGGTCGGCAAGGCCAGCGTCGCCGACCTGATGAAGGTCGCGGGGGTCAGCGCCGCGCTGGCCGAGCGCATCCACGCGCATTTCCGGAAGTGACCCGCGGAATTGGAGGGACAGCTTACTCATTTCCGGCCGGGCGGCGGGAAGGCGGGGGAAATGAGTAAGCTGTCCCTCCAATTCCTGTCCCTCCAGTTTCCGCCCCGAGGATGACGGGTGCGGAAGGAACCGCTACACCCGGTCCATGAGACACCTGCCCAACCTCCTCACCGGCCTGCGGCTGGTCCTGACCCTGGTGGTCTTCCTGGCTCTGATGGGCATGGCCTCGCAGCCGTTCGTGCTGTGGGCGGCGAGCCGGGGGCTCGAACCCCGGGTTCTGCTCATGGCCCTCTACCTCACCGCCTTCTGGGGGTTCGTCGTCGCCGCCGTCACCGACTTCCTCGACGGCTGGCTGGCGCGGCGGTTCAAGGTCGAGAGCCTGGCCGGCGCCATCCTCGATCCCATCGCCGACAAGGTCCTGATCGCCGGCGTGGTGGTCGGCCTGGCCACCCTGGGCTCGTGGACCGCCGCCCTGGCCGGCGGGCTGATCCTGTTCCGGGAGTTCGCCGTCAGCGCCCTCCGCGAGGTCCTGGCCCCCCGCGGCGTGACCCTGCCGGTCACCCTGCTCGCCAAGTGGAAGACGACCCTGCAGCTCGTCGCCTTCGGCCTGCAGATGTTCGTCGGCGGCTGGGTCGTCTGGAACCTGCCGCAGGACCCGCAGCTGGCCCAGGACGCCAACCTCGTCGCCGATGTCGGCCTGTGGCTGGCCGTGGCGGTCACCCTCTGGACCGGCGCCGAATACGCCCTCGCCGCCCGCAAGGCGCTGAAATCATAGGGAACTGCGTTAGCTGTCCCCGTCAGCGCCGGTCCCCACTCAGCGCACCGGATTCGCCGGCCGGCGCTCGGCCGGGGTTCCGTCCCGGGCCCCCGCCGCCGGGCGCTCGACGCCGTCGTTTCCCGCCCGGTCGTCCCCTCGCTCCGCCCGCAGCAGGCGCGCGATCAGACAGGGGCCCAGGCCGCGCAGCACCATGTCTCGCTCCTGCGTGTCATGCGGATGAGAATGAATTGCAACAACGCCCGATGCAAGATGTTTGACGGCCCATGCCATCGGGCCGGGCGCCCCGGCCCGACGGACCGTCGCGCCCGTTCCTGTCCGTTCGCCGGCTAGGGTCTGTACTCAATACCGCTCACCCCGGCGAATGCCGGGGCCCAGATGGAATGGCGCGGGCGTGGGTTCTACAAGCGCCGAGGCCATCCCATCAGCGTCAGAGCTATGAGATCTGGGTCCCGGCATTCGCCGGGATGAGCGGATGGTAGGGGCAAGCCGTTGAATTCGCTGGAACCCTATCGGGTCCGGACCCTACAGCAGGGGGATGAACTCGCCGTCGTCGAGGTCGGGCAGCTTCATGCGGCCGGCCCGCCAGTCGGCCTTGGCCTGTTCGATGCGGTCGCGGCTGGACGAGACGAAGTTCCAGTCGACGAACCGCTCGCCCACCGGCTCGCCGCCGATCAGGATCACGCTGGCCGCGGTCAAGGCCGTGACCGGCACGGTCTGTCCGGGCGCGAACACGGCAATGCGGCCCTCGCCGAGGGTCTGGCCGTCGATCTCGACGCTGCCCCTGGCGACATAGGCCGCCCGCTCCGGATACTCGGCGGGCAGGCCCGCGGTGACGCCCTCGGCCAGCTCCCAGTGAATATAGAACAGCGGCGAGAACACCGGCGCCTCGGCCCGGGCGCCGAAGGCCGCGCCGGCCACCAGGCGCGCGCTCATGCCCCGGCCCTCGTAGAAGGGCAGGGCCTCGTTCCCGGCGTGGTGCGAGAAGGCCGGCTCGGTCTCCTCGTGCTCGGCCGGCAGCGCCAGCCAGGTCTGGACGCCGTTCATCCGCCCGCCGCGCTCGCGCAGGCCCTCAAACCGCTCGGAATGGGTGACGCCGCGTCCGGCGGTCATCCAGTTGACCTCGCCCGGCCGGATGACGACCTCGGAGCCGACGCTGTCGCGATGCGTCATCTCGCCCTCGAACAGGTAGTTGAGCGTCGAAAGGCCGATGTGCGGATGCGGCCGCACGTCGACGCCGCGCGGGAATCCGGGGCGGAAGTCGGCCGGCCCCATGTGATCGAAGAAGACGAACGGTCCCACCATCCGCCGCGGCGCCTGGGGCAGCACCCGGCCGACCTCGAACCCGCCCAGGTCCCGCCGGCGTTGGTCGAGGATGAGGTCGATCACCGTCAGTCTCCGTAGGGCGGCGGGAGCAGCAGCAGGTTCGCGGGACTGGGCGGCCGGGCGGTCGGCCTGCCCTCGCCGTCATAGCCCGCCCAGCCGGACGCGCCGATGAAGACGATGGCCCCGCCGCCGAACGCGCCCAGCGTCAGGTCGTTCATGCCCGGGTGACCGGCGGCGAGCACGGACGACGCCTCGATCGCGTCGCAGTCCGGGCTGAGGCGCAGCAACATCAGCCGCGCCGGCGTGATCCCGTTCTGCGTCGCCGCCACCGCCACGGGCGGCGGGCCGGCGTTGCGCATGCCGAAGTCGTGCTCGACGCGGAACAGGCCGTCGGTCCCGGCCAGCGTCACCCGCTCGCCGCCCACCGGCGTCAGGGCGCCGGACCTCAGGTCGACGCGGTGCAGGCCGCTGGGATAGTCGGCGACGAGCATCGCCCGGCCGCCCGGACAGACCGTCATGCCCTGCGGCGAGCCCAGTTCGCGGGAATCGACGAACAGCTCCAGCTCGCCGGCCGCGGGCTTCAGCCGCCAGATCGACCCGCCGACGCTGTCGCTGGCGTAGACCGCGCCGTCCTCGCCGAGCGCGACGTCGCCCAGCTGCCGTTTTCGGCCGTCATCGGGCGCGACGTAACGCGCCAGCACCCTGCCGTCCGGCCAGGAGACCTTCAGCAGGCCGGTCCGCGCCTCGCCGGTCGAGCCGGGGATGCCCGGACCGCGCGATTCGGCGACCCAAAGCACCTTGCGCTCGGCGTCCCAGGCCATGCCGAACAGGCCGCCGGTCCCGGCGTCGGGCGCCAGCAGCGTGCGCAGGGAGCCGTCCGGGTCGCGGCGGACCAGACCGCGTCCGGCCACCGTGCTCAGCACCCAGCCGCCGTCGACATGGACGACGCCCTCGAAGACCTCTCCGGCCTCACCGAGGGTGGCGATCGCCTGCGGCGCGCCGACCGGCTCGGCGTTCTTCGCCAGCCGCGCCGCCACGGGCGCGAAATCGGGACGGCCGATCAGCGCCTTCAGGGCCGGATCGCCGGCCACGTTCCAGGTCAGGTCGAGATCGGCGTAGGCCGCCAGGTGCGCGACGGCTTCCCCGGGCTTGCCGGCGGCGACCTCGACGCGGGCCAGCCGGATCAGGGCTCCGGGCGCGGTGGGAAACAGGGAATGGGCGGCCTCCAGCTTCGCCTCGGCCCTCGCCAGGTCGCCCGCCTGCGCCGCCGCGCCGCCTTCCTCCCGCAGCCGGAAATACTGTTCCAGCCGGCTCTCCCCGGCGTCGGCGGCGATCAGCAGCAGGGCGGCCAGCGCCGCCCCGACGGCCCTACCCGTGCGGGCTGACATAGGGGCTGACCATGCCGAGCGGGACGGCGGTGGTGTTCTTGACGCCCCGGATGACGATGCGGCTCTCGATGTTCGACACCAGGCCCAGCGACAGGATCTTGTCGCGCAGGAAGTCGTCGAAGGCGTGCATGTCGCGGGTGACGATGCGCAGTTCGTAGTCGGCGGCGCCGGTGACGGTGGCGCACTGCACCACCTCGGGCCATCGGGCGACGTTGGCCTCGAACAGTTCGAGGTTCTCCTTGGTCGGCAGGCTGAGCTTGACCGTGCAGTAGACCTCGAATCCCAGGCCCAGCTGCTCCCGGTCGAGGATGGTCACCCGCCGCTGGATGACGCCGGCGTCCTCCAGGCGCTTGATCCGTCGCCAGCAGGGGCTCGAGCTGAGGCCCACCCGTTCGGCGATTTCGGCCACGGACAGGCTGGCGTCGTGCTGGATCAGATCGAGAATCTTTGCGTCAACCGCGTCGAGCTGTTCGGACAATCGTTTTTCCCCCTAAACAGGCGATCTGCGCCCCGATCTTGCCGCGACGGGCGCGCGGAGGGGCACGGCTTTGGCAAGCAATTTCGCCGTGCTTATATGATCTTGCAAGCCGCTGACGCCCCGCCAAAGGAAAGTTTTTTCAATGCGCCACGCTGATGTGACGCTGGACGACAAATATCTTCTCGAAGACGGCCGCGCCTTCATCACCGGGGTCCAGGCTCTCATCCGGGTCATGCTCGACCGCCGCCGGCTCGACCTGCGCGAGGGCCTGAACACGGCGGGCTACGTCTCCGGCTACCGCGGGTCTCCGCTCGGCGGCCTCGACCAGCAGGCGGCGCGGGCCGGCAAGCTGCTGAAGAGCCATGAGATCGTCTTCCAGGAAGGCCTCAACGAGGACCTGGCCGCCACCGCCGTCTGGGGCAGCCAGCAGGCCAACCTGTTCCCGGGCGCCCGCTACGACGGCGTCTTCGCCATGTGGTACGGCAAGGCGCCGGGCGTCGACCGCACCGGCGACGTCTTCAAGCACGCCAACTTCGCCGGCGTGATGCCCCGGGGCGGGGTGCTGGCCGTCGCCGGCGACGACCACAACTGCAAGTCCTCGACCCTGCCCTCGCAGTCCGAATACGCCTTCCAGGACTTCGAGATGCCGGTGCTGTCGCCGGCCGACGTGCAGGAGGTCCTCGACTACGGCCTGCTGGGCCTGTCGCTGTCGCGGTTCAGCGGCCTGTGGACGGGCCTGATCGCGCTGGCCGACACCATGGACAGCGGCGTCACCGTCGATGTGTCGCTGGACCGCCATCGCATCGTCCTGCCGGAGTTCGCCACGCCGCCGGGCGGCCTGCACATCCGGCTGAAGGACCAGCCGATGGACAAGGAACACAGGCTTCGAAGTTACCGCATCCCCGCCGCCCTGGCCTTCGCCCGCGCCAATGGCGTCGACCGCGTCGCCCTGGCCTCGCCCAGGCCCCGGCTGGGCATCGTCTGTTCGGGCCAGGCCTACAAGGACGTGCTCGAGGCCTTCGCGGCCATGCGGATGAGCCTTGAGGAAGCCGCGGCCCTGGGCGTGACCCTCTACAAGGTCGGCATGCCCTGGCCGCTGGAGCCGCAGGGCCTGCGCGCCTTCGCCGCCGGGCTCGAGACCCTGATGGTGGTCGAGCACAAGCGGCCGCTGATCGAGGTGCAGGCCCGCAACGCCCTCTACGACCTGCCCGCCCACGCCCGGCCCAGGGTGGTGGGCAAGCGCGACGAAACCGGCCGGCCGCTGATGGAGGAGACCGGCTCCCTGACCGTCGCCGCCATCGCGCTGGACCTCTACAACTACCTGCCGGACGGGCCGCACCGGGAACGGGCCCAGGCCTACCTCGACCGGGTCTCGGCCGCCTCGATGGCCGCCGTCACCCTGGCCAGCGACCAGCAGCGCAAGCCGTTCTTCTGCTCGGGCTGCCCGCACAACACCTCGACCCGCCTGCCCGAGGGCAGCCGGGCGCTGGCCGGCATCGGCTGCCACTACATGGCCAGCTTCAACGACCCCTCGACGGACCTCAACACCCACATGGGCGGCGAGGGTCTGACCTGGGTCGGCGCCTCGCCCTTCACCAGCGAAAAGCACGTCTTCCAGAACCTGGGCGACGGCACCTACAACCACTCCGGATCGCTGGCGATCCGCGCGGCGGTCGCGGCCGGCGCCAACATCACCTACAAGCTGCTGTTCAACGACGCCGTCGCCATGACCGGCGGCCAGCGCGCCGAAAGCGGCTTCACCCCGCCCCAGATCACCCGCCAGCTGGCCGCCGAGGGCGTCGCCAGGACCGTGATCGTGGTCGACGACCCGGCCCGCTACGACGGCGTGGCCGACCTCGCCCCGGGGGTCGAGATCCACCCCCGCAAGGACCTCATGACGGTGCAGCGGGCGCTGCGCGAGACGCCGGGCGTCACCGTCCTGCTCTACGACCAGACCTGCGCCACCGAGAAGCGCCGGCGCCGCAAGCGGGGCGAGATGGCCAGGGCGCCGCGGCGGGTGTTCATCAATCCGCTGGTCTGCGAGGGCTGCGGCGACTGTTCGCGGGCCTCCAACTGCGTCTCGGTGGAGCCGCTGAACACCGAGTTCGGCCGCAAGCGCCGGATCAACCAGTCGACCTGCAACCAGGACTACAGCTGCGTCGACGGCTTCTGCCCCAGCTTCATCACCCTGGAGGGCGCGCAGAACGCCCAGGTCGAGCGCATGCCGGCCCTGACCGCCGAGGCCACCCCGCTGCCGGAGTTCGAGCCGCTGGAGGGCGTGCGGCGCATCGTCTTCACCGGCATCGGCGGCACGGGCGTCACCACCGTCGCCTCGATCCTGGCCATGGCCGCCCACATCGACGGCCGCGCCGCCAGCGTCGTCGACATGACCGGCCTGGCCCAGAAGGGCGGCTCGGTGTTCAGCCACGTCAAGATCGGCGAGGCCGAGGACACCGTCGTCGGCGGCCGGGTGCCGGCGGCCTCGACCGACGTGCTGATCGCCTGCGACCTGCTGGTGGCCGCCAGTCCCGAGGGCCTGTCCCTGTTCTCCAGGCAGGTCACCCGCGCCTTCGGCAACGCCGACTTCTCGCCGACCGCCGACTTCGTGACCAACCGCGACGTGCGGTTCGACACCGCCGGCATGGCCCGACGGCTGACGGCGGCGACGCGGAGCTACGAGGCCTGTCCCTCCCAGGCGCTGGCCGAGCACCGGCTGGGCGACGCCATCTACGCCAACATGATCATGCTCGGCTTCACCTGGCAGAAGGGCGTGATCCCGGTCTCCAGCCGGGCCATCTACCGGGCCATCAAGCTGAACGGCGTCGACGCCGAGGCCAATCTCCAGGCCTTCGAGGTCGGCCGCAGGGCGGCGACGGATCCCGACTTCAAGGGCCTGCCCGAGGACTCCGTCCCGACGCCCGAGACGATGCCGCTGGACGCGCTGATCGCCCGCCGCGCGGACGAACTGACCGCCTACCAGAACGCGGCCCTGGCCGAGCGCTACGCGGCGCGCATCGCCAGGGTCCGCGCGGCGGAGACGGCGATGGGCGGCGGCGACGCCCTGACCCGGGCGGCGGCGATCAACCTCTATCGGCTGATGGCCTACAAGGACGAGTACGAGGTCGCCCGCCTCTACACCGACGGCCGGTTCGCGGCCGAGCTGGCCGGGACCTTCAAGGGCGGCAAGGCCAGGGTCTGGCTGTCGCCGCCCCTGCTGGCGCCCAGGGGTCCCGACGGCAAGCCGGTCAAGATCGCCATGGGCGGCTGGATGCTGTCGACGGTGTTCCCGGTGCTGGCGCGGATGAAGGGCCTGCGCGGCGGCCCGCTGGACATCTTCGGCATGACCGCCGAGCGGCGGATGGAGCGCGGCCTGATCGCCGCCTACGAGGCCCAGCTCGACCGGCTGGTCGACGAACTGACCCCCGAACGCCTGCCGCTCGCCGCCCGCATCGCCGCCGTGCCGGACCAGATCCGCGGCTACGGCCACATCAAGGAAGCGGCGGTGAAGGCCGCCAGGGCCGACGAGGCGGCGCTCTGGGCGGAGTGGTGACCCTCCGCGCGGAGAGGGTCATCGCAGCCGGGTCCTCCAGTAGGCTTCGGCCATCTCCTCCGGCCGCAGATGGGCCCGCTCCAGCGGGGTGAGGCCTTCGGGCGGCGCCCAGTCGGGGCCGATTGGATCGAGGCGCAGGATGTCGGCGTAGAGCCTGGGGGTCTCGTCCGGCCCGTCGGCCCACCAGATGGCCGGGCCCTTCATGCCGCGGGCCCGGCGCAGGTTGCGGCTGGCCAGCGCGGTGGCGTGGCTCATCACCCCGATCAGCACCCCGTCCCGCGTCCGCCGCGGCAGGCCCAGCGGCTCGGGATGGCCGCCCCAGGCCAGCAGCGCCTGGGCCAGCCGCAGCTCCATGATGGTCAGGGCGCCGCGGCCGCCGACGATCCGCTGCAGCTCGGCGGTCGCCGCCAGCAGCTCGCCGGTCACGGCCCCCGACCGGTCGCGGGCCGTCTCCAGCGAGCGGGCGAACAGGCGGCTCATCTCCAGAACGTCCTCGCCGACGGGCGGGGCGTCGGCGAACAGCTCGGGCAGGATCTCGCCGGCCAGCGTCGGCCCGGCCCCGCCGTTGAACCGGGCGCCGCCGAGCACCCGGCCGCCCTCGACGGCGAGCAGATAGACGGCGTCCTCCCGGTCCCAGGGATCGGTTTCGCGCCCGTCGGGGCGGCGCAGCTCCTCCCAGCCCTTGAGGTCGACGAACACCTCGTGGCGGATGCGGAACATGTCCTCCAGCAGGTCCGGGAAGGCGTCCCGGTTGGCGGCGTTCAGAAGCAGGATCACGGATGGACTCCTCGATCCACCCCTGATTGTCAGTCCCGCGATACAACGATAACGGGTCAGTCGATGACGCGCAACCGGATCCTTGCGCGATCGGCCTCGACGGCGGCGGCCAGCGCCGCGTCGCCGGCGTGTCGCGCCGCCGCGATCAGGGTCAGGTCGATGACGTCCCGCTGGGCGTGGCTGCCGCCGAAGCGGTGTGCCACGGCGCGCACGTCGCGCAGCGCCTCGACCGCGCCCCTCCAGTCGCCCTCGCCGAAGGCGGCGATGCCGCGCACCACCGGAATCCCGACCTCGGCGGTGAAGGCGGCGTTGTCCCGCGCCTCGCCCAGGGCCCGCGCCTGCGCCTCCCGCAGCGCCGCCAGCGCCTCGCCCCGTCCCGCCCCGACGAAGGCCATGGCCGCGTGGGCGTCGTTGAAGGCGTACCAGCTCTCGCCGGCGTTCGGGGCCCAGGAGTCGGCCAGCTCGTCCCAGCGGTCGCCGACCTCGACCCCGGCCAGCCGCAGCCGCCACAGCAGGGCGGAGGCGTCGACCAGGTCGTAGGCCAGGGTCGAGCCCTCGCTCCGCAGGGCCTCGTCGTGGATCGCCAGCACGGCCTCGGTCTCGCCCAGGCCCAGGTGGAACAGGGCCAGGTGCCACCAGTTGTGGACCTTGAAATAGCTGTCCTCGGTCCAGGCGCCGGGATCGCCCCGCATCCAGGCGACGCCCTCCTCGCGGCGGTCCTGCATCTCCAGCACATGGGCCACCGCGTGCCGGGCCCAGCCGTTGCGCCGCTCCAGCGCGATCGCCTCGCGTCCGGTCGCCTCGGCGCGGTCGTAGCAGCCGGTCTCTTCCAGGCCGAAGGCGTGCATGCCCAGCACGGCGTGGTAGCCGGGCATGTCGGGCGTCCAGTGCGGCCGCGCGCGGGCGATGCGGTCGCGCAGCATCCGCGCGTCGCCCTGCAGGAAGTCCAGCAGCTGGCCGATCTGCAACGCCAGCACGTCGCGCGGGAAGGCGACGGAGACCGCCTCCAGCACCCCCGCCGCCTCGCGGTAGCGGCCCCGCGCCATCAGGCCCAGCGCCGTCACATGGCCGCGCTCGCGGTCGTTGGCGGGCAGGGCGGCGGCGGCCTCGTGCGACTTCAGGGCCCGGGGCAGGGTGAAGACGTCGGTCCCCGCCGCGTGCAGGTAGCCGTGGAAGACGTGGGCCATGACGAAGCCGGGGCTTTCGGCCAGGGCCGCGCGCAGGTTCGCCACCGGATCGCCGACATAGCAGAGGTGGTTTTCGAGGGTCGCCTCATAGAGCGCCAGGGCCGTCTCGCCGGCCCCGGTGGGCGCCCCGTCGGTGGCGATGTCGAAGGCCATGGTCCGCTCCCTGTCGATCGCAGCTTGGCGCGACCATGGCCGCTGGTCTACGGCAGGATCATGAGCGAGTTCGATTTCGACGCCCTGGTGGTCGGCGCCGGGGCCGTGGGCCTGGCCTGCGGCCGCGCCCTGGCCGGGCGAGGCCTGTCCGTCGCCGTGCTCGAGAAGGAGCGGGCGGTGGGCCAGGGGGTGTCCTCGCGCAACTCCGAGGTCATCCACGCCGGGCTCTACTATCCGACCGGTTCGCTGAAGGCGCGACTGTGCGTCGAGGGGCGCCGGGCCCTCTACGCCTATCTCGACTCCCGTCACGTCGACTACCGCAAGTGCGGCAAGCTGGTGGTGGCCACCGCGTCGGACGAGGTCGCCCGCCTGGGCGCCATTCTCGACCAGGCCCGGATCAACGAGGTCGAGGGCATGCGGCGGCTGACGGCCGCCGAGGCGATGGCGCTGGAGCCCGGCCTTCGCTGCGAAGGGGCCCTGCTGTCGCCCGAGAGCGGCGTCTTCGACAGCCACGGCTACATGACCGCCCTGGTCGGCGACATCGAGGCGGCGGGCGGGGCGGTGGTCGTGGCCACGCCCTTCGAGGGCGCCGAGCCCCTGGCCGGCGGCGGATTCCGGGTCCGCGCCGGAGGCGAGACGCCGACGACCCTGACGACCCGCCTGCTGGTCGCCGCGCCCGGCCTGTCGGCCCAGGCCGCGGCCGCCGCCATCGACGGCTTTCCGGCGGACCGCATCCCGCCGCGCTGGTTCGGCAAGGGGGTCTATTTCCGCCTGCGCGGCCGGGCGCCGTTCGAGCGGCTGATCTATCCGCCGCCGATCCACGGGGCGCTCGGCACCCACTACCGCAAGGATCTCGGCGGCCAGGCGGTGTTCGGGCCCGACCTGGAGTTCGTGGCGACCGAGGACTATTCCGTCGATCCGGCCCGGGCCGCCGCCTTCGCGGCCTATGTCCGCCGGTTCTGGCCGGACGTGCCGGAAGACCGGCTCGCCGCGGACTACGCCGGCATCCGCCCGAAGATCCACGGCCCCGACGATCCCCAGCCCGACTTCCGCCTCGACGGGCCCGCCGCCCACGGCGTCCCCGGCCTCGTCGCCCTGTTCGGCATCGAGAGCCCGGGCCTCACCGCCTCCCTGGCGATCGGGGAAGCGGTGGCGGCGATGCTGACCTGACATGGAGGGAAATGGAGGGACAGCTTACTCATTTCCGGCGGCGGCCGATCCGCGACCGGAGAAATGAGTAAGCTGTCCCTCCATTTCCTTCCACTTCGGGGAGGGCTCTACTGGCGGGGAACCAGCTTCAGCACCTTTCCGGCGGACTCGTCGGCGGCCAGGTAGATCGCCCCGTCCGGGCCGACCCGCACGTCGCGGATGCGCTGGGCGCCCGTCAGCAGCCACTCCTCGCCGACGACCCGGTCGCCGTCCAGCGTCAGGCGGACCAGTTTCTTGCTCGACAGGCCGCCGATGAACAGGCTGCCCCTCCAGGCCGGGAACAGGTCGGCGTCGTAGAAGGCCATGCCCGAGGGCGCGATCACCGGGTCCCAGTAGTAGACGGGCTGCTCCATCCCGGCCCTTACCGTCAATCCCGCCCCGACCGGCCGGCCGCTGTATTCCTCGCCGTAGGTGATGGTCGGCCAGCCGTAGTCCTTGCCCTTCCCGGGGATGTTCAGCTCGTCGCCGCCGCGGGGACCGTGCTCGACGGTCCACAGCTTGCCGGTCCAGGGATTGATCGCCGCCGCCTGGATGTTGCGATGGCCGGAGGACCAGACGGTCTTCAGGTCGGTCGCCGCGGCCGGGAGGGGATTGTCCCCGGGGATCGCGCCGCCCGGATGGATGCGGATCACCTTGCCGAAGGCCGAGCCGGGATCCTGGGCCTGGGCCCGCCCCTCGAGGATCGAGCGCTCGCCGGTGGTGATGAACAGCAGGCCGTCCGGCGAGAACGCCAGCCGGCCGCCGAAGTGCATGGTCGACTCCAGGGTCGGCGTCATCCGCCAGATGACCTGGACGCCCTCGACCCGCGGCCCGGGCTCGCCCTCGACCAGTCGGCCGCGGGCCACGGCCGTGCCGTTGCCGCCCTCGCGGGGCTCGGCGTAGCTCCAGTAGATCAGGCCGTTGGCCGGGAAGTCGGGGTCGAGGGCGACGTCCAGCAGGCCGCCCTGGCCGCGGGCGTCGACCGGGGGCAGGCCGGCCACGGGGGGCGAGAGCGAGCCGTCTGCCGCGACGATCCGCAGCCGGCCGGGGCGCTCGGTCACCAGCAGGCGCCGGTCGGGCAGGAAGGCGATGGCCCAGGGATGATCCAGCCCCTCGGCGACGGTCACGACCTCGAAGGCGACATCGGCCTTGACCGCGGGCGCCCGGGTCTGGCCGGCGAAGGCGGGCGTCTGGCCCTCGGCGTTGGGCGGCCGGGTCTCCAGCGGCGCGCCGGTCGTCTGGGCGCCGGAGGGCGGGCCGCCGCAGGCGGCGAGGGCGACGGCGACGAGGGCGGCGGGCAGACGCATGGCTGATCTCCGTCAGGCTTCCCCGAGCAAAGAAGCGAGGGCGGCGGCGGGTTCCGCCCCTTCCTGATGGATCAGGGACCACAGGGCGAAGAACAGCAAGGGCCAGCGGTTGTGGGCCTGGGCCTCGTCGCGGAACACCGCCCGGACGGCCTCGACGTCGCAGACCTCGGCCACGGCCTTCACGCCGGCGATGCGGGGCCCCAGGTCGCCGGCGCGCGGGGCGATCCAACTGGCCACGGGAACCGTGAAGCCCTTCTTCCTGCCCCACGGGTCCGCCGCCGGGCAGCGCCGCTCCAGCCACTTGCGCAGCAGCCACTTGCCATACTTGCCCCGCACCTTCATCCGGTCCGGCAGGTTGAAGGCGAACGCCGCGACCTCCTTGTCCAGGAACGGCGTGCGGCCTTCCAGGCCATGGGCCATCAGCATCCGGTCGAGCTTGAGCAGCAGGTCGTTCGGCAGCCAGGTGACGATGTCGGCGTACTGGGCCTGCTGGAGAGGGGTGAGGCCGGCGGGCGGCCAGGCGGCGGCGCGCCATCGCTCCAGCGCCCAGCTCGCGCCGTCCCGCAGGAACGGCGCGTCGATCTGCGGCTCGGCGGGGCGCCCGCCGAGCCACGACGGCCGCAGCGCCCGGCGATAGCGGCCATAGCCCCCGAACAGCTCGTCGCCGCCTTCGCCGCTCAGCACGACGGTCAGCGTCCCCCTGGCCGCCTCGGCCAGCTTGTAGGTCGGGAGGCAGGCATAGTCGGTCGTCGGATCGTCGAGGAAGCGCGCGACCTGCGGCGCGATCCGCCAGAAGTCCTCTTCGCCGAAGGTCGTCTCGCGCCAGTCGAGGTTCAGCGCCCTGGCGACCCGCTCGGCCGCCCCCCGTTCGTCCCGGGCCTCCGGCACGTCGAACCCGCAGGTGAAGGCCACCACCGGCCGCGCGTTCAGCCGGGCCATCAGGGTGGCGATGGTGGTGCTGTCGATGCCGCCGGACAGGAACAGTCCGTAGGGCACGTCGGACCGCTGGTGGACCATCACGCTGTCCTCGAGAACGCGATCGAGTTCGGCGATAGCGTCCTCTTCCCCGCTCATCCCGGCGAAGGCCGGGACCCAGGTTTGTTTGCGAGCGGGTCCGCCGCCTAGCCGGTTCAGGAAAAAGCCTGGGTCCCGGCCTTCGCCGGGATGAGCGGATGTAAGAGAGAGAACGGCTCCCGGCTCCACCCGCCGCACAGACCCCCGCACGCCGCCGATCGCGTAACCGAGCCCGAGAAGCTCCTCGACCTGGTCCGCCGATGGAGCCCCTTCGCCGAAAGCCTTCAGTTCCGATGCGAAGGCCAGCGCCTCGCCGTCGCTGGCCGTCCACAGCGGCTTGATCCCGAACCCGTCCCGGACCAGCCACGTCCGCCCGTCGTGGCCGATGAAGCAGAAGGCGTACATCCCTCGCAGGCGCGCGAAGGCCTTCTCGCCCTCCTGGGCGTAGATGTGCAGCAGCGGCTCGAAGTCCGAGCCGGTGGCCAGCCTGTCCTTCAGCTGGAATTCCTCGGCCAGCTCCAGGTAGTTGTAGATCTCGCCGTTGCCGATGACCGTCGAGCCGGCGGCGTGCAGCGGTTGCCAGCCGCCCTCCAGGTCGATGATGGAGAGCCGCGCGTGGGCCACGCACCAGCCGGGTCCGCTCTCCACCCGGACGCCGTTCGGTCCGCGATGGGCGATGCGCGCGATCATCGCCCGCACGTCGCGCTCGGCCTGGTCCGGGTCGGTGACGCCCAGGATGCCCGCGATGCCGCACATCAGAGCGCGCCCAGGCGCGAGAACAGGCTGCGCCACTCGTCGACCACCGCCGCCCTGGAGAACTCGGCCTCGACCCGGGCGTGGCCGTTCTGGATCAGGCGGATGCGCAGCATGGGGTCGGCCAGCACCGCCCGCGTGCGCTCGGCCAGGGCGTCGGCGTCGTCGATCTCGACCAGCAGGCCGTCCTCGCCGTCGCGGATCAGGGCGCCCGGGCCCTGGCTGCGGGCGGCGATCACGGGCAGGCCGTGGGCCCAGGCCTGGATGACGACATTGCCCAGCGGCTCGAACCGCGAGGGGAACAGGCAGACGTCGGCGGCGCGGTACAGGGCCGCCGCGTCCGACCGCCAGCCCAGGAAGCGCACGCGCGCCTCGACGCCCAGGGCCGTGGCCATGGCCTTCAGCTTGTCCTCCAGCGCCCCGGCGCCGGCGATCCACAGCCAGGCGTCGGGGATCTGCGCCAGGGCCTTGAGGCTGACGTCGTGGCCCTTGGCCTCGTGCAGCCGGCCCATGCCGAGCAGCAGGGGGACGCCCTCGGGCGTCGCCAGCGCGGCGCGGTCGACGGGGGCGGCCTCGCCGTCGGCGTCGGCGAAATTGGGGATGAAGCTCACCCGATCGCCCGGCCAGCCCTGGGCGACGATCCAGTCTGCGATGTCCCGGGTGTTGCCGACCAGATGGTCGAAGTCCCGGTAGTATTTCAGGCTGTAGTAGCCGCCCAGCCGGCCGATTCGCCGCCAGGGCCCCCGGGGCGCGTGGCGGGCGGCGCGATTCATCCAGGCGACCAGGGCGCGGGCGCCGTTGCGGCGGGCGAAGGCGGCGATGCGCGGCCGGGTCAAGAGATCCAGCGGACCCCCGAAGCCGAAGGTCTCGGCGACGACGCCGGCCCGGGCCAGCGCCCGGGCGCGTCCCGGATGGCGGCGGATGGCGCAGGCCTCTTCGATCCCGGCGGCGTGCAGGGCCGAGACCAGGTCGACGAAATAGGTTTCGGCCCCGCCGTCGCCGTCGGACCCGAGCAGGTGAACCACGCTCATGCGGTCGCGAACCTAGCCGGAGCGGGGGCCTTTCCCAAGCCGCTATTCCGGCGCTTGATGGGACGGGCCGGCGACCGTATAAGGCCGCCTCTTCGCTCGGGTGGGCTCGCCGTGAGGCTGGGTAGCTCAGATGGTTAGAGCGGTGGATTCATAACCCACAGGTCGGCGGTTCGATCCCGCCCCCAGCTACCACCCCACAGCGAACCGGTCAGGCCGCCGCGGACTGGCCTTCGGCCGTTTCCAGCGCCGCCTGTAGCGCCAGCAGCATGCGCTCGGCCTTGATCGGCTTTTCGACCACGTCGTTCATCCCGGCCTCCAGGTAGGCGCGGACGTCCTCGGGATCGGCGTTGGCGGTCAGGGCGATGATCGGCGTGCGGGCGACCGGTCCGGGCAGGGCGCGGATGGCCCGGGTGGCGGCGACGCCGTCCATGCGCGGCATCTTGATATCCATCAGGATCAGGTCGAAGCGGCGGGCGTGGACGGCCTCCAGCGCCTCGACGCCGTCGACCGCCTGTTCGGAGGTGCAGTCGAACATCTCGCACAGGGCCTCGGCGACCATGCGGTTGGTGGCGTTGTCGTCGACGATCAGCACATGGGCGGCGTGGGCCGGCGTTCGGGCCTCGGCCTCGGCCTGGGCCGCGGCGGTCGGCGAGCGGCCCTCGCGGACCATGAACTCGAAGACGATGGTGACGCCCGCGCCGGCGTTGGGCTCGGCGCGGATCGTTCCGCCCGCGGCGGTGGCGATGCGGCTGGCCAGGGCCATGCCCAGGCTCGCCGACAGGCTCTCGCCCTGTTCGGCCCCGGGGGCGGCGGCCTCGAAGATCCGGGCCAGCCGCTCGGGCGTCAGCTCCTCGCCGGCGTCCCGGACGCGCCCCACCAGGACCAGCCCCCCGTTGGCGGCCCGCACCTTCAGGGCGGCCTCGATGGCGCCGCGCCGGGTTTCGGTCAGGGCCCGGAAGATCAGGGCGTCGAACAGCTGCATCAGCCGCCGCTCGTCGAACTCGGCGACCAGCTCCGGGTCGCCGTCGAAGGCGGTCAGCAGGGTCAGGCCGCTGGCCGCCGCCCTGGACTTCCAGCGGGCGTCGACGGCGTCCATGAGGTCGCGCAGGACGCAGGGCGAGTGGTCGATGGCCAGCCGCCCCAGCTCGGCCTCGTGCAGGTCGATGGCGCGCCGCATCATCGCCGTCAGGTCCTCGCCGGTCTCGGCGATGGCGCGGACGCAGGCCTGGGCGTCGGGGGGCAGGGGCTGGCGGGCCAGACGGGCGGCGAAGTCGGAGACGCCGTCCAGGTGACGCAGCACTTCCGTGCTCATCCGCTGGACGAGGATCGAGCCCGGATCCTGCACGGCGCAGCCGCGCGACCGGCGGGCGGCGAACAGGGTCAGCGGCGAGCCGACGCCGACGTAGCGTTCGCCCTGGACCACGAGGAAGCAGCGGTTCAGCGCGTCGGGGCGGCTGGCCAGGAGATTGTCGCGGAGGGCCCAGGGCGTCATGTCGGCGCGGGCGATCGTGGGCGAGGGGTCCATGATCTCGCTCACCGGCCGGTCGCCGTCGGTCTGGTACAGGGCCGCCTCGCGGACGACCAGGCCGACCGGCCGCGGGCCGTCGACCACGCCGAGGGCGGCGGCCTCGGGCTCGGCCTTGAATCGGGCGGCGACGTCGGAGCAGCGGCTGGTCGACGACACGGGCGCGCGGCGATCAACGATACTGGCGAGGGTGTCCATGAAGCCGCGCGCGAAGGTCGAACCGACCGGCAATATGAACGAATGCGCTTGCGGATAGGTTAAGCCGGCGCGGCCAAAGAAAAACGGCGGGGACTTGCGTCCCCGCCGTCGAAGATCGGCAGGATCTTCGGCCTAGAAGGTCTTGGTGACCGACACGCCGTAGGTCCGCGGTTCGAGGAACTGGCCGTTCCGGAACAGACCCGAGGAGTCGTCCGTCAGGTAGGTGTCGACCAGGGGCGAGTCGTCCAGCAGGTTCTTGCCGTAGAGCTCGACCGCCCAGCCCGCGTCGTAGTTGGACACGACGAAGGTGGCGTTGACGTTCTCCCAGCTGTCCAGCCGGTCCGCCGCGGTGTTGTAGATCCGCGAGAAGGACTCGGTCTGCTTGTAGTAGTCGCCGCGCAGGGTGGCTTCCCAGCCGCCGCCGACTTCCCACTTGTACTGGGCGCCGAACGAGAAGGTCCAATGCGGGGCATTGGGCAGCTCGTTGCCGCCGAGGTCGGCCTCGACGCCGTCGCTCACCAGGCCGCCGAAGGCGTTGGTGCCGATGGCGACCGGGCCGCCCGCGATGAGCGGGGTGCCGGCGGTCGCCGTCGTCGCCGGGGTGCAGACCGACAGCAGCGCGAACGGGTTGTTCAGCGCGTTCGAGGTCGCCAGGGCGAAGGCGGCGTGGGCGGTGGTGACCACGCAGTTCGACGCGGCGCTCGACTTCACCAGGGTCAGCAGCGGGTTGCCGCCGGTCCGGTTGAAGGTGTCGATCGAGGTGACGCCGTTGGCGATCTCAGTGTTGAGGTAGCCGACGTTCATGTTCAGCCGCAGGCCGTCGACCGGCGACCAGACGGACTCGAGTTCGAGGCCCTTGATCTTGGCGTCGATGTTCTCGTTGACCGAGGTCCGGTTGACGATCTTGGAGACCTGGTAGCCGATGTAGTCGTACTGGAACGCCGTCAGGTTCAGGACCATGGCCCCGCTCATGAGGGTGTTCTTGGTGCCCAGCTCCCAGGCGTCGACGAACTCGGGATCGAAGGTCGGCGGCGGGCAGCCGACGACGGCCGAGCACTGCGGGTTCGTGCCGCCGGCCTTATAGCCGCGCGAGTAGAACAGGTAGATCAGGGTCTCGTCGGTGAAGCTGACGTCCGGCTTCCAGTCGAAGCCCGCCCGGCCGGTGAGTTCTTCGAACTCGGCGTTCAGGTAGGGCTGCGTCGTGGACAGCGGGATGCCCGGGCCGCCCGGCACGAACAGGGCCAGCGGACGGTTCTCCACCCGCTTCATGTCGTGGGTGTAGCGCAGGCCGCCGGTGATCTTGAAGTTGTCGAGCAGCTGCCAGTAGACCTCGCCGAAGGCCGCGCGGGACTTCAGGTGGTACTCGCCGGTGTTGTCGTAGTAGTTGCGGCCCGAGCGGTTCGGCGTCTGGTTCGGGTCGATGTAGCAGGGCGTCGCGCTCGAGCAGGCCAGCACCGAGGCGATGGCCGGCAGGGCGTTTTCGATCTGCGTGGCGGCGGTGAGGGTGTTGCCCATCACGTAGTAGTCGCCGTCCGACCGGAAGTCGATGTAGATGGCGCCGATGTTGAAGTTGAACGCCCCGTCGAAATTCGACTGCAGGCGCAGCTCCTGCGACCAGTTGGTGCTTTCGCCGCCCGAGATGTCGAACGTCGTGAAGCGGTTCTGGGCGCCGACCTGCGGGTCGCTGACCACCCCTCCGGGGAACAGGGCGGCGTAGGCGCCGGTGTAGACCGCGCCGAAGGCCGCATAGACGTTGATCGGGTTGGGAACCGCGTTGAACGTCGAGGTCGGGGTGATCCGGTTGTAGTCCTGACGCGTGAACAGGTAGTTGTTGCTGTAGCCGGTGAGGGCCGTCAGCTGCAGTTCATCGGTCAGGTCCCAGGTGATGTTGAACTGAACGATGTCGGTTTCGGCGCGGTAGACCGGGTCGAAGGCCGACTGGATGTTGCGGATGTTCGGGTTCTGCATCTGGCCGGCGAAGGCGTCGCCGGTCGTGAAGCCGTAGAGGGTGCCGAACAGGCCGCCGAGGGTCGCCTGCGTGTTGACGGTGCCAAAGATGTTCGGATCGTCGACCCGCGCCGCCTGGCAGCCCTGGCTGAAGAAGCCGCGCTGCATTTCGGCGATGGAGGGCAGGGCGTGATAGGCCTGGCCGCCGACGCTGGCCGGACCGGGGTCCTTCACGCACAGCTGCTTGCCGATACGCGAGCGGCTGTCGTCTTCCTCGAAGTGGTCCCACATCAGGAAGCTGCGGAACGTGTCGCTCGGGTTGAAGGCGAGGGTGATCCGGGTGTTCCACAGATCGCGGTCGTCGACGTCGTTGCCGGAGGTGATGTTCTTGCCGTAGCCGTCACGCTTCAGCATGTTCCCGGCCACGCGCAGGGCCATCATCTCGCCCAGCGGCACGTTGACCATGCCGCGGACCTTCTGGGTGCCGAAGTTGCCGGCCTCGACGCGGAACATCGCCTCGAGATCCTCGGTCGGCTTGGCCGAGATCAGGTTCACCACGCCGCCGGTGGCGTTGCGGCCGTACAGCGTGCCCTGCGGGCCGCGCAGCACTTCCACGCGCTCGACGTCGAAGAATTCCGATTCGAAGAGGTTGTTGGCCGTCAGCGGGGCGTTGTTCAGGTGGATGCCGGTGCCGGCGTCGCCCGACCCGGCGACCAGCTTCGAACCGACGCCGCGGATCTGGAAATTGTATCCGGTGAAGTTGCCCTTGGCGAAGCTCACGTTCGGCACGGCCAGAACGAGGTTCGGACCGCCGTCGATCTTGGCGGCCTGGAGGGTTTCAGGACTGAAGGCCGAGACGGCGATCGGCACGTCCTGGATCGCCTCTTCCTTCTTTTGCGCGGTGACGACGAACTCGCCGACCGTGGTGTCCTGGGCGAAAGCTGGCGCAGCCACGCCTGCGATGGCGGCGGCCGACACGCTAGCGGCGAGAACACTCCGCAGGCGCAGTGATTGGGACATTCGTAACCCTCCCCGGACGGCGCGACCCCCGGAGGGAGGCTCGACGGCGTCGTTGTTTCCTCAATTGTCGCGCGAATCTTTGCCGCCGGGGCGCGCGACACATCCCCCCGCAGCTTTCCGGATTGCATACGGGCGTTTGATGGGTGTCAACAGGATCGGCCATCTGAAGGCCGTTAAGTTGCCGCTTTTCACCTTTGTGTTGCCGGGGCGCTTCGCCTGTTGACGCTTGGGAAACGACTTCTTCTCGCGCTGCGGGAGACGGCGCCCTGAAATGAGGCGCCGGAGCGCCGCCAACCCGTTTCGGGCAAAGGGGTTGTCGTGTACAGGAAAGGCCCGCTCCCGTTCCCCGTCCGCACCGCCCATGACCGCCGCCCATTCCGCCGACCCCGGCGCCCTCGTCCTCTTTTCGGGCGGCCAGGACTCGACGGTCTGCCTCGCCTGGGCGCTCGCCCGCCACGGCCGCGTGGAGACCGTCGGCTTCGACTACGGCCAGCGCCACATCGTCGAGATGGAGGCCCGCCAGGCGGTGCGGGCCGGGATCGCCGCCCGGTTTCCCGCCTGGGCGCCGCGTCTGGGCGACGACCACGTCCTCGACCTGCGCGGGTTCGGGGCCGTCGCCGAGTCGGCCCTGACCGCCGACCGGGCCATCGAGATGACCGAACGCGGCCTGCCCTCGACCTTCGTGCCCGGACGCAACCTGGCCTTCCTGGTCCACGCCGCCGCCCTGGCCGACCGCCGCGGCCTCGGCGTCCTGGTCGGCGGCATGTGCGAGACGGACTATTCGGGCTACCCGGACTGCCGCCGCGACACGCTCGACGCCATGGAGCGGGCGCTGAACCTGGGCATGGAGCAGGCCTTCCGGGTGGAGACCCCGCTCATGCGCCTGACCAAGGCCGAGACCTGGGCCCTGGCCGACGGGCTTGGCGGCGAGGCCCTGGTCGAGCTGATCGTCGAGGAAAGCCACACCTGCTACCGCGGCGAACGGGGCGCGCGGCGGGCCTGGGGCCGGGGCTGCGGCGCCTGCCCGGCCTGCGAGCTGCGCGCCGCCGGCTGGGACGCCTGGACCGCCGCCGGCCGCCCGGCGATCGCCCCATGACCTACAGCGTCAAGGAGATCTTCCTCACCCTGCAGGGCGAGGGCGGCCAGGCCGGCCGGGCCGCGGTCTTCTGCCGGTTCGCCGGCTGCAACCTGTGGAGCGGGCGCGAGCGGGACCGCGCCGCCGCGGTCTGCACCTTCTGCGACACCGACTTCGTCGGCGTCGACGGGCCCGGCGGCGGCCGGTTCAGGACGCCGGACGCCCTCGCCGCCGCCGTCGACGCGGCCTGGACCGGGCCCGCCGAAAACAAGCTGGTGGTGTGCACCGGCGGCGAGCCGCTGCTGCAGCTCGACGTCCCGGCGATCGAGGCGCTGCGCCGGCGGGGGTTCGAGGTGGCGGTGGAGACCAACGGCACCATCGCCGCGCCGCCGGGGCTGGACTGGATCTGCGTCAGTCCCAAGGCCGACGCGGAGATCGTCCAGACCTCGGGCCAGGAGCTCAAGCTGGTCTTTCCCCAGCCGGGCGTCGATCCGGCCCGGTTCGAGGGCATGGCCTTCGAGCGCTTCCTGCTGCAGCCCATGGACTCGCCGCGGCGCGAGGCGGCCGCCGCCGAGGCGGTGGCCTACTGCCTGGCCCATCCGCGCTGGCGGCTCAGCGTCCAGACGCACAAGTTCCTGGGCCTGCCCTGAAGCTCGGGCGGGGCCCGGGGATCAGCGCCGGCGCTTCTTGTCGTCCTTGTCGCCGTCGGGAATGACGGCGCCCACCGCCGCGCCCCCGACCTTGGCCGTGGTCTTGACCACCGCGGCGGTGGCGCCGGCGGTGACGCCCACGGCGGTGGAGATGCAGCCCTGCAGGCCGAACGCGACGACGGCCAGCGCGGCCGCGACCGGAAATTTACGGAACGCCATCGCCCCCTCCGAACTGAGCGCCCGGCCTACCGCCGAATCGTCGCCGAAAGATGACCGCGTCATCCGCCGGACGATTGGTCGCGGTCCGCCTCGCCCTCTCGCCGCCAGGGGCCCGCGTACTGGGGATCGGCCCGCCGCCGCCGCTCGGGTCCGAAGTAGGCCGGCGCCCGGATGAAGGCGCGCGGATGCTCGATCACCTCGACGATCCGCTCGATGACGCCCCGGGCCGTCACCGGCTTGGCGAGGAATTCGTTGACGCCCGCGTCGCGCGCCTCGTTGACCCGGCGGGTGGTCGAATGGCCGGTGATCATCACCACCGGGCACAGCTTGTTGGGGCTGTCGGACGAATTGCGCAGCAGCCGGACGAAGTCGATGCCGTCGACCGGCTGCATGGCCAGGTCGGTCATCACGATGTCGACCTGGTGGCTCCGCATGACCTGCAGGGCTTCCGCGCCGTCGCTGGCCTCGAGGACGTCGCGCACGCCGATGGCGCGCAGGATCTCCGCCAACAGCACCCGCATGTGGTGGTTGTCGTCGACCAGCAGGATCTTCAGTCGTTCGAAACGCACTGAGCAGCGGCGCCCTGGCGGGTATCCGACGCCGGGCCGGGCCGGCCCGGCGCCATACCCGAAAAATGGACTCCTATGAGGCCGATCGCCGGGCGGTCAATGGAGAATGTCGAGCGCGTTCAACGTGTTTTCGCGACTGGGACGGCTCCCGGTTTCAGGCGGAATCGACCAGCACCAGTTCGGCGTCCTCCTCGGCCCTGATCGTCAGGGTGGTCTCGTCCCGGATGGCGGCGCCGTCCCGGGCGTTAAGGGCCACGCCGTTGACCACGACGCGGCCGGCGGCGGACACCAGATAGGCGTGCCGACCGGCCCCCAGCGGATAGGTGGTCGCTTCGCCGGCCTTGAGGTTCGCCCCCAGCACGCGCGCGTCGGCGCGGATCGGCAGGGCGTCGGCGTCGCCCAGGCCGCTCGCCAGCGGCACGAACCGGCCCGAGCGGTCGCCCCTGGGAAAGGGCCTGGCGCCCCAGGACGGCGGACCCCCGCGCCGCGTCGGCAGGATCCACAGCTGGAACAGGGTCGTGACCTCGTCCTCGAGATTGTACTCGGCGTGACGGATGCCCGTTCCGGCGCTCATCACCTGCACGTCGCCGGCGGCGGTGCGGCCCTGGTTGCCCAGGCTGTCCTGGTGGGTGATGGCCCCGGTCCGCACATAGGTGACGATCTCCATGTCGGCGTGCGGATGGGGCGGGAAGCCGGACCTGGGCGCGATCTCGTCGTCGTTCCAAACGCGCAGCGCGCCCCAGCCCATGCGATCGGGGTCGCGCCAGCCGGCGAAACTGAAGTGGTGGCGGGCGTTGAGCCAGCCGTGGTCGGCATGGCCGAGCTGCTCGAAAGGCCTGTGGTCGATCATGCGAAACTCCTTCGCTCGAGGAGATAGGAGGCCGCCGCGTGAATTGCAACCGAGTCAGTGCCAGATAGCTGCTGACAGCAGGCTGGCGGCAGGCTGTCGGTAGGAAACGCCCGAAACCGGGAGCCCGCCATGCCCTTCGAGACCGAGGCATCCTCTCTGACTGCGTCAGATCGCGGGAGAACGCCTGATCTATCGGCGGATTCGTCGAACCGCGTACGCGCAAGAAGAAAGCTACGAAACTTCAGGCATGGCGCCGGAGGCGGAGGCGTGGGACTCGGAACAAAGCCGGAATCACCCTAGACGGGTAAACGGCCCGGTCACCGCGCCAACGGTGCCGGGGCTTAGTTCAACCGCCAAGTCGAGACGGCCTCACCAGTTCAATCCGCGTATCGTTTGGAATCAGTATCGAGGTCAACTTGACGCGGCACCCTCATAAGGATGCCCTTATATGACTAGGACCCCGAAGAACCACGGCAAGCCGTGGACGGCAGCGCAGGTCAACGCGCTTATGACGGAAATCAAACAGAACACGCCCACGCGCGTTATGGGCCTTCATCAAGGGCGGACCCCCGAAGCTGTCCAGCAGAAGGCGAACGCCCTTGGCCTTTCGACGAAGCCGACAAACCAGAGTCCGTACAATCGGCTCGGCAAGAAGCCCTAGAACGCTCGGACCAGCTGCGCTCGCAAGGCGTCCACCTATGGCCGTGCCTCGCGAGCGTATGCGCAATCGCATCGAGCGTTTCGACCATTCCAGCATCCGCTGAAACTCGGCTTCAGCGGCCTTCTTTTCAGCTTCTGAGGGTTTGTCGGCCATGGGTACCGATCTAATTTCCCACCCATTTCATGGCCCGCGAAGCAAACTAGTTCGTGCTCGGAAAGTGTTAGGCGAGTTTCGCGCCCACGAGGAAGTCTATCTCTCTGAACTCAAGTTCGGCGTCTACGGAAGGCGTGACGCTACGGGACTAACACATGTGTTTGTCAGGATAGAAACTCCCATCCCCGACGACTTGGCCCACACGGCGGCGGAGGCGACCTATCACGTCCGGTCTTCTTTGGATCAGATGCTTGGCTCCATTGCCAGAGTACGGGGCAAGAACGACACCAGCACCATCCACTTCCCCTTCCTCGAAAATGAAAGCGAGTTCGACGGAAGGGAGGCGCGTAAGAAAATGAAGGGCTTGCCAGAAGATGTGAGGGACCTGATCTTCAGACTTCACCCTTGGGAGGGCGGCGACGCTGACCTTTGGGGGCTTGGGAAACTCGCAAACGTAGATAAGCACAATGCCCTAATCCCCTTTGGCGCAATGGGCGGAGCCGCCGGTCTTAGCTGGATGTTTCTTAACGGTGGCGGTCACCCGGATTCCGGCATTGTGTCCGAGCCTGGAAATCTGCTGGAGGGAGTAGATTTCTTCCGCCACGGCCCGGCCGGCGGGTTCGGCATGAGACCAGAAGCCGAGATAGATATTTCAGCCATCGTCTCGTTTGGCCGGGACGTTCCCTGCTTCGCCCTCGAGCCAGCAGCGCCAACCATCGAAAGGCTTATTGAGCTTGGCGAAAGCATCGTCGAGACGTTCGCGACGCACTGCTTCGGGGAGTGGGAGCCACAGATTGAGACCTTTGTCCGTCGGGGTTGAGGATCGGCACTGGCCTGAAGAGTGGAATCACTACGGATGTAATCAAACATTGTGGCGCAGATACTCCTCCCCCCGGGGGGGGAGGTGTCTCGGCGCTGCCGAGATGGAGGGGGGCTGCCGGTCCGACGGCCCCCCTATCGACGCGGCGCTGATCCTCGGGCGCGCGCTCGGTGCGCCCCCGGTGCGGGCGGCAGCTCTCACTGGAAGAGTGAGTTGAACTCAGCCCCGCTCGCCGCCGCCCGGCGAAAACGCCCCGCCGCCGGTCTGGGCGCGGTGCCTCAGGAAGGCGTCGGCCAGCACGCATGCGGTCATGGCCTCGACCACCGGCACGGCGCGGATGCCGACGCAGGGGTCGTGGCGGCCCTTGGTGCGCAGCTCGATCTCCTCGCCGGCCTCGTTGACCGTCTCGCGCGGGGTGAGGATCGACGAGGTCGGCTTGAAGGCGACGCGGGCGAGCACCGGCTGGCCGGACGAAATGCCGCCCAGCACGCCGCCGGCCCTGTTGGACAGGAAGCGCATTCCGTCGTCGCCCATCCGCATCGGGTCGGCGTTCTCCTCGCCGGTCAGGGCGGCGGCGGCGAAGCCCGCGCCGATCTCGACCCCCTTGGCGGCGTTGATCGACATCAGGGCGGCGGCCAGTTCGGCGTCCAGCTTGCCATACAGCGGCGCGCCCCAGCCGGGCGGGACGCCGATCGCCTCGACCTCGACCACCGCGCCGGTGGACGAGCCCGCCTTGCGGATCGACTCCAGGTGCTCTTCCCAGACAGGCACGATCGCCGCGTCGGGCGCCCAGTAGGGATTGCGCGCGGTCTCGGCCCAGTCCCAGCGGTCGCGATCGACGGCGTGGGGCCCGATCTGCACCAGCGCTCCGCGCACCACGACGCCGTCGATCACCTTGCGCGCCACGGCGCCGGCGGCGACCCGGGCCGCCGTCTCCCGGGCGGAGGACCGCCCGCCGCCGCGATAGTCGCGCACCCCGTACTTGGCGAAATAGGGCCAGTCGGCGTGACCGGGGCGGAAGGCCCTGGCGATCTCGGAATAGTCCTTCGAGCGCTGGTCGGTGTTCTCGATCATCAGGCTGATCGGCGTGCCGGTGGTCACCGGACCCCCCGTGCGCTCGTCCTCGAAGACGCCGGACAGGACGCGCACGGCGTCGGGCTCCTGGCGCTGGGTGACGAACCGGCCCTGGCCGGGCCGGCGCTTGTCGAGCCAGGCCTGGATGTCCTCCGCCGTCAGCGGAATGCCCGGCGGGCAGCCGTCGACGACGCAGCCCAGGGCCGGTCCGTGGCTCTCGCCCCAGGTGGTGACGCGGAAGAGATGGCCGAAGCTGTTGTGCGACATGACGCGGCGCTTCTATCGGAAAGCCGCGCCGGTCACAAAGTCACGCCGCCCAGGCGGCGGTGAAACGGCGGAGCAGGCTGCGCGCCGGGCTCTCGCCCCGGGCCTCGCCGGCGGTCAGCCGGACGAACAGATCGCCCTGCCGGCGGTCGCCCCGGGCGGGGAGGCCTTCGCCCGGCAGGCGCACCAGCCCCCGCTCGGCCGCCTTGCGGCTGATCCAGACGGCGCGGTCGCCGCGCGGCGTGGGCACGAACACCCGGCCGCCGTCGGCGAGAACGCAGGGCTCGATCACCGCGGTGACCCACAGGTCGTCGCCGCGGACCAGCACGCCCTCGCCGCGGATGACCACCTCGAAGTCGAGGCCGCCCGCCCGGACCCGCTCGCCGGGCCTCAGGCCGGCCGGCAGCCGCACCGACAGCCGGCGGCCGTCGGGCGTCTCGGCGGCGACCTCGCCCCCCTCGATCGCGGTCAGGGGGCTCAGCGCGACGACGGCGGGCTCCGCCAGGACGGTCGGCGCGACGACCGGCGCCGGCGCCGGCGGCGGCCCGGCCGCTGCCCCGCGAAGGAGGCGATAGGCCTCGACGACCTCGCGGAAGGCGGCCCCGTCGCCTCCGGCTCGGTCGGGATGGCAGTGCTTGGCGGCCTCGCGGAAGGCGGCGCGCAGGGCGTGCTCGTCGGCGTCCGGTCCGACGCCGAGCCTCTGTCGCGCCCTTCTGGGGGTCATGCCGCGCCCGTCGTCGCTCATCGCCGGCAGGCTGCACGGGCAGGGTCAAGGACCGGTTAAGCTGAAACCCGCGCGCGGGTGCGCTATAGGCGGGCCATGAGCGCCCAGGACCCCGCCGACCCCGAGCTGATCCCGCCCACCCCCGCCGAGGACGACTATGTTCGCCAGGTGAGCGAGGCCGAGCCCCTGCCCCTGCTGCCCGAGGCCGATCCGATCGGCCTGTTCGAGACCTGGCTCAAGGCGGCCAACGACTCCGAGCCGAACGACGGCAACGCCATGGCCCTGGCCACGGTCGACGAGACGGGTCTGCCCGACGTGCGCATGGTGCTGCTCAAGGGGGTCGACGCGGACGGCTTCGTGTTCTTCACCAACCTGGAGAGCGCCAAGGGCCGGCAGTTGGCCGCCAATCCGTCGGCGGCCCTGCTGTTCCACTGGAAGTCCCTGCGCCGGCAGGTCCGGGTGCGGGGAGACGTGGCGCCGGTGAGCGAGGCCGAGGCCGACGCCTATTTCGCCACCCGCGCCCGGCACAGCCAGATCGGCGCCTGGGCCTCGGACCAGTCGCGGCCGATGGCCGACGTCATGGCCCTGGGCAGGCGGGTCGCCGAGGCCGGGCTGCGCTTCGGCCTGGGCCGGGTGCCCCGGCCGCCGCACTGGTCGGGCTTCCGGCTCCGGCCGCGCTCGATCGAGTTCTGGCGCGACCGCCCGTTCCGCCTGCACGAGCGGCTGGTCTTCGACCGCGTCGGCGAGGGCTGGGCGACTAGGCGGCTTTTTCCCTGACGCCGTAGCGGGCGAGGAAGGTCTCCACGGCCTCGGCGACGATGGCGTCGGCGGACCGCGCCGGGATCGCCTCGTCGCCGCCGACCAGGCCGAGGATCAGGGTGGCGTGCTCGATCATGCCCTGCAGCTGGCCGGCCGCCCAGGACGGCTTGGGCACGACGATCTCGCCGGCCTCGACCAATTCGTCGATCAGGGCCAGCAGCGAGCCGCCCAGCTCGACCCGCCCGCGGTCGCGGAACCGCTCGGCCAGGGCGGGGAAGCGCCGCCGCTCGGCGATCACCATGCGGAACACCGCCCGCGACGTCGGGTCCAGGTAGAACCGGGCGTAGGCCTGGCCGTAGATGGTCAGGCGCTCGCGCGCGTCCCCGGCGGTGGCGGCGTTGTCGGCGACCCGCCCGGCGAGGTCGCCGACGATGTCCTCGACCACCGTCTCGAACAGGTCCGACTTGCCGGGGAAATGGGCGTAGAGGGTGGCGGTTGAGACCCCGGCGAGGCGCGCCACCTCCTCCATGCCGGCGTGCGCGAAACCTTCCCTGGCGAAGACGCTCCTGGCCGCCGCGAGTATCTGGCTACGCTTGCGCTCCGACCGGGCGCTGGATCCCGACGTCGACATGAACCCTCGAACGACGCTGACTGAAATTCACCGAACAGGTGAATTTCAGCCTATAGGAGAGAGGGGCTGGCCCTGCAAGCTCTGGGCGCCCAGCCGCCGCAGCAGGGGATGGGCCAGCACCGGCGCCAGCAGGCGATCGACGTCGACGGGGTCGACCGGGGGCACGGCGCCCTGGGTGTCGGCGATGACCAGGTCGGCCAGCGCCCTGGACGGCTCGACGAACGTCAGGTGCGCCGGCCGCACGGTGGCCAGGTACTGGGCGATCACGGAGTCGGCCGTCCGCCCCCGCTCGGCCTGGTCGCGGATCAGCCGGCGGATGAAGCGCACGTCCGGCGGCGTGTCGACGAAGACGCGAAGGTCGAACAGCTCGGCCAGCGCGGGGGTGCAGAGCAGATGGGCGCCCTCGACCACGACCAGCGGCGCCGGCGCGAGGACGGCGACGGGCTCGAGCCGGCGGTGGGTCTCGAAGCAGTAGCGCGCCGCCGGGATCGGCCGGCCGGCCTTCAGCTCGGCCAGGTCGCGGGCCAGCGCGGCGTGGTCCTTGGCCGAGACGTCGTCGAAGTCGAAGCGGGCGGGGTCGAAGCCCGGCGCCCGCCCGTGGTCGCCGTAGTAGGCGTCCTCGATGACCACGGTGACCGTCCCGGGCGGCAACCGCGCCTCCAGCCCCGCGGCCAGGGTGCTCTTGCCCGACCCCGACCCGCCGGCGACGGCGATCAGGAGCGGGGCTTCGAGGGCGGCGGACGGGTCGGGCATGGGGGCTTGCTGGCTTCCTGGGCGACTTATGCAGGACCGCCCCGGCGACGTCGAGCGCCGGCCCGCTTCCCGCTCCGCGCGCCACGCGTTGCCCGTTGGACCCGGCGCCGCTAGGTTCGCCGAAGCAAGGAATTCCGAGGGGGAGAAGAGCCCATGCAGGGCCTGATGCAGCAGTCGGCGCTGACCGTCGACACGATTCTGGACCACGCCAGGCGCTGGCACGGCGATCGCGAGATCGTCAGCCGGTCGGTCGAGGGGCCGATCGTGCGCACGACCTACGCCCAGCTGCACGAGCGCGCCCGGCGGCTGTCCAACGCCCTGCTCGGCATGGGCGTGATGCTCGGCGACCGGGTGGCGACCCTGGCCTGGAACTCGGGCCGCCACATGGAAGCCTGGTACGGCATCATGGGCATCGGCGCGGTCTGCCACACGCTGAACCCGCGGCTTCACCCCGACCAGATCGCCTGGATCGTCCGCCACGCGGAAGACCGGATCATCTTCGTCGACCTGACCTTCGTCTCGATCCTGGAAGAGATCCTGCCCAACTGCCCCTCGGTCGAGCACGTGGTGGTCATGACCGACGAGGGCCACATGCCGGCCTTCCAGATCAAGGGCGTGCCGAGCCTCAACTGGAAGGGCGCCCACGTCTACGAGTCGCTGGTGGCGTCCGGCAATCCGAACGTCGCCTGGGGCGGCTTCGACGAGAACACCGCCTGCGGCCTCTGCTACACCTCGGGCACGACGGGCGACCCCAAGGGGGTGCTCTATTCGCACCGCTCCAACTACATCCACTGCCTGGTCGGGCTGCAGTCCGACGTGCTCGGCATCTCGGCGATGGACACGGTGCTGCCGGTGGTGCCGATGTTCCACGCCAACGCCTGGGGCATCGCCTTCGCGGCGCCGGGCGTGGGCGCCAAGCTGGTCATGCCCGGCCCGAAGATGGACGGCGCCTCGATCCACGAGCTGCTCGAGAGCGAGGGCGTCACCTTCTCGGCCGCGGTCCCGACCGTGTGGCAGATGCTGCTGCAGCACCTCGACCAGACCAAGGGCAGGCTGACCACGCTCAAGAAGGTGGTCATCGGCGGCTCGGCCTGCCCGGAGAGCATCATCCGCGGCTTCCACGACCGCTACGGCGTCGACGTGCTCCACGCCTGGGGCATGACCGAGACCTCGCCGCTGGGCACGCTGGGCTCGCCCAACGCCCGCGTCGGCGCGCTCGGCTACGACGAGCGCATGCCCTACAAGCTCAAGCAGGGCCGCCCGCCGCTGGGCATCGACCTGAAGCTGACCGACGACGACGACCGCGAGCTGCCGCACGACGGCAAGACCTTCGGCCACCTGAAGGTGAAGGGGCCGTTCGTGGTCCGCGAGTATTTCAAGGGCGCCGGCGGCCGCATCCTCGACGGCGAGGGCTACTTCGACACCGGCGACGTGGCCACGATCGACCCCGAAGGCTTCATGCAAATCACCGACCGGGCCAAGGACGTCATCAAGTCCGGCGGCGAGTGGATCAGCACGATCGACATCGAGAACATCGCCATGGGCCATCCGAAGGTGGAGCTGGCGGCGGTGATCGGCGTGGCCCATCCCAAGTGGGACGAGCGGCCGTTGCTGCTGATCAAGCTCAAGCCGGGCGAGAAGGCGACCAAGGAGGAGATCCTCCAGTTCCTGGTCGGCAAGATCGCCAAGTGGTGGATGCCCGACGACGTCGCCTTCGTCGACGACATCCCGCTGGGGGCGACGGGCAAGATCGACAAGAAGCTGATCCGTGAACGGATGAAGGACTACGTCCTGCCGGCGGCCCCCGTGCTGGCGGCGGCGGCGATCGCCGAGAAGGCCGCCCCCGACCCCGTGATACATGCGCCGCGGGAGGCGCCGGCGGGAAAATCTGAGGCCCCGGCGAGCGCGGCAGCCGCCGGGGCCGAAGAACCCCAATACGCCGAATTCGAACCCATCGAGACGTCGGCGCCCGCCGCCGACGCGTCCGCCGAACCCGCGTCCCGCGTCGAGGACGACGGCGAGGTGCCCCCGCCGCTGCCGGGCATGCCCGACATGACCCCGGTCGGCGAGGCGCCGCTCGCGCTGAAGGCCGGCGAGCGGCCGAAGGGCGAGCCGGTCCGCGCGCCGACGGAGACGCCGCTGACGATGGCGCGCTCGGGGGCGCGGTCTGGCGGCCGCCCGTCGGCCGGCAAGGCCCGGCCGGCGAAGCCCGGTCTGGCCGACCGCTACCTCGAGTTCGCCATCGCGCTGGCGCTGGCGCCGGCGGTGATGGTCGGCCTGGGCATGGCGGGCGTCTGGCTCAACCTGCTGACGCCCGGCCAGGGGATCGACGCCATGCTCAAGGCGGGGCCGGCGCCGGCGCTGGGCTGGGCGCCGGCCGTGGCCCTCATCGGACTTCTGACCGGCCTGATCGGCCTGCTGGTGGCCATCTTCGCCGGCTTCAGCCGTCTGTGGGGCAAGGCGGCCCTGGCCCTGGCGATCAGCCTTCTGACCTGCTTCGGCTTTGTCTGGGCCTACAGCATGGAGCAGTCGCAGCCGCCGGTCACGGAGGCCGCGACCGACTGGTCCGACCCGGTGATGTTCTCCGACGCCCTGCTCCGGGCGCGTGGGCCGGACTCCAATCCCGTCGACCCGGCGCCGGTGCTGCCCGTCGGCTCGCGCGCCTACGCCGGCCGGCCGGTGGCCGAGATCAACGCCGAGACCTGTCCCGGCGCCCGGCCGGTCGTCCTTCCGGCGGCGCCGGCGGCGGCGTTCCAGGCGGTCCGCGCCGCCCTGCTGGCGGGGGGCGTCGAGCTGATCGTCGAGGACGCGGCGGGCGGCCGGATCGAGGGCGTCTCGCGCAGCTTCTGGTACGGCCTGCGCGACGACGTCGCCGTTCGGATCCGGCCCGATCCCTCCGGTGGCGCCCGCATCGACATGCGCTCCTCCAGTCGCGTCGGCGCTTCGGACCTCGGCGGCAACTGCCGGCGCGTCACCCGCCTGCTGACCGCCATTCGCGGCTGACGCTCGACCAGAGGTTGACGGCCGGTCCGCGAACGGCAAACTGTCCCGGGCTAAAGCACGATGCGGTCAGAGGGAATCGTCTGACCGTTGAATCGTGCTTTAGAATCAAGAGTGTAGAGCCTGATTCAGGGTTCAGATCGGTTCGATCTGAACCCATCAGGCTCCAGGGTTCGGGGGAGTGGGGCGATGAGTGAAGCAACCGGCGAGGCCGGCGGTGAGACGCTTGCGTTCAGCGAGGACATGGACCTGCGCTCGTTCCTCGGCCTCAGCCTCAAGAACGGCCTGCTGAACATCGTCACCCTGACCCTGTATCGCTTCTGGGGCCGCACCGAGGTGCGCCGGCGGGTCTGGTCGGCGGTCCAGCTGAACGGCGAGGCTTTCGAGTACACGGGCCGGGGGGTGGAGCTGTTCGTGGGCTTCCTGATCGCCCTGGCGACGGTGGGTCTGCCCTTCCTCCTGGTGGTGTTCGGGGTCCAGTTCCTCGGCCCGGCGGCGGCGGTGCTGATCGTG
Source organism: Pseudomonadota bacterium (assembly GCA_049323695.1). Classification (GTDB taxonomy): domain Bacteria; phylum Pseudomonadota; class Alphaproteobacteria; order Caulobacterales; family Caulobacteraceae; genus Caulobacter. The sequence goes on from JBMOOF010000046.1 coordinate 54,805, forward strand.
TTGCCGCTCTACCTGGTGATGTTCGCCCTGTTCGGCGCGGCGATTTTCCTGGCCTTCCGCTACATGGCCAGCCGCACGGTCTGGCGCGGGGTTCGGTTCCAGCTGCGCGGGCTGGCCAGGGACTATGGCGCGGCCTACCTCGGCTACGTCATGTTGACCGGCTTCACCTTCTACTGGTTCTACCCGGCGATGCAGATGCGTCTGGCCGAGAAGCTGTGGGGCCAGCTCAGCTTCGGCGACCTCAGGCTGCGTTGGGTTCCGCGGGCCAGCGACGGGATCTACGGCCCCTTCGCCATCGGCTGGGTGGGGGCCGTGATCGGCTACTTCGTGTTCATCGCCGGCGTGGCCATGGCGGCTCTGGGCAGCGGCGCCCTGCCTGATCCGGACGGGGCCAAACCGGGCGGCGCCTCACTCGAGATGATGGCGATGGTCTACGCGGGCGCGCTCGCCTACGGCCTGTTCCTGATGGTGGTCTTCGCCCCCTTCCAGGCGGCGATGCTGCGGGCGATCGTCGGGTCGCTGAGGATCGGCGAGGCCCGGTTTTCGCTCCAGCTCCGCACCCTGGACCTGCTGGGCCTGGTTCTGAGCAACATTGTGCTGCTGGCGGTGACCCTGGGCTTCCTTTCGCCCTGGGTGCAGGCCCGCACGGCCAGGTTCATGATCCGCCGGCTGAAGGCCGAGGGCGTCGCGCCGCTGGCGGACGTGCGCCAGGCCCGCAAGGGGCCCGGCTCGGGCGAAGGCCTCGCCGACGCCTTCGGCTTCTCGCCGATCTGACGATGCAGGGCATCTACTACAACGGATCCAGCTCCAGGCCGCATGCGGTCAGGGTCGCGGTTTCCGGGAGCGACCTGGTGGGCGAGGGCGAGACCGCCTCCTTTCGCTGGCCGTTTCGCGAGGTGCGCCTGATCGAGGCGCGGGGCGGACGGGTGAGGCTGGCCCCGGCCCGCGGCGACGGTCGTCTGGTGCTGGGCCAGTCGGACTGGGAATCGCTCAGCCGCACGCCGGTGGCCGAGGTGCGCCGCCGGCTGGGGCGGCGGGAGCGGCGGCTGGTGATCGGGCTGACCGCGGCGGGGGTGTCCCTCAGCCTGGCCATCTTCGTCGGCGTGCCCCTGGCCGCCCGGCCGCTGGCCCGCGTGACCCCGCTCGAGTGGGAGGCGAAGATGGGCGAGAACCTGTCCGCCCAGATCCAGCTGGCCTTCAAGCCCTGCCAGGGCGACGCCGCCGGACGGGAGCAGCTCGAAGCCCTCGCCAATCGCCTCGCCCGCCGCGCGGACATGCCCTTCCCGATCCGCGTGGTGCCGGTCGAGGCGCCGATGGCGAACGCCTTCGCCCTTCCGGGCGGCGCGGTCCTGGTCACCGACGACCTGATCGATGAGGCGCGCCATCCCGACGAGATCGCCGGCGTCCTGGCCCACGAGATCGCCCACATCGAGAAGCGCCACGTGATGGAGTCGGTGTGGCGGTCCCTGGGGCTGGGGCTGGTGCTGGACGCGGTGGTCGGCGGCGGCTCGGGCGCCGGCCAGCAGGCGGTGCTCCTGACCGGCAATCTCACCCAGCAGCGGTTCAGCCGCGAGCTCGAGGATGAGGCCGACCGCCGGGCGTTCGAGCTGTTGGCCGGCGAAGGCATCTCGACCGCCGGCATGGCCGACTTCTTCGAGCGCATGGCCGATCGCAAGACCCCCGAAGGGGTCAGGAACGCCGCCGAGTGGTTCTCGACCCACCCGGAAAGCGGCCGCCGGGCCCTGGCCGCCCGCGCCCGCGCCCGCCCCGGCGAACCGGCCCTCGGCGAAGGCGAATGGCAGGCGGTGCGCCGGGCCTGCCCGACGGTGGATCGCCGGGCCTGGCGACCCTGGCCGCTAAGGCGCTAGGGCGTAGTCGCTGTCGAGGCCGGGGACGCCGTCGCACCGCGCCCGGCCCTCGCGCACCAGCTGGACCATGTGGGCCATCACCGAATGGGCGGCGGCCGGATGCAGCCGCGGGTCGACGTCCTTGTAGAGCAGCGGCACCATGGCCTTGATCCGCGTCTGGCCGCGGGCCAGGGCGGCCAGGATCTGGGCCTCGCGCGCCCGGCGGTGGTCGATGTAGGCCTGGATGAACGGCCCCGGCGCGGTCACCGGCGGTCCGTGCGTCGGCCACAGGGTGGCGAAGCCCCGCGCCTTGACCCGCTCCAGACTGTCGAAATAGGCGGCCATGTCGCCGTCCGGCGGGCTGATCACGGTCGTCGACCAGCCCATGATGTGGTCGCCCGAGAACAGGGCGTTCTCCTCGAGCAGGGCGTAGCACATGTGGTTCGAGGTGTGTCCCGGCGTCGGGATCGCCTCGATGGTCCAGTCGCCGCCGCTGAAGGTCCCGCCGTCGCACAGGCCCACGTCGGGGCGGAAGACGCGGTCGTCGCCGGCCTCCATCCGCACCTCGGAGTCCGTCGGCTCGCCCTGCAGGGCGCAGGCGTAGATGGTCGCGCCGGTGGCCTCGGCCAGCGGCCGCGACAGGGGCGAATGGTCGAGATGGTTGTGGGTGACGAAGATGTGGCTGATCCGCTCGCCGGCGGTCGCCGCCAGGATCGCCTGCAGGTGGTCGTCCAGGTCCGGCCCGGGGTCGATCACCGCCACCTCGCCGTTGCCGACGATGTAGGTGCCGGTTCCCATGTAGGTGAAGGGGCCGGGATTGTTGGCGACGACGCGCCGGATCAGCGGCGTCAGCCGGTCGCAGACGCCGTACTCGAAACGGATCTCGCGGACGAACGGAATCATGCGCGCCCCTTCGCCTCGATATTAATCATGGACTGCAACGCGTCCGCCAGTCCGGCGATCGCCCGCATCTTCTGGCGCCAGGGCAGGCGCAGGGGCGGCATGTCGGTCTTGTTGACGTCGACGACGTACAGGCGGCCGTCGACCCTGTCGCGCAGGATGTCCAGCCCGCCCCAGTCGAGCCGCATGGCCGCGCAGAACCGGCGGATCGCCGCGAGCTCCTCGGCCGAGAAGACCTCGCCGGGCGACCGCAGGGCCACCGAGGTGTTGAAGTTGGCGAACCGCTCGCCCGCCGGCCGGCGCTTGATGAACACCATCACCGGCTCGCCGCCGACGCAGGGCGTGCGCAGGTCGACGACCTCGTCGCCGTCGACGGTGTCGACCAGCCGCTGGTAGACGCGGCCGGGCAGGGCGGGGGTCGGGCACTGCACCAGCGCGCCGTCGTGGGCGCCGTTGCCCTCGCCCTTGCAGACCGCCGGGCCGGTCCAGCACGCGGGATCGACGCTCAGGGGATAGCCGAACACCTGCTCGAACACCCGGGCGACGCGGGTCTTGGAGACGTCCGGGCAGTCGAAGTTGATCCGCCGCGCGACCGGGCAGGACGGCGGCGCCCCGGTGGTGGCGTCCTCGAAATAGAAGGCGGCGTCGGCCTCGTTCGGGGAGCGGGCGAAGCCGACACCGGCCCAGCAGGCGGCCAGCCACACCAGGTACCAGGGCCTCGGGCGGTCGGGCGCGAACCAGATCCGCGGCCGTCCGGGCCGCAGGGCGGTCAGCAGCCCCCGCAGCCTCACGGGCACGTAGTAGCCCAGCCACAGGGCGATGTCGCCGATCAGCGCCCCGTCCAGCGCCAGGTCCGCGCCGGTCTTGCGGACCTTCACCCGCCCGGCGCCGAACTGGAAATCGGACGTCCACAGCGTCCCGCTCATACTCGTTCCTCGCCGCCCCCGCGGGTCCGCCGTGCGCGAGCAGATAGTGCGATTTGGCTCACGGACAAACGACTTGCCCGTGACGGGGGCGTGATCCGCCGCCCCGGCGCCCGTCTTGCGCCCGACCTCCCCGTTCGGTGCGGAAAGGCGCTTGCATGGCCGAGGATGCGATCATCTTTGTCTCAAAACGGTTCCAGCGGATCGCCTTCGCCGTCCTCTGTCTCATGGCGGGTCAGATGATCCTGGCCGCCTGCCAGCCCGAAGTGGTCCCCATGGCCGCCAGCGTCAGCCTCGGCGGATAGGCCTCACCGCGGCGCCGGCGGCGTCCAGGCGAGGTCGACGGTGATCGGGCAGTGGTCCGACAGCCGCGCGCCCTCGCCCCAGGTCCACTCCCGGAAGTCCCCCGCCGTCCAGGCCGTCGCGGCGGGCGCGTTCAGCAGGATGTGGTCGATGAAGCTCTCGTGCTCGGGATCGCACGCCGGCTTCGCCTCCCCGGCGGTGAAGGTCAGGCTCGCCGCGGCCGGCGCGCCGTCGTCGAGCGACCGCCGCACGACGTCGCCCTTGACCAGCAGGCGGCGGTTGAAGTCGCCCAGGATGACCACGGCCTCGCCGGCCTCGCTGCGGATGTCCAGCCAGCGCTCGACGACCTTGGTCTGCGACAGCAGCACCTCGCAGGCGCGGCCGTCGGTCCCCGCCGGGCAGCCGCTCTTCAGGTGCAGGTTCAGCAGCCGCAGGGCCGGCGCGCCCTGGATCGACACGTCCACGCCCCAGCGCAGGTCGGGGTCGCCGCCGGCGATCTGCTGGATGTCGCTGTTGCGCGAGGCCGGCAGGCCGCGGCGGATGGCGAAGCCGACGTCCTGGCGGCGGATGGTCTGGCCGGGAAGCCCCCCGCAAGGCTCCGACCGCCGGCTTTCCGGGCGGAACGAGAGGGCCAGGATGTAGGTCTCCGGGGGGAACACGCGGGCGGCGGCGGCCAGGCTCTCGACCTCCTGGAAGGCGACGATGTCGGGGTCGACGGCGGCCACGAAGGCGCGCATGGCGGCGTAGTCGGCCTCGGTTCTCGGCCGGCAGCCCTGGCCGTCCTTCTCGGCCAGGTGCTCCAGGTTCCAGCTCATGATCCGCAGCTTGCGGGGCGGCTCCTGGGCGGCGGCCGGCGTCGCCAGGAGGGCGACCGCCGAGACCGCCGCCGCGATGACCATCCACGCCTTCATGCCCTTGCTCCTGTCGCTCAAGTCGCCGCCGCCGATCGCCGTCCCGGGGTCCGCCCAGGGTCCGCGATGTCCCCGATTGTCCGCCGATTGTCCACCGGTCCGCCCGCGGCCGGCTACCCCAGCGCGCCCGACAGGTCGTACCCCGCCTCGCGGCCGAGCCGCTTCAGCTCGCCGCGGCCCCGCGCGCCGCTTTCGGCCTGGCCGATCGACCAGGTGACGATCGAGCGGGTGCCGGAGCGGCAGAAGGCCAGCACCGGACCCGCCGCGGCCTCGACGGCGGCGCGGTTGGCCTCGACCTGGGCCGGCGTGGGGGAGCCGACGACCGGGATATGGACATAGTCCATGCCCGCGGCCCGGGCGGCGGCCTCCATCTGCGCGCTGGTCGGCTGGTCGGGAACCTCGCCGTCGGGGCGGTTGTTGATCACCAGGCGGAAGCCCGCGGCCGCCGCCGCCGCCATGTCCCGGGGTTCGATCTGGGGGCTGACGGCGAAGGTCTCGGTCACGCGGCGGAAGTCGGTCATGGCGGCTCGTCGGGTCTGGGGCTTCGGGGTCCGGGGGTTCGTTGACAACATCGGGCCCCGGTGGAAGTTTCGCAACGCTTTCGCGGCCCCGCCGCGCCCGTGAGACGACGATGCTGCGCTTCCTGTCCCGCCGTCTCCTCGTCGCCGTTCCGACGCTGTTCCTGGTGGTCACCCTCGCCTTCTTCATGATGCGGGCGGCGCCGGGCAGTCCCTTCGTCAACGAGCGCCAGCTGTCGCCCGAGGTCGAGAAGGCCATCCAGGCCCAGTACGGCATGGACCGGCCGCTGGGCGAACAGTACCTGACCTACCTCGGCGGCGTGGTCCGGGGCGACTTCGGCCCCTCCATGAAGTACCGCAACAAGTCGGTGCTCGACATCCTCAGGGAGAACTACCGGGTCAGCCTGACGCTGGGCGGGCTGGCCATCCTGCTGGCCTCGCTGATCGGGGTGAGCCTGGGGGTCGTCGCGGCGCTGCGCCAGAACCGGACGGTCGACCACCTGACCATGGCCGTGGCGGTGCTCGGGGTGTGCATTCCCACCTTCGTCACGGCGCCGCTGCTGGTGCTGGCGTTCGCCTCGCGGCTGGGCTGGCTGCCGACGGCCGGCTGGAACAACGGGGCCCTGCCCAACCTGGTGCTGCCGGTGGTGGTGCTGGCCCTGCCGCAGATCGCCATCATCTCGCGGCTGACGCGGGCGGGGATGATCGAGGTGCTGCGCTCCAACTACATCCGCACCGCCCGCGCCAAGGGCCTGCCGGAGAGCCTGATCGTCCGCCGCCACGCCCTGCGCGCCGCCATTCTGCCGCTGGTCAGCTACCTGGGCCCCGCCTGCGCCGGCCTGCTCACCGGCTCGCTGGTGGTCGAGAAGATCTTCAACCTGCCGGGTCTCGGGAAGTTCTTCGTCGTCAGCGCCCTGCAGCGCGACTACACGGTGGTGATGGGCATGGTGATCGTCTACGCCGTGCTGATCCTGGTCCTCAACCTGGTCGCCGACCTGCTCTACGCGGCTCTCGATCCGCGGGTGCGACTGGCATGAGCCTGGCCGACCGCATCCCGGGCTCGCCGCGGCGCGCGGACCTCCTGGCGCGGGCGGTGAAGGGCCGCTCGCTGTGGGACGACGCCCGCCGCCGGCTGCTGGCCAACCGGGCGGCGGTCACCGGCATGGCGGTGCTGGCCCTGATGGCCCTGGCCGCGATCGTGGGGCCCGTCCTGGTTCCCTTCCACTACGACACCGTGACCAAGACCGACGTCTGGATGGCCCCGCTCGCCGGCGGGCATCTGCTCGGCGCGGACTCCCTCGGACGCGACCTGCTGGCTCGGTTGCTGGCCGGGCTGGGGGTGTCGCTGGCCATCGGCCTGGTGGCGACCGCGGTGTCCCTGGTCATCGGCGTCGCCTGGGGCGCGGTGGCGGGCTACGCCGGCGGCCGCCTCGACGAGGCGATGATGCGGATCGTCGACACCCTCTACTCCCTTCCCTTCATATTCTTCGTCATCCTGCTGATGGTCACCTTCGGGCGGAACTTCATCCTGATGTTCCTGGCCATCGGGGCGGTGGAATGGCTGACCATGGCGCGCATCGTGCGCGGCCAGACCCTGTCGCTGAAGAGCAAGGAATTCATCGAGGCGGCCCGCGCCGCCGGCCTGTCCGGCGGCCAGATCATCGTCCGCCACATCGTGCCCAACCTGCTGGGACCGGTGGTGGTCTACGTCACCCTGACGATCCCGGCGGTGATCATCGCCGAGAGCTTCCTGTCGTTCCTGGGCCTGGGGGTGCAGCCGCCGATGGCCTCGCTCGGGGTCCTGATCGCCGCCGGCGCCCAGGACATGGAGATGGCGCCCTGGCTGCTGGTCTTCCCCTCGGCGACGATGGTGGCGACCCTGCTCGCCTTCAACTTCATCGGCGACGGCCTCCGGGACGCGCTCGATCCCAAGGATCGATAGTGTCCGGGATCGGCCAGGCGGACGGCGCGGGCGGCGGGCGGCCGCGACGGCCGCTAGTTGTCGCGGTGAACCCGGATCTGCGTCTGGCCGTCGATCTTCATGAAGTAGCTGCCGAGGCTGGCGGTGCGGATCTCGACGGTCGAGCCGGGCCTGGGGTCCTTGTACAGCGACTTGTCGTCGACCTGGCGCCAGACGGCGCCGTCCTCGAGCCGGATCACCCAGCGGCCGCGCGGGTCGCGGCGGGCGGAGGCGACGGTGGCGGTGATGCGGTCCAGCGCGTCCGGCTCCTCGCCGGCGGTCATGAACGAGGGCATGCGGAAATCGAAGCCGAAGGCGGCGCGGCGCGCCTCGCGCACCTGGCCCTTGTCGACGACGACCACGTCGCCCTTCTTCTCGGCCTCGTCCAGGCTGGCGGCGGCGGCGTCGTAGCAGGCGAGCCGCTCGGCGGGGTCGGGCACCGCCCGGCAGTCGACGACGGCCTGCAGCTGGGCCGCCCGTCCCTTGGGGACGTCGGCGGCGGGGGCGGTCCCGGCCATCGCCAGGGCGGCGACCCCGGCGGCCAGGGCCAGGCCCGTCCTGCGGCGCGGTGCTTGCGTGGTCATGGCCGACTCCTGAAACCCAGACGAGCCCATTGATATGGTCCTGCGCCTTTACCGCAATCTCTTCCTCGCGGGCATGGCCGCATTGTGTCTGGCGTCCTGCGGTCCTTCGCGGCCCGCCCGCCCGCCCTGTCCGCAAGGCAAGGTCTGCCTGCAGTACGGCAACACCTCCGATCCGCTGAGCCTGGACCCGCACCTGTCGACGGGAACCTGGGAGGACCGTATCCAGGGCGACCTGTTCGTCGGCCTCACCCAGTCCGACCCGGACGGCCGGCCCGTCCCGGGCATGGCCGAGCGGTGGGAGGTCAGCCCCGACGGCCTGGTCTGGACCTTCCACCTGCGCGAGGCGGTCTGGTCCGACGGCGTTCCGGTGACGGCGGACGACTTCGTCTATTCCTTCCGTCGGCTGATCGACCCGGCGACGGCCTCGCAGTACGCGACGGTCTTCTATCTCGTGAAGGGAGCCCAGGCGGTCAACGAGGGCAAGGCCCCGCCGGAAAGCCTGGGCGTCGCCGCGCTCGACGCCCGGACCCTGCGCATCGAGCTGACCCATCCGGCCCCCTACCTGACCGAGCTGGCCAAGCACCACACGATGTACCCGGTGCCCCGGCACGTGGCGGCGCGCTGGGGGATCGACTGGATCAAGCCCGAGCACTTCGTCGGCAACGGCCCGTTCGTGCTGGCCGCCAGCCGGCTCGGCGACTACGTCAAGGTGGTGAAGAATCCGCGCTTCTGGGACGCGGCCCGGGTCTGCGTCGACGAGATCTACTACTACCCCACCACCGACGCGATCTCGGCCGAGCGGCGGGTCGCCCGCGGCGAGCTGGACCTCAACGCCGACATCCAGAGCAACCGGATCGCGTTCCTGCGCGAGACCATGCCGGGCTACGTGCGCACCCACACCTGGCTGGGCGTCGCCTACCTGGCTTTCAACAACAATCCCAGGACCGGCTTCCCGCCGTTCCGCGACCGGCGGGTCCGGCAGGCGCTGGCGATGGCCATCGACCGCGAGTTCATCGCCGGCAAGCTGCTGCGCGGCGGCCAGCTGCCGGCCGACACCTTCGTGCCGCCGGGCGTGGCCAACTACGGCGGCGCCCGGCCGCCCTACTGGGCCGGCTGGCCGCTCGGGAAGCGCCAGGCCGAGGCGCGCCGCCTGCTCGCCGCGGCGGGATTCGGCCCCGCCCGGCCCCTGAAATTCGAGATCAAGCACCGCAACACGCCCGATCCCATGCTGTTCATGCCGGCGATCCAGGCGGACTGGAAGGCGATCGGCGTCCAGGCCAGCCTGGCCCAGCAGGAGGCCCAGATCGCCTACGCCGACTACCGCGCCCGCAACTTCCAGGTCGCCGACGCGGCCTGGATCGCCGACTTCAACGATCCGGTCAGCTTCCTCGACCTGCAGCGGTCCTGGTATGGGCCCCAGAACTACGGCGACTACGACAATCCGGTCTACGACGCCCTGATGGCCCGGGCCGACCACGAGCCGGACACGGGCCGGCGGGCGGCCCTGATCGCCGAGGCCGAGCACCTCATGCTCGAGGACGCCCCCGTCGCGCCGGTCTACTTCTATGTGAACAAGAACCTCGTCTCGCCGGGAATCACCGGCTGGCGCGACAACCTCCTGGACCACCATCGCGCGCGGTGGCTGTGCGCGAGACCCCGTTAGGGGGCGCCCAGATCGGGGAGGGTTCTCCCACGGGGCGAACGAATTGCGGGAAACTCCACCCTGACAAGGCCCCGGAACGGCCTCGCTGTTGCCAAAGTGCGACAATGCGGAGGCTGCGGTATGACAGTCCTGTAATGGTCGTTGACCCGCCTTTCCCGGGGGAGCAAGGATCGCCGTAACCGGGCGCGCACTGCGCCCGGACGCCTATTGGTCCAGATTTTTGGGGGCGCGCTGCCGGACTACCCGGGTCGCGCTGAACCGGAGGGAATAAGTTGAGGCTCCAATCCACGCGCGGTCGCCTGCTGGCGTCCACCATCATCTGCGGTGCGGCGCTCGCCGTCGCCGCGCCTGCGTTCGCGCAGGACACCGAAGTCGAAGCGGTGGTCGTCACCGGTTCGCGCATCCCGCAACCGAACCTGGTCACGACCAGCCCGGTCACCCAGGTCACCTCTGAAGACCTGTCCGTCGCCGGCGTCACCAAGGTCGAAGACCTGATCAACTCGCTGCCGCAGGCCTTCGCGGCGCAGAACTCGTCGGTCTCGAACGGCGCCTCCGGTACGGCCACGGTCGACCTGCGCGCCCTCGGCTCGGTCCGCACCCTGGTGCTGATCGACGGCCGTCGGATGCCCTACGGCTCGCCGAACGATCCCGCCGCCGACCTGAACCAGATCCCGGGCGGCATGGTCGAGCGCGTCGAAGTCCTGACCGGCGGCGCCTCGGCCGTCTACGGTTCGGACGCCGTCGCCGGCGTCGTGAACTTCATCATGAAGAAGGACTTCGAAGGCGTTCAGATCGACGCCCAGTACTCCTTCTACCAGCACCACAACGACTACGACGGCGTCGGCAACCTGCGTTCGGTCATCGCCGGCCGCGCGGCGACCAACCCCTCGCAGTTCGCCCTGCCCGACAGCAACGTGATCGACGGCTACGGCAAGGACGTCACGGTGCTGATCGGCGTCAACGCGCCGGACGACCGGGGCAACCTGACGGCCTACGCGACCTACCGGAACAACGACGCCATCCTGCAGGCCAACCGCGACTACTCGGCCTGCGCCATCGGCAACCCCTCGGGCGCCACGCCGAACAACTTCACCTGCGGCGGTTCGTCGACGTCCTACCCGGGTCGCTTCACGGACTTCGCGACCTTCGACTACACGATCAGCTCGGCCACCGGGAACACCTTCATCCCGTGGAGCAGCGCGCGTGACCAGTACAACTACGGCCCGCTGAACTACTACCAGCGTCCGGACGAGCGTTACGCGCTCGGCGTGATGGGTCACTACGAGATCAACGAGAACTTCGACGTCTTCACCCAGCTGATGTTCACCGACTACGCGACGGTCGCCCAGATCGCGCCGTCGGGCGACTTCTTCAGCACCTCGACCATCAACTGCGGCAACCCGCTGCTGTCGGCGTCGCAGGCGTCGGCCATCGGCTGTTCGGCGGCGGAAATCGCGGCTGACACCCCGACGAGCCTCTACATCGGCCGTCGGAACGTCGAAGGCGGCGGCCGTCAGGACGACCTGCGCTACCAGGCGTTCCGGGGCGTCATCGGCACCCGCGGCGCTCTGTTCGAGGGCTGGAACTACGACTTCGCGGCCCAGTACAGCCGCGTTCAGCTGTCGCGCGTCTACCGCAACGACTTCTCGGTCACGCGCCTGAACCGCGCCCTGGACGTCGTCGACGTGGCCGGCACCCCGACCTGCCGCTCGGTGGTCAACGGGACCGATCCGAACTGCGTGCCCTACGACATCTTCACGCTGGGCAACGTCAGCGACGCCGCTCTCGACTACCTGCAGACCCCGGGCATCCAGACCGCCTGGACGACGCAGCAGATCGTGACCTTCGCCGTCAACGGCGACCTGGGCACCATGGGCCTGCAAAGCCCCTACGCCGATCGCGCGGTCCAGACCGCGTTCGGTGTCGAGTATCGCCGTGAGGGCCTGTCCTCGGAAACCGACAACGCCTTCTCCACGGGCGACCTGTCGGGCCAGGGCGGCGCCACCATCGGTCTCGCCGGCGTCACCGAGAACTACGACATCTTCGCCGAAGTCGTGGTCCCGCTGGCCGAAGGCAAGCAGATGGCCGAACTCCTGTCGGTCGAGGCGGCCTACCGCTTCTCCGACTACGGCAGCGGCATCAACACCGACACCTACAAGATCGCCGGTGACTGGGCCCCGACCAGCGACGTCCGCTTCCGCGTCAGCTTCCAGCGCGCCGTCCGGGCGCCGAACGTGATCGAACTGTTCACGGCCCAGGGCCTGAACCTGTTCGACATCGACGGCGACCCCTGCGGCCCGGTGACCGCTGGCGTGACCCAGGCGACCCTCGCCCAGTGCGTGGCCACCGGCGTTCCGGCCGCCAACTGGCGTTCGGCCGCCCTGACCAGCCCCGCCGGCCAGTACCAGTTCCTGCAGGGCGGTAACCCGAACCTGTCGCCGGAAGAAGCCGACACCTACACCTACGGCGTGGTCTTCACGCCGGGCTTCATCCCGGGCCTCAGCCTGTCGGTCGACTACTACAACATCGAAGTGGCCAACCTGATCAGCACCACGGGCGCCGGCAACACGCTGGAATCCTGCTACGCTGACAACGACGCGACCTCGTGCGCCCGGATCTTCCGCAGCCCGCTGGGTCAACTCTGGGTCGGCGGCGGCTACGTTGAAGACCTCAACACCAACATCGGCGGCCTCGAAGTCTCCGGCGTTGACGTGGTCTCCAACTACCGCTTCAACCTCGACGTCCTCGGCCTGACCGACATGGGCAGCATGGGCCTGAACTTCGTCGGTTCGTGGCTCGAGAAGCACGACACCGATCCGGGCCTCGGCCAGCCGATCGACCACTGCGTCGGCAAGTTCGCGGGCGACTGCGGCACGCCGAAGCCCGAGTGGCGTCACCGCGCCCGCGCGACCTGGGAAACCCCCTGGAACGCGTCGGTGTCGCTGACCTGGCGCTACATCGGCGAAGCCGAGATCCACAACGGCAACCCGGCCCGTATCGACTACGCCTTCGACGCCGAGAACTACTTCGACCTGGCGGGCGATTGGGAAGTCAAGGACGGCGTGGTCCTGCGCGGCGGCGTCAACAACCTGCTCGACGACGATCCCCAGCTGTCGACCTCGGTCGGCACCACGGGTAACGGCAACACCTACCCGCAGACGTACGACTCCTTCGGTCGCTACATCTTCATGGGTGTGACCATCGACTTCTAAGATCCGGCAGGATCTTCGAAATCGGGGCGGCGGACTTCGGTCCGCCGCCCTTTTTCGTTGGCGGGACGGTCGCCGGCGAAAGAGAGGAGCGCGCGCGGCGGCGGCGGCTATTCGCCGGCCGTCCGCTCCAGGGCCACGCGCCAGGCCACCAGCGCGCCGGCGGCGTCGTGCTGCTGGGCGCGCTCGCGGCAAGCCAGGCCGGCGCGGGCGGCGCGGGCCAGGAAGACGTCGAGCTGGGCGGCGGTCATGGCGGCGTTCAGCTGGCCCCGCTGGCGCTGGCGCCAGGCGGCGTTGCCGTGTTCGAACGCGTCCAGCCGCGCCAGGGCGCTCGCCGGCTCGTAGGCGGCGATGCGGTCGGCCAGATCGGCCAGGTAGCCGACCAGATAGCGGGCCGGGGCATGGGCCGGCGCGGGGTCCAGCCGGCCGGCGGCCCGGGTCACGGCGGCGCGGAAGGCGGCCTCCGCCGCCCGCACGGCGGCCGGGGCCAGCCTGTTCAGGTGCGCGGCGTAGGCGCGGCGGGCGAGGCGGACGGCGGCCCCGTCGCCCAGCACCCGGTCGTAGGCCGCCGCCTGGCCCGCGGCGGCGCGGGTGACCGCGCTGTCGGCGTGATGGATCAGCATCAGGGCCCGGCCGCCGGGCTTGAGCACCCGGGCCAGCTCGACCAGGGCGCGGCGGGTGTCGGCGTATTCGAAGCCGAACTGCGAGGCGGCGCCGTCGAAGGCGGCCTCGGCGAAGGGCAGGGCCTCGAGCGCCACCCCGCCCATCAGCGTAACCTCGCCGCCGCCGGCGTCGGGCGGCAGCTCGGCCTGGTCGACGCCGACGATGGAGAAGCCGCGCCCGGCGGCGAGCGACGCCTCCCGCGCGTAGCCGGCGACCAGCCCCGCGCCGGTCGCCAGGTCGATCAGCCGCGCGCCGGCCTCGAAGCCGTCGAAGAACGCCCGCCACAGCGGCCCGGAGTCGAACGCCGCTCCGCCGCCCTCGGCGGCGGCCAGCGCCCCGCCCTGGCCGCCGCGCCAGTATTCGCTCCACTGCCAGCCGGGGCGGGAGGGCGCGGTCATGGCCGGCCCCGCGCCGCGGCCGCGGACGGCGCTCGGCCGCCCGCCGGGATCGCCCCGCGCCTCACCCCCGCCTACAGCCCGCCCGGCCCGCACTCGGTCCGCAGATAGGCGTCGATCGCCTCGAGGACCTGCTCGGCCTGTCCGGGCTCCCAGACGATGTACTGGTGGCCCATGTCCTTGATCGGCAGGAACTTGTACGGCTTGCCGGCCGCCTTGAGGCCGGCGACGAACCGTTCCGACTCGCTGATCGGGACGGTGGTGTCGCGGTCCCCGTGATAGAGGAAGACCGGGATCGAGACGTCGGCCACATGGTCGATCGGCGACAGGCCGTTGATCGTCGGACGCTGGAACTCGCGGCCGATGCGGCTCTGGTTCACCACCTCGCGGAACTTGTCGATCGAGGCCACGCCCGCGCCCGCGACGGCGCACTGATAGAGGCCGTTGGGCCGGACGGCCGCCGCCATCGCCGAATAGCCGCCGTAGGAATAGCCGTGCATGGTGATCCGGTTCGGGTCGGCGATGCCCTGGGCGATCAGCCACTTGGCGCCGTCGTCCTTGTCGTCCTGCATCTTCTGCCCCCACTCGGCGTCGCCGGCCCGCCACAGCTTCTGGCCCCAGCCCTCAGAGCCGCGGAACTGCGGCTGCAGCACGGCGTAGCCCCGGGCGACGAAATACTGCGTCCAGCCCGAGACGTCCCAGTCCATGCTGTCACGGCCCCACGGGCCGCCGTGCGGGTGGATGATGGTCGGATACGGCCCGGGTCCGTAGATCTCCTTGCGGGGCGTCGCCAGGAAGGCCGGGATCATCAGGCCGTCGCGGGCCGCGTACTGCACCAGCCGCACGTCGCCGAGGGTGGCGGTGTTCAGCCAGGGCCGCGAATCGCCCAGCGGGTTGAGCTTCACGCCGTCGGTCAGCAGGAAGTACTGCGGCGGCTGCCGGGGTCCCGACTTCTCGACGAGCACGTATTTCATGTCGTCGGACCAATCGATGATTTCGACGTCGGCCCCGTCGCCGGTGGAGAAGCGCGCCTTCTCGCCGGTGGCGATGTCCGTCCACTGCACCGGAACCGTCGAGACGCCGAGCGCCTTGCGCAGGCCGCTGGCGATCGACTTCAGCCGCTCGTCCACCCAGTAGGTCTTGCCGGTCTCGCCCTGGTAGCGGAAGCCGAGGATCTCCCCGTAGTTCGACGCGGCGCTCGACAGCAGGATGCCGCTGGCGTCGAACAGCTTGATCTCGAAGATCGGCTCCAGGAACTTCTTGGCGGCGATGTCGTATTCGAAGATCGCCGACTTGTCGCGGCCGGCGTTGGTGGCCACGTAGATGATGTTCGGATCGGTGCTGAAGCCGACGATTTCCTTGGGTTCGCGGTCGGCGGCGTACCAGCGGAAGTGCTCTTCCCACTGGTCGTTGGCCGGATTGCGGATCCACTGGGCGATGTAGACCTTGCCGTTGTCGAAATCGACGGACTGGCGGGCGCGGATTTCGCCCTTCAGGTCGACCTGCTCGCCGCCGAACTTGTCGGACCCGGTGAAGGTCTTCCTGCGCGCGCCGGAATAGAGGTCGAGCAGGTAGAAGTCGCCGTCCTCGAAGCTCCGGATCAGGATGTTCTTCGGATCGCGCGGCAGGGTCGAGACGACCCTGGCGTTGGGGCCGACGGTCTGGTCGGTGGTGCCCAGCGCGTTGCGCCAGACCTTGCCTTCGAGATCGGTCGTGAAGAAGCGGAACAGGTGGGTGCGGACGGCGCCGGAGGTGATGGTCTGGCGGACGTTGACGCGGATGCGGTCGCTCTTCACGAAGGCGACCCCGACGCACTGCGACCGCTCGCCGCACAGCAGGTTGACGGGCGGCTTGTCCATCGCGTCCGTGGCCCAGATGGAGACGTAGAGCTTCTCGCCGTCGGGCGAGCGGAGCGCGGCGATATGCTTGCCGTCGGGGGCCAGGCTGACGTTCGAGATCGCCGCCTCGCGGCCGAAGTCGGCGGCGCTGGGCGGGGCGGCGGCGGCGGCCGTCGCGGGGGAGGGGGCCTGGTCGGCCAGGCCGGGCGCGGCCGAGGCCAGCGCCAGAAGGGCGGCGGCGGCGGCCGCGAGGCGAACGATTCGGAATTGTGGCGTCACGGTGACCCCTCAGGACTGGTTTTCGCTCGCGCCGCGCGGGAAACATTCTCCCGGCGTCACCCCTTTTCCGGTCGAGCGCCGCCGACGGTCGGCGGATCGCGGTCAATCTAACCGTTACAGCGGTTTCGCCAAGCCGATCTTGCCTGCCCCGGATCGCCGCGATTCCGGTCGGTCGTGCCCGCGTTGCGCGGAACTGTGGCCGGATTGTTACGCCAACATGGCGATGGGGCGAAAAAGCGTCATCATTCTTGCGGGGGCTTTTGAAGCTGTTAGTTTCGCCGGACCGCGCGGGATTTGTGTCCCGTGATCGGCCGTCAGTTCGGCCGCTTAATCATCGGGCTACTGGGGACGTACACCAAATGCTGGATCGCAAGTTTCTCTTGGGCACGACCGTGATCGCCGGCTTCGCCGCCGCGCTCGCCGTCGCCACGCCCACCGTTTCCTTCGCGCAGACCACGCCGCCGGCGGCGTCGGATGACGATGACGACGACTCGGAAGTCGAGGCGCTGGTCGTCACCGGGTCGCGCATCAAGCGGACGGAGTTCACCAGCTCCGCCCCCATCCAGGTGATCACCGCCGAATCGTCGACCCTCGAGGGTCTGATCGACACGACCGAGATCCTGCAGCAGTCCAGCCTGGCGAGCGGCTCGTTCCAGGTGAACAACCAGCTGACCGGCTTCGTCACCGACGGCGGCCCGGGCGTGAACACCATCTCGCTGCGCGGCCTGGGCGCCACCCGCACCCTGGTCCTGCTCAACGGCCGTCGCGTCGGCCCGGCCGGCACGCGCGGCACGGTCGGCCCGGTCGACCTGAACGTCATCCCCAGCTCGATCGTCGAACGCTTCGAGATCCTGAAGGACGGCGCCTCGTCGATCTACGGCTCCGACGCCGTGGCCGGCGTCATCAACATCATCACCAAGACCAACTACGACGGCATCGAGGTCAACGTCTCGGGCGTCCAGCCGTTCGAACAGGGCGGTGAGAGCTACCGGGTCAACGGCGCCTGGGGCACGACCTTCGATCGCGGCTACGTGAACATCGCCGCCGACTACTACGAGCAGAAGGTCCTGCGCCGCGGCGACCGCGACGACACCGCCTGCGCCTCGGACTTCCTGTTCGCGGGCGGCCGCGGCGGCGCCCGCATCGACTACGCCAACACCGACCCGGGCCAGACCTACGGCAACGACTCGGCCAAGTGCTTCAACCTGTTCACCCGCGTCCTGAGGTCGGGCACCTACGGCGACCTGATCTATCCGGACGCCGGCGTCACCTATCCGACCGCGGCCCAGGGCAACTCGGGCGGCGCGGCCTTCGGCTCGACGCCGATCCCGTTCGGCTTCGTGCGTCAGGCGCGCGCGGGCTTCCCGGCGACCTTCCCCTACGCGCACCAGGACGCCTGGCCGTTCCCGCGCGCCTCGATCGTCAGCCCGGTGAAGCGCACCAGCGCCTACGCCACGGCAGGCTTCGATCTGACGCCGAACACCGAGCTCTACGCCGAACTGCTGCTCAACAAGCGTGAGTCGGTTCAGTACAGCGCCCGCCAGTTCTTCCCGGGCATCAGCACGGCGAACCCGAACAACCCCTACGGGACCTCGCTGGGTTCGCTGCTGCCGATCATCCCGCTGAAGTCCGACCGCAGCCAGGAAGTGAACTACTGGCGCGGCGTGGTCGGCCTGCGCGGCGACTTCGGCGCCTTCCTGGAAGGCTGGGACTGGGACATCTTCTACCAGTACTCGAGCTCGGACGCCGACTACACGACCGACATCATCTACAACGACCGCGTCGCGGCCATCACCGGCGCCTCGGCCTGTAACCAGGCGGTCATCACCATCTCCGGCGGCCAGTGCACCGACCTGCCGACCGGCCTGCCCTGGCTGTCGTCGCGGATCCTGAACGGCGAATTCAACGCCGCCGAACAGGCCTTCCTGTTCACCAAGGAAACCGGCAACACCACCTACACCCAGGAAGCGGTCGAATTCTCGGTGACGGGCGACCTGTTCAACCTGCCGGCCGGTCCGGTCGGGGCGGCCTTCGGTCTCGCCTGGCGTAACGACGAGATCGACGACACCCCGGGCCTGAACGAACGCTCGGGCAACCTCTGGGGGTCGACCTCGGCGGGCATCACCCGCGGCGACGACACCGTCAAGGAAGCCTTCGGCGAACTTGAAGTTCCGGTGTTCAAGGGCCTGCCGGGCATGGAAAGCCTCGATTTCCAGGTTTCGGGCCGCTACACCGACTATGACAGCTACGGTTCGGACTCGACCTACAAGGTCGGCTTCAACTGGCAGATCAACGGGGCCTGGCGGATCCGCGGCACCAAGGGCACATCGTTCCGCGCCCCGGCGCTGTACGAGCTGTACCTGGCCAACCAGACCAGCTTCCTGGGCCAGACGGCGATCGACCCCTGCATCAACTACATCGCCTCGGCGAACGCGACGCTGCAGGCCAATTGCGCCAACCCGGCCGGTCCGGGCGGCGGCGTGCCCGACACCTACATCAACTCGACGGTGTTCGGCGGCGGCTCCAGCGCCACCATCATCGCCGGCGGCGGCGCGGGCGTCCTGGAAGCCGAAACCTCGGAAGCCAAGACGATCGGCGTGATCTGGACCCCCGAGTTCCTCGATCTGTCGGTGGCGGTGGACTACTTCGACATCGTCGTCGAGAACGAGATCACCCGTTACGGCGCGGCCAACACGCTCGGCCAGTGCTACCGGACCAATCCGTTCCCGAGCGCCTTCTGCAACCTGTTCACCCGCGATCCGGTGACCAAGAACATCACCTTCGTGTTCGACGGCTACCTGAACGTGGCCGAGCAGGTGAACACGGGTATGGACCTGACGACCCACTACGAGCACGAGTTCGACTTCGGCAAGCTCACCATCGACACCCAGTTCACCTGGACGTTCGAGGACGAGTTCGCCCTGCTCGCCGGCGCCACCACGGACCAGAACGGTGAAACGACCGAGCCGGACTTCACCGGCGCGATCAACACCCGCTTCGACCGCGGCGACTGGACGGTGTTCTGGGGCGTCGACCTGATCGGCAAGCAGTCCGATACGGAAGACTTCGGCGGCGACGTGTTCAACAGCACGCGCTACTCGTCGACCTGCCGCATCGGCGCCGGCGCGCCCGCCCCCTGCACCAGCCTGCTGGGCACGGGCGCCATTTCGGTGGTCGGCACCCCGGTGTACTTCAAGCAGTACAACGAGTTCACCGCCTACCACGACCTGTCGGTGCGTCGCCGCATGGATGACTGGACCTTCCAGGCCGGCATCCTGAACGTCTTCGACGAGCGTCCGCCGGCCCAGTCGTCGGGTCAGTTCCGGATCGGCACCGCCGCCCTGAACACCTACGACATGATCGGCCGCCGCGCCTTCTTCGCGGTGACCAAGCGCTGGTAGTCCCTGCGACCGTCAGGGTCTGAAATCGGGCGGCGAGGGCGACCTCGCCGCCCTTTTTCTTGCGCCCCCAAGGCCTCCCGCGAGGGGAAGGGCCCGCACGGCGAAACGCCGGTTTCGCCCGCCGCAAGCGGTTGATTTCGCGGGGCCTCGCCGCCCCAGCCGCACGGCGCGGGCCTTTCCTGCGCCGCCCCTCGTCCCTCGCCCCTATCCTTGTCCTCGCCCCGTCGCACGGGGAGGGCGCCGCGGCCAGGCGATCCGAGGCGGCGGCGGGGCGGGGTTCGAGCGGGAAGCCCGCTCCGGCGCCAGCCGGGAAGGCCCCTCCGTCGCCGCGCACCGCGTCGGCGGAGCGGGACCGGACCGGCCCCTGGCCGGGGCGGGCGGCAGGCGGCGGGGGGTTACCGCCGCGGTCCGGGGACGGCCTCGCCGCCGCCCGCCCGCCGGAGGCCTACGCCGGTAAAGCGTCAAGAGCGCTGCCCGCCGGCGGCTCCCGGATAACGGACTTCGCGGAGCGGTCGCGTCCTGTCGAAACGGTTGTTCTTCCCATGCTCCGGGCAGGGCCCGGCGCTCCGCAACCCT
>JBMOOF010000047.1:0-73636 GCA_049323695.1 Pseudomonadota bacterium
TCGCCCGCCCCGCGGCCAAGGCCGCCCCCGCTCCCGCGCCCAAGGCTGTCGCCGCGGCTCCGGCCGCGCCCGCCGTCCCGGCGGCCCCGGCGGCGCCCGCTGCGCCCAAGCCGACGCCGATCCAGCAGCTGCAGTCGGCCGTCTCGCCCGCGATCAACCGCGACGCCGCCCTCGCCGTCCCGGCCGAGGTCAAGGCCGGCCAGGAGGGCGACGTCGTCCTCTCGCTGCCCGCCAGCCTGCTGGCCATGGTCCAGGAACAGGCCGCCAAGCTGGGCCTGACCCGGGAGGCGCGCACCATCGACGCCTACGCCAACCTGAGCGGCGAGGGCTACGAGATCACCCCCAGCGGTCAGCAGACCGCCAAGGTCGAGACCGGCAAGCCCACGACCTTCACCTGGAAGGTCAAGCCCGGCGCCGGCGAGCGGAAGCCGCTGAAGGCCGACTATGGCGTCCAGCTGAACGGCGGCAAGGCCGCCCAGGCCTTCTCCCTCGGCGCGGTCGAGGAGGCGATGGCCGCCCCGGTCGCGGCCGCCAAGGCGGCGGCCAAGGGTCTGAAGCTGCCCGAGCTGTCGCTCAAGCCGCTGGCCTTCCCCTGGGTTCCCGAGCCGACCCTGCCCGGCGTGGGCAAGGTGGCCCGCGAGAACGTGGTGGGCGGCGCCCTGGCCCTGCTCGCCCTGCTGCTGCTGGTGTTCATGGCGCGCGGCGCCAGCGCCGGCCGCGCCCGGGCCGAGCGCCGCCGCAAGTTCCGCACGATGCAGGACTACGGCCACAACGAGCCGGATCCGCACCACGGCGATCACGGCGCCCACCACACCTCGGGCGGCTTCGTGAACCCGATGATCGCCGCCGCCGGCGGCGCGGCGGCCGGCTACGCCCTCGCCTCGCATGGCCATGACGACCACGGCCACGGCCACGACGATCACGGTCACGGGCACGACGATCACGGCCACGGGCATGGACATGACGACCATGGCCACGGCCATGACGATCGCGGACATGGCCACCATGTCTCGCATGGCCACGACGATCACGGTCACGGCGGCCACGGTCATGGCGGTCATGGTCATGACGATCACGGACATGGTCATGACGATCATGGCCATGGACACGACGACCACGGCCACGGGCATGGCCATGACGATCATGGCCATGGACACCACGTCTCCCATGGCCATGATGATCACGGGCACGGGCACGATGATCACGGCCACGGCCATGACGACCATGGCCATGACGACCATGGCCAAGGGGATCACGGCCACGGGCACGGCCATGACGACCATGGGCACGGGGACCACGGCCACGGCCATCACGTCTCCCATGGCCATGATGATCACGGACACGGGCACGGGCACGAAGACCATCATGGACATGACGATCACGGGCACGGCCATGACGGCCATGACGACCATGCCCACGGCCATGGCGATCATGGGCACGGCCATGACGACCACCACGGCCATGGCGTGAAGCACGTCTCCCACGGGCACGACGACCATCATGGTCATGACGACCATGGCCACGGCGACCACGGACATGACGACGACCATGGCCACGGGCACGGCGATCACGGCCATGGCCATGACGACCACGCCAGGGAACTCGAGCACGCCCACCACTAGGCCCGGCGCGGCGGACACGGCCCTGGCGACGGCCTCCGCGGCCGACTTCGCCCGGTTCGGAGGATCCGGCCCGCGTTGAACGTCGCCCGCCGCGGGCTTACTTGCGCGGGAGGGTCGGCTGACGCATTGAGACGCCCATGCTCGAAAGTCTGATTGGTCCCGATATCGCCGGCGCGGGCGCCGCGCTGCTGCAGGTGCTGATGATCGACCTGGTCCTGGCCGGCGACAACGCCGTGGCCGTGGGCCTGGCGGCCGGCGGCCTGGCCGAGCGGGACCGGCGCAAGGCCATCCTCTGGGGCCTGTCGGCGGCGGTGGCGCTGCGCATCGGCTTCGCGCTGATCACCGTCCAGCTGCTGGCGATCATCGGCCTGCTGCTGGCCGGGGGCGTGCTGCTGCTGTGGGTCTGCTGGAAGATGTGGCGCGAGCTGCGCGAACAGGCGACGCACGACCAGGCCGAGGCCCAGGCGACCCTGGTCGGCAACGTCCCCCCGCAGGCGCGCGCCACCAAGAGCTTCGCCGCGGCCTTCCTCCAGATCCTCATCGCTGACGTCTCGATGTCGCTGGACAACGTCCTGGCCGTCGCCGGCGCGGCGCGCGAACATCCGGCGATCATGGTCTTCGGCCTGCTGCTGTCGATCGGTCTGATGGGCGTGGCGGCGACCTGGATCGCCAAGCTGCTGAGCCGCCACCGCTGGATCGGCTACCTCGGCCTGGCCATCGTCTTCTACGTGGCCCTGCACATGATCTGGGAAGGCTACCGCTCGACGGTGGTGCGGTCGCTGAGCGTCACCGGCTACAACGCCGCCGTGCCCGCCGTCCTGACCATCGACGGCGCCGAGATCGACCACTACTGCGCGCCCGAGCCCGAGGGGGCCCGCCGCGCCGCCTGCCTCCGGCAGAAGCCGGCGAAGTAGCGGGCCGCCCGGCCGCGCCGTCAGTCGGCGCCGCCGAAGCGGGCGGTCCAGTCGGCGACCTGTTCGTCCTCGACCTTGCCGAACAGGACCTCAGGCGCGCGCACCCGCCGGCCGGGCGCCAGGCGGGCGAGTTCGGCGGCGGCGTCCGTCGTCGGCCAGGCCGGCGGCCAGGCCTCGCCCAGGGCCTCGCCGATCTTCTCGGCGGCGAAGGGGGTGAAGGGCGCGCTCACCCGGCCGTAGAGGGCCGCCAGGTTGAGGCCGGTGCGCACCACCACGGCCGCGCGGTCGGGATCGGTCTTGATCGCCGTCCAGGGGGCGGCCTCCTGCAGATACTCGTTGCCGAGCACCCAAAGGGCGCGCAGGGCCTGGGCCGCCTTGCGGATCTCTATGGCTTCAAGCTGCGCGGTCAGTTCGGCCAGATGGGCGGTGACGTCCGCCTGCAGCTTCGCCTCCAGCGGGCCCGGCTCCCCGCCGGCCGGAACGACGCCCTCGAACCGCGCCTCGGCGAACCTGGCGATGCGGTTGACGAAGTTGCCGAATACATTGGCCAGGTCGCTGTTCACCGTCTGGGCGAAATGCTCCCAGGTGAAGGCCGTGTCGGAGCTCTCCGGCGCGTTCGCCGAGAGGTGCCAGCGCCACAGGTCTGCGGGCAGCAGTTCGAGCGCCGCGTCCATGAACACGCCGCGTTTCTGGCTGGTCGAGAACTTGCCCCCGTACCAGTTCAGCCAGTTGAACGCCTTGAGGCGGTCGACCTGCTTCCAGGGCTCCTCCGACCCGAGCAGCGTCGCCGGGAAGCTGACCGTATGGAAGGCGACGTTGTCCTTGCCCATGAACTGGACGTATTCGACGTCGGCCGCGCCCGCGTCGGTGCGCCACCAGCGTTTCCAGTCCGCCCCCGTGGACTCGGCCCATTCCACGGTGGCGCCGATGTATTCGATGGGCGCGTCGAACCAGACGTAGAAGACCTTGTCCTCGAAGCCGGGCCGCGGGAATCCGGCCTTGGTCACGGGAATGCCCCAGGCCAGGTCGCGCGTGATGCCGCGATCGATCAGGCCTTCGTCGAGGTGCTTGTAGGCGATGCCCCGGGTCAGCGCCGGCCAGCGGTCGGCCTTGCTGTCGACCCAGGCGCGGATGCGGTCCTGCAGCCGGCTCTGCAGCAGATAGAGGTGGCGGGTGTCGCGGACTTCGATGTTCCGCGAGCCGCTGATCACCGAATAGGGGTCCTTCAGGTCGACCGGATCCAGCAGGCTGCCGCAGTTGTCGCACTGGTCGCCGCGGGCCTTCTCGTAGCCGCAGCGGGGGCAGGTCCCCTCGACGTAGCGATCGGGCAGGAAGCGGCGGTCGTCGATCGAGTAGACCATCTTGTCGGTCCGCTCCTCGATCAGGCCCCTGGCCTCGAGCGCCTCGGCGAAATGCTGGGTGAGGCGATGGTTCGGCGGGTTGGAGCTGCGCCCGAACCAGTCCCAGGATAGGCCGAAGGCCCGGCCGATGTCGTGCTGCAGGACGTGCTGCTCGTTGCAGTAGGTGCGCACGTCCTGGCCGGCGTCGGCGGCGGCCAGCTCGGCCGGCGTGCCGTGCTCGTCGGTGGCGCAGATGTAGAGGACCTCATGGCCCTGGGCCCGCTTGAACCGCGCGAAGACGTCGGCCGGCAGCATCGACCCCGCCAGGTTGCCCAGGTGTTTGACGCCGTTGATGTACGGCAGGGCGGACGTGATCAGGATGCGGGCCATGGCGGGCGGCTATAGCGGCAGGCCCCCGGCTTGGGAAGTTTTGGAAACTCGCAGAACGCGGTTACGTTGCCCGCAGGATGAGCGGGGTGTCCGCTGCGGTTCGCAAATCGACCCCGCGACGAATTGGGGGAACCATCGTCATGAAGGGTATCAACTGGATCGGCGTATTCGTCGCCCTGGTGGTCAGCCAGGCCATCGGCTACGTCTGGTACGGCGTTGTCTTCAGCGACCAGTGGATGGCCGCCAGCGGCATGACCGCGGCCGAGATGGACGAAAGCGCGCTGACCTATGTGCGGGGCGCGGTGCAGAACCTGGTGGTCATCGTCGGCCTCGCCTGGCTGGCCGTCCAGACAGGCAAGTCCAGCTGGACGTCCGGGGCGGTGCTGGGGGCGCTGGTCTGCGTCTTCTTCGCCCTGTCGACCTATGCGCTGCGCTTCATCTACGGGAACGACAGCACCGCGCTGATCCCGATCGACGCCGGCTATATGCTGATCCAGTACGTGGTCAGCGGCGCCATCGTCGCCGGACTGAGCCTGGGCAAGCCCGCCGCGGCCTGACGCGGGCGGAGAGCGGGGAGTAGCGGGTCACGGGCGGAACGCCGACCCGCCGGTCGCGAGGGAGAGAGCCGGGGGCCTCAGCGTCCACGGCGGACTGGTCCCCACGCCGCTACTCCCCTTTTCCGGCGTCCTCGTCCTATAAGGGGCGGGCGGCGTTCAGGGAGGCGGGGATGGCGTTGGGGGATCGGACGAGGCGCTGGGCGGCCCTGGCTCTGGGCGCGGCCCTGCTGGCCCTGGCCGGCTGCGGCGAGAAGCAGCCGACGCTGCACATCTACAACTGGTCCGACTATATCGATCCGGCGCTGATCAAGGCGTTCGAGGCCGAGACCGGCGTCAAGGTCGTCTACGACACCTTCGACACCGCCGAGATGCTCGAGACCAAGGTGCTGACCGGCGGGTCCGGCTACGACATCGTCGTGCCCGCCAACCACAACGTGCCGCGCCTGCTCGCCGCCCGCACCCTGGCGCCGCTGGATGTCTCGCGCCTGCCCGGACGCGAGGCGTTGAACCCCGGCAAGATGGCGTTGATGGAGCCCTTCGACCCCGGCGGCCGCTACACCCTGCCCTACATGTCCGGCACCGTCGGCATCGGCTTCAACCGCGCCGAGGTCGAGAAGCGGCTGCCGGGCGTCGCCCTCGACAGCTGGGACGTGGTCTTCAAGCCCGCGAACCTTGCGAAACTCAAGGACTGCGGCGTCCATTTCCTCGACGCGCCGGAGGACATGTTCGCCATCGCCCTGCACTACCTGGGCAAGGACGCCAACTCGACGGACCCCGCCGACTACGCGGCGGCCGCCGACCTGCTGCTGACGCTGCGGCCCTACGTCGCCAAGTTCCATTCGTCGGAATACGTCAACGCCCTCGCCAACGGCGACGCCTGCGTGGCGATCGGCTACTCGGGCGACGTGCTGCAGGCGCGCGACCGGGCCGAGGAAGCCGGCAAGGGGGTCGTGGTCGACTATGTGGTCCCCCGCGAAGGCAGCCAGATCTGGTTCGGTGTCTTCGCCATCCCGGCCGACGCCCCCAACCCCGACGCCGCCTACGCCTTCCTGGCCTACATGCTGCGTCCGCAGGTGATCGCCCGCGCCTCCAACTACATCGAGTACGCCAACCTCAACGACCGGGCGACGCCCCTGGTCGACGCGGAGGTGCGCGACAATCCCGCCGTCTATCCGACGCCCGAGGTCTTGCGGCGGCTGTTCGTGACCACGGCCAAGGACCAGGCGCTGCTGCAGGTGGTGACCCGCCAGTGGGTCAGGGTGACCACCGGCAAATGAGCCGCGCGCCGGCGAAACGACCGCCGCGGGGCGAGACCGGCCGCCGGTCGCTGGGGGCCGTGCGCTCCAGCTTCGCGCCGTGGAACGACCCGGACGCCGCGCCCCTGGTGCGCTTCGAAGGCGTGAGCAAGCGGTTCGGCGGCCAGGCCGCCGTCGACGGCGTGTCGCTGGACATCTACCCGGGCGAGTTCTTCGCCCTCCTGGGCCCGTCGGGCTGCGGCAAGACGACCCTGATGCGGATGCTGGCGGGGTTCGAGACGCCGGACGCCGGGCGCATCACCCTGGCCGGCGCGGACCTGGCGGGCGTGCCGCCGCACAGGCGGCCGGTGAACATGATGTTCCAGAGCTACGCCCTGTTCCCGCACCTGACCGTCGAGCAGAACATCGCCTTCGGCCTGAAACAGGAGGGCCTGGCGCGGGCGGACATCGCCGTGCGGGTGGCCGAGATGCTGGCCCTGGTGAAGCTGGAGCCCTTCGCCCGCCGCAAGCCCGACCAGCTGTCCGGCGGCCAGAAGCAGCGGGTGGCGCTGGCCCGCGCCATCGCCCGCAAGCCCAAGATGCTGCTGCTCGACGAGCCGCTGGGCGCCCTCGACAGGAAGCTGCGCGAGGAGACGCAGTTCGAACTGATGGACCTGCAGGCCGAGCTCGGCATGACCTTCCTGTTCGTCACCCACGACCAGGAGGAGGCCATGGTCATGGCCGACCGCATCGCCGTGATGCGCGAGGGCCGGACCGTGCAGGTCGGTCGCCCGGAGGAGGTCTACGAAGCGCCCGCCAGCCGCTATGTCGCCGAGTTTCTCGGCGACGTGAACCTGTTCGAGGCGCGGGTCGAGACCATCGACCCGCCCGTGGCGCTGCTGGCCGGGGCCGAGGCCGAGGCCGGCTTCGAGGCGCTCGACGACGACTGCCCGGGCCCCGGCGCGACCGTCTGGCTGGCCGTGCGGCCGGAGAAGATGCGCATCGCCCTGGAGCCCCCGGCGCCGGGCGCCCGCAACGTGCTCGCCGGCGAGATCTGGGACATCGGCTACACCGGCGACTGGACCAACTACGTGGTGGCGCTGGCCGGCGGGCGGCTGGTCAGGGTGGCGCGGGCCAACGCCCGCCGCTTCGTGGAACGGCCGATCGACTGGGACGACAGGGTCTGGGTGACCTTCGATCCCGACGCCGGCGTTGTGCTTACGGCGTGACGCGGTCCTGGGCTCATGGCGGGGTTCGACACGGCCCTCCGGTCCCCGGGGCTGATCCGGGGCTCGAAGGATGCGCCCCGTGAGCAAGGCCCGCCCGAAATCGGCCCTGATCCCCGGCCTGTGGCTGACGGTGTTCTTCGCCCTTCCGTTCCTGATGGTGCTGCGGCTGTCGCTGTCGGACACGGCGCTGGCGATCCCGCCCTACGCGCCGCGCATCGACTGGTCGCGGGGGCCGGAGGGGATCGCCGCCTTCCTCGCCGGCCTGGACCTCGACATGTATCGCCGGCTCGCGGGCGACCGGCTCTATCTCGACGCCTTCCTGACCAGCCTGGGCTTCGCGGCGACGGGGACCCTGCTGGCGCTGCTGGTCGGCTACCCCCTCGCCTACGGCATCGCCCGCTGCCGGCCCGGCGTCCGCGACATCCTGGTGATGGCGGTCATCCTGCCGTTCTGGACCAGCTTCCTGATCCGGGTCTACGCCTGGGTCGGGATCCTCAAGCCGGAAGGCCTGCTGAACGCCTTCCTCGGCCTCCTGGGCGCCGGCCCCGTGAACCTGCTCTACACCCCGGCGGCGGTGCAGATCGGTCTGGTCTACAGCTACCTGCCGTTCATGGTCCTGCCGATCTACGCGGCGCTGGAGCGCCAGGACCGGAGCCTGCTCGAGGCGGCCGCCGACCTCGGCTCGCCGCCGTGGAAGAGCTTCTGGCGGGTGACCTGGCCGCTGTCGCTTCCGGGCGTGATCGCCGGCGCGCTGCTGTGCTTCATTCCCATGGTCGGCGAGTTCGTCATTCCCGACCTGCTCGGCGGACCGGGCTCGCTGATGATCGGCCGTTCGATCTGGATGGAGTTCTTCGCCAACCGCGACTGGCCGTTCGCCAGCGCCGTGGCGACCGTGCTGCTGGTGATCCTGGTCGCGCCGATCGTCCTCCACCAGCGCCAGCAGGCGCGGGCCCTGGAGGCGGGACGATGAGGCGCGGTCCCACCTGGTTCAACCTGACGTCGCTGACCGTCGGCTTCGCCTTCCTCTACCTGCCGATCGTGCTTCTGGTCGTCTGGTCGTTCAACGCCAGCCGGCTGGTGACGGTGTGGGGCGGCTTCTCCACCCGGTGGTACGCCGCCCTGCTGCAGGACCGGCAGATGCTCGACGCCGCATGGACGACCCTGCGCGTCGGCCTGCTGTCGGCGACGGCGGCGACGGTGCTGGGGACGCTGGCGGCCATCGCCCTGGCGCGCGGCGGGCGGTTCAGGGGGCGGACGGCGTTTTCCGGCATGGTCCACGCGCCCCTGGTCATGCCTGAGGTGATCATGGGCCTGGCCCTGCTGCTGCTGTTCGTCGCCCTGCGCATCGACCGCGGCTTCTGGACGGTGATGCTGGCCCACACGACCTTCACCCTCTCCTACGTCGCGGTGGTCGTGCATTCGCGGCTGCTGACCTTCGACCGGGCGCTGGAGGACGCGGCCCAGGACCTGGGCGCCACGCCCGGCCGCGCCTTCCTGCAGGTGACCCTGCCCAACATCCTGCCGGCGGTGCTGGCGGGCTGGATGCTGGCCTTCACCCTGTCGCTCGACGACCTGGTCATCGCCAGCTTCGCCAGCGGCCCCGGCGCCACGACCCTGCCGATGCGAATCTACAGCCAGGTGCGGCTGGGCGTGTCGCCCGAGATCAACGCCGTCTGCACCCTGCTGATCGCCGTCGTGGCCCTGGGCGTCGTCGCCTGGTCGCTGGCCGGCAAGTGGCGCCAAGCTGGCGCGGCGCGACCGCGTGCGGCATAAGCCCCGTTCTGGTTCGCCGGCTTAGCTCAGCGGTAGAGCAGCGGTTTTGTAAACCGAAGGTCGGGGGTTCGATCCCCTCAGCCGGCACCAGGCTTGGGGGAGTTGCATGTCCTTGACCGCCACCTTGGCCGAAAGGCTGTCGGCCGAGCACCGCCGCGGACTGGACCGCGTGCGGCGGGCGGCGCGGTTCCTGCTGGCCGCGCGCGACCGGTCGCTGCCGGAGCTGGCGGAGATCCGCAACTTCCACTTCGAGGGCGCGGCGGGGCCGTTGCCGGCCCGGCTGTACGCGCCCCACGGGGCGGAGACGCCCGGTCCGCTGCTGGTCTATTTCCACGGCGGGGGCTTCGTGCTGTCGGACCTCGACACCCACGACGCCCTCTGCGCGCGACTGGCGCACGCGGGGAAGATCCGGGTGGTCTCCTGTCGCTACCGGCTGGCGCCGGAAGCCCCCTTCCCCGCCCAGCGCGACGACGCCCTGGCCGCCGCCCGCTGGATGCGGGAGCACGCCGGCCGGCTGGGCGCCGATCCGGAACGGCTGGCCCTGGGCGGCGATTCCGCCGGCGGCTACCTGGCCGTCGCGACGGCGGCGCGGCTCAACGCCGAGCGGCCCGGGACCGTCCGCGCCCAGGTGCTGATCTACCCGCTGCTGACCCTGGAGGACGACGCCTGGGCCTCCAGCGTCCTTCACGACACGCGCATCGTCGGCCGGCTGGCGGTGATCTACATCCGCGCCCAGCTGGCCCGGGCGCACGCGCCGTCGCTGCTGGCGACCTTTCCCGGGTCGGCGCCGCCGACGGTGCTGATGGCCGGCGGGGCGCTCGACCCCTGCCGGCCCGACGCCCGCGACTACGCCGCCCTGCTGGCCGGCGCGGGCGTCGCCTGCGAGGAACGCTACTACGAGGGCCAGATGCACGGCTTCGCCAACCTCACCCACGTTTCGGCGGTCGCCCGCGAGGCGGTGGCCGAGACCGGACGGTTGGCGGGTCGTCTGCTGCGGGATTAGGCGCCGGCGGTGAGCGTCCAGATCAGGGCGTCGAGATCGGCGATGAGACGCTTGATGAACTGAGGCATGGCGGGTTCTCCCCCATCGCTCATGTGTTCGCACAACGACTGTTGGCCGATTCGGGTTCCGCGCCTAAGGAGCGCCATGGCCCAGTCCGAGCCCCCGATCCGCATCTTCGTCGACGCCGACGCCTGTCCGGTGAAGGACGAGGTCTACAAGGTCGCGGCGCGCTATGGCCTGAAGACCTTCGTGGTCTGCAACAGCTTCATGATGGTCCCGGCCTCGCCGCTGATCGAGCGGGTGATCGTCGAGGCCGGACCCGACGTCGCCGACGACTGGATCGCCGACCGGGCGGCGCCGGGCGACGTGGTGGTCACCAACGACATTCCCCTGGCCGACCGGGCGCTGAAGGCCGGGGCGGCGGCGATCCGGCCGAACGGAACGCCGTTCACGCCCGATTCCATCGGCTCGGCCCTGGCCCAGCGGGCGATCCTGGAGCACATCCGCTCGACCGGCGAGATCACAGGCGGACCGCGCCCCTTCGACCGCGGCGACCGCTCGCGGTTCCTGCAGGCGCTGGACGAGGCGATCCAGAGGTCGCGGAGGCGGCGGCGATGATCGAGATCACCCCGGCCCTGTCGCTCGACGAGAACGAACTGGAGTTCAGCTTCATCCGCGCCTCCGGGCCCGGCGGGCAGAACGTCAACAAGGTGGCGACGGCGGTGCAGATGCGGTTCGACGCCCGGCGATCGCCCTCGCTCGCCGACGACGTCAGCGCGCGTCTGCAGAAGCTGGCGGGATCGCGGCTGACCGGCGAGGGGGTGATCGTCATCACCGCCAACCGCTTCCGCACCCAGGAGCGCAACCGGGCCGACGCCGTCGAGCGGCTGGTCGAGTTGATCCGCAAGGCCGCCGAACCGCCGCCGCCGCCCCGCAAGACGACGAAACCGTCGAAGGCGGCGCGGGCCAGGCGGCTCGACGCCAAGACCCGGCGCGGGGCGATCAAGGCCATGCGCGGCAAGCCCACGGCCCGCGACTGACCGCCTGGCGAATTGCTCTGAATCAAACGTGACGTCTCGCCGTTGCATCCCGGGAAAACCCCGCTAGCGTGCGCCGCATCCGTCGGGGAGATCATGATATGCGTACGCCGTCTCGGGCTGTTGTCGTTGTGGGCGCGCTGGCGCTGCTGAGCGCATGCGGCAAGCCGGCGGAGACGCCGGCGGCGGACGAGGCGCCGGCCGCCGCCGAATCGCCCGCCGTCGAAGCGAAGGCCGATGACGGCGGGGAGGCCAAGGCGCAGACCGCCGCGCTCGCCGCCCTGCCCGCGCCCTACAACGCCGCCGATCTGGAGAACGGCCAGACCCGGTTCGCCCTCTGCCGCTCCTGCCACACCCTGGTCGAGGGCGGCCCGAACATGAGCGGTCCGAACCTGTATGGCCTGTTCGGACGCCAGGCCGGCTCGGCCCCCAAGTTCAGCTATTCCCAGCCGGTCAAGTCCGCCGGCTTCGCCTGGGACGCCGAACATCTGGACAAGTGGCTGACCGATCCGCGCGGATTCCTGCCCGGCAACCGCATGTCGTTCCCGGGCGTGAAAGATCAGAAAGACCGGACCGACCTTATCGCGTATCTTATGATCAACACGGGGTACGAACCCGCCGGCTGAGGCGTGCGATGGGCGAACGCGAAGCCCTGCTGACGCGACTCTACGAAGCCTATAACCGCAAGGACATCGATGCGGTGGTCGACGTCCTGCACGCCGACGTCGACTGGCCGAACCTGTTCGGCGAGGGCCGCCGCCGCGGCCATGCCGCCGTGCGGGCCATGTGGCGCGACCAGTTCGCGCGGATCGACCCCGAGGCGACCCCGATCAGTTTCACCGAGAACCGCGACGGCAGCGTCTCGGTGAAGATCAACTTCATCGTGCGCAATCTCGACGGCCGCATCTTCACCGACGAGATCGCCACCAACACCTACCGCTTCCGGGACGACAAGGTCGTGCGGATGGACTGGGGCTGAGCGACCTAGACCAGCACGTCGGCGCAGGCGTCGAGGATGGCGTCGGGGTCCAGGCGGTACTTCGCGTAGAGGTCGGGCAGGTCGCCGGACTGGCCGAAACTCTCGAGGCCCAGCGCCCGCACCCGCTGGCCCCGCACCGCACCCAGCCACGACAACGCCGCCGGGGCGCCGTCGATGACCGTGACGAGCCCGGCCGCCGGGTCGAGCTCGGCGAGCAGGGTTTCGATGGTCGCCGTGCGGGCCTCGCCGGTCGTCCAGCGGGCGCGGCCGGCGGCGGTCCAGTCGGCGTGCAGGACGTCGGGCGAGGTCACCGCCAGCAGGCCCGCGCCGGGTTCATCCTCGGTGAGCAGGTCGAAGGCCGCCAGGGCCTCGGGCGCGATCGCCCCGCTGTAGGCCAGGGCCAGGCGCGCACCCGGCGCGGGACGCCTCAGCCAGTAGGCGCCGGCGATGCAGCCGGCCGCCCAGGCGTCATCCGCCCGCGCCGGCTGCTCGACGACGCGGGTGGAGAGCCGCAGATAGGTCGAGCCGCCGCCCTCCGCCTGCATCCTGGCGAAGGCATGGGCCATCAGGACGGCGGTTTCGTCGGCGAAGGCGGGCTCATAGCTGTCGAGCCCCGGCTGGGCCATGCCGATCAGGGGCGTGCCGATCGACTGGTGGGCCCCGCCCTCGGGCGCCAGGGTCAGGCCGCTGGGCGTCGCCACCAGCAGGAAGCGGGCGTCCTGGTAGCAGGCGTAGTTCAGCGCATCGAGGCCCCGGGCGATGAAGGGGTCGTAGAGCGTCCCCACCGGAAACAGCCGCTCGCCGAACAGCGGCGCCGAAAGTCCCAGCGCCGCGAGCGCGATGAACAGGTTGTTCTCGGCGATGCCGAGTTCGACGTGCTGGCCGGTCTCGCCCATGGCCCAGACCTGGGCCGAGGGGATGCGGCGGTTCTTGAAGACGTCCTCGTGCGCCCGGCGATGGAAGACGCCGCGGCGGTTCACGAAGCCGCCCAGGTTGGTCGAGACCGTCACGTCCGGCGAGGTGGTGACCACCCGACCGGCGAATTCGTCGCCGCCCTTGGCGATTTCGAACATCACCTTGCCGAACGCCGCCTGGGTCGACTGTTCGCCGCCGCCCGCGACCGCGTCCAGCAGGGTCCGGGCCGGGGGCGTGGCGATGGTCGGGGCGCGCCGGCGACCGTCGCGGCGGCCGGCGAAGGGCGCGGTCTCGATCAGCCGCCGCATCGCCGTCGCCTCATTGTCCATCAGGCCGGAGAACGGGTCCCACTCCTCCCCTTCCCGAACGCCCAGGGTCTTGCGCAGCCCCTCGATCTGCGCCGGCGTCATCAGGCCGGCGTGGTTGTCCTTGTGGCCCTGGAACGGCAGGCGCCAGCCCTTGATCGTGTAGGCGATGAAGAGGCGCGGCGAGTCGTCCCGCGCGGCGCGGGCGAAGGAGTCCAGGATGGTCTCCAGGCAATGGCCGCCAAGCTCGGTCATCACCATCGCCAGCTCATCGTCGGCGTAGCCGCCGATCAGCTTCAGCGCCGCCCGGTCGCCGGCGAGGTCGGCGGCCAGCCGTTCGCGCCAGGCGCCGCCGCCCTGGTAGGTCAGGGCGGCGTAGAGGTCGTTGGGCGCGTTTTCGATCCAGTCGCGCAGCGCCGCCCCGCCCGGTCGGGCGAACGCCTCGCGCTGGCGTTTCGACCATTTCAGCGTCTCGACGGTCCAGCCGGCGGCCTCGAAGATCTCGCCGTAGCGGGTGAACATCCGGTCGGACGTCGTCGCGTCGAGGCTCTGGCGGTTGTAGTCGACGATCCACCAGGTGTTGCGCAGGTCGTGTTTGCAGGCCTCGATCAGGGCCTCGTAGATGTTGCCCTCGTCCAGTTCGGCGTCGCCGAGCAGGCTGATCATCCGGCCCATGGCGTCCGGCTTCACCGCCCCGCGGGCGGCCAGGTAGTCCTGGGTCAGGCTGGCGAAGGCGGTCATGGCCACGCCCAGCCCCACCGAGCCGGTCGAGAAGTCGACGTCGTCCTGGTCCTTGGTGCGCGAGGGATAGGACTGGGCCCCGCCCAGCGCGCGGAACCGCTGCAGCTGCTCCAGGGACTGGCGGCCGTAGAGGTGCTGGATGGCATGGAACACCGGGCTGGCGTGCGGCTTGACCGCCACCCGGTCCTGCGGACGCAGGGCCGCGAAATAGAGCGCCGTCATCAGGGTGGTCAGCGAGGCGCAGGACGCCTGGTGCCCGCCGACCTTCAGTCCGTCGCGGCTCTCGCGCAGGTGGTTGGCGTTGTGGATCGTCCAGCTGGCCAGCCAGAGAACCCGTTCCTCGATACGGCGCAGCAGCGCGATATCCTTGCCGCGAACGGCGAAGCCGGCGTCGTCCATATGCACCCTTGGCCTGTTTCGCGGGTCAGTCGTGCCCGCGCTGAGGTCACGGCTTCATAGGCCGGTTGAGCGGCGAAGGCGAGCGGACCGTTCGTCCCGGGCCCTGGCGGGGCTAACCGGCCGGCCGGGCGGCGCCTTCGCCCTGTTCGAAGGCCTCGATCTGGCGCGCGGTCCATTCCGGCGACTTCGTGAAGCGGGCCAGCAGGTTGTAGAACACCGGGACCACGAACACCGTCAGCAGGGTCGCGAAAATGGCCCCGAAGAAGATGGTGACGCCGATGGTCTGGCGGCTGGCCGCGCCGGCGCCCTGCCAGAGGATGAGCGGCAGCGAACCGAAGGCGGCGGTGATCGAGGTCATCACGATCGGCCGCAGGCGCAGCACCGCCGCCTCGATCACCGCTTCCCGGACGGGACGGCCCTGGTCGCGAAGCTGGTTGGAGAACTCGACGATCAGGATGCCGTTCTTGGCGGCGATGCCGATCAGGATGATCAGGCCGATCTGACTGTAGGTGTTGATGGTCGAGCCCGACAGCAGCAGGCCGAACAGGCCGCCCAGCGCCGCCAGCGGCACGGTCAGCATGATCACCGCCGGATGGATCCAGCTCTCGAACTGCGCCGCCAGCACCAGGAAGACCAGCAGCGGGGCCATGCCGAAGGCCAGGCCCACCGCGCCGGAGGCTTCCAGATAGTCCTTGGCCTGGCCGTCCCAGGTGTAGGTGACGCCGGGAACCGGGTTCCTGGCCGCCTCCGCCCGCAGGAAGTCGACGGCGTCGGCCACGGTGAAGCCCGGCGCCAGCTGGGTGGTCAGGCGGACCGAGCGCTGCCGGTCGGTGCGGTTGCGGTCGGGCGTGTCGCCGCGGAGCTGCGTCGTCACCACCGCCGAAAGGGGCGTCAGCGCGCCCGATCCGGCGCGGACATAGAGGGTGTTGAGGTCGTCGAGGGTGCGGCGCTCCTCGAGGTCCGTCTGGACCATCACGTTGTATTCCTGGCCGCCCTTGATGTAGGTCGTCACCCGCCGCGACCCGAACATCGTCTCCAGCGCCCGGCCGACGGCCTGGGGGGTGACGCCGAGGGCGGCCGCCTTCTCGCGGTCGATCTCCACCGACAGACGCGGGGCGGTCGGCTCGTAGTCCAGCCGCGGCCGGGAGAACCCGGGATTGCGCATCATCGCGTCGCGGATCGGCTCCAGCCAGCGCGCGATCTCGGCGTAGTCGTTGCCGAGGCCGACGAGGTCGACATTGGTCCCCCCGCCCCCGCCGCCGCCGCGCTGGAAGGCGCCGCGCACGCTGGCCACGGCGCGCACGCCGGTGATGCCGCTCAGGCTGCGGTTCAGCTCGTCGGCGACCTGGTCGGAGGTCTTGGTCCGCTCGCCCCACGCCTTCATCACGACGATGCCGTTGCCGGTGTTGAACTGGGTGGCGTTGAAGCGGGGGATGGAGATGACGTAGCGATCGGCCTCGCCGGCCTCCAGGTAGCGCCGCATCTGGGCCTCGACCAGGTCGGCGGCCTTGCGGGTGTAGTCGAAGCCGGCGCCCTCGGGCCCGCTGATGCTGATGTCGACCCGGCCGCGGTCCTCCGCCGGCACCAGTTCCTGCGGCAGGATCACGAACAGCGCGCCCGCCAGGGCGGCCAGGGCGATCACCAGCGCGATCGCTGCGACGCCGGCCGCCCGGGCCGACAGCAGCAACTCCAGCGACTGGCGGTATGAGGCCTTGACCGCCTCGACGACGGCGTCGACGCGGCGGGCCAGCCAGCCTTCGCCGGCGGCCGGCCGGAGCAGCTTGGAGGCCAGCATCGGCGACAGCGACAGGGCCAGGAAGGCCGAGAAGGCCACCGCGGCGGCCACCGCCACGGCCAGCTCGACGAACAGCCGGCCGATGTAGCCGGGCAGGAACATCAGCGGGGCGAAGACCGAGACGAGCACGATCGTGGTGGCGACGACCGCGAAGAAGACCTGCCGCGCCCCGCGGGCGGCGGCCACCGGCGGCGGCTCGCCCTCGTCGACGCGGCGCTGGATGTTCTCGACCACGACGATGGCGTCG
Organism: Pseudomonadota bacterium; assembly: GCA_049323695.1. GTDB lineage: Bacteria > Pseudomonadota > Alphaproteobacteria > Caulobacterales > Caulobacteraceae > Caulobacter. Next base: position 16,482 of record JBMOOF010000047.1, read on the forward strand.
TCGACCACCAGCCCGACCGACAGCACCAGCGCCAGCAGCGTCAGCAGGTTCAGGGAGAAACCCAGCGGGGTCAGGACGATGAAGGTCGAAAGCAGGCAGATCGGCGCGACCACCGAGGGGATCACGGCCGCGCGCCAGCTGCCCAGGAACAGCAGGTTGACCATCGCCACCAGGGCGATGGAAATCGCCATGGTGATCCACACCTCCTTGATCGCCTCGGCCGTGAACTGCGAGGAATCGACGGCCAGGACCAGTTCCGCGCCCTCCGGCAGGGTGGCGTTGATCGCCTCGACCTCGCGGCGCGCCGCCTTGGCGATGTCCAGGTCGTTGGCCTGGGACTGGCGGGTCAGGATCATGCCGACCTGGTCGATGCCGTTGCCGCGGAAGACGCGGCGCGCCTCGGCCGGGCCCTCCTCGATGCGGGCGAAATCGCCGAGGCGGGTGACGTACTGGCCCTCGGCCGCGGTCTGGCCGGCGACCTTGACCGGCAGGCGGGCGAAGTCCTCCGGCCGGGCGTAGCCGCGATTGACGCGGATCGTGAAGTCGCGGGCCTGGCTCTCCAGGGCTCCGGCCGGCAGCTCCACATTCTGGGCGGTGAGCGCGGTCTCGACGTCGTCGACCGTCACGCCGCGCGCGGCCATCTGGTCGGCGTCCAGCCAGATGCGCATGGCGTAGACCGGCCCGGACAGCCCGACCTGCGCGACGCCCGGGATGGTCGACAGCCGCTCCACCAGGAAGCGGTCGGCGTAGTCGGCCAGCTGCAGCGGCGTGAGCGTCGTCGAGGTCAGGTTGAGGATGATGATCGGCGCGGAATCGGCGTTGGCCTTGGCGATCTGCGGGGGATCGGCCTGGTCCGGCAGCTGGTTCACCACCCGGCTGGCGGCGTCGCGCACGTCGTTGGCCGCCGTCTCCAGGTCGGTGTCCAGCTTGAAGGTGATGTTGATCTGGCTGCGGCCGTCGCGGCTCGAGGACGAGACGCGATCGATGCCCTGGATGCCGCTGACCTGGCGCTCCAGCACCTGGGTGATGCGTTCCTCGACGATCTCGGCCGAGGCGCCGCGATAGGTGGTGGAGATCGACACCACCGGCGGGTCGACGCTCGGCAGCTCGCGGATCGGGATCGACAGGAAGGCGGCCAGGCCGACGACGCAGAGGATGATGGCGGCGACCGCGGCGAAGACCGGACGCTTGACCGACAGGTCGGAGAGCATCAGCCCGCCTTCCGCGCGCCGCCGGCCCTGGGCCCGCCGGGCCGCTGGACGCGCACCGGCTGGCCGTCCTGGACGCGGTTGAGGCCGTCGGCGATGACCCGGTCGCCGGCCTTCAGGCCTTCCAGGATCTCGACGAAGCCGTTCTCGGTGGCGCCCGTGCGGACCGCGGTCTTGCGGGCCGACTGGCCCTGGCCGCGGGCGGCGATGACGAAGACCCAGGCCTGGTCGCCCTCGAACTGCACCGCCGCCTCGGGCACCGCCAGCGACTCGCGCGCGCCGTGGGCGATGGCCACGCGCATCAGCATGCCGGGCCTGATCCGGCCTCCGGGGTTGGGGAATTCGGCGCGGGCGGTGATCGCCCGGGTGGCGGCGTCGATCCGGCTGTCGAGCCGGGCGATGCGGCCCTGGATCGTCTCGTCCGGCCAGGCGTCAGGCCGCGCGGCGATGGGCGCGCCCTCGGCCAGCTTTGGCAGGTAGCGGTCGGGCACGTCGAAATCGACGCGGACGAGGGACAGGTCGTCGAGGGTGACGATCGGCGCGCCCGGGCTGATCAGCGCGCCCGGCGCGACGTCGGTCAGCCCCACGACGCCGCCGAAGGGCGCGCGGATGACCCGGTCGAGCTTGCGGGCGCGGGCCGCCTCGACCCCGGCCCTGGCGGTCTGCAGAGCCGACAGATACTGCTCGGCGGTGGCGCGCGGGGCCACGCCGCGGTCCGCCAGGGCGCTCCAGCGGTCGTAGTCGCGCTGGGCCTGGGCCAGGCGGGCCTGGGCCTCGATGACGCCGGCGTCCTCCTCGCCCGCCTTCAGTTCGACGAGCACCTGCCCCCGGGCCACCCGCTGGCCGTCACGGAAGCGGACGGCGGTGACCAGTTCGGCGGTGTTGGAGGTGATGGTCACCGACTGGCGGCCCTTGGCGACGCCCAGGGCCTCGATGCGGTCGACGAAGGGGCGCGGGGCGACCACCGCCTCTGACACCGGCTGGGCGCGGCCGCCGGGACCGCCGCCCTGGCCGCCTTTGCCCTTCGGTTCCGCCGTGGCCAGCTTCAGTCCGCCGGCGACGAGCATCAGGACCAGGAAGGCGGCGGCGGCGAGGAGAAAGAAATGGCGACGGATCACAAACGACTCCCGGCGCCGGACCGGTCCCGGCGCTGCAGGCACATATAAGACCCTTGCCGCGAGGGTAAACCGGAATGCTGTGACCGCCTCGTGACGTCCCGTTTCGGGCCTGAAACCTCAGAAGCGGCGCCACAGTCCGACGACCGGGCCGGATTCGGCCGGACTCGAGCGTCCGGCGAGCGGCGCGCGCCAGCCGGCCTGCAGCCGCCACGCGCCCAGGCGGCGGACGGCCGAGACCTCCAGCTTGACCCACCGGGGGCCGGACGCGGTCTCGGCCCGCCCGGCGAAGACCTGGGTCAGCAGCAGCCAGTCCACGCCGGGCTCGCTGCCGAGGGCGAGGTCAAGGCGCGTCTCGTCCGGCAGGCCCGACCGCTCCAGCCTGGCCAGTTGCGCCTCGGCGAAGGCGGGACGGCCGCGCCAGTCGAACGAGCGGCCGAGCAGCAGGCGGGCCTCGAGGTCGCCCTCGCCGGCGCCCGGGGCCGCATAGCCGGCGTTGCGCCCCTCCCCCGCCAACGCGCCGCCGAGGTAGAGGCTGGCGACGCTCCGCTCTCCCTCCCAGACGGCGTAGCGCAGGCCGAGCTCCACCGGTCCCCGGCCCTCGTAGGCGACGAAGGGATCGGCGCCTTGCGTCCAGCCGGCCCTCGCCTGCAGCGTCAGCCGCCCGGTCAGGCCGCGCTCGACATAGAGGCTGACCTGTTCGTCCTCGCGCGCGGGCATCGGCGCGAGGAGGCCGTCGGCGTCGAAGGCCTGGTCGGCGGTCGAGCGTTCGTATTTGACGATCGCCAGGGTCTCGCCAGGCTCGAGCGGCCAGGCGCCGGCGCGCGCCTCGGGGCAGGCTCCCGCCGCCGCCACGGCGGCGAGCGCCGCGAGCGGCCGGGCCGCCGCGCGGTCGATGAGGCCGGCGAGGGCCCGGACCGACCGGGCCGCCGGGATCGTCAGGCGTCGTAGCCCGGCAGATTTCGGTCGAGCAGGCGCAGGCAGCCCGACCAGGCCAGGGTCCCGGTCATGCCGACGCCGCCCGCGGTCTGGCCCCTCACCGCCTGCTGGGCGGCCTCGGGTGCGACCAGGACGTTCTCCCGTCCCGCCGACAGCGCCATGACCTGCTGTTTGCACGCCCGCTCCAGGAAGAACATGCTCGTCCAGCACGACGCCGCCGTCGGCCCCACGGCGAGCGTGCCGTGATTGCGCAGCAACATCAGCGACTTCTCGCCCAAGTCAGCCACAAGTCGCTCGCGCTCGTCAAGGTTGAGGGCGATTCCCTCATAGTCGTGATAGGCGAGCTGGTTCATCACCGCGAGCGAATTCTGCGAGATCGGCAGCAGGCCTTCCTTCTGGGCGGCGACCGCCACGCCCTGGTCGGTGTGCAGGTGCATGACGAACATCGCGTCCTCGCGCGCCGCATGGACCGCCGAATGGATCGTGAAGCCCGCCGGATTGATGAAGTAGGGCGTCTCCTGCAGCACCTGCCCCTCGAGGTCGATCTTGACGAGCGAACTGGCGGTGATCTCGTCGAAGAACATGCCGTAGGGATTGATCAGGAAGTGGTGCTCGGGCCCGGGAATACGGGCCGAAATGTGGGTGTAGATCATGTCGTCCCACCCATGCAGCGCCACCAGCCGGTAGAGGGCGGCGAGATCGACGCGCGCCTGCCATTCCCCGGCGCTGACCTTGCCCTGCAGCGAACTGACGCCCGCCAGCGATCCGTCGGCCATGGCTGTCTCCTTCCAAACGGCTGTTGGGTCGAGACTCGTCCCCGGCGCCGTCCGCGTCAAGGCCGAGGCGCTTGCGGACGGGCGCGGGAGCGGCCAAGCTGAACGCTGTTCACGGACGCGCGAAGACGTCCAGGGAAGGGGCAATCCGATGACCGAACTGACCCGCCGCGGCGTGCTGGCCGCCTCCGCCGCCGTCGCCGCCGTCCCTCTGGCCGCCCAGGCCAGGCCCAGGCCGGCGAAGGTCGAGCCCTGGACCCCGGACGCCACCGCCGTGGCCGCCATGATCCGCAGCAAGGAGATCAGCGCCGCCGAGGCGGTCGAGGCCGCCGTCCGCCGGGCCGAAGCCCTGCAGCCGAAGCTGAACTTCATCGTCAACTCCGACTTCGACCGGGCGCTGGACGCGGCGAAGAAGGGCGGTCAGACCGGGCCCTTCGCGGGCGTGCCCTTCCTGGTCAAGGACCTGGACGACGACATCGGCCTGCCCACCCGCTACGGCAGCGCGGTGGCCCGCCTGTTTCCGCCGGCGGCCCGGCAGGACGCCTGGGTCGATGCGCTCGACCGCGCCGGCTTCATCTCGATCGGCAAGTCGGCGACGCCCGAGTTCGGCTTCCTGCCGACCACCGAGCCCCTGGCCTACGGTCCGACGCGAAATCCCTGGAACACGAACCACTCCACGGGCGGCTCCTCGGGCGGGGCGGCGTGCGCGGTGGCGGCGGGCGTCGTGCCCCTGGCCCACGCCAGCGACGGCGGCGGCTCGATCCGCATTCCGGCGGCCAACTGCGGCCTGTTCGGCCTCAAGCCCTCTCGCGGACGCCTCGCCGGCAACGTCGGCATGGAGGTCTCCGACCTGTCGGTGGATCATTGCGACGCTCACAGCGTGCGCGATTCCGCCGCCCTGTTCGCCGCCTGCGAGCGCAGCGACGCCGGAGCCCCGTTCCGGCCCGTGGGCCTGGTGACGAAGCCGCTCCGCAAGCGCCTGAAGGTCGGGCTGCTGGTCAAGAGCGCCGCCGGGCTCGATCCGGATCCCGAGGTGCGGGCGGCGATCGACGGAACCGTGGCCCTGCTGGACGACCTCGGTCACCGGGTGGAGGAGACCCGCTGGCCGGTGGGCGAGGACTTCACTCAGAACTTCCTGCTGCTGTGGGCCGCCGGCGCCGCCGAAGCCCTGGCCGGCACCGCCAAGGCCGCCGGGGTCAAGGTCGACGCCGCCAGCTTCGAGCCCTTCTCGCTGGGCATGGCCGAGCTGGTCGCCAAGGCGCCCGAGGGCGCGGTGCAGAAGGCGATCGCCGCCCTGAAGTCGGCCCAGGCGAGCTACGACCGCTGGTTCGCGGACGTCGACGTCATCGTCTCGCCGGTGCTGCGCACGCCGCCGGCCCGGCTCGGCTTCGTCTCCGGCGACGTGCCGTTCGACACCCTGGTCGAGCGGCTGACCAGCTACGTCGGCTACACGCCCCTGCACAACGTCGCCGGGGCGCCGGCGATGAGCGTGCCGCTGCACTGGACGGCCGGCGGCCTGCCGGTGGGCGTGCAGTTCGCGGCGAGGGCCGGGGACGACGCCCTGCTGCTGGCGCTGGCCTACCAGCTGGAAGCGGCGAGGCCATGGGCGGGCAGGAAGCCGCCGGTGAGCGCCTGAGACCCCGGGGGCATGCGTCTGCGCATGTCCCCGTCGGCCGCGAGGCGGCGAGGGATGCGCGCCGAGCGGCCCGTCCCTACCCCTCGAACAGCTTCTTCAGCTCATTCTTCATGATCTTGCCGTTGGCGTTGCGCGGCAGGGTCTCGTGCCAGAACTCGACCTTCACCGGCACCTTGAAGGCGGCGAGGCGGTCGGCGACGAAGGCGCGCAGCTCGGCCTCGGTGGCCTCGGCGCCCGGCTTGAGGGTCACGACCGCGGCCGGCTCCTCGCCCAGGGTCTTGTGCGGAATGCCGACCAGGGCGGCGTCCATCACCGCCGGGTGGTCGTAGAGGACGTTCTCGACCTCGATGCAGTAGATGTTCTCGCCGCCCCGGATCAGCATGTCCTTGGCCCGGTCGATGATGTAGCAGAAGCCCTCCTCGTCCAGCCGCGCCAGATCGCCGGTCTTGACCCAGCCGTCGACGAAGGTCTGGGCCGTGGCCTCGGGCTTGTTCCAGTAGCCCTTCACCACCTGCGGGCCCTTGCACCACAGCTCGCCGACCTGGCCGACCGGCAGTTCGACGTGCGGCGCCTCGACCGACATGATCTTCAGGTCGGTGACCGGCACGGCCGGGCCGCAGCTGTCGGGGCGGTGCTCGTAGTCCTCGGCGGAGTTCGAGGTGGCGGTGGCGCTGGTCTCGGTCATGCCCCAGCCGTTGCCGGCCGACGACTTGGGCCAGACCTCCTTGATCTTGCGCACCAGCTCCGGCGCCGAGGGCGCGCCGCCGTAGGCCACGCTCTCCAGCGAGGAAAGGTCGTACCGGGCGCGCGCCGGGTGCTCGAGCAGCTGCCAGGCGATCGTCGGCACCCCGCCGGCGCTGGTCAGCTTCTCGCGCTCGATGATCTGCATCGCCTGTTCGGGGTCCCACTTGCGCATTATGGCCAGCTTGCCGCCGGCGAACAGGGTGGGGTTGAGCACGGCGAAGCAGCCGGTGGCGTGGAAGAAGGGCACGCTGAGCAGGCTGCCCTTCTGCGGCGCGGCGGGGTCGGGGGCCGGCGGCTGTTCGCCCCGGCGCAGGAACGGCCGCGCCCCGGCGCACATGGCGGCCATGATGTTGGAGTTGATGTTGCGCTGGGTGGCCAGGGCCCCCTTCGGCTTTCCGGTCGTGCCCGAGGTGTAGAAGATGGTGGCGTCGTCGTCGGGCAGGATCGGCGTGCCGGGCAGCTTGCGGTCCGGCAAGGCCGCCCAGGCGCCCGGCCCGCCGATGGCGTCCTCCAGCCGCGAGACGAAGGGATGGGCGACCTCGTCGTCCATGCGGCTGACGAAGACGTGCTCCAGGTCCGGGCAGTTGGGGAAGTGCTCGGCCAGGCGGTCGAAGCGCTCGGCGTCGACGACGCAGATCTTCGATCCGGAGTCGGTGAGGCCGTACTCCAGCTCGGGCCCGGTCCACCAGGCGTTAAGGGGAGTCAGGATCGCGCCCAGCGACAGGCCCGCGTAGAAGGCCACGGGCCATTCCGGCAGGTTACGCATGACCAGGGCCACCCGGTCGCCCTTGCGCACGCCCTTGTCGGCCAGCGTCACGGCGAAGGCGGCGACGGCCCTGTGGAAGGCCTCGAAGGTCACCCGCTCGTCCTCATGGACCAGGAACACCTTCTCGCCGTGGGCCCGCCCGGCGGCGACGACGTCGCGGACCGTCGGCGGGGCGTTCTTCCACACCCGCGTCATGATCCCGCGGATCTCCACCTCCTCCATCTCGGTCGGCATGCCCGGGGCGGTGAGGATGGCGTAGGCCTGTTTCACGGACATCACAGGCCAGGCGGGCGCGGCGGCTGACATCGAAGGGTACCTCCCGGTGGTGCGGACTGCATCAGGCGCTCTTGCCGGCGCGTGGCCCGTCAAAAGCACAGGCCGGGCGGCCTTGCAAACGACTGTTTGACTCAACGGCGGGCGGAAAGCCGCGGGGCGATGAAATCGAGGAAGGCCCGGGCCTTGCGGGGCAACTCCCTCGCCGCCCACAGGGCGTGCAGGGCCAGCGGCGGCCCTCGCCAGCCCGCCAGAACCGGCGCCAGGCGGCCTTCGGCGAGCGGCGGGTCGACCAGGAAGGCCGGCAGCAGGGCCACGCCGAGGCCCGCCAGCGCCAGGTCGAGCACCGCCTCGCCCGTGCTGGCCCGGACCGTGCCGGCGATCTCGACCTCCGCCGTGCGCCGCCCGTCCGAGAGCGGCCAGCGGCGGCCGAACGACAGGCCGGTGAAGTCGATGGTCGGCAGGTCGTTCAGCGCCTGGGGCGTCGCCGGGGCCAGGCGCGCGACGTCCGGCGCCGCGACCAGGCGGCGCTCGTAGGCGCCCAGGCTGCGGGCGGTGAGCCGCGAATCCTCCAGGGGCCCCAGGCGGAAAGTCAGGTCGACGGCGTCGGCGACCGGGTCGACGCGTTCGTCGCGCAGGACGAAGTCGAGCCGGACCAGCGGATGGGCGTCGAGGAAGGCGGCCGCCCGGGGCAACAGCTCGGCGCGGCCGAAGGCGACCGAGGCGGCGATGCGCAGCAGGCCCGCCGGCGACCGGTCGAGGCCGCGGACGGCGGATTCCAGGCCCTCCGCCTCGGTCAACAGGGCGCGGGCCCGCTCAAGGGCGAGGCGGCCGGCCTCGGTCAGCGTCAGGCGTCGGGTGGAGCGGGCGAAGAGCCGCGCGCCCAGCCGCGCCTCCAGGGCGCCGAGCAGGCGGCTGGCCGCCGGCTGGGCCAGGCCCAGCTCCCGCGCCGCCCGCGAGATGGCCCCGGTCTCGGCGACCCGCACAAACAGGCGATAGGCGTCCAGTCGGTCCATTCATGCTCATGTCGCATGAATATGATGCCAAATCACGCCGTTATCCTCACCGGGCGGATCTGGGAGAAGGCCGCCATGGCCGACTTCCCGCTCCACACCCGCGCCACCGCCCCGTTCGAGGCCAAGCCGATCCTCGACCAGGCCGCCCAGGCGATGGGCTACGTTCCCGCCCTGCTGGCCCAGATGGCCGAGGCCCCGGCCCTGCTCGAGGGCTACACCACCCTGTCGGCCATCTTCCGCAGGTCAGGCTTCAGCCCCGCCGAGCAGCACCTCATCCTGCTGGCGGTGTCGGTGGAGCACGACAGCCACTACTGCGCCCCGGCCCACACGGTCCGCGCCCGCGACGCCGACCTCGACGAGACGCACATCGTCGCCACGCGCGAACGCCGGCCGATCGGCGACGCCCGGCTGGAGGCCCTGCGCGCCTTCACCGTGCGGCTGGTGCGCGAGCGGGGGTTCGTCGCCGACGCCGACCTCGACGCCTTCCTGGCCGCCGGCTTCACCCGCGCCAACGCGCTGGAGATCGTCCTGGCGATCGGCCTCAAGACGCTGTCGAACTACGTCAACCACATCGCCGAGACCCCGCTCGACCCGCCGCTGGTCGCCGACGCCTTCGTCGCCGGCCGTCGCGTCGCCTGAAGGAGACCCTCCGATGAAGCGCCTGATCCTCGCCCTCGCCCTGGCGACCGCGGCCCTGCCCGGCGCGGCCCTGGCGGCCAAGCCGCCGGTCTACACCGCCCCCTTTTCCGACGTCGCCGCCGGCGGCTACGACGTGGTCGCCTATTTCACGGTCGGTCGGCCGGTGATGGGCGAGGCCCGCTTCAAGACCCTCTGGAACGGGGCGGAATGGCGGTTCAGTTCCGCCGCCAACCTCGCGAAATTCAAGGCCGATCCGTCCGCCTATGCGCCCCGGTACGGCGGCTATTGCGCCTGGGCCGTGGCCAACGGCTACACCGCCAAGGGCGACCCGCTGCAGTGGCGGATCGTCGGCGGCCGGCTGTACCTGAACTACAACGCCGAGATCCAGTCGCGCTGGGTCAAGGACATCCCCGGCTTCATCCGCAAGGGCGACGCCAACTGGCCCGCCGTCCTCGCCAGGTGAGGAGCCCGCCATGAAGCGCCTTTGGACCTACGTCCCCGACCTGATGGCCCTGTTCATGGCCGTCATCTTCCTGGACAGCCTGCGCTACAAGTTCACCGACCATCCCAAGACCCAGGTGATCTTCGGCAAGCTCGACCTGTGGGCGGCGAGCCTCGGGGCCGGCGGGCTGTTCGGCCACACCGGCCTCTTCTCGCAGTACGTCATCGGCGCCATCGAGCTGCTGGCCTCGACCCTGCTGATCGTGGGCCTGCACCCGCGGTTCAAGCCCCTGCAGGCCGGCGGGGCGCTGGCCGGGCTGCTGGTGATGACCGGGGCGGTGAGCTTCCACCTGTTCACGCCGCTGGGGACCGACCCCAACAACGACGGCGGCGGCCTGTTCCTGGCGGCCTGCGTCAACCTGGCGTTCGCGATGGGCCTGCTCTTCGTCTTCCGCCGCGGCGCGCTTGTGGAGCTGGCGAGGCGGGCGGCGGCGGTCCTGAAGCCGGCCTGACGCCCGGCTAGGCGATGCCGTGGGCCTTGAGGGCGGCCTCCTCGTCGCCCGACACCCATCCGAACACCCGCGGCTGACCCTCCAGGCGCTGCACCAGGTAGTGCACGTCGAAATCGATGCTCACGTCGGCCGCGCCGGGCCGGCCGTAGGCGGCGGTCCACGCCGCGTGGGCCAGGCAGTGCAGGCCGTCGATGGCGGACAGGCGCAGATCGCGCAGACGCATGGCCTTCATGCCCAGGGCCCGGTAGCGCGCATAGCCCTCGGCCATCGCCGCGCGCAGCCGCGCGTCGTTCCTGCCGGTCATCACGCCCGCCGGCGAAGCCGCGATGAACTCGGGGGCGTAGAGCGACGCCGCCTCGTCCAGGTCCAGATCCCCGGCGAGGCCCTGGTTGAAGACCCGTTCGTAGCGCTCGAACAGCGTTCTGACGGCGGCCTCCATGGCGCGCTCCGGATTCTAGCCCACCGTCTCGAGCCGCTTCAGCGCCGCTTCCAGCCTGGCCCTGGCCGTCTGGGCCTCGGCAAGCTTCTCGCGGTTCTCCTCGATGACCTCTTCCCTGGCCTTGGCCAGGAAGTCGGGGTTGTCGAGCTTGCGGTTGACCCGCTCGATGTCGGCCGCGTGGCCGGCGATCTCCTTGGTCAGGCGGGCCCGCTCGGCGGCGAGGTCGATGAAGTCCGCGATGGCCAGGGCGCCGGTGGCCTCGCCGATCACGAAGGGAACCGCGCCCGCCGGCGCCTCGCCCTCGCCGACGCTGTCGAGGCGGGCGAGAGTCGCGATCAGGTCGCGGTGGCGCGCCAGCCGGGCCCGCGCGGCCTCGCCCGCGCCGGCCAGGGTCAGCGGCACGCGGGCCCCGGGGGGCACGTTCATTTCCGCCCGGATCGACCGGATTTCACTCACCAATTCTATCAGCCATCCGATTTCCGCCTCGGCCTCCGCGTCGATCAGGCCGGCCGGCGGGTCGGGCCAGCGCGCGGTCATAAGGAAGCCCACGCGCGGGGCCTCGCCGGCGGTCTTGTCCCACAGCTCTTCGGTGATGAAGGGCATCACCGGGTGCAGCAGCAGCAGGCACTGGTCCAGCACCCAGGCGGCCATGGCCTGGGTTTCGGCCTTCGCCGCGGCGTCGGCGCCGTTCAGGATCGGCTTGGCGAGTTCAAGGTACCAGTCGCAGAAGACGTTCCAGATGAAGCGGTAGAGGGCGCCCGCCGCGTCGTCGAAGGCGGCCGCCTCCAGGGCGCGGCTGACCTCCGCCGCCGTTTTCGCCGTCTCGCCGCGAATCCAGCGGTTGATCGTCGCCTTCGCCGTCGCCGGGTCGAAGCCGGCCACGCGGACGCAGCCGTTCATCTGGGCGAACCGGGCCGCGTTCCACAACTTGGTGCCGAAATTGCGATAGCCTTCAATACGCTGTGTCGAAAGCTTGATATCGCGCGCCTGGCCCGACATGGCCGTCAGGGTGAAGCGGACAGCGTCGCAGCCGTACTGGTCGATGAGCTCCAGGGGGTCCATGACGTTGCCCTTGGACTTGCTCATCTTGGCGCCCTGGGCGTCGCGGACCAGGGCGTTGATGACCACCCGCTTGAACGGAACCTCGCCGGTGAAGTGCAGCCCCATCATCATCATCCGAGCGACCCAGAAGAAGATGATGTCGAAGCCGGTCACCAGGGTGTGGGTCGGATAGAACCGCTCCAGATCCGCCGTCCTCTCCGGCCAGCCCAGGGTCGAGAACGGCCACAGGCCCGACGAGAACCAGGTGTCGAGGACGTCCTCATCCTGGGTCAGCGGTCGCTCGTGGCCGTAGTGCTCGAGGGCCGCGGCCTTTGCCGCCGCCTCGGTCTCCTCGACGAAGACCGCGCCGTCCGGGCCGTACCAGGCCGGAATGCGGTGGCCCCACCACAGCTGGCGACTGACGCACCAGGGCTGGATGTTCCGCATCCATTCGAAATAGGTCTTCTCCCAGTTCCGGGGCTCGAAGACCGTGTCGCCGCTCTCCACCGCCTTGATCGCCGGCTTCGCCAGGGTCTCGGCGTCGACGTACCACTGGTCGGTCAGCCAGGGCTCGACGACGACGCCCGAGCGGTCCCCATGCGGGACGACATGGCGGGTCTTCTCGATCCCGCGCAGCAGTCCCAGCGCCTCGAAGGCCTCGACGACCTTCCTGCGCGCCGCGAAGCGGTCGAGACCGCGGTATTCCGGCGGCGTGTTCTCGTTCATGCGCCCGAAGGCGTCCATGACGTTGATGGCCGGCAGGTTGTGGCGCTTGCCGACCTGGAAGTCGTTGAAGTCGTGGGCCGGGGTGATCTTGACCGCGCCAGAGCCCTTCTCCGGATCCGGATATTCGTCGGCGATGATCGGAATCGGCCGGTTCACGATCGGCAGGCGCACGGCCTTGCCGACCAGGGTCCTGTAGCGCTCGTCGTCCGGGTGAACCGCGACGGCGGTGTCGCCCAGCATCGTCTCCGGCCGGGTGGTGGCGACGACGATCTCGCCGGCGCCGTCCTCCAGCGGATAGGCGAAGTGCCAGTAGTGGCCGTCGACCTCCTTCTGCTCGACCTCCAGGTCGGAGATGGCGGTCTGGAAGTGCGGGTCCCAGTTCACCAGCCGCTTGTCGCGGTAGATCAGCCCCTGCTTGTAGAGCTGGACGAACACCTTGCGCACGGCGGCCGACAGGCCCTCGTCAAGCGTGAAGCGCTCGCGCGACCAGTCGCAGCTGGCGCCCAGGCGGCGCAGCTGGTTGACGATCGTGCCGCCGCTCTGCGCCTTCCAGTCCCAGACCCTGGCGACGAAGGCCTCGCGGCCCATCTCGCGGCGGCCGATGTTGCCGGCCTCGGCCAGCTGGCGCTCGACGACCATCTGGGTGGCGATGCCGGCGTGGTCGGTGCCCGGCAGCCACAGCGCCGCCTTGCCCCGCATGCGCTGGAAGCGGATCAGCACGTCCTGCAGGGTGTTGTTCAGCGCATGGCCGATGTGCAGGCTGCCGGTGACGTTCGGCGGCGGAATGACGATGCTGAACGGCTCGGCCGCGGGATCGTCCGTCGGGGCGAAGGCGCCCGACTGCTCCCAGGCCTCGTACAGGCGCGGCTCGACGGTCTTGGGATCGAAGGTCTTTTCAAGCATCGGTGATTCAAAAGCGAAAACGGCGGCGCGCTGGCAGCGGCCGCCGGTCTCTATCAGGGGTGATCGGGATCGCGAAGCGGCGAGGCGATCGCTCCGTGACCGGAGCGCGCCTATCTGGAGAGCTTGTCCCGTACGATCTGCTCGACCAGGCGCGGCAGGTTCTGGTCGGCCCATTCGTGCAGCTTGGGCTCCAGGATGCTGCGGACCAGCTCTTCGATGGTCATGCCGCCGTGCACCGAAACCGCTCCGAGCGTGAAGGCAGGCGCCGGCGCCGGTTCGGGCTGGGCGCGGAAGACCGGCTCGGGCTCGGGCTCGGGCTCGGGTTGCGGCTCCCAGGCAGGCTCGGCCTTTGGCGCGGTATAGACGTCCAGGTCGCCGACGGTCTCGACGTCGGCCGCCTCGACGGTCTCGGTCAGCTCGAGGACGTCGTCATCCTCGATCTCGACCGGTTCGGGCGCCGGCTCGGCGACCGCCACCTCGGCCACGGGCGCGGGCGCCGGCGCGGCCGCTTCGGCGGGCGGCGCTTCGTCCTCGGAGATGATGCGGCGGATGGAGGCGAGAATCTCCTCCATCGTCGGTTCCTGGGCGGTCTGTTCGGACATGGGCGAGCCGTACCTGGGAAGGCGATTCCAATGGCCTAGGGTAAGCGCCCGCCGACGATCCTGCAAACGTCGAACATGCGCCCCGTCGTCGCCGCGCCGAAGGCCGGCCGGCTACCGGTCGGCCGGGGCCGGACGGGGCCCCTCCGGCGGCGCGCCGGCCTTGTCGACGGCGCCGATCACCGGCTCCCAGGGCACCCAGCCCAGGGCGCTTCCGGCGGCCTTGCGCGTCGGGTCGTACTGGGCCACGCCCGGAGTCAGGTAGCGGGCCTCGAGCTTGCCCATCGCCGACATCAGCACGGCCGAGGCGACGTATTCGTCGCGCCGGGCGTTGACCAGCGACAGCTCGGCGTTGCGCAGCTCCTGTTCGGCGTTGAGCACGTCCAGCGTCGTGCGCAGGCCGACCTGGGCCTCCTGGCGAACGCCCTCGAAGGCGATGCGGGCGGCCCGGACCTGCTCCTCGTTGGCGGCCAGGTTGGCGCGGGCCCCGATCAGGCTGTTCCAGGCCTGGGAGACGGTGCGCAGCACGTCGCGCCGCGCCTCCTCGATGGCCTGCCGGTCGGCGGCGTTGCGCTCCTCGGCCGCGCGGACCTGGGAGTTGACCAGGCCGCCGGTGAACACGGGGACGCTCAGCGAGATCCGGCCGCTGGCGCTGCGCTCGTAGTCGCTGAAGGCCCCGCCCGCGCCGGTCGGCGGCGTAACGCCCGTCGGGGCGGTCGAGGCGTCCCAGCCGACGCTGCCCGAGGCGGTGACCGTGGGCCGGCGGGCCGAACGGGCCGCGGCCACGCGCGCGCGGCTGGCGCGTTCGGCGTATTCGGCGCCGAGGATCTGGGGATTGCCCGACTCGGCGGCGGTGAAGGCGTCGTCCACCGAGGCCGGCAGGAAGGCGGTCAGGGCGGGCTCGGGCTCGAGGTCGCCGGGGTTCTGGCCGACGACCGCCGCATAGCCGGCCCGGCTGATGGCCAGCTGCGCCTGGGCCGAGGCCAGGCTGGCCCGTGCCGCGGCCAGCCTGGCCTCGGCCTGGGCGACGTCGGTGCGGGTGATCTCGCCGACCTCGAAGCGGGCCCGGGCCTCGTCGAGCTGGCGCTGCAGAACCGCGACGTTCTCCTGGGTGATGCGCAGCCGCTCCTGGTCGCGGCGAACGTCGACGTAGGCGGTGATGACCTGCTGGATGACGCCGGCCTCGACGCTGCGCAGGCCTTCGCGGCCCTGCAGGATGTCGGCCTGGGCGGCGGTGATCTGCGAGGCGACCCGGCCGCCGGTGTAGAGCGGCTGGCTGACCGTGACGCCCGCGCCGCTGCCGCGGCCGGCGTCGCCGACGCCATCGCCGTCGGCGGCGGAGGCGCTGGCCGAAAGGCTGACCGTCGGACGGTAGCCGGCCCGGGCCTGGACGATGCTCTCGTCCAGCGCCCTCTGGCTGGCCCGCTGGCCCTGCAGGGTCGGATTGGTCTCGTAAGCCAGCGCGATGGCGTCGGCCAGGCCCTCGGCCGAAGCCGGCGTGGCCAGCCCCGCCATGAGGCCGATGCTGCAGACGGCGGCGAGGAGGCCCGCCCGACGACTCTTCACCATGAAACATCCCCAAGGACACGCCGACCCGGCGCGTCTCTATATGATCGCCTGTAAGCTTCGCCGCCAGAGACGGCGAGTTAAGCTTTTTTCACGCGCCGGTTTCCGGCTTGTTTCAGCATCGCCCCTTCAGAAGGCGAATCCGCGGACGGGTTCGAATCCGGCCAGGTGCGGGGGCGAGGCGTCGAACACGGCGCGGCCGCCCACGCCGTCGGCGGCCCGGACATAGACCATCGCCCGGCCCGCCGGGCCGTCCCGCTCGACCACGCCCAGGCGGCCGCCGAGCGCCAGGGCGCTGGTCCAGGCCTCGGGCGCGCGGGCGACCGCGCCCTCGCAGACGACGAGGTCGTAGTCGCCGCCGGGCGCCCGTTTCAGGTCTCCCTCGTCCAGGCGCGTCACCGAAAGCCCCATCGCTTCCAGGACCGCCGCGGCGTAGGGCGCGGCGATGGCCAGCGCGGTCTCGCCGGCGACGGGCCTGAGCGCCTGCAGCAGCTTGGCGACGTCGCGCGGCTTCAGCAGCCAGCGGCCCGGGGCGTATTCGACCTCGACGTCGGCGTAGGCCGCGAAGGCCTTGGCGGCCGGCAGCAGGCGCTCGCGCGGCGTGGCCCGCAGCGCGTCCTGCAGGGCCAGATCGGTGACGTCGGCGGTGCGGACCTGGCTTTCGACCATGGTCTGCCGGGCGGCGGCGAAGTCGGCGCTCATGGGGATCCTCGGTCGGCCGGTTCGGTTGACTCTGCTCGCGCGGCTTATAGGTCCGCCCGAGCGGCGAACGCAATGCGACCGGGCGCGTCCGGCGTATGCGCGGCGGGAGGGGATGGAGGCCTGGCCCGGAATCGAACCGGGGTGCAAGGATTTGCAGTCCTCTGCGTAACCACTCCGCCACCAGGCCTCACGCTCGCCGGCGCGTGGCGGGCGCGCCGGAAGGGGCGGATCGCTACCAGAGGGCGACGCTCGACACAACGCCCTTCGCGAAGGGCGCCGGCGGCGGTCGGCGTCAATCGCGCCGGCGGCGGCTCCAGGGTCTTCAGATAGGCGATCAGGGCGGCGATTTCATCCGGCTCGTAGACCTTCGCCGGCATCGCCTCATGACCGACGAAGACCCCCTCGGCGAGGGCCTCCTCGAGGCCGGCGACGTCGAAGCGGCTCGCCAGGTCGCGCCACCGGGGCGCGCCCTCGAACGGACTTTCGCCCGTCGGGCCGATGGCGTGGCAGGCGGCGCAGTCGCGCTCGGCGATGGCGCGGCCGGCCTCTGCCAGCGCCGCCGCGGGCTCCGCCCCCGTGGCCGCGGGCGAGGCCAGCAGGGCGGCGGCCGCCAGGCCCGTCGCAACTCCCTTCCACACGATCGCCTCTCCTTTCGGCCAGTCAGGCTGGCCGCGCCCCGCCCCGCCCGCCTTGATCGGCGTCAATCCGGCGCGGACGCCGCCCGCCGGGACGCGTTAACCTTCGATTCACCATGTCGGGCGCACCTTCGCGGCGTCTTCCTTGAAGACACCCCACCATCACCGACTTCACACAGCCCGGCCTCCTCGCCGGGCTTTTTTTCGGCCGCGGCGCGCCCGCAAAGTCGCTTGCGCGCCCGCGACGCCGGGGCTATAGCCGCCGCTCTCTGAGAGGCCTCTTCCGCGGTAGCTCAGTGGTAGAGCAGCCGGCTGTTAACCGGCTGGTCGTAGGTTCGAATCCTACCCGCGGAGCCACTCGCCCCTTCCCTCCCGCCGTTCGTTTTCGATTCGCCGCGGTCGGCGACGGCGTCCGGAATCCGCCGGACGATCGACCGGGAGTCCGGCTAGACTGGCGGCGATGACCGCTTTCGCCTTCTTCGACACCGCCATCGGACGCTGCGCCCTGGTCTGGGCCGGGACGTCCATCGTGGGGGCCCACCTGCCCGGCCGGCCGGAGGACGTCGCCGCCGACCGCATCCGCCAGCGCTTCCCCGGGGCCGAGCCGGGCGAGATCCCCGCCGATCTGCGATGGGTCGTCGAGGGCGTCGTCGCGCTGCTGGCCGGCGGCAGGCCCGATCTGTCGGACGCGCCGCTGGACCTCTCCGCCGCGCCGCCATTCCACCAGCGGGTCTACGCCGTGGCGCGGACGATTCCGCCGGGCCAGACCATGACCTACGGCGAGATCGCGAAGGCGCTCGAGGCGGGTCCGCAGGCCGCCCAGGCGGTTGGCGAAGCCATGGCCCGCAACCCGATCCCGATCCTGATGCCCTGCCACCGGGTGCTGGGCGCCAACGGCAGGCCCGGCGGCTTCAGCGCGCCGGGCGGCGTCGAGACCAAGCTGAAGATGCTGCGGATCGAAGGCGCCCAGGTCGGCGAGACGCCGAGCCTGTTCGACGACCTGCCGCTGGCGGTGCGGCCGCGCTAATCCACCGCCACCGTGTAGTTCAGCGCCAGGCGGCCGCCGTCGGGGTAGAGGGTCTGGCCGGTGAAATAGCTGGCGTCGTCGCTGGCCAGGAACACCGCCACGCGACCGATCTCCTCGGGCTCGCCGAAGCGCCTGAGCGGCGTGCGGGCCAGGACGCCCTTCCTGGCCGCCTCGTCCTTCATCACGCCCTTGAGGATGTCGGTGGCGACCGTGCCCGGGCCGATGGCGTTGACGCGGATGCCGTGCGGCGCGAGGCCGAGCGCCATCGTCTTGGTCAGCTGGCTGATGGCGCCCTTGCTGGTCACGTACGGGACCTGGTTGGGGATCGCCAGCACGGCGTTGATCGAGCTCATGTTGATGATCGCGCCCGGCCGGCCGACGGCGACCAGGGTCCGCGCCACCGCCTGGCTGATCACGAACACGGCGCGGACGTTGACCGCCATCACCGCGTCGAAGTCCTCCAGCGAGGCGGTCAGGATGTCGCCCGGCTTCAGGATGCCGGCGTTGTTGACCAGGATGTCGATGACGCCGAGCGCCTCGGAGGCCTGGGCCACGGCGGCCCGGGCGGCGTCGGGGTCGGCGACGTCGCAGGCCAGGCCGATCACCCGGCGGCCGGTGTCCCCGCCGATGGCGTCGGCCGCGTCGCGCACGCCGTCGGCGTCGCGGTCGACGAGGGCGACGTCGGCCCCTTCCCGCGCCAGTTCGCGGGCGCAGGCCAGGCCTATGCCGTGCGCGGCGCCGGTGACCAGCGCGATGCGTCCCTGAAGCCTCATCACCAGGCCCCGGTGTTGGGCATCGAGGCCCAGGGCTCGGCCGGCGCCAGGGCCGCGCCCTTCTGCAGCAGCTCGATGGAGATGCCGTCCGGCGAGCGGACGAAGGCCATGCGCCCGTCGCGCGGCGGCCGGTTGATCGTCACCCCGCCGTCCATCAGCCGCCGGCAGGTCGCGTAGATGTCGTCGACGGCGTAGGCCAGGTGACCGAAATTGCGGCCGCCGGCGTATTCCTCGTCGTCCCAGTTCCAGGTCAGCTCCACGGTCGGCGCCTTCCTCGCCATGGCCGCCTCGAGGTCGTCCGGCGCGGCCAGGAAGACCAGGGTGAAGCGGCCGCCCTCGTTGTCGACCCGGCTGACCTGCTCGAGGCCCAGCTTGGCGCAGTAGAAGTCGAGGGCGGCGTCCAGGTCGCGCACCCGGACCATGGTGTGGAGATACTGCATCAGGTGACCCGTGCTCGCTGGCGGAAGGCGGGATCGTCATAGGCCCGCGCGCGGACGGTTTCCACCAGCAGGTCGGCGGCGCGCGCGACCTCGGCGAACGACAGCGGCAGCGGCGAGAAGCCGAAGCGCATGAGATCGGGCTCGCGGTAGTCGCCGACCACGCCGCGGGCGATCAGGGCCTGGACCACGGCGTAGGCCTCGGGGTGCCGATAGGCGAGATGGCCGCCCCGGGCGGCCGGATCGGCCGGGCTTTCGAGAGTCAGCGCCTCGCCGACGCGCGTCGCGAACAGCTCGCCGAGCGCCCTCGCCTTGGCGGCCAGCGCCGCCGCGCCGGCCTCCAGCGCGAGGTCGACGCCGGCCTCCAGCGCCGCCAGGCTGAGGATCGGCGGGGTGCCGCAGGCGAAGCGGGCGATCCCCGGCGCCGGCGCGTAGCCGTCCTCGAAGGCGAACGGGCGGGCGTGGCCGAACCAGCCGGGCAGCGGCGAGACCAGCGCGTCCTGGTGCCGGCGGGCCACGAACAGGAAGGCCGGCGCGCCCGGGCCGCCGTTGAGGTACTTGTAGCCGCAGCCGACCGCCAGGTCGGCGTTGCAGCCGTTCAGATCGACCTCGACGGCGCCGACGCTGTGGCTGAGGTCCCACAGCACCAGGGCGCCGACGGCCTGGGCCCTGGCGGTCAGCCGCGCCATGTCGCGCAGGGCGGCGGTGCGGTAGTGGGCGTGGCAGAGCACGACCACGGCCACTTCTTCGGTCAGCGCGGCCTCGAGCGCGCCGGCGGGCCGAAGCGACAGGCGCCGCCCGCCGCCGAGCGCCCGGACCGCCCCCTCGAGCATGTAGACGTCGGTCGGAAAATCGCCCGGCTCGCTCAGCACAACCGGACGGCCGGGCCTGGCGAGCATCGCCGACGCCGCCAGCTTGAAGAGGTCGACCGAGGTGGAGTCGGCGACCAGCACCTCGTCCGGCCGGGCCCCGATCAGGCCGGCGATCTTGCCCCCGACCCGGGCCGGGGCGTCGAACCAGCCGTCCCGGTTCCAGGCCTGGACCAGCCGTTCGCCCCATTCGCGCTCGAGCGTGCGCGCAACGGTCGCGGCGGCGTTCCGCGCCGGAGGGCCTAAGGAATTGCCCGCCAGGTAGATCTGTCCCTCGGGCCGGATGAACGCCTGGCGGAACCGCGCCAGCGGATCGGCGGCGTCGCGCGCGGCGGGATCGGCGGGTTGGGTCATCGAGGTCTTATCCGCCGCGGGTCGTCGCATGGCCAGCGCGCAAAACGGAACGTTTCAGGAAATTCATTTGCTAAGCGCCTGGCGGGCAAGCATACGAACACTGTTCAGATTATCACCCGGGGTGGGTAGCGGACGCGCGCGCGGGCGGCCGGCCACGGGTTGCGCTCCGGGGTTCTAGATGAAGCTCAAACAATCCTATCTGGTCGCCGGCGGCATCGCCGCGGCGGTCGTGGTGTTCTTTGTCGTCGGCGGCATCGTGGGCCGGTCGGACAAGGACGAGACGAAGGGCCCGGCCACGGCCGCCGCCGCCCCGTCGGGCGAGGCGCCGCTCGTGCGCGTCGCGCTGGTCGAGGAGGCGATCCGGCCCTACGTCGTCGCGGTGCGGGGCCGCACGGAGGCCAACCGCACCGTCGTCGTCCGGGCCGAGACGGCCGGGCCGGTGGCGGCGACCCCGGCACGCGAGGGCGCGTTCGTGGCCAAGGGCGCGATCCTCTGCCGCATCTCCACCGACGCCCGCCAGGCGACGCTCGACCAGGCGCGGGCCCTGCTGCGCACCCGCCAGCTGGAGAAGGAGGCGTCCGACCGCCTCGCCGACCAGGGCTATCGCTCGCAGACCCAGGTGCTGCAGGCCCAGGCCAACCTCGACGGCGCCACCGCCCAGGTGCGGCAGGCCGAAGTGCTGCTTGAGCAGGTCAACATCAGGGCGCCGTTCAGCGGCGTCTTCGACCGCCGCGACGCCGAGATCGGGTCCTTCCTGGCCCCCGGCGGCGCCTGCGGCACCATGATCCAGCTGGATCCGCTGGTGATCGTCGCCGACGTCGCCGAGTCCGAGGTCGCCGGCATCCGCGTCGGCGCCGCGGCGACCGCGACCCTGGTGTCCGGCGAGGTGCTGAACGGCCGCGTGCGGCTGGTGGCGCGGGACGCCGATCCGGCCACCCGCACCTACCGGGTCGAGATCGAAGCCGCCAACCCGGGCGGCCGGTCGCGCTCGGGCCTGTCGGCCCAGGTCAGGATCACCACCGGCGGCGGCCCGGCGCACCTGTTCCCGAGCACCGCCCTGGTGCTCGATTCCGCCGGCCGCCAGGGCGTGCGCTACGTGGTCGAGGGCGATCGCGTCGCCTTCTCGCCCGTGACCGTCCTGGACGAGACCCCGGACGGCGTCTGGGTGACCGGCCTCCGCGGCCCCGTGCGTGTGATCACGGCCGGGCAATCCTATGTGTCCGAAGGTCAGAAGGTGCGCGCGCCGGCGAAGTAGCCGGTCCGCATCGGGAGAGCCCAGATGATCAACGCCCTGATCGACGGCGCCATCAAGCGGCGGAAGGTCGTGCTCGGCATCGCCGCGATCGCGACCTTCTTCGGCCTGATCACCTATCTGAACCTGCCCCGGGAATCCGAGCCGGACATCACCGTCCCGTTCGTGATGATCCAGGTGCCCTACCCCGGCGTCTCGCCGGAGGACTCCGAGCGCCTGCTGGTGCGGCCGATGGAACGCGAGCTGCAGTCCATCGAAGGGCTCAAGGAGATGAACTCCGTCGCCATGCAGAACGCGGCGATGATCTATATGGAGTTCGAGGTAAACTTCAATAAAGACAAGGTGTTGCAGGACGTCCGGGCCAAGGTGGACATGGCCCGCGGCCGCTTCCCGCCCGACGCCGAGGAGCCCTTCATCCAGGAGGCCAGCGTCAGCGACGACCCCTTCATCGGGATCATGCTGTCCGGCGCGGCGCCGGAACGGACGATGTTCCGCCTGGCCAGCGAGCTGGAGGACCGCCTCGAGGCGCTGCCCGGCGTGCTCCGGACCGAGCTCTACGGCGGCCGCGAGGAGGTGATGGAAGTCACCATCGACCCGGCGCGGATGGAGGCGGCCAATGTCACGGCCTCCGAGCTGGCCATGGTCATCGCCCGCAACAACCAGCTGGTTCCGGCCGGCAACCTGACCACGCGCCAGGGCAAGTTCGCGGTCAAGGTGCCCGGCGTGGTCGAGGACCCGGCCGACATCCTGGCGCTGCCGATCAAGCGCAACGGCGACCGGCTGATCACCATTGGCGACATCGGCCAGGTGCGGCGCACCTTCAAGGAACCCTCGCGCATCTCGCGCTTCAACGGCCAGCCGGCGTTCGGCATCGACGTGGTCAAGCGGTCGGGCGCCAACATCCTGGACTCCGTCAAGGACGTCCGGCGCGTCGTGGCCGAGGAGCACGCCCGCTGGAAGACGGCCGGCGTCGACACGGTCAACGTCGACTTCACCTTCGACGAAAGCGAGTTCATCGAGCGCAGCCTGACGATCCTGGAAAGCGGTCTGATCATCGCCACCATCCTGGTGATGATCATCATCGTGGCCAGCCTCGGCGTGCGGCAGGGGCTGATGGTGGGCCTGTCCATCCCGCTCTGCTTCATGATCGGCTTCCTGCTGCTGCAGGCGTTCGGCATCACCCTGAACATGATGGTCATGTTCGGCCTGGTGCTGGCGGTGGGCATCCTCGTCGACGGCGGCATCGTGGTGGTCGAGTACGCCGACCGGAAGATGGCCGAAGGGATGGAGCGGGGCGAAGCCTTCGCAGCCGCCGGCAAGCGCATGTTCTGGCCGGTGGTCAACGGCACCCTGACGACGCTCTGCGCCTTCATCCCGTTCCTGTTCTGGAACTCGATCCCCGGGAAGTTCATGAGCTTCCTGCCGATCACGCTGATCATGGTGCTCAGCGCCTCGATCTTCGTGGCGCTGATCTTCACCCCGGCGCTGGGGTCGATCTTCGGGCGCAAGACCGGGGTGGACGTCGAGCACCTGGCCGAGATCGAGAAGTCGGAACGCGGCGACCCGCGCGAAATGACCGGCTTCATGGGCTGGTACGCGCGCACGCTGTGGGCGGCCGGACGCCACCCGTTCCGGGTCACCGCCGCGGCCCTGCTGGTCATCGTCGTCATCGGCGCCGCCTTCGCCGGCAAGAAGCACCGCACGGAGTTCTTCCTCGACCAGGACCCGGAGCACGCCACCGTCTACGTCAAGGCCCGCGGCAACCTGGCCGCGCCTGCCGCCGACGACCTGGTGCGGCTGGTCGAGGCCCGGCTGACCGGCGTGAAGGGCATCGAGTCGATCTACGCCAGCGCCGGCCGGTTCACCGGCGGCGGCAATTTCGGCCCGCCGAACGACACCGTCGGACGCATCCAGATCCAGTTCCTCGACTTCGAGGGCCGCAAGGCGCTCGGGCTTCGCGGCGCCGACATCGAGGCGGAGATCCGCAAGCGCGTCGCCGACGTGCCCGGGGTGCTGACCGAGGTGCGGCCGCCGCAGAACGGCCCCCCGCAGGGCAAGGACATCCAGGTCGAACTGCGCGGCGCCAGTCCGGCCGCGCTCGACCGGGCGGCCGAGCTGATCAAGGCCCGGATGGCCGCCGACCCGCAGCTGATCGAGCAGGAGGACAGCCGCGCCTCGCCCGGGATCGAGTGGAACGTCAGCGTCGACCGCGAGGCGGCCGGCCGCTACGGCGTCGACGTGCTGAGCGTGGGCCAGGCGATCCAGTTCATCACCGACGGGGTGCTGGTCGGCCGCTTCCGGCCCGACGATTCCGAGGACGAGCTGGACATCCGCGTCCGCTTCACGCCCGAGGCCCGCAACCTGGCCGCCTTCCGGCAGCTGAAGATCATGACCCCGACCGGCGCCGTGCCGGCCAGCTATCTGATCAGGGAGACGCCCGGCCAGCAGGTGACGACGATCCAGCGTCGCGACGGCCAGCGGATGGTCACCATCCAGGCCAACGCCGCCCCGGGAATCGCCGCCAACCAGAAGATCGACGAGATCCGCGCCTGGCTCGAAAAGGCGCCCTTCGATCCGTCGGTGCACTGGAAGTTCACCGGCGCCGACGAAGAGGGCCAGGAGGCCGCCCAGTTCTTCGCCGTGGCCATGCTGGCGACGCTGTTCATGATGAGCATCATCCTGCTCTGGCAGTTCAACAGCTTCTACGGGATCCTGGTCACCCTCTCGGCGGTGGTGCTGTCGTTCGTCGGGGTGCTGCTGGGCGTGGCTATCAACTTCGCCCACACCTTCGACTACATCTCGATCATCATGCTCGGAACCGGCGTCATCGCCCTGGCCGGGGTGGTGGTGGGCCACAACATCGTGCTGGTCGACACCTTCTATCAGCTGAGACGGCAGGGCTATCCGGCGGACGAGGCGGCCATGCGCGCCGCGGTCCAGCGTTTCCGGCCGGTGATGCTGACCACGGTGGTGACGGTGATCGGCCTGCTGCCGCTGATGTTCCAGGTCCACCCCAACTTCCGGGGCGCGCACCTCGAATACAAGGCGCCCGGATCCGAATGGTGGGTCCAGCTGTCGGCGGCGGTGGTCTGGGGCCTCACCTTCTCGACCCTGCTGACGCTGTTCCTGACGCCGGCCGCCCTGGCCGCGCCCAAGACCCTGGCCCGGCGGTTCGGCAACGTCTGGCGGGCGGCGCGGGGTCAGCAACGCTGGGAAGACCGCGCCCGGTCGGATCACCTGGGCGAGATGTCCGAACACGAGATCACGGAAAGGGTGCTCTACGGCGATCCCGACCTGCCGCCGGAGAAAGACCACGAGTTCGGCGCCACTCGAACAGTCGTCGAGGCGCTTATCCCACGGCGGCCGGCCGCCGAGTAACCTTCAGCGACCCCGGGTCTGGCGCTTCCACAGGGCGGCGTACTCGCCGCCCGCCGCCAGCAGGGCCTCGTGCGCGCCCCGCTCGACGATCCGGCCCCGCTTGAGGACCAGGATCTCGTCGGCGTCGGCGATGGTCGACAGACGGTGGGCGACGACCAGCGTCGTCCGACCCTTCCGGGCGCGGCGCAGCGTGTCCTGGATCGCCGCCTCGGTGCGGGAATCGAGCGCGCTGGTCGCCTCGTCGAGGATCAGCACGCGCGGATCGGCCAGCAGCGCCCGGGCCAGGCCGACCCGCTGGCGTTCGCCGCCGGACAGCTTGAGCCCCCGCTCGCCGACCCGCGTGGCCATGCCCTCCGGCAGGCCGGCGACAAAGGTCGACAGCTCCGCCGCGTCGGCCGCCGCGGCCACCTCGGCCGCCGTCGCGTCGGGACGGCCGAAGGCGATGTTGGCTTCCAGGGTGTCGTTGAACAGGGCCACGTCCTGGGGCACCAGCGCCACCGCCTGACGCAGGGCCGACAGCTTCAGGCGGCGAAGATCGACGCCGTCGATGGTCACTTGGCCGGCCTGGGGATCGATCAGCCGCAGGGCCAGCCGGACCAGTGTCGTCTTGCCCGCCCCCGACGGCCCCACCAGGGCGACCGTCTCGCCCGGCGCCGCGCGGAAGCTGACCTCGCTCAGCCCTTCGGAGCGGGCCCCGTGGCGGAAGGAGACGGCTTCGAACGCGACCGCTCCGCCTCGTCCCCGCCCCGGCGCCGGCAGGTCCTGGGCGTCGGCCGCCTCGGCCACGTCGGGCGCCTGGCGACGCAGGTCCATCATCGCCTCCATGTCGATGAACGACTGCCGGATCTCGCGGTAGGCGAAGCCCAGGATGTTCAGCGGGGCGTAGAGGTTGATCATGATCAGCACGGCGGCGGTGACGTCGCCCGGCCCCATCGTCCCGCGCGCCGCCTCGAGACCCGCCAGCAGGGCCATGACCAGCAGGCCGGCGCTGGTCACCGCCGCCTGGGCGCTGTTGAGCAGGCTGAGCGACCAGGTCGCCTTGAGCTGGGCGGCGTTGTAGAGGTCCAGCGCCCGGTCGTAGGCCCCGACGGCCCGGCCCTCGGCCCCGAAGGTCTTGACCGTCTCGTAGTTGAGCAGGGCGTCGACCGCCCGGCCGGCGGCCTCCTGGTCGGCCTCGTTGAGCGCCCGGCGATGGGCGATCCGCCAGTCGGAGATGACGAAGGTCATCACCACGTAGACCAGCACGGTGACCACCGCCGCCGCCGCGAAGCGCCAGTCGTACCTCGCCGCCAGCACGGCCGCGGCGATGACCAGTTCCAGCAGCGTCGGGGCGACGTTGAAGACCAGCGCCCGCAGCAGGAACTCCATCGAACGGGCTCCGCGGTCGATGATCCGCGAGAGCGCGCCGGTGCGCTTGGACTGATGGAAATCGATGGACAGCGACAGGGCGTGGGCGAAGGTCTCCGACGCGGCCCGGGCCTGGGCCGCCAGGGCCACCGGCGCGATCACGGCGTCGCGGGCCTGGGGGGCGACGGCGGAGAGGAAGCGGATGCCCGCCCAGCCCACGGCGAAGCCGGCGAAGGCGCCGGCGACCTGAACCACCGCCCCCTGCCCGGCCGTCAGCCGGTTCACCGCCGCGCCGAGCAGCAAGGGCCCGACGACGCCGGCGACCTTGCCGGCCAGGGTCAGCAACAGGGCGGCGGCGATGCGCCAGCCGAGCCCCGGCGCCTTCGATCGCAGCACCAGGGCCCCGAGGTCGGCCAGCGCCGCGAGCGGGCGGACGCGGTCCGGCGCCTCCGGGACCGGCGCGGCCGGACGGCGGATCGCGCGCGGACTCACCCGGCCGGTCCGGCGGGGTCGAACAGCAGGGTGGTCTGCACCCCGCCTCCGGGCGTCATCCAGTCGATGCGCCAGGCCCGGTCCTGACGGACCGCCACGAACGGCCGGTCCAGGGGCGTCGGGCGGGCGATGGCCACGGTCAGCAGGTCCTCGCCGCCTTCGGCCGAGATCTCGAAGGCATGGACGCCCGCCGCCAGCGGCCGGCTGAGGGCGAAACTGTAGCGGCCCTGGCGGTCGATGTTCGCCCCGCCGAACGCCGTGCGGTCGACGCGCAGCCCGATCTCGGCGTCCGGCGTGCCGACCCCCGAGATCATCGCCGCGCCGTCGCGGTCGTAGTCCAGGGCCAGGATCACCGGCCGCCGGGAGGCCGCCGCCAGCACCCAGGCGCCGCCGGCCGCCCGCAGCTGGGCCGCCCGCCCGTCAGGCGTGATCGCCAGGTAGCCCTCGGACTGCACCGACCGCTTCGCCAGCGACATCGACAGTCCATAGAGCCGCACATCGTCGCTCCGGGGCGCGGTGATCGTCCAGCGGCCCCGCTCGTCGGCGTCGGCGAACAGGGCCTCGCCGGTGGGGCTGCCCAGCCGCACCCTGGCCAGGGGCGCCGCCGTCCCGGCGAGGGTCACCCCGCCCGCCCCGGCCCGCGCCGATTCGACCCTGGGGGGCGTCAGGTAGCCCGCGGCCGCGCCCGCCGCCGGCCGGGTCTCGCCGCGCCAGCCGGGGCCGGCGTCGCAGCCCGTCAGACCGATCAGCGGGATCAGCCCCGCCAGCACCCAGACCCTCGACGACACGTCTCTTGCAACCCCGGCGGCGAAACCCGATCATAGTCATCGTATCCTCACGGCGCGCCCGCAAGCGCGCCTTTTTCTTCCCCGGAGTTTCGGGAATGCCCGACAAGTCCGCCGGCGTGGATTCGATCTGCGTCTATTGCGGTTCCGCCAACGAGGCGGACCCCGAATTCCTGGCCGCGGCCTACGCCGTCGGCGGCGAGATCGCCCGCGCCGGCCTGAAGTTCGTCTACGGCGGCGGCGGCGTGGGCCTGATGGGGGCCAGCGCCCGCGGCGCGCACGACGCCGGCGGCCGGGTGCTGGGCATCATTCCCGACTTCCTGCGTGGTCGCGAGCAGCCGTTCGAGGACGTCGAGACGGTCGTCGTCCACTCCATGCACGAGCGCAAGATGATGATGTTCGAGCGCTCGGACGCCTTCGTCGTTCTGCCCGGCGGCATCGGCACGCTGGAGGAGGTGGTCGAACTGCTCAGCTGGCAACGGCTGGGCCTGCACGCCAAGCCGGTGGTCTTCTACAGCCCGCGCGGCTTCTGGGACCCGCTGTTCGAGCTGTTCCACCACACGATCCGCGAGCGCCTGTCGCCGCCGGAGTTCGCGGACGCCTGGCGGTCTGTGGAAAGCGTCGACGCCGTGGTGCCGGCCGTGCTGGCCATGGGTCAGGACCTCTCGCGCCTGGCCGACATGGACCCCCGAACGGCGCGCTTGACTTAGTTTCTATTTGCAACTCACTATCCGCCGACGCCGGACTCCCCTCCGGCGGGGATAGGAGATGCACCATGCGCAAACTCGTGTTCGCGGCCGCCCTGGCCGCGTCCCTGGCCGGCTTCGCCGCCCTGGCGGGCGACCGCCAGGACGGCTGGCTGACCCTGCAGGGCCGCGCCGGAACCAGCCAGCTGATCGTCGACGGCGCCACCTGGCGGTGCCAGGACAATGTCTGCCGCACCCGGCGCGTGAAGTCGGCGCCCGCCGGGCAGGTCTGCCGGCAGCTGGCCGGCCGCCTGGGCGTCGTCACCGGCTTCGGCTATCGCGGCGAGACGTTCGACGCCGAGGCCCTGGCGGCCTGCAACGCCGGGTAACGGCGCCCCGCGAGCGACCAAGGCAGGACCGGGCGGAGCGCGTCCAGTCGACCAGAGTCCCGGGCCGGGCCCCGCCCTCGGAACGCGCGCGGGTCGACGGTCGGGCGACGCCGCCGGGCCGCATCGCGCCCTATGCGGTTTCGCCCGCCAGCCGCCTGGCCGCCTTGTCGCGGCCGATCAGGGGAAGCAGCAGGCCCATCTCGGGGCCATGGTCCATCCCGGTGAGGGCCCGGCGCAGGGGCATGAACAGGGCCCGGCCCTTGGCGCCGGTGCGGTCCCGGACGGCGTTGGCCAGGTTCGACCAGCTGGTCTCGTCGAGCGTGGCCGGCAGCAGCGCCGCCGCCGCCTCGACCACCGGCCGGTCGTCCTCGGCGATCAGCGGCTCGACCGATCCGCCGACGACCCGGGCCCAGGTCGCGACGCCCGCGAACAGGGTCAGGTTGGCCCGCACCGCCAGCCAGAAGGCCTCGCCCCGGTCCGCGCCCAGATTGGCCAGCCGCGGCCGCGCCTCGGCGTAGGGCATGGCGTGCAGCGCCGCGGCGTTGATGCGCTGGAGATCGGCCGGGTCGTAGCGGCCGGGGTGGCGCGCCATCTTGTCGAAGGCGAAGGCGCCCGCCAGGGTGTCCAGGCTCTCGCCCGGCTCGAGCGGGTCGGAGGTCCCGATCCGCGCCAGGTGCGAGACAATGGCCAGCGGCTCATAGCCCTCCTCGCGCAGTTGCAGGATCGACAGGGATCCCAGGCGCTTGGAGAGCCCCTCCCCGTCGGCGCCGACCAGCAGGGTGGCGTGGGCGAAGGCCGGCGCCTTGGCGCCCAGGGCCTCGAAGATCTCGATCTGGGCGCCGGTGTTGGTGACATGGTCTTCGCCCCGGATCACATGGGTGATGGCCATGTCGATGTCGTCGACCACCGACGGCAGGGTGTAGAGGAAGGCCCCGTCCTCGCGGATCAGCACCGGGTCCGACATCGAGACGGTGTCGACCTCGCACGGGCCGCGGACCAGGTCGTCCCACTTCACCCGCTTGCCCTCGAGTCGGAAGCGCCAGTGCGGACGGCGGCCCTCGGCCTCCAGCGACGCGCGCTCGGCCTCGGTCAGCTTCAGGGCGGCGCGGTCGTAGACCGGCGGCTGTCCGCGCGACAGCTGCACCTTGCGACGACGGTCGAGCTCTTCCTGGGTCTCGTAGCAGGCGTACAGGCGCCCCGACGTCTTCAGCCGCTCCATGGCCTCGCGGTAGAGCGGGAAGCGGGCCGACTGGCTGTACTTCTCGTCCCAGGCCATGCCCAGCCAGGTCAGGTCGGTCTCGATGCCCTGCTCGTATTCCTTGGTCGACCGCTCCAGGTCGGTGTCGTCGATGCGCAGCACGAACCGGCCGCCCTGCCCCTTCGCGAAGAGCCAGTTGATAAGGGCGGTGCGGATGTTGCCGACATGCAGCCGCCCGGTGGGCGACGGCGCGAAGCGGACCCTGACGGTCATGGAGCGGACGTCCTTCTCAGAGCCGGGCTAGGTCGTCTCTGGGCGGCCGGAAGTCAAGCCGAGAGCGCCCTGTCGATGAAGCGCTGGTCCTGGTCGTAGACCCAGCACTCGGCCAGCAGGCCGTTCGCCACGCGGTAGACGAGGATGCGTTCGACCTCGCGGGTCTCGCCGGCGGCGGTGATCTCCTCGCGGACGATGGCGATGGCGAGCTCCGCACCGGCCATGACGTCGACGACGCCGGTGAGCTTGCGGCCGGTGCGCCGGGTGAAGGTCATCAGGGCTTCGACGGCGGCCGGCTTGCCCCGTTTCGTTCCGGCAAGCGGATTGTCGCCGTACCAGTGCAGCACGAAATCGTCGGCATAGGT
This sequence comes from Pseudomonadota bacterium, assembly GCA_049323695.1. Lineage (GTDB taxonomy): Bacteria > Pseudomonadota > Alphaproteobacteria > Caulobacterales > Caulobacteraceae > Caulobacter. The sequence continues at coordinate 46,780 of JBMOOF010000047.1, forward strand.
CGCCAGCATGCCGGGGAAGTCTCCAGCCGCCCAGGCGTCGACGTACCGCCTCAGCGGCGCGAGATTGGTCCGGGCGGCGTCGGTCATGCCGACAACATAGCAGCCCCGCGGGGACGCGCACCGTTCATGCGAGCACGACCGGCGCGTGTCCGCGCCGAGACCTAGTCGTCGCGATGAACCCGCTCGCGGCGCTCGTGCCGTTCCTGGGCTTCCAGGCTGAGCGTCGCGACCGGCCGGGCCTCGAGGCGGGCCAGGCCGATCGGCTCGCCCGTCTCCTCGCAGTAGCCGTAGGAGCCGTCCTCGATCCGCCGCAGCGCTTCGTCGATCTTGGAGATCAACTTGCGCTGCCGGTCGCGGGTGCGCAGCTCCAGCGCCCGGTCGGTCTCCGACGTGGCCCGGTCGGCCAGGTCGGGATGGTTCTCGGTTTCCTTCTGGAGGTGCGTGACCGTCTCGCGCGATTCGCGGAGGATCTCGTCCTTCCAGTCCAGCAGCTTTTGTCTGAAGTACTCGAGCTGTCGCTCGTTCATGAACGGCTCGTCGTCCGAAGGACGATAATCGGGCTGTTCCGCAAGAACCGTAGCCGTCTGCATTGACGCTCCACGCCCCCAAATTACGCCACGCTCACCAGAGCGGGGCCTTATAGCAAAGCCGTTGCAACGATCAATGAAGCTCGCGTTCGGCGAGCGTTCATGCCGCAGCCCTCGCCTTTTCGAGCTTGGCCATCTCCACAGCGGCGCGGGTTTCGATCTCGTTCAGCACGCCTTCCAAGCGCGAATCGTCGGTCGCCGTCCGCTCCTCGCGCACCGCGCGCGCCAGGCGGCCCAGAGCCTCGGGCGTCACCGCGCCGTCGATCAGCGCGATTCGCACTTCGTCGAGCACGTCGAGGATGCGGCCGGCCCGGCCCACCGCCCGACGGCGGCGCTCCAGCGGCCCGCCGACGTCCTGCAGAGCCAGCAGGGCGTCGACCGAGGCGACGCCCGTCACCCCCGCGCCGCGGGCAACCTCGGCGGCCGGCCCGGCGGCGGCCGCGGACGGCAGGGCGAAGCCGCCGCCGCCTCCCGCCGGACGGGCCGCGCCCCTGACGCCGCCGAGCGATCCGACCCCGCTGGACCCCGAAACCTTCATGGAGGCGATACGCCGCTCCGAACCCTGTGGACCCCGACTGTCGGGCCGCTTGCTTGCGGCATGGTTAATGCCGGGCAATTTCTGCCGCGATCAGGCGCGCAGCCTCGCACGGCGGGGCTAATAGCCTGTTTCCGCGCCGCTTTTTTCTGGTCCGGATCTCGCATGGACGCGGGCACAGGCCTGGTGGCGGGAGCGTCATGCGTTTTTCGGTTGTCGGCAGTCTCATCCTGGCGCTCGCGGTGGCCCTGGCCGGGCCCGCCTTCGCCAAGTCGCGCATCAAGGACGTGGTCGAGTTCGAGGGCGTGCGCGAGAACCAGCTGACCGGCTACGGCCTGGTCGTGGGCCTGAACGGCACCGGCGACAACCTGCGCAACGCCCCGATGACCCGCCAGAGCCTTGAGGCGATGTTCGAGCGGCTGGGCGTCAACGTCCGCGACACCAACCTCAACACAAAGAACGTGGCGGTGGTGATGGTCACCGCCCGGCTGCCGCCCTTCGCCGCCGCGGGCTCGCCGATCGACGTGACGGTTTCGGCCGCCGGCGACGCCAAGAGTCTGCAGGGCGGCACCCTGCTGGTCACCGCCCTGATGGGCGCCGACGGCCAGGTCTATGCCGTGGCGCAGGGAACGGTTCAGACCGGCTCCATCTCCGCCGGGGGCGCCTCGGGCAGCTCCGTGACCAAGGGGGTGCCGACCTCGGGCCGCATCGCCGGCGGCGCGATCGTCGAGCGCGAGACCGGCTTCCAGCTGGCCGCCATGGGCCAGCTGCGCATGACCCTGCGCAATCCCGACTTCACCACCGCCGAGCGGATCGCCACCGCCGTCAACGCCCGCTTCCCCGGCGCCGCCGTCGCCGAGAACCCGACCATCGTCGCCCTGCGGCCGCCGGCGGGCCAGTCGATGGTCGGCTTCATGACCCTGGTCGAGAACCTCGAGGTCGAGCCCGACGCTCCGGCCAAGGTGATCATCGACGAAGTCAGCGGCGTCATCGTGATGGGCGAGAACGTGCGCATCAGCACCGTCGCCATCGCCCAGGGCAACCTGACCATCTCGGTCCAGGAAACGCCGCAGGTCAGCCAGCCCGAACCCTTCAGCCGCGGCGGCCAGACGACCACCGTCACCCAGACCGACATCTCTGTCGAGGAGGAGAAGGGCAAGCAGCTGATCACCCTCAGGAACGGCGCCTCGCTCTCCAGCCTCGTGGCCGGCCTCAACGCCCTGGGCGTCACCCCGCGCGACATGATCTCCATCCTGCAGGCGATCAAGGCGGCCGGCGCCCTCCAGGCCGACATCGAGGTGATGTGATGAGCGCGCCCCTCGCCCTCCCCGCCGATCTCCTGCTGGCCCGCGGCCAGACCGCCGCCGCCTCCACCGCCGATCTCGCCCGGGCGCGCAAGGCCGCCGACGCCGCCCAGGCGTTCGAGGCCTCGTTCCTGTCGATGATGCTCAAGCCAATGTTCGAGGGCCTGTCCACCGAGGCGCCGTTCGGCGGCGGCGATGGAGAGGCCATGTTCCGCTCCTTCCTGACCGACGCCATCGCCGGCCAGACCGCCAAGCGCGGCGGTCTGGGGATCGCCCAGGCGGTGCAACGTGAAATGCTCAAGCTCCAGGGACTAGGCTGATGACCGCCGACGCCAACCAGGCCAACGAACGCGTCGACCAGCTGGTCGCGCTCACCGACCGCCTCACCGGCCTGATGGCCGCCCAGTGCCAGGCCTTCGAACAGCATCGCCCCCAGGATGCGGCGGCGCAGATGGAGGAGCTGTCGAAGCTGGCCAACATCTACCGGCACGAGTCGGCGAAGGTGCGCCAGTCGCCGGGACTGATCGAGGCCGCCTCCCTGCAGCACCGCGCCCGGCTGATGCGGTCGACCGAGGCCTTCGACGCCGTCCTCGCGCGCCAGGGCCGGGCGCTGGAGGCGGCCCGGACGATCACCGAGGGTCTGGTCCGCGCGGTCGCCGAGGAAGTCGCCGCCCAGCGCTCCAGCGGCGTCGGCTACGGCCCCGGCGCCGCCGCGCAGGGCGGGGACGCCCGGGCGATCACCCTGAACCGGCGGGCCTGACCCAATCCCGGGCACGATCCGGCGACGACGCCCGTCAGGCCTTCGGATCTGACCGGCCCCGGACTCGCGCGTCAGGTTCCCGGCGCGGGCTGGAAGAGGGGCACGGGCGCGGGCCGGACACGGTCCACGGCCGGCTCGGCGGGCCAGACGGCGGCCTCGACGCAGCGCCAAAGGGCGGCGATTTCGTGGGCGGCGGCGCCGTCCGGCTCGAGCTCCTGGGCGGTGAGGCCGGCGGCGACGCCGTGCTGGTAGGCGACGCGGGCGCGAAGGCCGATCCCCGCCACCGGCGCGCCCAGCGCCTTCAGGGCCCGCACGGCCTGGCCGACGATCGGCGCCTCGAAGCCGCCGCGACGGGGCGGCGCCTGGTTGATCACGAACAGGGTCGGGCGATGGAAGCGGGCGGCCAGCGCCGCCGACTCCGCCACGGCGCGCAGGTCGAAGAAGTTGGGCCGGGCGACGACAAGGCAGAGGTCGGCGCAGCGCACGGCCTGCTCAACCTCCTCCTCCACCGAGGGGCCGGTGTCGACGATGAGCAGCGAGACGCCCTCGCGGGCCGCCTCCTGCTGGCGCGTGAACAGGGCGCCGGGCTTGACGGCCTCGACCGCCGGGCCCTCGCCGATCCGCAGCTTGCGCCATTCGAGGGCCGAGTGCTGGCGATCGACGTCGGCCACCAGCACGGTCTGGCCGGCCGCGCGCGCCGCCGCCGCCAGATGCAGCGCCACGGTGGTCTTTCCGGTCCCGCCTTTGCGGGAAAGTACGGCGAGGGTCTTCAACGCCTGTCCCCGAACGAAACACCCGGCGGGGACCGCAGCAGGAACCGTGCCCGCTCCGAACAGCGTGACGGGACCGAATGGCTAGCGGCGTGACGCGGCCTGCTCGCAGAGTCGCGCCACCGTCTCGCCGGCCTGCAGCAGAGGAGCGGCTGACTGCTGGACGCGGGCCTGGATCAGCCCGCCCTCGAGGGCGGAGACGGCGAAGCTGGCCAGGGCCGCCGCCTGGGCGGGGTCGACCCCGTCGGCCTCCAGCTTGCGGGCGGTGACCGCGGCCCAGCCGGCGAACGCCTCGGCGCCCGCCTGGCGCAAGGCGGCGTGGTCGGCGGCGGTCTCCAGCAGGATCGTGGTGATCGGACAGCCGTCCCGCCAGCCGGACTGGGCCATCCAGCCGGCCAGCCGGCGGGCGTATTCGCGCTGCAGGGCGGCGGCGGTGGGCGTTTCGGCGGCGATCTGATCCAGCGTGCGGCGGACCAGCTCGCCGGCCCCCCGCACCGCCGCCTCGCCGATCTCGACCTTGCCGCGCGGAAAGTAGTGATAGAGCGAACCCTTCGGCGCCCGGCTGCGCTCGACGATGTCGTTCAGGCCTGTCGCCGCGTATCCCCGCCGGCGGAAGAGGGCCTGAGCGGCCTGGACGATGGCCTGGCGATGTCGGGACTGGGCTGGCATCGGATTCTATATAGACTGGTCTACATCAATAGAAGGTTTCCGGCCATGTCTGACGTCCCCGCCGGCTTCGGGCCGCACTTCCGGAAGAGTCCGCTCACCGACCCGTGGGAGCCGCTCTACAGCCGCCGCACCGACCAGGCGGTGATCATCGGCCTGCGCGTCGCCGAGGCGCACACCAACAGCCGGGGCCTTGTCCACGGCGGCCTGATCAGCGCCCTGGCCGACAACGCCATGGGCCTGTCGTGCGGCATCGGGCTGGATGCGGCCGGCGGCCTGGTGACGGTCAACCTGTCGCTCGATTTCCTGGGCGCGGCGCGGCCGGGCCAGTGGCTGGCGTTTGAGACGAGCTTCGCCCGGCGCGGCAAGACCCTCTGCTTCGCCCAGGCCTTCGTCACCGCCGACGGCGAGCCGGTGGCCCGGGCCAATGCGACCTTCAGGGTGCTGGGCTGAGCCCGAACCCTTCTCCGGCCCCACGCCGACGGAGCCGGCCGCCGCGCCGCAAGGATCGGGTGGCCGGGCGGCGGGCGGGCCAGAGATGTTCGGGCTCCAACCGAGGAGCCCCGCCATGACCTTCGTCGTCACCGGACTGTCCCCCGCGCAATTCCAGCCCCTCGTCGGGCTCTCCGAAGAAGCGCTGGCCGCCCGCGGCGTCCTTCGCCAGATCGTCTCCGAGAAGCCCGGCGCGCCGTGCCGGGTCACCCTGGAGGACGCCGAACCCGGCGAGACGGTGCTGCTGCTGAACCACGTCCACCAGCCGGCCGAGACGCCCTATCGCGCCAGCCACGCCATCTTCGTGCGGGAATCCGCCTCGACGGCCGCGCGCTGCGAGAACGAGATCCCCGAGGCCCTCGCCCGCCGCCTGATCGCCCTGCGCGCCTTCGACGCCGCGGGCATGATGATCGACGCCGAGATCGTCGAGGGGACCGGGCTGACGCCCCTGATCGAACGGTTCCTGGCGGAACCCGCGACGGCCTATCTTCACGCCCACTACGCCCGCCGCGGCTGCTTCGCGGCGCGGATCGACCGGAGCTAGCCGGCCAGCGGCTCGACCTGGCGGGCGACCAGGGCGGCGACGTCGGCGCCGCCGGGCAGGGTCCCGAAGCTGCGGCCCCAGTCGCCGGCCAGCCGGGTCGCCGCGAAGGCGTCGGCGACCGCCGGCGGGGCGTGGCGAACCAGAAGGGCGCCCTGCAGCGTCAGGGCCATGTCCTCCACCAGCCGGCGGGCGTCGGCCTCGCCCGGCGGGGCGGCCAGGCGGTCGGTCAGAGCTTCCACAGCCCTGTCCAGACGGGCGTCGGCGCCGCGGGCCTCGCCGATTTCGACGCGGAAGGCCTCCAGGGCGGCAGGCTCGCGGTGCAGGGTGCGCAGGACATCCAGCGCGATGACGTTGCCCGACCCTTCCCAGATGGCGTTCAGCGGGCTCTCGCGGAAATAGCGCGGCAGCGGCGTCTCCTCGACGTAGCCGACGCCGCCGTGGCACTCCATGCACTCGAAGACGAAGTTCGGGCAGCGCTTGGTCAGCCAGTACTTGCCGAGCGCCACGGCCAGACGGGCTAACGCGCGCTCGCCCTCGTCGGCGCCGTCGAAGGCCCGCGCCACGCGCATCGTCAGGGCGGCGGCGGCCTCATACTCCAGCGCCAGGTCGGCGATCACCCCGCGCATCGCGGGCTGGTCGATCAGGGTGCGCTGGAAGGCCCGTCGGCCCATCACGTGATTGACCGCCTCGGCGAGCGGCCGACGCATGATGCCCAGGGTTCCGGCCATGGTGTCGAGCCGGGTGTGGTGGACCATGTCGATGATCACCGAGACTCCGCGGCCCTCCTCGCCCAGCCGCCAGGCGACGGCGTCGTGGTACTCGATCTCGCTGGAGGCGTTGGACTTGTTGCCCAGCTTGTCCTTCAGCCGCATCACCTGGATGCCGTTGCGGCTTCCGTCGGGCGCGATGCGGGGGACCAGGAAGCAGGTCAGGCCGCCTTCGGCGTAGGCGAGCGTCAGGAATCCGTCGCTCATCGGCGCCGAGCAGAACCACTTGTGGCCGACCAGGCGGTAGAGGCCCTCGCCCATCGGCGTCGCCCGGGTGGCGTTGGCGCGGACGTCGCTGCCGCCCTGCTTCTCGGTCATCGCCATGCCGACCGTGACGCCCCGCTTGCCGGCGATCGGGCGCAGCGGCGCGTCGTACTGGCCGCCGATGAGCTTGGCCAGCCAGGGGCCGGCGACATCGGGCTGGTTTCGCAGCGCCGGCACGGCGGCGTAGGTCATGCTGACAGGGCAGAGGACGCCCGCCTCGGCCTGGGTCATCAGCGCCAGCAGCCCGGCGTGCGCCGCATGGCCGCCCCGCCGGTCCTCGCGCCAGGCGATGTCGTGGACGTCGTGGCGCATCGCGATGTCCATCAGCTGGTGATAGCTCGGATGGAAGCGCGCCTCGTCCAGGCGGCGGCCGTAGCGGTCGAAGGTGACAAGCTCGGGCGGATGGCGGTTGGCGAGGTCGCCCAGCTCGAGAACGGCTTCGGAGCCGGCCTCGGCGCCCAGCGCCGCCAACGGTCCTTCCACCCAGTCGCCGCCCTCCCGGCGCGCGGCCTCGCGGAGCGCGCGGTCCGTCTCGAAGAGATTGACCTCGGCGAAGGGCCGCGGCTGGTTCATCACCTCATGGGTGGCCAGCTGGTCGCGGGGGGCGTGTCTGGGCATGGCGTCTCCTCCGCGCGCAGCCTAGCCGAGAGCGGCGCGCGCGCCATAGACCTGCGTCAAGCCGGGCCCTGATGACACCGTCCTGTCAGCAGGACGGCGGCAGGGTGGCCGGGGAAACGGCTGTTCACAGATTGTTCTTGTGTTTTGGGGGCGTCTCGGCGCTACATAGGGCGATTGCGCCGCGCCCGATGGCAGGCTCCCCGCGTTTCCGGTGATCATGGCCGACCAGCAGACCTTCATTCGCGTGCGTGGCGCGCGGGAACACAATCTCAAGGACGTCAGCCTCGACATCCCGCGGGGCGAACTCGTCGTGATCACCGGCCTTTCGGGCTCGGGCAAGAGCTCGCTGGCCTTCGACACCATCTACGCCGAGGGCCAACGGCGTTACGTCGAGAGCCTGTCGGCCTACGCCCGCCAGTTCCTGGAGCTGATGAGCAAGCCGGACGTCGACCTGATCGAGGGCCTGTCGCCGGCGATTTCCATCGAGCAGAAGACCACCAGCCGCAACCCGCGCTCCACCGTCGGCACGGTGACCGAGATCCACGACTACATGCGCCTGCTCTGGGCCCGGGTCGGGATCCCCTACTCGCCGGCCACCGGCCTGCCGATCGAGAGCCAGACCGTCAGCCAGATGGTCGACAAGCTGTCCGCCCTGCCCGAGGGCGAGCGGCTTTACCTGCTGGCGCCGGTGGTGCGCGGCCGCAAGGGCGAGTACCGCAAGGAGATCGCCGAGTGGCGCAAGGCCGGCTTCCAGCGGCTCAAGATCGACGGAACCCTCTACCCGATCGAGGACGCCCCCGAACTCGACAAGAAGTTCAAGCACGACATCGACGTCGTCGTCGACCGGCTGGTGACCAAGTCGGGCCTGGAGCAGCGCTACGCCGACAGCCTGGAGACCGCCCTGCGGCTCGCCGACGGCATCGCCGTCGCCGAATGGGCCGTCTCGCCCGAAGGCGAAGAGCCTCGCCGCCTGCTGTTCTCCGAGAAGTTCGCCTGCCCGGTCAGCGGCTTCACCATCAGCGAGATCGAGCCGCGGCTGTTCTCGTTCAACAACCCGTTCGGCGCCTGCCCCACCTGCGACGGCCTGGGCGCCAAGCTGGCCTTCGACGCAGACCTGGTGATCCCGGACAAGGACAGGACCCTGCACAAGGGCGCGGTGTCGCCCTGGGCCAAGGGTCCCTCGCCGCTCTACACCCAGACGCTGCAGGCGCTGGCGCGGCACTACGGCTTCTCGATGGACGTCCCCTGGCACGCCCTGCCCGACCAGGCCCGGCAGGTGGTGCTCTACGGCACCGGGGCGGAGAAGGTGAAGTTCATCTACGACGACAACGCCCGCAAATACGAGGTCAACAAGCCCTTCGAGGGCGTGCTGCCCAATCTCGAGCGGCGCTGGCGCGAGACCGATTCCAGCTGGGTGCGCGAGGAGCTCGGCCGCTACCAGTCGGACACCCCCTGCGACGCCTGCGGCGGCGCCCGGCTGCGGCCCGAAGCCCTGGCGGTGAAGGTCGGCGGGCGCGACATCGCCCAGGTCGGCGCCCTCTCCATCCGCCACGCCCGCGAATGGTTCGAGACGCTGGACGCCCAGCTCAGCGAAAAGCAGATGGAGATCGCCCGGCGGATCCTGAAGGAGATCAACGACCGCCTGCGGTTCCTGGTCGATGTCGGCCTGGACTACCTGAACCTCTCGCGCGGCTCGGGCTCCCTGAGCGGCGGCGAGAGCCAGCGCATCCGCCTGGCCAGCCAGATCGGCAGCGGCCTGACCGGCGTGCTCTACGTGCTGGACGAGCCGTCCATCGGCCTGCACCAGCGGGACAACTCGCGCCTGCTGCAGTCGCTCCGCGGGCTGCGGGACCTCGGCAACTCTGTGCTGGTGGTCGAGCATGACGAGGAGGCCATCCTGACCGCCGACCATGTCATCGACATGGGCCCGGCGGCGGGCGTCCACGGCGGCCACGTGGTCGCCGAGGGCAAGCCCGACGACATCATGCGCAACGGCAACAGCATCACCGGCCAGTATCTGTCGGGGATGCGCGAGATCGAGGTCCCGGACCAGCGCCGGCCGATCTCGACCACGAAGGTCCTGCGCGTCGTCGGCGCCACCGGCAACAACCTGAAGGGCGTCACCGCCGAGATTCCGACGGCGACCTTCACCTGCATCACCGGGGTCAGCGGCGGCGGCAAGTCGACCTTCACCGTCGAGACCCTGTACAAGGCCGCCGCCCGCCGGCTGAACAACGCCAGCGACGCCCCCGCCCCGCACGACCGGATCGAGGGGCTGGAGCACTTCGACAAGGTCATCGACATCGACCAGAGCCCGATCGGGCGCACGCCGCGGTCCAATCCGGCCACCTACACCGGCGCCTTCCAGCCGATCCGCGACTGGTTCGCCCAGCTGCCTGAGGCGAAGGCGCGGGGCTACGGTCCCGGGCGGTTCAGCTTCAACGTCAAGGGCGGCCGTTGCGAGGCCTGCCAGGGCGACGGGCTGATCAAGATCGAGATGCACTTCCTGCCCGACGTCTACGTCACCTGCGACGTCTGCAAGGGCAAGCGCTACAACCGCGAGACCCTGGAGATCCTGTTCAAGGGCCGGTCGATCGCCGACATCCTCGACATGACCGTCGAGGAGGCCGCCGACTTCTTCAAGGCGGTGCCGCCGGTGCGCGACAAGATGGAGACGCTCAAGCGGGTGGGCCTGGGCTACATCCACGTCGGCCAGCAGGCGACCACCCTGTCGGGGGGCGAGGCGCAGCGCATCAAGCTCTCCAAGGAGCTCTCCCGCCGGGCGACGGGCAAGACGCTCTACATCCTCGACGAACCGACCACCGGCCTGCACTTCGAGGACGTCAAGAAGCTGCTCGAGGTGCTCCACGAACTGGTCGACCAGGGCAACACCGTGGTCGTCATCGAGCACAACCTCGACGTCGTGAAGACCGCCGACTGGATCGTGGACTTCGGCCCGGAAGGCGGCGACGGCGGCGGCGAGATCGTGGCGACCGGCTCGCCGGAGACCGTGGCGGGCAGCGACCGCAGCTGGACCGGCCGCTACCTCGCCGAGGTCCTGAAACGCCACCGCGACCGCGCGGGCGATCGGCGCCGGCGCGCATAGGGGACGATGCGGACCGATCCGGGTCCTGAGTCAGGATCAGGGCCGCGGACCTTGAGGCGCGGTCCGGACCTCCCGGCCGCCCGTGTCCGGTTTCAGGCGGGCCGCTTCAGCTGGGCGTAGGCGGCGGCGCCGGGAACGGTGGAGACCACCGACTGGACCACCATGCCGATCAACTGGATCACCGCCTGCAGCCCCGACGTGACAAGGTAGACCGTTTTGAAGTGCTCCGCCGACGGCTCGCGCGCGAATCGGGCGGCCAGGGCTTCGAGCCCGCCCGGCGTGACGACCAGCGGCAGGTAGCTGATCGCCGAGAACACCATGCTGACGACGAGGGCGAGCACGAAGCTCAGCAGCCACATGCCGAGCAGGGGCCAGAACCGTCCGCGGGTGAGCGCCCAGGAGCCGAACAGGTCGACGCGCCGCTCGGCGAAGGTCTGGGCCGCCGCCAGCGACAGGCGGACGTTGACCCAGACGAACAGCAGCGCGCAGACCACGCCGCCGGCAAAGAGGGCCAGGGCCTTCCAGGGATCGGGCGTCAGGGCCGTCGCCAGGGCCAGCGCCACAAGCGCGGCGAGCATGGCCGAGATCGCGACCACGAAGATCAGCAGCATCAGCAGGATCTGGCGTCCCTCGTCGCCGCCGATCCGGATGTAGCCGAGGCCGCGCTCGGACGGCCGCAGGACCGCGCGATAGACGGCGGTGATGGTGACCGCCGTGAACAGCAGGACCGCCGCGAAGATCAACGGGAAGGCCAGGGCCAATCCCAGGACGTTGACCGGCGGGTCCGGGGGCGGAAACGTCGGTGCGCCGCCCCCCGTCGCGATCGCCATGATCGCCGACGGCGCGACCGCCGTCAGCACCGTCAGGACCAGGACCAGGACGGCGATCGCCGAAGCGAACGCCCAGAAGACCATCAGGAACGGATGCCGGCCCGCCAGCCGGAACCCCGCGAAGGCCGCGTCAGTCGCTGAAAACATGTCCGCCCCCCGGCGATGTGGTTCAGCCGCCGCTCGATGTCAGCGCGCGGTAGATGGACGGCGCCGGCGCCTTCATGGCCAGAAGCAGGAAGGGCCCGGCGAGAACGGCGACCAGCTCGGCGGCGATGTAGGACGGCGTCAGCACCGCCCGCAGGGAGCTGAGGTCCGGCTGGTAGATGTCGCCCACGCCCTCGAACCCGCCGAGCAGCAGGGCGGCGATCATCATGATCGCCAGCATCACCATGTAGAAGATGGCGACCAGGACGAGGGCCAGGACGTAGGCGCCCAGCATGCCCCAGAACCGGCCCCGGGTGATCGCCCAGGAGCCGAAGATGTTGATGCGGCCGGTGTCGAAGGTGAGGGCCGCGGCGAGCGACAGGCGCACCCCGAGCACGATCAGGAACGCCCCCAGGGCGAGCACCCCGACGATCCCCGTCGCCGCGCTCAGGCCGCCGCTGACGGCCGTCGCCGCCGAGGCGGCGACGCCGACCAGAACTCCGCCCCCGATAGCCGCGGCGGTCACGATCAGGCCCATCAGAATCATCACCGCGATCTGCCTGAACTCGGCCGGGCCGAATCTCAGGTAGGCGAAGCCCCTGTCCGACGGGCGCAGGACGATCCGGTTCACCGCCGCATAGACGACGCCGTAGAACAGGAGGCACAGCGGCAGCAGGACGACGACCAGCGGCGCGATCCGCCGCAGCAGGGCCAGCGCCTGGGCGGGATCGGGGTCCGGGTCGGTTCCGGCCGCCTGCAGCTCCGCCAGCATCGGCCCCATGGTCGTGACGATCAGGATCAGCGAAGCGAAGGACATCGCCCCATAGAGCAGGGCCCAGACCAGCATGGTCCGGAAGTGTTCACGGCCCGCCCTGAAGCCGCTGAACGCCGCATCGGTCGCAGAAAACATCGCGCGCCTCCCACCCCCGTTTCGTTCGACCAGCGGAGCACCTTGCGGATGAGAATTCAAGCGCACGCGCGAATGCGTGACATTCGCCCCCAAGTCGTGCTCTTCTTGGACAGGCGTCGCGCGCCGGCGCACCTGGTTCGTCAAAGTGTCTGGAGCTTGTCTTGAAGTTCACGCTGTCCGCCGTCGCCGTCGCGACGCTGCTGTGTGTCTCCTCGGCCGTCGCCGAGGAAACCACCCCTCCGCCCGCCGCCGAGCCCGCGCCGACCGTCGCCACGGACAAGCGCGATCCGAACGAGCGAATCTGCAAGACCAAGCCGGTGATCGGTTCGCGCGTTCCGGTGCGCACCTGCATGACCCGCGCCGAATGGGAGGCGCGCGCCAAGGCCGACAAGGAGATGCTCGACGACGCGACCCGTCGCGGCCTGAGCACCTGCGCCACCAAGCCCTGCGGCGGCTGACCGGCCGCGATGATTCTCTACGGCGAGCGCAATCCGGCGCCCAACCCGCGCCGGGTGCGCATCTTCGTGGCCGAGAAGGGCATCGATCTGCCTGAGATGCGGGTCAGGCTCCAGGCCCGCGAGCACAAGTCTCCCGAGCACCGGGCGCGCAATTCGCTCGGCCAGGTGCCGACGCTGGTGCTGGACGACGGCACGGCGATTTCGGAGAGCGTCTCGATCTGCCGCTACCTCGAGAGCCTGCATCCCGAGCCGCCGTTGTTCGGGACCGGGGCCAAGGCGCAGGCCGTGATCGACATGTGGATCCGGCGCATCGAATTCCAGCTGATGACGCCGGTGGGCATGTTTTGGCGCCACGCCCATCCGCTGACCGCCGCCCTGCTGACACAGCACCGTGCGTTCGGCGAGTCCAACCGCGAGATCTACGCCCGCGCCTGCGGCTGGCTGGACGGCGAGCTCGCTGACGGCCGGCCGTTCATCGCGGGGGAGGCCTTTTCCATGGCCGACATCGTCGCCCTGACCACGGTCGACTTCGCCGCCTTCACGGGGCTGGAGCCGCCGCAGGACGCCGCCCGGCTGGGCGCCTGGCGCGAGCGGGTCTCCGCCCGCCCGAGCGCGGCGGCCTGAATTCAGGACGCGGGCGGCGCCTTCAGGATTCGGTAGGCGGCCGCCGGCGCAGCGTAGAAGATGGTCAGCACCAGCACGATGACCAGCGCCTGGATCGCCAGCTGCAGCAGCAGCTGACCGAGCAGCTTGAGCGCCAGGCCCTGGGTGATGGCGCCCGGATCGGGATTGACCAGCTCGCCCAGCAGCGAGAAACCGCCGAGCAGCCGGGCCAGCACCAGGCTGACGGTGAAGGCCACCGTCACCACGATCAGGGCGAAGACCACCGACAGCGCCACGGTCCAGAGCAGCCGCCAGAACTGGCCGTGGGTCAGGCGCCAGGCGCCGATGAGCGCCACCCGCTTCTCCGCGAACGTCTGGGCGCCCGACAGGTAGAAGCGCACCGCCAGCCACACGATCAGGGCCAGGCCGCCGGCGGAGCCGACCACGGTCAGCAGGCCGCGCAGGCCGGGCGCGATGTCGCCGACGACCACCACGCCCAGGCCGAACCCGGCGCTGGCGACGGCGAAGACGAAGAAGACCGCGACGCTGACCGCGAACACCCGCGCCTCGTCCCAGCCGACGCGAAGGCCGGCCCAGCGGGACTCCTCGGGCCGCAGCACCGCGCGGAAGATGGCGGTGATCAGCACCGTCATCATGGTCATGGCCAGCAGCATGGCGACCAGGAACGCCGGTCCGAACCGGGCGAACAGTTGATCGAAATCGCGGTCGCGAACCGGGGCGATCGCCGTCAGGGCGCCGATGTTGGGAATCAGCAGCACCATCACCATCGCCAGCAGCGAGGCCAGGTAGAAGCCGGTCCAGGCCAGGATCAGGCCCGGCCGGTCGCGGATGATCCGGAAGCCTTCGAACGCCGCGTCGGAGGGAGCGAGGGTCATCGCGGGGCCGCCTCCCGCAGGCGCAGATAGATGTGGCTGGTCATGCCCACGAAGATGGGCACGAAATAGAAGGTCGCGATCGCCCGGCCCACGATGTCGGCCCAACGCCCGCTCTCGGCGCCGGCGAACTGGCCATAGGCCCAGGCCAGGCCCTGGATGGCGAACACCGGCAGGTTGACCAGCAGCACCGCGCCCAGGATCGCCGCCGTCGAGCCGCGGGTCAGACGGAACACCGACCAGAACCGGATGCGGCCGTCGGCCGCCGTCGCCGGCCAGGCGATGGACAGCCTGGCCGCCAGCACCACCAGCCCCGCTATGCTGGCGACGATCCCCAGGTTGAAGGCCAGCCGCGCGGCCGGGGACAGTCCGGCCAGGATCTGATCCGGCGTGGCCCCGTCGGGCGCCGGCGCGAGACCCCCGAACGGCAGCACCAGCAGGGCGACGGCGAAGGAGACCACGAACACATAGGCGAAGAGCAGCAGCCCGGCCGCCAGCAGCAGGCCGATGAGCCGCGTCTCGAGCCCGCGCCACTGCAGGCCGAGCGGCCCGTTCGGCGGCTGCGGCGCGCCGCCGGCGTCCTTGAGGGCGATGCGGTAGAGGGCGGCCTGGGCCATGACGCCGGCCGCGACGTTCGCCGCCAGGTAGGGCGTGGCGGCCTGCAGGTCGGGCTGCAGGGCGGCGGCGGCCCCGGCCGCGGCGGCGACGGCCAGCGGGCCCGCCGCCTTCAGTCCGTCGCGTCGCCAGAAATCGAATCCGTCGGCGACCGCCGCCACTGTCGAAAACCGCGCCTGCGCCATGCTTCCTCTCGCGCGCGTCCGCGCGCTGAACTCCTGAACGCTGTTAGACGCTGCTTCGCGTCCGACGGCGAGCGGAATCGCGGCTCAGGCGGCGAGGACCTCCGGCTGCGTCTCGCCTCCGCCGCGCAGCTGACGATAGGCCTCGGCCCAGGGCGCCGTGACGATCGCCGATACCGCCGCGCCGACCAGGCTGCCGACGATGCAGGCGACCACGATCCAGGGCATCAGCGCCGACATCCAGACCGACGGCGGTTGGCTGAAGAAGGCGTGGATCGCCGCCTCGTCCAGACCCCCGGCGGTCACCAGGCCCGCGCCGGTCGCCGCCAGCGCGCCCGCGAACAGCGCCATCAGCACCGCCTCGACGATGATCATGATCACGAACAGGATCAGCGCCATCAGCAGCAGTCCGCCGGCGTGGCCCCTGGTCAGCTTCCAGGATTCGATCAGGCGGAAGTTCTTCTCGGCGAAGCTCATCGGCGCGGCCAACGAGAACCTGAGCAACAGCCAGATCATGGTCACCAGCAGGGCCACCCCCGACACCACGCCGGCCCCGATGGCGGCGGGCTGCGAGGCCTCCCACAGGGCGAGGCAGACGCCGACGGTGAGCAGGACCCAGACGCTCGCTCCGACGCCCAGCATGATGCTCAGCACAATGGTGACCACCGCGATCATCAGCTCGCCCATGCCCAGGCGCAGGTAGGCCCAGCGCCCCTGCGAAGGTTCCAGCACAGCCCGGAAGATCGCCCCCGCCAGCACCACCCGCATGACCAGGCTCGTGACCCACAGGATGGGATTCATGGCGTAGATGGTCGACATCATCGGCATGATCTGCTCGGGCGTCGGGTCCGCGCCGCTCTCGCCGAGCCGGATCAGCTCGGCCAGCGAAGAGCCCATGGCCGACAGGAGCCCGAACGCGGGCAGCACGCCGACGACGAAGATGAACACCGCCCAGCCGACGACAGCCAGCGGCCGGCGAGAAATCAGCGAAAAGCCGGCGAACGCCGCGTTCGCCGCGTCAAGTTTGGCCACGATCCAGCCTCCCCGAAGAACCACGGTCGGCGCACAGCATCACAGTTTTGCACGTTGCGCCACCGCGCCGCGCTTTCGCCGCCGGGGCCGAGGGCCTATCAGACGCCCATGACGACGAAACCCGTGCATGTGATCGGCGGCGGCCTGGCCGGGTCGGAAGCGGCCTGGCAGATCGCCCGCGCCGGCGTTCCTGTGGTGCTGCACGAGATGCGGCCAACGCGCGGCACCGACGCCCACCAGACCGACGGCCTGGCCGAACTGGTCTGCTCCAACAGCTTCCGCTCCGACGACTGGCGCTACAACGCCGTGGGCCTGCTGCACGCCGAAATGCGCCGCTGCGACAGCCTGATCATGGCCGCCGGGGATGCGCACCAGGTGCCGGCGGGCGGCGCGCTGGCCGTGGATCGCGAGGGCTTCTCGGCAGCCGTGACGGCGAGGCTGCAGGGCCATCCCCTGGTCGCCGTCGCGCGGGAAGAGGTCGCCGGCCTGCCGCCGGCGGACTGGGACAGCGTCATCGTCGCCACCGGCCCCCTCACCTCCCCGGCCCTGGCCGAGGCCGTGCTGGCCCTGACCGGCGAGGACGCCCTGAGCTTCTTCGACGCCATCGCCCCCATCGTCCACCTGGAGTCGGTGGACATGAGCAAGGCCTGGCGCCAGTCGCGCTACGACAAGGAAGGACCGGGCGGCGACGCGGCCGCCTACATCAACTGCCCGCTGGACCGCGATCAGTACGAGGCCTTCGTCGACGCCTTGCTGGCCGGCCCCAAGTCCGAGTTCAAGGACTGGGAGTCCGTGCCCTATTTCGACGGCTGCCTGCCGATCGAGGTGATGGCCGAGCGCGGCCGCGAGACCCTGCGCCACGGGCCGATGAAGCCGGTCGGCCTGACCAACGCCCACCGGCCCGACGTCAAGCCCTGGGCCGTCGTCCAGCTGCGCCAGGACAACGCGCTTGGCACCCTGTGGAACATGGTCGGCTTCCAGACCAAGCTGAAGCACGGCGCCCAGACCGAGGTTTTCCGCATGATCCCGGGCCTGGAGAACGCCCAGTTCGCGCGGCTGGGCGGACTGCATCGAAACACCTTCCTCAACAGCCCCCGCCTGCTGGACCGGGGGCTGCGGCTGAAGGCCGACCCGCGCCTGCGCTTCGCCGGCCAGGTGACCGGGGTCGAAGGCTATGTCGAAAGCGCGGCCATCGGTCTGCTCGCCGGGCGGCTGGCGGCGGCCGAGCGGCTCGGCCTGGCGCTGGAGACGCCGCCGCCGACCACCGCCCTGGGGGCCCTGGCGGCGCACATCACCGGCGGCCACCTCGACGCCGGCGGCGGCAGTTTCCAGCCGATGAACATCAACTACGGCCTGCTGCCGCCGGTCGAGGCGCCCCGCCGCGACGGCGAGGGGCGCAAGCTGCCGCCGCAGGAGCGCGGCCGCGCGAAGAAGCTGGCCATGAGCGAGCGGGCGCTGGATGATCTGGACCGCTGGCTGGCGGGCGAGGCGCCGGCCGTCGCGGCCTAGGCGCACGGGAGGGCGAGGTGGAGCGGACGCGAGCGATCATCGGGTCTGTGCTGTTCTTCTTCCTGGCGCCGGGCGTCGTCGCCGGACTGGCGCCCTGGTGGATCACCGGCTGGGACGTTTCGTTCAGCGGCCCGGCGCGGATCGCCATCGGCGGCCTGATGACCCTGCTCGGCGCCGCGATCGTCGCGGCCTGCTTCGCCCGGTTCGCGATCGAGGGGCGCGGCACGCCCGCCCCCGTGGCGCCGCCCGGGACGCTGGTCCTGGGCGGCCTCTACCGGTTCGTGCGCAACCCCATGTATCTGGGCGTGATCCTGGCCGTCTTCGGACAGGCCCTGGCCTTCTACAGCCCCGGCCTGATCGCCTATGGCGTCACCCTCTGGCTGGCCTTCCACGCCTTCGTGATGCTCTATGAGGAGCCGACGCTCAAGGCCGCGTTTCCGGAACGGTACGAGGCCTATTTCGCCGCGGTTCCGCGCTGGATCCCGCGGCTGACGCCCTGGACGCCCTGAACGTGCGCAAAAGGGTTCCCCGACGACTGGCGCGGCGCGCACGCCGCCCTTAGGGTGCGCGCCGAATTGCGCAACGTTCGTCCGGGAATCGCTTCCATGAAGACCATGCTTCGCCTTTTCGCCGCCAGCGCGGCGGCCGCCCTCAGCCTGAGCGTCGCCGGCGCCGCCGACGCCCGCCCGTTCACCGCCAGGGACATGGCGACCCTCGACCGCCTGAGCGATCCGCGCGTCTCGCCGGACGGGAAGTGGGTCATCTATTCGCGGCGGGTCGTCGACTGGGACGCCAACAGGGCGAAGGCGGAGCTGTGGGCCGTCGACATCTCCGGCAAGACCCCCTCGGCGCCGCGCCGGCTGGACCTGTCGGACAGCGGCAACGTCGTCGCCGCCCGCTGGGGCGCCGACGGACACAGCCTCTACTTCCTGTCCAGCCGCGGCGGCTCGATGCAGGTCTGGCGCGGCGACATCGGCGCCTCCGGGGCCAGCCAGGTGACCAGCCTGCCGTTCGACGTCGGCGCGTTCAGGACCTCGCCGGACGGCGGCAAGCTGCTCGTCTCGATGTCGGTCTTTCCCGACTGCGACAGCCTGCAGTGCACCGCCGATCGCCTGGCGGCCGACGGGGCCAGGAAGACGACCGGCGTGGTCTATGACCGGCTGTTCATCCGTCACTGGGACGAATGGGCGAACGGCGCGCGCAACCAGCTGTTCGTCCTGACCTTCGACGAAAAGCGCATCACCGCCGGCGGGCCGGTCGCCGTGATGCACGGCTTCGACGGCGACGCCCCGTCCAAGCCGTTCGGCGACGAGACCGAATTCGGCTTCTCGCCCGACGGAACGGAGATCTGGTTCTCGGCCCGCCTCGCCGGCAAGAGCGAGCCCTGGAGCACCAACTTCGACCTCTACGGGGCCAGGGCCGACGGCACCGGCGAACTGACCAACTACACCGAGGCGAACAAGGCCTGGGACACCGGGGCGGTGTTCTCGCCCGACGGCCGCTACGTGGCCTACCGGGCCATGAAGCGGCCCGGCTTCGAGGCCGACCGCTGGCAGATCTACATCCACGACGACCAGACCAACACCGAACGCGCCCTGGCCGCCGACTGGGACCGCTCGGCGGACGCCATCGCCTGGTCGCCGGACGGCAAGACGATCTACGCCCTCGCCCAGGACGTCGGCCAGACGCGGATCTTCGCCATCGATGTCAGGAGCGGTAAGGTCACGCCGGTCACCGGCCCCGGCCACGTCGGCGCCTTCGACGTCGGCCCCAGGGGGCTCGTTTATACGCAGGACACCCTGGGCGGCCCGGCGCAGGTCTACAGCCTGGCCTTCAAGAAGGGCTCCAGGCCCGTGAAGCTCACCGACGCCAACGCCGACAAGCTGGCCGGCGTCGAATTCGGCGACTACGAGCAATTCAGCTTCGCCGGCTGGAACGGCGAGACCGTCCACGGCTATCTGGTCAAGCCCGCCGGCTTCGACCCGTCCAAGCGCTATCCGGTCGCCTTCCTGATCCACGGCGGACCGCAGGGCAGCTTCGGCAACCTGTTCCACTACCGCTGGAACGCCCAGACCTACGCCGGACGCGGCTATGCGGTGGTGATGATCGATTTCCACGGCTCGACCGGCTACGGCCAGGCCTTCACCGACGCCATCAGCCAACACTGGGGCGACCGACCGCTGGAGGACCTGCAGAAGGGCTGGGCCCATGCGCTGAAGACCTATGCGTTCCTCGACGGCGACCGAGCCTGCGCGCTGGGCGGCTCCTACGGCGGCTTCATGGTCAACTGGATCGCCGGCAACTGGAATGAACCCTGGAAGTGCCTGGTCAACCACGACGGCGTCTTCGACAACCGCTTCATGGGCTACTCCACCGAGGAGCTGTGGTTCAGCGAGTGGGAGAACGGCGGCGTGCCCTGGGCGCCCGGCACGACCTACGAGTCCTTCAACCCGGTCAACTACGTTCAGAACTGGACCAAGCCGATGCTGGTCATCCACGGGGCGCTCGACTACCGGGTGCCGCTGGAAGAGGGCATCGGGGCCTTCACAGCCCTGCAGCGCAAGGGAATTGAGAGCCGGTTCCTCTACTTCCCCAACGAGAACCACTGGGTGCTGAAGCCGCAGAACTCCGTGCAATGGCACGACGAGGTGCTGGGCTGGCTCGACCGGCACACGGCCCGCTAATTCAGCTCAACCGATGCGGCCGGTGAGCACGGCGCCAAGGATCCGGACGCGCTTGCCGAGGTCGCCCGGGGTCTTGCCCCGGGCGTAGTCGGCGGCCAGCGCCGCGTGCGCCGCCGCCGGGAAGGCCGCGGGCGGCAGACGTCCAAGGTCGGCGCGGCTGGCCCTGACCGCGGCGAGGGCCGCCTGGGGGTCGCGGCGGGCCAGCCCCCAGGCCCGGGCCGCCTGCCCAAGGTCGCGCGCGTCCGCCGACGCCGCCAGCCGTCGCGCGGCCAGGGTCATGACCAGGCCTTCGGCGGCGTCGACGTGGCGGACCAGGGCCTCGCCCGAAAGGTCGTCAAGGTCGCCGAGCCGCGCCTCGGCCAGCGTCGCCAGGTCGCCGGGCGGCAGCTGGCCGGTCGCGATCGCCCGGAGGACGGGGTGGGCCCGGGGCGGCCGGCCCCCGGCCAGATCCTCCAGCGCCTCGCGCCACCAGGTCAGCCGGATCTCGCCCATCAGCGGATCGCGCACGGCCTGCGCCACGCGGCGCAGCTCGTGGTCCAGCGCGTAGAGCGCGACGAGATCGGCCCGGGCGGCCGCATCGGCGACGAACCGGCTGGAGAGCCACCGGTCGGGGTCGACCCGGCGGATCAGGGCGTCGAGATCCTGGTCCATCATGCGCAAACGAAGAAGGGCCCGCCGTCCGGCGAGCCCTCCCCTGCCGTCTCCGGAACCGACTTCAGCCGAACAGGGTCTGGTTCATGGTCATCGCCGTCAGCATCGGGATGCTGAGCAGCAGGTTGGTGCGCGAGAACAGCATCGCCGTGCGGCCGGCCTTGGCCTTGGCGTCCGCGTCGCCTTCGACCAGCCCCAGGGCGATCTTCTGGTTCGGCCAGATGAAGGCCCAGACGTTGATGAACATGATCGTCGCCAGCCACATGCCGATGCCGATCATGATGTGGCTGGGAACCGAGAAGCCCTCGGTGGCGCCGAGCGTGAAAGCCTCGACCAGGAAGCCGCGGCTCCAGGCCAGCAGCACGCCGAGCACCCAGGTGGCCAGGGCCGCCCAGCGGAACCAGAACAGGGCCTCCGGCGCGATGTACTTCGACACCGCCGGTTTCAGCTCGGCCGGAATTTCCGGCATCTTCCGGATCTGGACGAAGTTGAAATAGTAGAGCAGGCCGATCCAGAGGATGCCCGCGAAGGTGTGCAGCCAGCGCAGCACGGACTGCCAGAAGATGGCGTCGGCGGCCCCCGCGTGCTGCAGATAGACGAACACCATGACCAGCGCGAAGACGACGCTGGCGATCACGGTGTTGCGGAAGTTGGAAAGTAGTCCGGCGATCATCGCATTGCCCCTCAGGAAGTCCTACCCGTGGGCTCAGCTATAGGCCGCTTCGCCTTGGCCGGTAAACCGTCTGTCGTTCACACCGCGATGAGCGCGGCGGCCACGCGCCGGCCGTCCGAGGCGACGATATTGTAGGTTCGCGCCGCCGCCTCGGTGGCCATGAACTCCAGCCCCACGCCCGCGGCCTTGAGGGCCTCGCGCACCGCCTTCGGCGGCAAGGACTGGACGAGGCCGGTTCCCAGCAGCACGAACTCGACGGCGCCCGGCGCGGCCAGCACCGCGGCGAAGTCCGCCGGCGTCAGGCCAGCCAGGCTGGTCGGCGCCCAGTCCCGGGCGACATCGTCGAGGATCAGCAGCGAGCCCGGCCGCCAGTCGCCGGCGACGCGAAATCCGCCGCCGCCCCAGGCGTCGATCGACGGCGGCCGGCGCATGGCCTCAGGGACGCGAGGCCGCGCCGAACTTGATCGGCGTCACCTCTTCCTCGCCGCGCTTGACGCCCCACAGCAGGATCACCGGCGCGGCGACATAGATCGACGAATAGGTGCCCAGCGCGATGCCGAACATCATGATGATCGAGAAGCCCAGCAGCGCCTCGCCCCCGAACACCGCCAGGCCGGCCAGGGCCAGGATGGCGGTCAGACCGGTGATCACGGTGCGGGACAGGGTCTCGTTGATCGACAGGTCGATCACCTCGCGCAGCGGCATCTTCTTGTACTTGCGCAGGTTCTCGCGCAGCCGGTCGAAGACCACGACGGTGTCGTTCATCGAATAGCCGATGATCGTCAGGATCGCCGCGATGGTGGTCAGGCTGAACTCCATGTCGGTGACGGCGATCAGGCCGAACGTCAGGATCACGTCGTGGAACAGCGCCACCACGGCGCCCAGGCCGAACTGCAGCTCGAAGCGGAACCAGATGTAGACCAGCATCAGGCCGATCGCGACGAGCAGGGCCAGGATGCCGTTGGTGAGCAGCTCGCTGGAGACCTTGGCCCCCACCGTGGCGTCGTTGGTGAAGCGGATCCCGGGCTGGACCCGCTCGAGCGTCGCGCGGACGTCGGCCTTGACCGCGTTGGCGTCCTTGCCGGTCGGGGTCTCGAAGCGGACCATGGCGCTCTGGCCCTCCTCGAAGGCCTGGACGCCGACGTCGCCCAGCGCCTTGTCGGCGAGCGAGGCGCGGACCGCGGCGAGATCCACCTTACGGCCGGCGCCCGGGACGCCGGCGGCCGGCCGGGTGGTGAACTCGAGCACCGTGCCGCCGCGGAAATCGATGCCGCAGTTGAGGCCGCCGCAGGGCGGCTCGAACGGGAACAGCACCAGGACCAGCGAGCCCAGCGCGGCGACGACCGACAGGATGCCGGCGTAGAGGGCGAAGTCGACGAAGCGGAAGTTGGTCTTCGCCGGAAGGATCTTGATCAGGGGCCAGAAGCGGGACATCGGCGAACCTCAGGCGATCGGCAGCGTCTTGGGACGCGTCGTGCGGAACCACAGGGCGAGCAGCAGCTGGGTCACCAGGACCGCGGTGAACACCGAGGTGAACACCCCGATCGACAGGGTCCAGGCGAAGCCCCGCACCGGACCGGCGCCGAAGAAGAACATGATCGCCGCCGCCAGCAGGGTGGTCAGGTTGGCGTCGATGATCGTCTCCATGGCCCGGGAGAAGCCCGCGTCCATGGCCGAGATCAGCGGCCGGCCCACCCGGACCTCGTCGCGCATGCGCTCGTAGATCAGCACGTTGGCGTCGACGGCCACGGCGAGGGTCAGGATCAGGCCGGCGATGCCGGGCAGGGTCAGCGAGGCCTGGGTCATGCTCATGGCGGCGATGATCAGCAGGCCGTTCACCAGCAGGGCCACGACCGCGATGCCGCCGAAAATCAGGCCGTAGGACAGCAGCATGAAGACCAGGATGGCGATGAAGCCGACGGCGGTGGAGATCTTGCCGGCCTCGACCGCGTCGGCGCCCAGCTCGGCGCCGACGGTGCGCTGTTCCTCGACCTTCAGCGGCGCCGGCAGGGCGCCGTTGCGCAGCATGATGGCCAGGTCGTTGGCGCTCTCGGTGGTGAAGCCGCCGCTGATCACCGCCTGTCCGCCGAGGATCGGCTCGTTGATGTTGGGCGCGGACAGGATCTTGCCGTCCAGCACCATGGCGAACCGCTGGCCGGTGTAGCGGCTGGTCACCCGCCCGAACTTCCGGGCGCCCTGGCTGTCGAAGCGGATGTTGACCACCGGCGCGCCGCTCTGCGGATCGTTGCCCAGGCGGGCGTCGGTCAGGTTCTCGCCCGAGATCTCGACCCGCCGGCGCACGACCTCGGCCCCGGGCTGGTCGGCGTAGGCCAGCATCTCGGCGCCGGCCGGCAGCGTCGCCCCGGCCGCCACGTCGGTCGACGAGGTGGTCGGATCGAGCATCTGGAAGGTCAGCTTGGCGGTCTTGCCGATGACCGCGCGCAGCCGCTCGGGGTCGCTCTCGCCGGGGGCCTGCACGACGATCCGGTTGACGCCCTGGCGGGTGATCGAGGGCTCCTTGGTGCCCAGTTCGTCGACCCGCTTGCGGATGATCTCGATCGACTGCTCGACGGCGTCGGCCGCCTGGGCGCTGATTCCCTGTTCGGTGAAGGCGACCGTGATCTGGCCGCCGTCCCGGCTGACGCTGGTGTCGAACCCGCCCTGGGCCAGCGGCTGGGGAATGGTCCGCGACAGCTGGCGATAGGCCGCCTCGGCGGCGCCCGGGTCGGCCAGGGTCAGGCGCACGCCCTCGGCGGTCCGGGTCAGGGCCCCCACGACGATGTCCTGTTCGGTGAGGGTCCTGCGGACGTCCTCGTCGAGGTTGGCGATCTTCTCCCGGCGCAGGGCGTCGGTGTCGACCTCGAGCAACAGATAGGAGCCGCCCTGCAGGTCGAGGCCCAGGTTCAGGGCCTTCTTCGGCAGGAACGGCGGCAGCGAATCCCGCACGTTCGCCGGCAGCGCGTTGGGCGCGGCGAACATCAGGCCCAGGATCACCGACGCCAGAACGACGATGAACTTCCAGCGCGACAGCGTCATCATGAGCTTGGACCCCGGACGGTCGTCAGGCCTTGGCGTCGTTGGCGGCGGCCGGCTGGGTCTTGCCGCGGACCTCGGCGATCATCGACTTGACCACCTTCACCGTCACGCCCTGGGCGACCTCGACGCCGACCTCGGCGTCTTCCACGCGGACGATCTTGCCGATCATGCCGCTGCTCAGCACCACCGTGTCGCCGCGCTTCAGATTGGAGATCATCGTCTGGTGGTCGCGCATCCGCTTCTGCTGCGGGCGGATCATCATGAAGTACATCAGACCGATCAGCAGCAGCGGGAAGCCGATAAGCTGGATAAGGCCGTTGGGATCGCTCATCTCGTCTCCGAAGAGGAATAGGGATCGCGCGCCGGCGTCGGCCGGGCGAAGGTCGGCGGAACCTAGGCGCTGACCCTCCGCTTTGCAACGTGCCGCCGGGCCGCTATGGGGCGGCTATGGACGACAGGACACAGGCCCTGCTGGCGCGGATCGCCGAGACGCTGGAGCGGATGGCTCCGCCGGCGCCGGCGGAGCCCCGTTTCACCGCCGCCCGCCTGTTTCGCCACGACCCCGCCGCCGGGACCTTCCCGCCGGCGCCGGACTATCCCCTGCCGCTCGACCTGCTGGTCGGCATCGACGCCCAGAAGGCCCGGTTCGTGGGCAACCTGGCCCGCTTCGCCCGCGGGCTGCCCGCCAACCACGCGCTGCTGTGGGGCGTGCGCGGCACGGGCAAGAGCTCGCTGGCCAAAGCCGCCTTCATGACCGTCGCCGGCGACGCGCCGGACCTGAAGCTGGTCGAGGTCGACCGCGACGAGGTGGCCGCCCTTCCGCCCCTGTTCGACATCCTGCGCGGACGGCCCGAGCGGTTCGTCGTCCTGTGCGACGACCTGTCGTTCGAGGACGGCGCAGCGGCGGCCAAGGCGCTGAAGTCGGCGCTCGAGGGCGGCGTCGCGGGGCCGCCGGCCAACGTCCTGTTCGTCGCCACCTCCAACCGCCGCCACCTGATGCCGCGCGATCACGCCGAGGATCGCGGCCGGATCGCCGCCGCCGAGGACGCCGAGGAGGAGGTGAGCGTCTCCGACCGGTTCGGGCTCTGGATCGGCTTTCCGCCCATGGACCAGGGCGCCTATCTCGCCGCGGTGCGCGCCTACGCCGACCGCTTCAGTCTGGCGGCGGACGATCTCGACCGCCGCGCCCTGCAGTGGGCCCAGCTGCGCGGCGCCCGTTCGGGCCGCGTGGCCTGGCAGTTCATCCGCGACATCGCCGGCGAACTCGGTGTAGCGTTGCCGGGCTGACCAATGGAGGCGCCGATGGGCAAACCCTGGTTCCATCCCAAGGCCTACGGCTATGGCGCGGGTCTGCCCTGCAGCTGGGAGGGCTGGCTGACGCTGGCCGTCTTTCTCGCCGTGGCCATCGCCGCCCGCCCGCTGCTCGAGATCAGCCCGATCGGCTACAGCGCCGCCGCCCACGCCGGGGTCATCGGCGCCGACGTCGTCGCGTTCGTCGCGATCTGCGCGGTCAAGACCCGCGGCGGATGGCGCTGGCGCTGGGGCCAGGGCGAGTAGCGCCGGCGCCCGTCGGCGCCTTCCCCGCGCGTTCGTCGCCCGCCGTCATGCGCGACCCTTCGCCGCCTCGGGGCGGCCGGGGGGTCAGCGGGCCTGC
This sequence comes from Pseudomonadota bacterium, assembly GCA_049323695.1. Lineage (GTDB taxonomy): Bacteria > Pseudomonadota > Alphaproteobacteria > Caulobacterales > Caulobacteraceae > Caulobacter. The sequence continues at coordinate 73,067 of JBMOOF010000047.1, forward strand.
GGCAGCACCAGCGCGGGATCGACGGCCCGGGCCTTGTACTTCGGCGACGGCGAATAGCGGATCTCGAAGTGCAGCTGCGGCTGGCTGACGCCGCCGCTGGAGCCGACCTGGCCGATGACGTCGCCGGCGCCGACCATCTGCTGCATGCGAACGTCGGTGCGCGCCAGATGGCCGTACACCGTCACCCAGCCGCCTTCGTGCTGGATCAGCACCGTGACGCCGAAGCCCGGCACGTCGCCGCCGGAGTAGACCACCTTGCCGGCCGAGGCGGCGCGGACGGGCGTCCCGGCCGGAGCGCCGATGTTGAGGCCGTCGTTGCGCTGGCCGCCGGGCTTGGGCCCGAAATCGGACAGCACGGGCCCGGTCACCGGCCAGGTGAATCGCCCGCGCCCCAGGGCGGCGATCTGGTCGTCGCTCAGGGTCGGCGGACGGTCGTCCGGCACGACCGAGGGGGCCGGCGGCAGGGGCTTGGGCGCGACCGGCGCGGTCACGGACGGCCGGGTCGCCGGCGCCGGCGGCCTGGTCGCGGGCGTGGAGGGCGGCGTGGCCGCGGGCGGCCGGGCGCCCGAC
>JBMOOF010000048.1:0-72944 GCA_049323695.1 Pseudomonadota bacterium
CCCAGCAGGGCGCGCCGCCGCAGCTCGCCGCGCGAGGCGACGGGGTCGGGCTCGACCACCCGCGTGAGGCCGAACATCACCATCAGCAGGGCCAGCGCCCAGGCGGCGAGCCCCAGCGACTGCAGGAAGACATCGGCCAGGAGGGCGCCCGGACCGCCAAGCGCATTGGCCGCGGGGAGGGCCGAGGCGGCGTTGAGGCTGGGATCGGAAGCATTCCAGCTTGCGAAGGCGGCGACCATGGCCGCCCCGAAGGCGGCCACCGTCCCGCCGCGCAGGCGCACGGCGAGCGGGCGCGACCAGGCCCAGCGGATCAGCTCCGCCGTCAGGTCCAGCCCCGTCCGCCTGATCGCCCGCGCCATTCGCGCCCCCGCCGTTGGTGAGCCCCCGTTGTCGCGCGCGGAGGGTTAAGGGGCGTTTACGATGGGGCCCTCCCCACGCGACCGGGCGCCGCATCGGGGGGCGGGGGGCGAGGGTTCACCGTCCTGTTCCCCTCTCCGCCGAAGGTGGGGAGGGGAACCGCGCTTGCGCGGTGGAGGGGGCCGAGCCGGACGCGGCGGTTCCGGCCCCTCCACCGGCTTCGCCGGTCCCCCTCCCCCTCGCTGCGCTCCGGGGAGGATTTCCCGGAGGAGATCGCCAGAACCCATGGAGGCCGGCGTGCCGGGCGGGTCAGGCTGGTCAAGGGGATTGGCGATACCCACGCCTGCAGGGCGGCGAGGCGAGCCCGATCAATCCACCCAGATTTCCGCTTCGACCGGGACCGACAATGACCCAGCCGGCCGGAAAGCTTGAAGGCGTCCTCAATGACCGAGAGCAAGCGCCTTTCACGAGGGTGATCGGTGTTCCGCAAACGGTAGCGAGCACGGGCAGAGTCAAAGAAAAAGGGCCGCCCTGTCGGACGGCCCTTCGTCATTTCACGCTGAAGCCCGGCCTCAGGTCGTGACCGCTTCTTCCGGAGCGATCTCTTCCTTCTTGGAGAGGTCTTCGCCGGTTTCCTGGTCGACGACCTTCATCGAGAGCTTGGTCTTGCCGCGGTCGTCGAAGCCCAGGAGCTTGACCTTGACCATCTGGCCTTCCGTCAGCACGTCGCTGGGCTTGGCGACCCGCTGGTTGCTGATCTGGGAGACGTGGACCAGGCCGTCCTTGGCGCCGAAGAAGTTCACGAAGGCGCCGAAGTCGACGACCTTGACCACCTTGCCGTTGTAGATGGCGCCGATTTCCGGCTCGCTGGCGATCGACTTGATCCACTCCTTGGCGGCGTCGATCTTCGACTGTTCCGAGGCGGCGATCTTGATCGTGCCGTCCTCGCCGATGTCGACCTTGGCGCCGGTCTCGGCGACGATCTCGCGGATCACCTTGCCGCCCGAGCCGATCACTTCGCGGATCTTGTCCACGGCGATCTTGATGGTCTCGATCTTGGGGGCGAACTCGCCGAGCTCGGCGCGCGGGGCCTCCATCGCCTTGGCCATCTCGCCCAGGATGTGCTGGCGCCCGGCCTTCGCCTGCTCCAGCGCCTGCTTCATGATCGCCTCGGTGATGCCGGCGATCTTGATGTCCATCTGCAGGCTGGTGATGCCGTCCTCGGTGCCGGCGACCTTGAAGTCCATATCGCCCAGGTGGTCTTCGTCGCCCAGGATGTCCGACAGGACCGCGAAGCCGTCCTGCTCGAGGATCAGACCCATGGCGATGCCCGAGACGGGCTTCTTCAGGGGCACGCCGGCGTCCATCAGGGCCAGCGAGGAGCCGCAGACCGTGGCCATCGAGCTGGAGCCGTTCGACTCCAGGATCTCCGAGACCAGGCGGATGGTGTAGGGGAAGTCCTCGTAGTCCGGCAGCATCGGGCGGATCGCCCGCCAGGCCAGCTTGCCGTGGCCGACGTCGCGGCGGCTCGGCGCGCCCATGCGGCCCACTTCCCCGACCGAGAAGGGCGGGAAGTTGTAGTGCAGCATGAACTTCTCGTAGTACTTGCCTTCCAGGGCGTCGATCAGCTGCTCGTCGTCGCCGGTGCCCAGGGTGGCCACGACCAGGGCCTGGGTCTCGCCGCGGGTGAACAGGGCCGAGCCGTGGGCGCGGGGCAGGACGCCAACCTCGCTGACGATCTGGCGGACCTTGTCGACCGCGCGGCCGTCGATACGGACGCCGGTGTCGAGGATGCCGCGGCGGACGACGTCGGCCTCCAGCTCCTTGAACACGCCGGCCAGCTTGTTGAGATCGTAGCCGTCGGGATTGGTGTCCGACCGGGCCAGGGCCGTCATGGCGGTCAGCCGGGCGGCGCCGACCGCGTCGTGGCGCTCGCTCTTCTTGACGATGCGGTAGGCCGCGGCGATGTCGGCGCCGACCAGGGCCTTCATCTGGGCCTTGATGGCGTCGGTGTCTTCCGGCTCGAACTCGAAGGGGTCCTTGGCGGCGTGCTCGGCCAGTTCGATGATGGCGTCGATCACCGGCTGCATGCCCTTGTGGGCGAAGGAGACCGCGCCCAGGACGACGTCCTCGGACAGTTCCTTGATCTCGGACTCGACCATCATCACGGCGTCGGCGGTGCCGGCCACGACGAGGTCCATCCGGGTTTCCTTCATCTGGTCGAGCGTCGGGTTGAGGACGTACTCGCCGTCGACATAGCCGACGCGGGCCGCGCCGATCGGACCCATGAAGGGCGCGCCCGAGATGACCAGGGCCGCCGAGGCGGCGATCATGGCGACGATGTCGGGCTCGTTCTCCATGTCGTGGCTGAGCACGGTGGCGACGACCAGCACCTCGTTCTTGAAGCCCTTGACGAACAGCGGGCGGATCGGGCGGTCGATCAGGCGGCTGGTCAGAGTTTCCTTCTGCGACGGCGCCGTCTCGCGGCGCGGGAAGGAGCCGGGGATCTTGCCCGCGGCGTAGAACTTCTCCTGGTAGTTCACCGTCAGGGGGAAGAAGTCCTGGCCGGGCTTGGGGGTCTTGGCGAAGGTGACGGCCGACAGGACCGTGGTGTCGCCGTAGGTGACCAGGACAGCGCCGTCGGCCTGACGGGCCATGCGGCCGGTTTCGATCGTGAGCGTCCTGCCGCCCCATTCGATCGTCTTGCGTTTGATGTCGAACATCGAGGGTTTTCTTTCATTCAGGTCCCGCGGGCGGATTCCTCGCGGGGGCGGACAGGCGTCGTTTCCGAAATCCTCTCCAGATGTCAGGCCCGGTGAGGATTTCTGTGGAACCCCCGTCGTGCGTCTGTGGGGCCCTGGCCCCGGCCGCCGCGTTCCAGAGCCTGGAGGAACGCGGGCGGATCGTCGATCGTGCGTCCTTCGACACGCGCTCTTCGAGCGCTGCTCAGGATGACGTACTCAGAAACACGTCATGGCGAGCAGCGATCCGAAGGATCGCGTGTCGAACCATTAGCGGCGCAGGCCGAGCTTTTCGATGAGGGCCTGGTAGCGGCCTTCGTCGGACTTTTTCAGGTGGTCGAGGAGGCCGCGACGCTGGGAGACCAGCTTGAGCAGGCCGCGACGGCTGTGGTTGTCCTTCTTGTGGGTCTTGAAGTGCTCGGTCAGGTTGGCGATCCGCTCGGAAAGGATCGCGACCTGGACCTCGGCGCTGCCGGTGTCGCCGGCGCTGCGGCCATGTTCGGAAATGAGCGCGGCCTTGCGCTCCAGAGTGATCGACATCGGGTAAGTCTCCGCTCAGGCTTGAAGGAAGACCCGCACGGGATTGAGCTTTCCCGCGCGCATCTCGGCGAGGGCGACCAGCCGCCGTCCCTCCATCGCCGAAACCAGCCGCGAGCCGCCGGTGAGGCGGGCCTTGAGCTGTTCGACCTGTCGGGGAACGAGAACGATCGGCCGTCCCTGCGCCAGCCGGAAGGCGTCCTCCGCGGTCACGGCCAGCGCCGGGATGTCGTCCAGCGCGGTCTCGACCGGGAGCAGAACCTCCGGAAGCGCGGCCTTATGGCTCAAATCTTCCAGCTTTTCCAGCGTTATCGCACGATCCTCCCCGAACGGCCCCACGCGGGTGCGGCGCAGGGCGGAGACGTGCGCCTCCGCCCCCAGGGCCGCGGCCAGGTCGCGGACCAGGGCCCGCACATAGGTTCCCTTGCCGCACTCGATCTCGAGTTCGATGTGGTCGGCGTCGGGCGCTCCGGCGACGCGGGCGGCGTGGATAGCCACCCTGCGCGGCTCCAGCTCGACCGCCTCGCCGGCGCGGGCCAGGTCGTAGGCGCGCTCGCCGTCGACGCGGACGGCGCTGAAGGCCGGCGGGACCTGGCGGATCTCGCCGACAAAGGCGGGCAGGGCGGCCTCGACCTCGGCGCGGGAGGGGCGGACGTCGCTGGTCGCCGTGGTCGCCCCCTCGCGGTCCAGGGTCGTCGTCGAGCGGCCCCACTCGATGATGAAGCGGTAGGCCTTGTCGGCCTCCATCATGAACGGGACGGTCTTGGTCGCCTCGCCCAGCGCGATGGGCAGGACGCCGGTGGCCAGCGGGTCGAGGGTGCCGGCGTGGCCCGCCTTCCGGGCGTTGAACAGCCAGCGGACCTTGCCCACCGCCTGGGTCGAGCCGAGGTTCCAGGGCTTGTCCAGGCAGACCCAGCCGCTGACCGGATCGCCCTTCCTGCGGCGGGCCATCAGTCTTCGCCCGTGAGGTCGCGCCGCACGCGCGGGTCGGCGAACAGCCGGTCCATGTGGCCGGCGGCGTCGAAGCTCTCGTCGTGCAGGAATTTCAGGTCCGGGGTGAACTTCATGTCGATGTGACGGCCAAGGCGCCCGCGCAGGAAGCGGGAGACGCGGTTGAGGCCGGCGACGACCTCGGGGGCGTGCTCCCCGCCGAGGGGCTCGACGAAGCAGACGGCGTGCTTGAGGTCGGGACTCATGCGCACCTCCGAGAGGGTCACCGAGACGCCGGCCAGGGCGGGGTCGGCCAGCTCCTCCTCGCGCAGGATGTCGACCAGGGCGTGGCGGATCAGCTCGCCGGCGCGCAGCTGGCGCTGCGAGGGGCCGGCCGGGGCCTGGCCGCGGCGGTGGGTGTTGCGGGACATGTCTGGCCTCTGGCCGGGCCGGGGGGTCGAACCCCGGCGGGGCGGAAAATCGAAGCCGCGGCTTCTAGGCCGGTCAGGCGGCGGTGTCCAGTCCGAGGCGCTTGCGGAAGAAGCCGATCGTCCGCGCCTCCGCCGCCTTCGTCGGCCCGTCGGCGCGCAGGTGGATGGTCAGCACCGAATGGCCCGGCACGCCCGTGCCCGGCTGGGCGTCCTCCTGCCTGAGCACGACCTCCTCGAAGCGGTCGCCGAAGGTCTCCTTGAGCATGCGGAAGCGGCCGGGCGGCACGAAGCGGTCGCCCTCGAAGGCCAGGCCCAGCAGCGAGAGATCCTCCTCCTCGAAACGCCGTCTGGCGCAGCCGATCTCGGCGGCCGAACAGTCGATGCCGTGGTTCCGGGCCTTGCCGGCGATGGGCAGGGAGGGCTGGCTGAGCACCGGGGCGATCACCGAGGGCTCGGTCATCATGGCCAGGGCGAAGCCGCCGGTGAAGCACATGCCCAGCGCCCCCACGCCCGGCCCGCCGCACTCTGCGTGGGCCTGGCGGGCCAGGGCCCGCAGCCAGTCGACGATCGGCGAGGAGCGGCCGTTGGCCCAGGTGACGAACTCGCGGCGCACGCAGACGTTCATGAACATCTGGCCCAGGGCGTAGCCGGTCGAGACAGGCCTGCCGGGCGTCCCGAACAGGCTGGGCAGGAAGACGGTCATCCCCGCCTCGGCCACGCGGTCGGCGTAGCGGACGACCAGCGGGTGCAGGCCGGGAATCTCGTGCATGATGATCACCGCCGGCCCGGTTCCGCGCCGGAACACCGGGCGCGTCCAGGGTCCGTCGGTGAAGTCGAACCGGTCGTAGGATTTCAGGACTTCGATGTCGGCCATGCCCGCTTCCCCCCGCGTTTGCAGAGGTTAGGCTGACAGGCTTCTGCAATGGAAGCTCTTCGGCCTTGCGTGGTTCGACCTGCGGCGCCGCTCACCATGACGGGCTGCTGACCACGTCATCCCGGGCAGCCCCGGACGAGATCCGGGACGTGTCGAAGGACGCGCTACGTCCCCGGCCGGCGACCGTAGTCGGGGCGGGTGATGCGTTCGGTGACGCCGCGGTTCTCGGGGCCCGGCATGCGCCACTCGCTGCGGAAGGAGAAGTCCATGGTGGCGCACAGGCGGGGCTCGCCGGTGGCCGGGTCGTCGCCGAAGGCGTGGACGCGCAGGTCGCGGCGGAAGGCGATGGTCCCGATGGCCAGCCAGCCGGACTTCGACCCCGGGCAAAAGGCCCGGATCATCACCCGGCCCTCCTCGGCGTCGGGGTCGATCTCGTAGAGGGTTCCCGCGCCGGCGTCCTCGCCCATCAGGGCGTCGAGCTTGCGGTTGACCGCGCCGTCGGTGGAGAGGCGGGGCGTCACGCCCACCGCCACGGCGGTGGCGCGCACGGCCAGGATCCGCGTGCGCATCCAGGACTTGGTGAACACGAAGGTCAGGCCGGCGCCGGTGAGCCGCTTCGCCGTCGGCGAGGCCGAATCATAGGTCACCATCCGCTTGGCGGCGGCCTGCGCGGCGGGCGCGGCCGCCAGGACGAGGCCGGCGACGGCCAGGACGGAAACGATCGGTCGCATCGCCTCAGGACTTCCTCTTGCGGGGCTTGCCGCGCAGGTCGGCCAGGTCGCCCTCGAAGCCCGACAGCTTCCAGGTCCCGCCGACGTTGGTGAAGACCAGCAGGCAGGGGCCGTTCTTCTTCTTCGTGGCGCAGACGCGGCCGTCGTCGAGACGCCTGAGCGCGCCGGCGATGGCCAGCCGGTCCGGCAACGGCCGGTCCGGCGTGTAGCCGTAGTAGCTGGCGGCGGCGTGGAACACCTGCGGCCGGACCAGGGCGTCGCCGGCGAGGTCGGCCAGCCCCGGCGCCAGCAGGGCGGCCAGGGCCCGGCCGCCGTCGTCGAGATCGGCCTCGCCCGCCTCGCGCAACAGCCGCGCCTCGATCGACCGCTTCAGCGCCTTGCGGTCGACATAGGCCTCGAAGGCGGCCCGGTCGTTGTCGCGGATGGCGACCAGCAGGTTGTGGACGTCGCCCGCCGCGTCGATGCGGCTGGCCGTGGCGCAGCCGGCCAGGGCGGCGCCGAGCACGGCGATGGCGGCGATCTTGCGGATCATGAGGGCCTCCTTCGCGCCGCAACTATTCGCGGATCGGGGGCGGAAATTGGGCGGGTCAGGTCTTCGGCGGCTCGGGCGTGGCAAAGCCGCAGGGGACGGACGGCGGCGATGGTCCGACAACACGGAACTCGGCGACGATTTCAGCTTCCGTCTGTTGCGTCGGAAAGACCAGCTGCTTCGCCAGCTTCACGGTGGCGTTGCCGAAGCCCAGGTCGAGCGGTGTCTCACTGACAACATCGCAGCGTTGCGGACGCCCGTCGACCAGCACACAGCGGATCGTCGCGTTTCCCCCTATCTCCATCCGGCTGGCCCGGTTGGGGTAGCTGCCCACAAGCCCGCCGAGTGCGGAAGAGAGCACGACGCCGTTGGACGTCAGAATGATCGATGCCGGGATCGGAGCCGAGTCCTCCATGCAGTCATCCAGGACATAGCGCGCGCCGGGCGTGCACCCGGCGACGAGCGCGGCGAGAATGACGAAGGCGAGAGCCGTCCGCACCGTCAGTCCCTCGGGGTCAGGATCCAGTTCGCCACGAGGGCCAGCGGCGCGCCCCAGAGGAAGGCGTGGACCAGAAGGCTCTCGGCCAGGACCATCGGCGGCATCCTGCCCTGTCCGGCGGCGCTCAGCGGCACGACCAGGAAGCGCATGGCGGTGAACATCGCCAGGCCCATCAGGGTCCCGTTCAGCCAGGGTCTGGCGATCTGGGCCGGCGGGGTGAAGACCACATAGACCAGCGCCGCCGCCATGGAGATGAAGACGTCGCTGGCGAACCCCAGGACGACGACCGGCAGGCCGCCGGCCATGGCGGCTTCCCGTCCCAGCCAGCCCGAGGCGACGGACTTGCAGACGACGTCCAGAGGCACGCCGAACTGCGCCGTGGCCGCGATCAGGTCCAGCGGACCGGCCACCGCGCCCCCGGCCGCCGCGGCGACGAGGTGTTTGCGGGTGATTTTCATGGCCCCACCCCCTGGTTTCGAGGGGAAGTCTAGGGCGTCGCCGAAATCGCGCAACCAAACCCTTATCCCTTTGCGGGAGAAGGTGGCCCGCGAAGCGGGTCGGATGAGGGGGTGACTCCGCGGCGCGCCTCATCCGTCGGTCTGCGACCGACACCTTCTCCCGCAAGGGGAGAAGGGCTATCATGCAACCATAACAAGCAATGCGCGAACACTCGCCTTCGCTCGCAAGATGCGGCGAGAGCCCGTGGCGAACGAGCGGGCGCTGTGGAAGCTGCTGCGGGACCGGCGGCTCGAGGGGCTGAAGTTCCGGCGGCAGGTTCCGATCGGCCGGTACATCGCCGACTTTGTCTGCTTTCAGCATCGGCTGATCGTGGAGGCCGATGGCCCGACGCACGAGGACAGCGTCCACGACCAGACGCGTGACGCCTGGCTGAGGAGCGAGGGGTTCCGCGTGCTGAGGTTCCCCAACCGGGAGATCGAGGACTACCCGTCGCGGGTTCTGGACCGGATCGCGGCGGCGTGCGGTCGGGCCGGGTGAGGCTGGATACCCCTCATCCGGCTTGCTGCGCAGGCCACCTTCTCCCGCAAGGGGAGAAGGGTTCCTACAGCGTGCGCTTCACTTCCTCGACGGTGAAGCATTCGATCTCGTCGCCCTCGCGGATATCCTGGAAGCCGGCGAAGGCCATGCCGCATTCCATGCCGTTGGTGACTTCCGCCACCTCGTCCTTGAAGCGCTTGAGGGTCTGCAGGGTGCCCAGCTCCAGCACCACCACGCCGTCGCGGACGATGCGGACCTTGGCGCCGCGGCGGACCACGCCCTCGGTGACGCGGCAGCCGGCGACCTTGCCGACCTTGGAGATGTCGAAGGCCTGGAGCACCCGGGCGTAGCCCAGGAAGGTCTCCCGCTGGATCGGCGCCAGCATGCCCGAGAGCACGCCTTTGATGTCGTCGATCAGGTCGTAGATGATCGAATAGTAGCGGATCTCCACGCCCTCGCGTTCGGCCAGGTCGCGGGCCTGTTTCGAGGCGCGGACGTTGAAGCCGATGATCGGCGCGCCGGCGCCCTTGGCCAGCTGGACGTCGCTTTCGCTGATCGCCCCGGCGCCCGACAGGATGATCCGCGCGCGGACCTCGTCGGTGGCCAGCTTGTCGAGGGAGCCGACGATGGCCTCGGCCGAGCCCTGGACGTCGGCCTTGATGACCAGCGGCAGTTCGCTGACCTTCTTGGCCGAGAGCTTGGCCATCATGTCGGTGAGCGAGACGCCGGCCGCGGCGCCGCCGACGGCGGCCTTCTCGCGCTTCACCCGCAGGCGGTATTCCGTCAGCTCGCGGGCGCGGGCCTCGTTCTCGACCACGGCGAAGGCGTCGCCCGGCGCGGGGGCGCCGTCCAGGCCCAGGATCTCGACCGGAGTCGCCGGGCCGGCCTCCTGCAGCTGCTCCTCGCGCTCGTTGAGCAGGGCGCGCACCCGGCCCCAGTTGGCGCCGGCGACGACGATGTCGCCGCGCTTGAGGGTGCCGCGCCGGACCAGAACCGTGGAGACCGCGCCGCGGCCCTTGTCGATCTTGGCCTCGATGACCACGCCCTCGGCCGTGCGGTCCGGGTTGGCCTTCAGATCGAGGACCTCGGCCTGCAGCAGAATGTTCTCGATGAGATCGTCGATCCCCTGACGCGTCTTGGCCGAAACCTCGACGACCTGGGTCTCGCCGCCCAGACTCTCGACGACGATCTCGTGCTGCAGCAGCTCGTTGATGACCCGCGTCGGATCGGCGTCAGGCTTGTCGATCTTGTTGATGGCCACGATGATCGGGGCGCCGGCCGCCCTGGCGTGCTGGATCGCCTCGACCGTCTGGGGCATGACGCCGTCGTCGGCCGCGACCACCAGCACCACCACGTCGGTGACGTTGGCGCCGCGGGCGCGCATAGCGCTGAAGGCGGCGTGGCCCGGGGTGTCGAGGAAGGTGACGCGCTCGCCGTCCTTCAGCCGCACCTGGTAGGCGCCGATGTGCTGGGTGATGCCGCCGGCCTCGCCCGCGGCGACGTCGGTGGCGCGCAGGGCGTCCAGCAGGCTGGTCTTGCCGTGGTCGACGTGGCCCATGACCGTGACCACCGGGGGCCGGGTCTCCAGGTGATCGTCGATGTCCTCGGCGCCGATGAAGCCCTCCTCGACGTCGGCCTCCGACACGCGCTTGACCGTGTGGCCGAACTCGGTGGCCACCAGTTCGGCGGTGTCGCTGTCGATGACGTCGTTGATCTTCAGCATCACGCCCTGACGCATCAGGAACTTGATGATGTCGACGCCGCGCACGGCCATCCGGTTGGACAGCTCCTGCACGGTAATGACGTCGGGGATGACGACCTCGCGGGCCACGCGGGCCTGCTCGGCCGCGCCGCCGCGGCGCTTTTCCTTCTCGCGTTCGCGGGCCCGGCGGACCGAGGCCAGCGACCGCATGCGCTCGGCCGCGCCCTCGTCGTCGCCGGCCAGGGCCTGGATGGTCAGTCGGCCCTCGCGGCGCTTCGGTTCGCCCTTGGTGCGCGAGACGGCCTTGCCGGGCGCCGCGCCCTTGCGGCGGGCGTCCTCCTCGTCGGTGTCGGGACGGCGGTCGAGATTGAGCGAACCTGGACGCGGCGCCTGGCGGGCGGCGCGCTGGATCTCGGGCGTCGCCGGCGCGGCCGGGGCGCCGGGGCGCGGCGGCCGCGGACCGCCGGGGCGATCGCCGGTGCGGGGGGCCGGGCGCGGGGCCAGGGCGGAGTAGCGGACGGTCTCGCCGGGCCGGCCGCCTTCGCGCGCCGGCCGCTCGCCGCCCTCGCGGGGCGGACGGGCGCCGTAGCCGCCGCGCTCGCCTTCGGGGCGAGGCGTGCGCTGGCCGTAGTTCACGCCCTCACGCGGGGCGCGCTGGTTGTAGGGGCCGCCGCCCTGGGCGCGGTCGGGACGGTAGGTGGTGGTCGTGGGACGGTCGTCCCGCCGCTCGCGCGACGGCTCGTAGGTGCGGGTCTGGGCCGGTTGGGCGACCGGTTGCGGCGCCGGGGCCTCGACGACCGGAGCCGCGGCGGGCGCCGGGGCGGCCGCGGCCGGCGGCGGCGGCGAAGGCTGGGCGGCCGGAGCGGCGGCGGCCCGCGCAGCCGCCTGTTCGGCGGCGCGGCGACGGGCCTCCTCCTCGGCGCGAGCGCGGGCCTGGGCGGCCTGACGCTCCTGCGCCTCGCGGGCGGCGTCGATGGCCCGCTGGCGGGCCGCGCGCTCCTCGGCGGAGAGACTGCCGTGGTCGGCCGGGCCCGGGGCGGCCGGGCGGGCCGGCGGGCGCGCGTCGAAGGTCGTGCGCTTCTCGGCGGCTGAGGGACCGGCGAGGTTGGTCATGGCGCCGGGCGCGTGCGAGCGCACGCGCTTGGTTTCCACCACCACCGTCTTCGACCGGCCGTGACTGAAGCTCTGCTTGACCACGCCCGCGTTCACCGAGCCCGCGCGGGGCTTCAGGGTGAGGGAGGGCCTGGAGGGCCGGCCGTTGTCGTTCTCGTCGTTCATGCGTCTCGCTTAACTCTCGGACCGGCGCATCCGGCCCGAACCATCGAACTCTTCAAACCGCGAAGGGACCGAGGCGGTCCCGCCCGGTCCGTCACGGCTCCTCGCGCCAACTCTCGGGGAGAAGCGGGCGGAAGCCTGATAGCCGCTGGGCGTCGGTTGTCCAGCGTCCGGAGGCTCGCCCCGCAAGGAAGGCGGTGTGTATCACATTCTCGCCCCCCAAGGCCAAACCCAATTCGGCCGAGGAAAACAGACCGAACAGGCGTGGCTTCAGGGGCGCGGTCCTGGCTGCCGCGAGCAGCTTGCGGCGGCCGTCCCCGGCGCCGTCCGACGCCTCGATCAGCCAGGCCGCCTTGCCGCCGCGGACGGCGGCCAGGACCTTCTCGAACCCCGAGGTAAGCTCTCCGGCGCGCCGCGCAAGGCCGAGGCCGTCGAGAAGCCGCCTGAGCAGCAGCCGTTCGACCTGGTCGGCCAGATCGGGCGCCGCCGCCAGCTTCGCCCGGGCGGCGCGGGAGAAGAGGCCCTTCCGCGCCGCCGTCTCGACGCTGGCGCGGTCGGCGGCCACCCACAGGCCGCGGCCCGGCAGCTTGCGGGCGAGGTCGGGGACCACCGTCCCGTCCGGCCCGGCCACGAAGCGCACCAGGGCGTCCTCCGCCATCACCGCGCCCGAGACCAGGTCGCGGCGCTGGCGGGAGGCCTGGGCGTGGGTGGCGGGGGCGGAAGGCATGGCGGCGGAGGGCTGGGATCGGGGGCCGGGACGGGGCCGGCCGCTCGGGTCCAGCGATCCCTAGGCGTCCCGCGCTTCCCCCTCGGCCAGGGCCAGGTCGTAGTCCTCGGGGTTCTCGATGGCGTCGTCGGCGTACTCTTCCTCGTATTCCGGCTCGGCCGGCGGCTCGATCCAGCCCATGGCCACGCGGGCGCGCATGATCAGGGCCTCGGCGTCGTCCGGCGTCAGGCCGAAGGCCTCGAGGACGCCCGGCTCGCGGACCCGCCCCTCGTCCTTCGTCTCGAACCAGCCGCGCAGGTCGTCCGGGATCAGGCCGGCGAGGTCCTCGACCGTCTTCACCCCGCCCTCGCCCAAGGCCACGGCCATGGGCAGGGTCACGCCCTCGATCTCGAGGATGCCGTCCTCGACGCCCAGCTCCACCCGGCGGGCGTCCTGGGCGGCGGCTTCCTTCTCGAGGAATTCGCGGGCGCGGGCCTGCAGCTCCTCGGCGGTGTCCTCGTCGAAGCCTTCGATCGAGGCGATCTCGTGCGGCTCGACATAGGCCACGTCCTCGACCGCGATGAAGCCCTCGGTGGCGAGCAGCTGGGCGATGACCTCGTCGACGTCCAGGGCCTCCTGGAACAGGGCGGTGGTCTCGGCGAACTGGCGCTGGCGGCGCTCGCTCTCCTGGGACTCGGTCATGATGTCGATCTGCCAGCCGGTCAGCTGGCTGGCGAGGCGGACGTTCTGGCCGCGGCGGCCGATGGCCAGCGACAGCTGCTCGTCGGGCACCACCACCTCGACCCGCTCGTCTTCCTCGTCCATGACGACCTTGGAGACCTCGGCGGGAGCCAGGGCGTTGACGATGAAGGTCGCCTCGTCCGGGTTCCACTGGATGATGTCGATCTTTTCGCCCTGCAGCTCGGCGACGACGGCCTGGACGCGGCTGCCGCGCATGCCCACGCAGGCGCCGACCGGATCGATGCTGGAGTCGTTGGAGACCACCGCCATCTTGGCGCGGCTGCCGGGGTCGCGGGCCACCGCGCGGATCTCGATGACCCCGTCGTAGACCTCCGGCACCTCCTGGGCGAACAGCTTGGCCATGAAGCCGCCGTGGGCGCGGCTGAGCATGATCTGCGGGCCCTTGGTCTCGCGGCGGACGTCGTAGATGTAGCAGCGGATGCGGTCGCCGATGTTGAAGTTCTCGCGCGGGATCGACTGGTCGCGGCGCATGATGCCCTCGCCCCGGCCCAGGTCGACGATGACGTTGCCGTACTCGACGCGCTTGACCGTGCCGTTGACGATCTCGCCGACGCGGTCCTTGTACTCCTCGTACTGGCGCTCGCGCTCGGCCTCGCGGACCTTGCCGGTCACCACCTGGCGGGCCATCTGGGTCTGGACCCGGCCGAACTCGAAGGGCGGCAGGTCCTCGACGGTGATCTGGCCGACGAAGGCGTCGCGGTCGGCGGCCAGGGCGTCGGCGAGACGGACCTTGCCGAGGGCGTCCTCTTCCAGCTCGGCGTCGTCGGGCACCACCTCGACATAGCGCTTGATGGTCGTCTCGCCGGTCTTCGGATCGATCGAGACGCGGATGTCGTGCTCGGCGCCGTAGCGGCTGCGGGCGGCCTTCTGGATGGCCTCCTCGATCGAGGCGATGACGACCTCCTTCTCGATGCCCTTCTCGCGGGCGACCGCGTCGGCGATCTGGAGGAGTTCGAGCCGGTTGGCGGAGATGCCGGTGGCCATGGTCTTGCTTCCTACTGCTCGGTGTTCTGCGTCTGCAGGCGGGCGGCGCGCTCTTCCGCGCCGTGTTTCATAAGCCGGTCGGTCAGGACCAGCTTGGCGTCCTGGATCCAGGCGAAGGGGATGTAGAGGGTGGTGTCGGCCTCGCCCTCGAGGTTGATGCCGACCTGGCCGTCTTCCACCCCGGCCAGCTCGCCCTTGAAGCGCTTGCGGTTCTCGGCCAGGCGGTCGAGCTCGATGCGCGCCTCGTAGCCGGCCCAGGTCTCGAAGTCCTTGAGCCGGGTCAGCGGCCGGTCGATGCCGGGGCTGGAGACCTCCAGGGTGTACTCGCCCTGGATGGGGTCGGCGGCGTCGAGCACCTCGGACAGGGCGCGGGAGAGGATGGCGCAGCCCTCGACGGTCATTTCGCCTTCCGGGGTCTCGGCCATGACCTGCAGGCGGCGACGCTCATGGCCGGCCATCAGGCGCAGGCGCACGATCTCGAAGCCGGCGGCCTCGGCCACCGGATCGAGCAGGTCGAGCAGTCGGGCGTCCTCCGACGTCCTGGCGCGCATGGCCAAACCCAAACAAAAAGCGGCGACCCCGGGGTCGCCGCTCGAAAGCGCCATCCAGCGCGATCAAACGATGTGGCGAGGCTTATAGCGCCGTCGGAGGCGCCCCGCAAGAACGCTATGGGGCGGACGCCGCGGGACCCGCGCCTTCGCCGGCGGGTCCGGCCCGCACGAAGTCCAGGAAAACCGGGGCGCAGTCGCCCAGGCGCTTTTCCTCGTAGCGGGTGGTCAGGTGGTCGGCGGGCGGGCGGCGCCAGTCGTCGGCGCGCGCCGCCGTCCAGCGGAACAGGCCGCCGTCCCGGACCCGCTCCAGCGTCCAGTCGGCGTAGTCGGCCCAGTCGGTGGCGAACCGCAGCCGGCCGCCCGGCTTCAGCACGCGGGCGAGGGCCTCCAGGAAGTCGGGCTGGACGATCCGGCGCTTGTGGTGCCGCGCCTTCGGCCAGGGATCGGGAAACAGGATGAACACCCGGTCCAGGCCGGCGTCCGGCAGGCGGGCGACGACCTCGCGCGCGTCGCCCTGGTGGACGCGGACATTGGTCAGGCCGGCCTCGTCGATGTGGCGCAGGGCGCTGGCGACGCCGTTCAGGAAGGGCTCGACCCCGATCATCAGGATGTCGGGGGCCCGCCGGGCCTGGCCGGCGAGGTGCTCGCCGCCGCCGAAGCCGATCTCCAGCCAGACCTCGCGCGCGCCGGGCATCAGCGCCCCGGGGTCGACCGGGCCCTCGGGCAGGTCGAGGTCCGGTCCCAGCGTCCCGAGCAGCTCCGCCTGCCGGGCCTTGATCGGCCGGGCCTTGATCCGTCCGTAGCTGCGCAGGGCGCCGTGCGGTTGCTGGGGTCGGGGGGGCATGCCGCTCCATAGCCGCGATCCGGGCCGAAGCGAAGCGGCCGGCGCGCAAGACGCTTGCCCTCGCGCCCGGGCTCGGCCACCGTCCGCGCCATGAGCCAGCGCAAGTTCCTGGTCATCGCCGACGACAGTCCCGAGTTCGGGGCGGCGCTGCGCTACGCCTGCCGGCGGGCGCGCTCGACGGGCGGCCATGTCGCCCTGTTGCGGGTCATCGAGCCGGCGGTGTTCGAGCACTGGTCCGGCGTGCGCGAGGAGATGGAGCGGCAGGAGCGGGCCGAGGCCGAATCGGTGCTTCAGAAGCTGGCCGAGCAGGTGGTCGCCCAGACCGGCCAGAACCCCGAGTTCCTGATCAAGCACGCCGAGAACACCAAGGCCGCCATCCGCGCCGTGGTCGCCGCCGATCCGGGCATCAAGATCCTGGTCCTGGCCGCGGCCGCCGGCGGCAAGGGCCCGGGGCCGCTGGTCGCCTCCATCGCCCGCGACGGCGTCGCCTGGGGAACCCGCAAGTTGCCGGTCACCGTCGTCCCCGGCGACCTCACCGACGAGGAGATCGCCGACCTGGCCTGAGACGGGCGGGGTCGCGTCGCCCGCCGTCCGCGGGCTCACGGGAAGCGCGGGGCCGCTCCCGTTGCGGCCGGTCCCTGGTCCGGATGCTTCACGTACCAGTCGAGCTCGGCGAGCAGGCGGGTCCAGGCCGCGTCCGTTTCGGCCGTCCAGTCGGGCCCGAGCAGCTCGCGGACACAGTCGGCCACCGTGCCGAAGAAAGTTCCGAACACCGCCGGCGGCACGTCGTAGCCGGCGTGGTTGACGACCTCGGTCTGGATCAGCGTGGCGGCCCAGCGGCGCTCGCCGGTGAAGTCGAGGATGGTCTCGAAGGCCCGCGTCAGCATCTCGCCCCGGGCCTGGCCCGAGCGGTCGCCGGCGAACAGCGGCTCCATCTCGGGGTGGGCCGCGAACAGCCGGGCATAGATCCTCGCCGTCAGGTCGCCGCCCCGGTCGGCGGCCAGTTCAAGCGCGCGGACGACGAGCGCCGCGTCGTCCGGCTTCACGCGACGCGCGCCGGAATGCGCACGGGCAGGTACTCGTAGCCCTTCACGAAGCTGGAATAGACCCGCCGCGGCTCGCCGACCACGTCGATGCGCGGGAAGCGCTTGAGGATCTCCTCCCAGACCACGCGCAGCTGCATCTCGGCGAGCCGGTTGCCCACGCAGCGGTGGATGCCGAAGCCGAACGACATGTGATGCCGCGGCCGCTCGCGGTCGATGATGAAGGCGTCCGGGTTGTCGATCGCCGTCTCGTCGCGGTTGCCGCTGACGTACCACATGGCGACCTTGTCGCCCTTGCGGATGATCTTGCCGCCGATCTCGTAGTCCTGCAGCGCCGTGCGGCGCATGTGAGCCAGCGGCGTCTGGTAGCGGATGATCTCGGACACCATCGAGGGGATCAGCTCCGGATTCGCGCGCAGCTTGTCGTACTGGTCCGGGTTCTGGTTGAGCATCACCAGCCCGCCGCTGATCGAGTTGCGGGTGGTGTCGTTGCCGCCGACGATCAGCAGGATCAGGTTCCCCAGATACTCCAGCTGCTCCATGTTCCGGGTGGCCTCGCCGTGGGCGAGCATCGAGATCAGGTTGTGCGCCGGCGGGGCGTTGACCCGCTCGTTCCACAGCCGGGTGAAGTAGTCGAGGCATTCGAACAGCTCCTCGCGGCGCTGCTCCTCGGTCTCGATGATGCCCTGGCCGGGGGCGGCGGTGGCCACGTCGGACCAGCGGGTCAGCTTGCGGCGGTCCTCCCAGGGAAAATCGAACAGGGTCGCCAGCATCTGGGTGGTCAGCTCGATCGAGATGCGGTCGACCCAGTCGAAGGTCTCGCCGATCGGCAGGCTGTCGAGCAGGCCGGCGGCGCGTTCGCGGATGATCGGCTCCAGCGACATCAGGCTGGCCGGGCTGACGATGGGCGAGACCGTCTTGCGCTGCACGTCGTGCTTGGGCGGGTCCATGGCGATGAACATCGGCAGGACGAAGTCCTCGTCGAAGTCGCGCAGGGTGATGCCGCCCAGATGGGCGTCGGAGCTGAACACGTTGTGGCTGGTGTCGATCTCCATGATGTCGTTGAAGCGGGTGACCGACCAGTAGGGGCCCACCTCCTCGTTGGTGACGCAGTAGTGGACCGGCGCCTCCTTGCGGAGCCGCTCGAAGTAGGGCCAGTGGGTGTCGGTGATCCACAGCTCGGGGTTGGCGACGTCGATCTGGTCGATCGGGACGCCGTAGGCGTGCTCGCGGGCCGCGGCCAGGCGCCGGGCCTTCTCCTGCATGGCCTTGCCGAAATCGAAGTTGCCGTCGGCCATGGTCTCGTCTCCCCAGTCCGGGCCCTATCTTGTCATTGATTACATAGCGCCAGATTTCGCCGCACTTGTCACGCGCCGCGCTTGGGGCCATCTGACCGGTCATGTTCATCCAGACCGAAGCCACGCCCAATCCGGCCGTGCTGAAGTTCCTTCCCGGCCGGGAAGTGCTGACCGACGGCGCCCGCGAGTTCCGCGACGCCGGGGAGGCCGCCGCCTCGCCGCTGGCCGCCGCCCTGTTCGACCTCGGCGACGTCGTGCGGGTGTTCTTCGGGGCGGACTTCCTGACCGTGACCAAGGCCGAGGGAACCGACTGGGCGCATCTGAAGGCCCCGGTGCTGGCCGCGATCATGGACCACTTCACCTCCGGCGCCCCGATCCTCGCCGGCGGCGCCGAGGTCGGCCACGACGAGGCCGCCTACGAGGGCCAGACGGCCCAGATCGTCGCCGAGATCAAGGACCTGCTCGACAGCCGCATCCGCCCGGCCGTGGCCCAGGACGGCGGCGACATCGTCTTCTCCCGTTTCGAGCCCGAGACCGGCGTCGTCTACCTGCACATGCGCGGCGCCTGCTCGGGCTGCCCCTCCTCCTCGGCGACCCTCAAGGCCGGCGTCGAGAACCTCCTCAAGCACTACGTCCCGGAAGTGACCCGGGTCGAGCAGACGCTGTAGCCTCCGGATCGCCGTCTTCGACAGGACGCCGCGGGCCAATCCGAGGATGACGCGCCCGGATCGGCGCTCGCCGTCCGGGCGAGCGGGCTTGACCGTGCCTTCGCCTCCGGAGTGAGCTATCCTCAAGATGATGATCCGCTCGTCCGCCCTCGCCCTGGTGCTCGCGGCCTGCGCCCTGCCGGGCGCGGCGATGTCCGCCGAGACCCTGCAGGTCAGCGAGACGGGCCTCGGCCCGATCACCGCCGCGACGCCGCTGGACCGGGACGCCATCCAGCGGCTGTTCCCCGGATCGACGGTCACGACGGACACGACCCAGGGGGTCCCGGTGGCGATCATCCAGGGGCCCGGCGACCTGCTGGTCTACGCCTGGGGCGACGAGGGCGGCGTCTACGCCGCCACGGCGTCCGGCGCGAACGTCCGGGGCCCCAAGGGCGAAAAGACCGGCGACGCCCTGTCGAGCCTGCAGAACGGGACGCTCAGCTGCCGGTTCGGGGCGGAGGTCGTCACCTGCTATTCCGCCGACATGCGGATGATCGAATACACCGTCTATCAGCCTGTCGGCACCGACTCCCGCGTGGCCGCCATCGGCTGGCGGCGCCTCGCGCCACGGCGTTGATCCTCGCCCTCGACACCTGCCTGACCGCCTGTTCCGCCGCCCTGCTCGACGGCGAGGTCGTTCGCGCCGCGCGGTCCGAGGCCATGCCGCGCGGGCACCAGGAGCGGCTGGCGCCGATGATCGGCGCCCTGATGGCCGAGGCCGGCGCCGCCTTCGCAGACCTGACCCGCGTCGGCGTCACCGTCGGGCCGGGCAGCTTCACGGGCCTGCGCGTCGGCCTCGCGTTCGCCAAGGGCCTGGGCGCGGCGCTGGCGATCCCGGTGGTCGGCGTCGGCGCGCTGGAGGCGCTCGCCTTCGGCCGGACCGGATTCGTCGTCGCCGCGATCGACGCCCGCCGCGGCCAGGTCTACGTCCAGCTGCATGGCGACGGCGTCGCCCTGACCGCCCCGGACGCCCTGACCGCGCCCGACGCCATGGCCCGCATCGCCGAACTCTACCGGGGCGGGCCGGCCGTGCTGGTCGGCTCCGGGGCGCCGCTGCTGGCGCCCGCCCTGCCGGACGCGGCCGTCGACCTCGCCGACGGCCCGGACCCGGTCGCCGTCGCCCGCCTGGCCGCCCGCGCGGCCATCGTCCCGCCGCGGCCGCTGTACCTGCGCGCGCCCGACGCGAAGCTGCCGGCGTGAGCGCGCTTCGCCGCGCCGGGTCGGCCGACGCGCCGCTGCTGGCCGCCCTGCACGCCGGCGCCTTCGAGGCGCCCTGGAGCGAGGACGCCTTCGAGACCCTGCTGGCCGCGTTCGGCGTCTTCGGCCTGATCGCCGGGGGCGTCGGCTTCATCCTCTGCCGGACGGTCGCCGACGAGGCCGAGATCCTGACCCTCGCCGTCCTGCCCGCCCATCGCCGCAAGGGCGCCGCCGCCGCCCTGGTCGAGGCGGCCGCCGCGCTCGCCGCCGCGCGCGGGGCGCAGAGCCTGTTCCTGGAGGTGGCCGCCGACAACGCCCCCGCGCTGGCCCTCTACGCTTCGCGGGGTTTCGCCGAAGCCGGGCTGCGTAACGGCTACTACGCCTCCGGCGCCGACGCGCTCGTGATGCGGCGGATGCTTAACAGCTGAGCCCGCGCGCCCTATCTTCGCGCGACTCGCCTGGAGACCCCCTCTTGGATCGCCTCGAAAAACTCTGCGTCGAAAAGGGCATGC
This sequence comes from Pseudomonadota bacterium, assembly GCA_049323695.1. GTDB lineage: Bacteria > Pseudomonadota > Alphaproteobacteria > Caulobacterales > Caulobacteraceae > Caulobacter. The sequence goes on from JBMOOF010000048.1 coordinate 20,207, forward strand.
GGATGACCGACCAGCGGCGGGTCATCGCCCGCGTGCTGTCGTCGGCCCAGGACCATCCCGACGTCGAGGAGCTGTACCGCCGGGCCCATGACATCGACCCGCACATCTCGATCGCCACCGTCTACCGCACGGTGCGGCTGTTCGAGGAGAGCGGCATCATCGAGCGCCATGACTTCCGCGACGGCCGCAGCCGCTACGAGGAGGCCCCCGACGTCCACCACGACCACCTCATCGACATGAAGAGCGGCAAGGTGGTCGAGTTCGTCGACGAGGAGATCGAGGCCCTGCAGCAGGCCATCGCCCGCAAGCTCGGCTACCGCCTGGTGGACCACCGGCTGGAGCTCTACGGGGTGCCGCTGGAGGAATAGGGCTTGGGGGAGTAGGCATAGGGAGTAGTCGGCCCTGCCTGCTGAATCTCCGCGCTTCGGCCTGCTACTCCCTACTCCCTATGCCCTACTCCCTCGGGTGGCTCGGCCGGCGGCAACCTTGCGCCACCGCCTCCGTCACCCCATAACCCCGCCATGTCCGCCCCCGCCCCGGCCAGACGGGTCTTCATCAAGACCTACGGCTGCCAGATGAACGTCTACGACAGCGAACGCATGGCCGATGTCCTGCGCCCGCTGGGGTATGGCGTGACCGACGATCCGGAGGGGGCGGACCTGGTGGTGCTCAACACCTGCCACATCCGCGAGAAGGCGACCGAGAAGGTCTATTCCGAGCTCGGCCAGATCCGCCGGATGAAGGATCGCAAGGCCGAGGGCGGCGGGCGGATGACCATCGCCGTCGCCGGCTGCGTGGCCCAGGCCGAGGGCGCCGAGATCATGCGCCGCCAGCCCGCCGTCGACCTGGTGGTCGGCCCGCAGGCCTACCATCAGCTGCCCGAGCTGATCGCCCGGGCCCACCGGGCCAGCGGCGAGCGGCTGTCGGCGGACTTCGCGGCCGACGAGAAGTTCGACGCCCTGCCGCGGGAGCGGCACGTGACGGGCGTCACCGCCTTCCTCACCGTGCAGGAGGGCTGCGACAAGTTCTGCACCTTCTGCGTGGTGCCCTACACGCGGGGCGGGGAGTGGTCGCGGCCGGCCGAGGCCGTCCTCGCCGAGGCCCGCGCCCTGGCCGCGCAGGGGGTTCGCGAGATCACCCTGCTGGGCCAGAACGTCAACGCCTACGACGGGATCGAGGGCGGTCTGGCCGGGCTGGTGCGGGCGCTGGCGAAGGTCGAGGGCCTCGACCGCATCCGCTACACCACCAGCCACCCGCGCGACATGGACGAGGCCCTGATCGCCGCCCACGGCGAGGTGGAGCAGCTGATGCCCTATCTGCACCTGCCGGTGCAGGCGGGGTCGGACCGCATCCTCAAGGCCATGAACCGCGACCACACGGCCGACAGCTATCTGCGGCTGATCGAGCGCATCCGCGCCGCCCGGCCCGACATCGCCATCAGCGGCGACTTCATCGTCGGCTTCCCCGGCGAGCGGGAAAGCGACTTCGAGGCGACGCTGAGCCTGGTGCGCGAGGTCGGCTACGCCAGCGCCTTCTCGTTCAAGTACAGCCGCCGCCCCGGCACTCCCGCCAGCGCAATGCCCGGCCAGGCGCCCGAAGAGGTCAAGGACGAGCGCCTCGCCCGGCTGCAGGCGCTGCTCGGCGAGCAGCAGGCGGCGTTCAACGCCTCGCGCGTGGGCCTCACCGCGCCGGTCCTGATCGAGAAGTCCGGCCGCCATCCCGGCCAGATCGCCGGACGCAGCCCCTGGCTGCAGCCGGTCCACCTGGACGGCGACGAGGCCCTCATCGGCCGCATCCTGCCGGTCCGCATCGACGGCGCGAGCCGCAACAGCCTCAAGGGCGCCCTGGTCCTGGAAGACGCATGAGCCGCGCGCCCGAGTTCGTCCCTCTGAGCGACGCCGCGGTCCGCGCCGCCTCAGGCCCCGGCGGCCGCCACGCCGCCCTGATCGAGGACGCCTTCAAGGTGCTGCTGGAGACCCCCGGCGGCGGCGTGTCGCTGGCCGGCGACGCGCGCGCGCGCGGCCAGGCCCGGCGCGCCGTCCAGACCCTGGCCGACCTGGCCGATTCCGGCGGCGAGGTGACCGAGGCCGACGTCCGCGTCGCCATCGGCGAGGCCCGCTCGGGCGAGGCGGCTGCGGCCCCTCGCGGCGGCCCGCGCGGCCTGGTCTCGCCCAAGACCGTCACCCAGGCCCGCTACATGGAGGCGCTGGGGTCGCACGACCTGGTCTTCGGCCTCGGACCCGCGGGCACCGGCAAGACCTTCCTGGCTGTCGCCCACGGCGCGGGCATGCTGCTGCGCGGCGAGGTCGACCGGCTGATCGTCACCCGCCCGGCCGTCGAGGCCGGCGAGAAGCTCGGCTTCCTGCCCGGCGACCTGACCGAGAAGGTCGATCCCTACATGGCCCCGGTGTGGGAGGCCCTGACCCAGATCGTCGGGACCGAGCAGCTGCGCCGCCGCCGCGACAAGGGCGAGATCGAGGTCGCCCCCATCGCCTTCATGCGCGGCCGCACGCTGGCGCATGCCTACGTCATCGTCGACGAGGCCCAGAACACCAGCCGCCTGCAGATGAAGATGGTCCTCACCCGCCTGGGCGAGGGCTCGCGCATGGCGGTGACCGGCGACCCCAGCCAGATCGACCTGCTCAATCCCGCCGACAGCGGCCTGGCCCACGCCGTCGCCATCCTCGAGGACGTCGAGGGCGTCGCCGTCACCCGCTTCACCGCCGCCGACGTCATCCGCCACCCGATGGTCGCCCGCATCGTCAAGGCCTACGACGCCGACGCCGCCAGGCGCACCGGGCGATGATCGAGGTCGAGATCGCCGACCGCGCCTGGACCGACGCCCTGCCGGACGCCGAGGCCGTCGCCCTGCGGGCGGCCCGGGCCGCGCTCGACGGCGAGGCGGGCGTCGCCATCCTGCTGACCGCCGACGAGGCCGTCGCCGACCTCAACGCGCGCTTTCGCGGCAAGGCCGGGCCGACCAACGTGCTGAGCTTCCCGGCGCCGGAGAACCCCGAGGGTCACCTGGGCGACATCGCCCTGGCGTTCGGGGTCTGCGCCCGCGAGGCGGCCGAGCAGGGCAAGCCCCTGGCCCACCACCTGCAACACCTGGTGGCGCACGGCGTCCTGCATCTTGTAGGATACGACCACCAGACGGAGGCCGAGGCCGGGGAGATGGAAGCGCTGGAGCGGCGGATCCTCGCCGGCCTCGGCGTTCCCGACCCCTACGCCTGATGACGATGCCCAGTTCAGAAGACGCCAGTTCCGCCCCGGAGCCGCCCCGACGAGGGCGGGGCCTGCTGGCCCGAATCGCCGCGGCGCTGCGGCCCGCCCTCGTCGGCGAGCCGGTCGCCGAGCTCGAGCCCGCCGCCGCCCGGGCCAGCGAGGCGCTGGTCGGCCAGGCGCGGGCCTTCCAGTCCATGCGCGTCGACGACATCATGACCCCCCGCGCCGATGTCGTCGCCGTCGAGGTCTCCACCCCGTTCGAGAAGCTGGTCGCCCAGTTCAGCGAGACCGAACACTCGCGCCTGCCGATCTATCGCGGCACGCTCGACGACCCGATCGGTTTCGTCCACATCAAGGACGTCTTCAAGCTGCTGGCCAGGAAGGGTCGGCGGCCGGCGGCCGGGTCGGCGGTGCTGCGCAAGCTGATGCGGCCGGCGCCGGGCGTCCCCGGCTCGATGCGCGCTGCCAACCTGCTGGCCCAGATGCAGAAGTCCCGCACCCATCTGGCGCTGGTCATCGACGAATACGGCGGCACCGAGGGCCTGGTGACCCTGGAGGACGTGCTCGAGGCGGTGGTCGGCGAGATCGACGACGAACACGACGTCGCCGCCTCCGCCGGCCTGCGGGTGCGGCCCGACGGCGTCATCGAGGCGAACGCCCGCGCCCGGCTCGAGGACCTGGAGGCCGCCCTCGGCAACGGCGAACTGGCCCCGGCCGACCTCGAGGAGGAGATCGACACCGTCGGCGGCCTGGTCACGGCCCTCGCCGGCCGGGTGCCGCGCAGCGGCGAGGTCATACGGCACAAGGACGGCTATCGCCTGGAGGTCATCGCCGCCGATCCGCGCCGGGTCAAGCGCGTGCGCATCCACCCGCGTCCCGCGCCCGCGGGCGAAGAGACCCCGCCGGCGTGAGGCCCGACCTCGCCCGCGTTCCGCCGTGGGCGACGGCGCTCGCCGCCGGCCTGGCCGCGGCCCTCGCCCACCCGCCGTTCGGCCTGATTCCGGGCCTGGCCGGCTATCCGCTGCTGCTGTGGCTGCTCGACCGCGCCGACGCGGAACGGCCGCTGCGCTCGGCCTTCTGGCGGGCCTGGCTGGCGGGCGTGGCCTATTTCGGCCTCTCAACCTGGTGGATCGCCGAGGCCTTTCTGGTCGACATCGTCCATCACGGCTGGATGGCGCCCTTCGCGGTGACCCTGATGGCCACCGGGGTGGCGCTGTTCTGGGGCCTGGCCGGCCTGCTCTACCGCCTCTCGGGGGCCGAGGGGCCGCGCCGGGTGCTGGTCTTCGCCGGACTCCTGGCCGCCTGCGAGTGGCTGCGCGGCCATGTCCTGACCGGCTTTCCCTGGAACCTGCCGGGCGAGACCTGGCGCGCCGGATCGGCGATGTCGCAGACCGCCGCCCTGGTCGGCGCCTACGGCCTGACCTGGATCACCCTCGTCCTCGCCTGCGCGCCCCTGCTCTGGCGCGAGGGCCGGCGCGGCCGCGTCGCCGTCGGCCTCGCGGCGGCCGCCTTCGCCGGCCTCTTCGGCTGGGGCGCGTTGCGCGCGGCCGGGGACGAGCCGGCCGCGCCCGGCCGGCCGGTTTCGCTGCGCATCGTCCAGGCCGATATCGAGCAGTCGGCCAAGTACGACCCCGCCTTGTTCCAGCGCATCGTCGAGGCCTATGTCGGCCTCACCGCCAGACCCTATCCCGGCGGCCGGCCCGCCGACCTGGTGATCTGGCCCGAGGGCGCCATCCCGGCCGACATCGACAGCTACCTGGCCCCCGGGACCTGGACGCGCAAGGCCATCGAGGGCGCCCTGCGGCCCGGCCAGACCCTGCTGGTCGGGGCCTACCGCGTCGAAGGGACGCAGGGGGCCTGGCGGTTCTACAACAGCCTCGCCGTCGCCCGCCGCACGGAGACCGGACTGACGCCCGGCGGAGTCTACGACAAGCACCGGCTGGTGCCCTTCGGCGAGTATCTGCCGCTCGAACCCCTGATGACGGCGATCGGGTTCAAGACCCTGGTCCATGTCGGCGACGGCTTCTCGTCCGGCCCGCGGCCCCGGCCGCTGACCCCGCCGGGCCTGCCCGCATTCCAGCCGCTGATCTGCTACGAAAGTCTCTACCCGGGGTTCACCCGGGCCGGCGCAATCGCTTCAGGCGTAAGGCCGGACTTCATCGTCAACCTGTCCAACGACGCCTGGTTCGGCGCCACCAGCGGCCCGCTGCAGCATCTCAACCTGGCCAGCTACCGGGCCATCGAGGAGGGCGTCCCGATGATCCGCGCCACGCCCACGGGCGTCTCGCTGGTGGTCGACGCCAGCGGGGCCCCGGCCTCGGCGGTCCTGCGCCACGGCGAGCGGGGCGTGATCGACGCCGTCCTGCCCGCGCGCCGGTTCGACACCCCCTACAGGCGAATGGGCGACCTGCCCTTCGCGCTGATGCTACTCATTTCGGGCGGGGCGTTTGTCTGGTTTCGGGTAGTCGGGCGCTTGAATTATCTGCAAAATAGGAAATAGGGGACGAAGAGAAACCTTGGTTTTGGCAGATTGGCCCCAATGACGACGACGACAGAAACCGACCGCTCGCCCAATCCCGTCGATTTGCACGTGGGCGGACGCATTCGAATGCGGCGCAAACTGCTGGGCGTGTCGCAGGAGCGGCTGGCCGACGATCTGGGCCTGACCTTCCAACAGGTGCAGAAGTACGAGCGCGGCGCGAACCGCGTGAGCGCCTCCAAGCTGTACGAGATCGCCAAGTCGCTGCAGACCTCGATCTCCTATTTCTTCGAAGGCCTGGTCGACCCCTCGACGGCCCGCGCGGAGGGCGTGGCCGAAAGCGGGGCCGAGCCGTTCATCCACGACTTCCTGATGACCCCGGAAGGTCTGGAGCTGGCCGCCCTGTTTCCCAAGATCAAGCGCGGCCGGGTTCGCCGGCGGATCCTCGACCTGGTCCGGTCGATGGCCGAGGAAGACGACGAGGGCGGCGAGGGCTGAGCCTCCGCTTGCGGATATAAGGATGTCCTTATAGGTTCCGGCGGGCCGCTCCACCCGGGGCGGCCTCTTCAATTGCGGAGCCGTTCCTTGAACCGATCCTCCTATATCTTCACCAGCGAGAGCGTCTCCGAGGGGCATCCGGACAAGGTCGCCGACCGCATCAGCGACACGGTGGTGGACACCTTCCTCGCCGCCGACCCCGAAGCCCGGGTGGCCTGCGAGACCCTGGTGACGACCAACCGCATCATCCTGGCCGGCGAGGTGCGGGCCGGCAGGCCGGGCGGCGACAAGAAGGCCAACAAGGCCTTCACCAAGGAGATCGTCGCCTCGCTGGAGCCGCGCGTCCGCGCGGCGATCAAGGACATCGGCTACGAGCAGAAGGGCTTCCACTGGCAGAAGGCGAAGTACGCCTGCTTCCTGCACGGCCAGTCGGCCCACATCGCCCAGGGCGTCGACGCGACGGCGAGCAAGGACGAGGGCGCCGGCGACCAGGGCATCATGTTCGGCTACGCCAGCACCGAGACTCCGGAGCTGATGCCCGCCACCCTGCAGTACAGCCACAACGTCCTGCGCCGGCTGGCCGAGCTGCGCCACAGCGGCGCGCTGCCCGAGCTCGAACCGGACGCCAAGAGCCAGGTGACCCTGGAATATGACGGAAACGGCGTTCCCCGCCGCGTCGTCTCCATCGTGATCTCGCACCAGCACAAGAAGAAGATCAACGGCCGGGCGGCGACGTCCAAGCGGGTGCTGGACCTGATCCGCCCGCACGTGCTGGAGGTCTTCCCCGAGGGGCTGATCGACCGCAAGACGCGCTGGCTGGTCAATCCCACCGGCCGCTTCGAGATCGGCGGTCCGGATGGCGACGCCGGGCTCACCGGCCGCAAGATCATCGTCGACACCTATGGCGGCGCGGCGCCCCACGGCGGCGGCGCCTTCAGCGGCAAGGACCCGACCAAGGTCGACCGCTCGGCCGCCTACGCCTGCCGCTACCTGGCCAAGAACGTCGTCGCCGCGGGCCTTTCGGAGCGCTGCACGATCCAGATCGCCTACGCCATCGGGGTCGCCCGGCCGGTGTCGTTCCACGTCGACCTGCACCGCACCGGCAAGGTCGACCCGGCCCTGCTCGAAAAGACCCTGCCGGACATGATCGGCGGGGCCACGCCGCGGGCCATCCGCGAGCATCTGGGGCTCAACCGGCCGATCTACGCCCGCACCGCCGCCTACGGCCACTTCGGCCGTCAGCCGGACAACGAGGGCGGCTTCAGCTGGGAGCGGACCGACCTGGCGCCCGAGCTGGCCAAGCTGGCGTAAGGGCCGGGGGCCTACCGCCAGAAGCCGACGGTCGCCTTCACCTCGGCGAGCGTCGGCTCGGCCAGGTCGCGGGCGCGGTCGGCGCCGGCGGCGAGGATGCGGTCGATTTCCGCCGGATCGGCGAGCAGGCGGCGCATGGCCTCGCTGACCGGGGCCAGCTTCGCCACCGCCAGGTCCGCCAGCGCCGGCTTGAACGCGCCGAAGCCCTTGCCGCCGAATTCGGCCAGCACCTGGGCCCTGGTCATGTCGGCCAGGGCGCCGTAGACGCCGACCAGGTTGTCGGCTTCCGGCCGGCCGGCGAGCCCCTCCACCGTCTCCGGCAGCGGTTCCGGATCGGTCTTCGCCTTGCGGATCTTCTGGGCGATGGCGTCGGCGTCGTCGGTCAGGTTAATGCGCGAATTGTCCGACGGATCGGACTTGCTCATCTTGGCCGTCCCGTCGCGCAGCGACATCACCCGCGCGCCCGGACCTTCGGTCATGGCCTCGGGCAGCGGAAAGAAGCCCGGCCGCTCGTAGTCGTGATTGAACTTGGCGGCGATGTCGCGGGTCAGCTCCAGGTGCTGGCGCTGGTCGTCGCCCACCGGCACATGGGTGGCGCGATAGACCAGGATGTCGGCGGCCTGCAGCACCGGATAGGTGTAGAGCCCGACCGAGCTGCGCTCCTTGTGCTTGCCGCTCTTCTCCTTGAACTGGGTCATCCGGTCGAGCCAGCCGAGGCGGGCCACGCACTGGAAGATCCAGCCGAGTTCGGCGTGGGCGCGCACGGCCGACTGCGGGAAGATGGTCGCCCTGGCCGGATCGACCCCGGCGGCGATGTAGGCGGCGGCGATCTCGCGGGTCTGGGCGGCGAGCAGCGCCGGGTCCTGCCAGACGGTGACCGCGTGCAGGTCGGCGACGAAGATCAGGGTCTCGATCTCGTGCTGCAGGCGGGCGAACTTCACCAGGGCGCCCAGGTAGTTGCCCAGGTGAAGGGCGCCGGAGGGCTGCACGCCGCTGACCACGCGCTGCGGGCCGGCGTAGGGGACGGGGGCTTGGTCGGTCATGGTCGGGTCTTCCGGAACGGGTCGTCAGGGCGCGCCAGCCGGGGCTCGCGCGGGTTCAGCGGCGTATCAGGCGTTGCGCCATCGACGGGAACGGGAAGCGGCGAAGACCATGGCGGCTCGATACGGCAGGCCGCCGGTCAGGACAAGTCCGGGGCCGACGGCGCGGCCGGCGCGCCGGGGCGGCGCCGCAGGGCGGCCCGGATTTCGGCCGGGGTCACGCCGCCGGACGCCAGCAGCAGCACCGGATAGATCGCCGCCCCGAGCAGACAGACGCCCAGCACCGACAGTTCCTTGGCGCCAAGGCCGATGACCCGGAAGGCGGCCAGGGGCGCCTCGATCTCGCCGCGATAGTGCTGGGCGGCGAACAGCAGGGCGCCGAGCAGGGCGCTGGCGGCCAGGATGCGGGCGAGCTTGCCCCAGGCCGCCGGCGAGGGGGTCCAGTCGCCGCGCCGCCGCAGGGCGTGGACCATCTGGGCGACGTTGAGCCAGGCCGCCACGCCGGTCGCCGCCGCGATGCCCTCGAAGCCGATGACGTAGAACAGGGCGACGCCCAGCACGATGTTGACCGCCACCGAGACCAGGGCGAAGCGCATCGGCGCGCGCGTGTCGGCCCGGGCGAAGAACACCGGCGAGATCACCCGGGCCAGCACGAAGGCCGGCGTGCCCCAGCCGTAGTGGAACAGCGCCCTGGCGGTCTGGGCGGCGTCCTGGGGCAGGAATTCGCCGCGCTGGAACAGGCCCTCGATCAGCCAGAAGGGAATCGCCAGCAGGACCGCCGCCGCCGGCAGGGTCAGGGCCATGGCGAAGACCACCGCCTGGTCGGTGGTGCGCTGGGCCTCCTCGCGGTCGCCGACCGAGACGGCGCGCGAGAGGGCCGGCAGCAGGGCGACGCCGATGGCCACCCCGACCAGGCCCAGGGGGAGCTGGTAGAAGCGGTCGGCGACCGACAACCAGGTGCGGGCGCCGTTGACCTGGCTGGCGATGATGCCGGAGACGAAGATGTTGACCTGGGTGACGCTGGCGGCGATGGCGCCCGGCACGGCGGTGGCGATCAGCAGCCGGATTTCCGGGGTCAGCCGGGGCCAGGTCGGCCGGATCCGGGCGCCGACCCGGCGCACGCCCCACCACAGCAGGGCCGCCTGCAGGACGCCGGCGACGAGGATCGCCCAGCTCGCCGCCCAGGCCGAGTCGACCGCTTCCCGCGGGGGGATCACGGCGACCAGGATGGCGGCGTTCAGCACCGTCGGAGCGGCGGCTGAGAGGGCGAAGCGGCCGGCCGCGTTCAGCACCCCTGACAGCAGGGCGACGATGGCCATGCAGGGCAGGTAGGGCATGCTGACGATGGTCAGCATGACGGCCAGGTCGTACTTCTCGCTGCCGTAGCCGAAGCCCGGATTGATCGCCAGCATCAGCCAGGGCATGGACAGCTGCGCCGCCACCGTCAGGGCCAGGGTGATGGCCGCCAGGGTGGCCAGAGCGTCTGTCGCCAGCCCGTCGGCGGCCTCCCGTCCCTCGGTGGCCAGCACCTTGGCGTAGGACGGCACGAAGGCGGCGGTGAAGGCGCCCTCGGCGAAGATGCGGCGGAACAGGTTGGGAAACGACTGGGCGGTGTTGAAGGCGTCCGCCGCCGGCGTGGCGCTGGCGCCGAGGCGGGCGGTGATGAAGAGGTCCCTGGCCAGGCCCATGAACCGGCTGACCAGAGTCATGCTCGAGAACACCAGCGACGAGCGGATCAGGCCGCCCTTTGGGCGTCCCGGGTGCTGGTCGGGTGCGGAGGACGGCTCGGCGGCGTTCACCGGGCGTTAGTGCGACGCGCCGGGGGCGAGGGTCAAGGCGGCGGCGCCGGAAGAGCGCGGCGGCTGCACTCGCGCTGCAAGGAGGCCATGGCCTTGACGGTTGAATACGGGCGATTCTTCCCGCCATACTGGCGAAACATCGGGAGGCCTGTCATGAAACGCATCGTTCTCGCGGCCATCGCCGCCAGCCTGCTGTCATCGGCCGCCGCCGCCGCCGATCTCGTGGATCCCGGCGCCCTGCCGGCCAGAATCGACCAGAGCCGGTTCGAGCTCGGCTACCGCCTGGCGGCCGGCGCCTCGGCCGAAGTGGTGTCCCCCGCCAGCGCGTCGGCGTCGGACGTGGTGCTCTGCAACACCTCCGACCGGGTGGGCGGCTACAGGCTCGACGCGCGCCACCGGCCGGGCGGGCCGACCAGCTACACGATCGCGGCGCGCAGCTGCGTCGCGCTCTATGGCGTCACGGGCCTGGTGGCCGACACGGGAGAAGGCGAGGGCTGGTCCGGCGCGGTCCTCGTGCGACGGCATGGTGACTAACGGGCCACGCTCGCGCGCGCCCGTTCCAGCCTCGGGCGGCCCTTGGCGGCGTGGCCGTCGGCCTCGGAGGCTTCGAGGACGACCATGAGGGCGGACTTCAGCGCGGCCTGGCGGCGGGCGTCCTTCAGTTTTCCGCCGCCGGCGGTCTGGACATAGAAGGCGTCCACCGCCCGCTCGCCGTAGCCGTCGATATGGGCCGACTGGATCGACAGGCCGGCGTCGGACAGGGCCCGGGCCAGCGCCTCGAGCAGGCCCGGACGGTCGCGGCCCGAGGCCTCGACCACGGTGGCGTCCTCGGAGGCCTCGTTGTCGAGCATGACGGTGGGAATGATCGAGAAGGCGGCGGCCCTGCCGAGCTCGGCCCGGCGCGGCTCGAAGCTGGGCGGCTCGCCCCGGCCGGCGGCCTCCAGGGCGTCGGCGAGCCGGCGCAGGATTCGGGGATTGTCCTGGCCGATCGGCGCGCCGGTCACGTCCTGGACGTAGAAGACGTCGAGCGCCTGGCCGCCGGCCGAGGTGAACACCCGTGCGCCGACCACGTTGCCGCCGAGGCCCGAGACGGCCAGGGCGAGATCGGCGAACAGGCCGCGGCGGTCGCGCGCGGCGACGACGATCTCGGCGGCGTTGCGGTCGGGGCGGATGCGGGTCTCGGCGGCGGCGCCGCCCTGCCGCTCGGCGCGGCGGGCGAGCCCGGCGTGGGCGGCCAGCTCCTCGGGCGCGAAGGCGGTGAAATAGGCGTCTTCCATGGCCGCGGCGAAGCCCCGCGCCTCGGGATCGGCCTCGACCAGGGCGGCCCGCGCATCGGCGGCGATCCGGCTCTGCCGGCCGCGGGCGCTGGCCGCGGGATCGCTGCCCCGGCCGCCGCGGAAGATCGCTTCCGTCGAGGCGTAGAGCTCGCGCATCAGCTGGCCCTTCCAGCCGTTCCAGACGCCGGGACCGACGGCGCGGATGTCGGCCACGGTCAGCACCAGCAGCAGGCGCAGGCGCTCCGGGCTCTCGACGATGCGGGCGAAGGCGGCGACCGTGGCCGGGTCGGTGACGTCGCGCTTCTGGGCGTAGTCGCTCATCACCAGGTGATGCTCGACCAGCCAGGCGATCAGCTCGATCTTGGAGCGCTCCAGGCCCAGACGCTCGCAGGCGGCCCGCGCCGCCCGGGCGCCCGCCTTCTCCTGGCCGCCGGCCCCGCCCTTGCCGGTGTCGTGCAGCAGCATGGCCAGGAACAGGCTCTCGCGGTCGTCGATCAGCGGCATGATCGAGACCGACAGCGGGTGGTCCTCGGCCAGCCGTCCGTCGGCGATGTCGGCGATCACCCCCACCGCCTTCAGGGTATGCTCGTCCACCGTGTAGGAGTGGTACATGTTGAACTGCATCTGGGCCACGACCCGGCCGAACTCCGGCACGAAGCGGCCCAGCACGCCGGACTCGTTCATCAGCGTCAGGGTGCGGTAGGTGCGCCGGCCCCGCGCCAGGATGTCGAGAAAGGCCTCGGCCGCCTCGGCGTCGCGCCGCACGGCCGAGGTGATCAGCCCCAGCGACCGCGTCACCGCCGTGAAGGCGTCCGGGTGCAGGTCCAGATCGCGCTGGTCGGCGATGCGGAAGATGCGGATCAGGTCGACCGGGTCGGCCTCGAACACCTCCGGGCCGTCGATGGTCAGGCGGCCGCCCTCCTCGTGGAAGCCGGGAATGTCCAGCGGCTTGCGCCGGGGCCCGCCGCGGCCGGGGATGAAGCGCGACAGGCCCCGCGGCCTGGCCTTCAGGTGCTCGTGCTCCAGCTTGGCCGAGAAGGCCCGCGTCAGGGCCCCGACCTGGCGGGCGATGAAGAAGTAGCGGCGCATGAAGCGCTCGACGGCGGGATTGTCCTCCTTGCCGTCGTAGCCCATGCGGCGGGCGATCTCGGGCTGCAGGTCGAAGGTCAGCCGCTCCTCCGGCCGGCCGGTGGCGAAGTGCAGATGCGCCCGGACCGCGTGCAGGAAGTCGAAGGCCTGGACGAAGAGGTCCACCTCTCGCTGGTCGAAGTAGCCCAGGGTGAAGACGTCGCCCGGGCGCTCGACCGGATGCAGGTATTCGGCGATCCACATCAGGGTGTGCAGGTCGCGCAGGCCGCCCTTGCCCTCCTTGACGTTGGGCTCGACCAGATAGCGGCTGGCGTCGGCCCGGCCGTGGCGGTCGTCGCGCTCCTTCAGCTTGGCGGCGACGAACTCGGCCCCCGTGCCCTTCATCACCTCGGCCCTGAAGCGCTTCTTCAGCTCCTCGGCCAGGGCCTCGTCGCCGGTCAGGCGGCGGGCCTCCAGCAGGGCGGTGCGGATGGTGAAGTCCTCGCGCGAGAGCTTGATGCACTCGTCCACCGTCCGCGAGGCGTGGCCGACCTTGAACCCTAGATCCCACAGGGCGTAGAGCATGAACTCGATGACGCTCTCGGCGTGGGCGGTCTGCTTGTAGGGCCGCAGGAACAGAAGATCGATGTCGCTGAAGGGCGAGAGCACGCCCCGGCCGTAGCCGCCCACCGCCAGCAGGCCCAGCCGCTCGCCCTCGGTCGGGTTGCGGGCGCGGAACATGTGCACGGTGGTGAAATCGTAGAGGGCGGTGATCACCTCGTCGGTGACGCCGCACAGCAGCCGGGCCGTCTCCAGACCGCCGGCGCCGTTCTCCAGCCGCTCCTTGGCGATCATCCGGCCGCGGAACAGGGCGGCCTTGAGCACTTCCAGCGCCAGCCGGCGCTGCTCGGCCTCGTTGCCCGAGGCGTCGTGCGCGGCGGCGGTGAGCCGGGCGCGCAGGGCGTGGCCGTCGACGACGTGCTCGAGACGCGTGGGTCGGAGGCGGGGGGCCATGTCTCCTATGTGCGCCGCAACATGACGAAGCGCAATCAGCGGCCCGTCGTTGCCGAAGTATCAGGCGAACTGCTTCAGGCGCGTGGGTTCTGGTATTGGCCGCCCCATTGCAACCCAGCGTGACAGCCATACTTCAATGGCGTCATGCACATTCGTGAGCGCCTCGACATCAGTGGCCCCGTCGGACATACAGCCCGGAAGATCAGGCACTGTTGCGAGAAACCCGCCGCCTTCCTCGGCCGGAAGGGGTTCAATCACGATGCGATAGCTATGCTTTTCCATCGTCGGACGATGCCTTCACCGCTCGAACGTATGTGACGACAAGTCGGATGTATACCGGCTTAATCGGGCGGTTGTACGGCACGGTCAGGATGGACTTCTGCGAAGGATGTGAAATCGCGAAGTGCGAACCGCGCTTGGGAGCTTCGCACGCAATCCCGAAGGCTCGGCATACAGACTGAATGTCCTCCATCGAGAAGTCGCCCTTAGGGTTTCGGGTCATCTGCTCGAAGAGCTTTTCGGCTCTCGCCATCTTCAATCCCTTCTCGCCGCATCATGCGGCTAGTGCATGCGTGTCCTCCCTTTGTTCTGGTCGCCGACTTTGATGCTGATTCCCGTTTTGTTCAAGGCGTTGACCCGCAATCGGCGGCTTGCCGTCGGCGTGCGGGGCGGCGAAAGTCGGGCCAGTTTGTGAGGACACCCATGCGCCGCTTGCCTCTGGCCCTGCTCGCCGCCTGCCTTCCGCTTTCTGTCCAGGCCGCCGGGCCGCGCGGACTGGCCGAGCAGATCGCCGCCGCCACCGAGGTGCGGACGGTGATGGACAGCTGGTCCGGCCGGCAGACCGGGGTGATGCTGTTGTCGACCCCGCGCGGCATTGGCCAGGGCTTCTGTCGGGTCGACGCGCTGAAGCCGATCTTCGACGGTCCGGTGGACTGGAGCCGGCCGTTCGAGGGGGGTGCGAAGGTCGTCGGGTTCGACGCCGAAACCTATTACTACGCGGCTCCTCCTCCGGCGGCGTGCGACGCCCCTGCGCCGGCGCTGGCGGCGATGTTCACGGCGCCGATGGACGCCTGGGTGACCATGGCCTGGAACGTCCTGGACCGGGTTCGCGAAGAGGCCGGGGCCGGGACCCTGCCCGTGGCGTGCGACGACGGTTCGGCCGCCCGCTGCCGCGCCGAGATCGCGGCCGTGGACGTCGGCTCGCTGCGCCAGATCGAGCGCTGCGACCCCCGCGAGGACCGCTCGAACTACGCCTGTTTCATGTACGTGGTCGGCGGGCTGATCCTGCGGGTGACCTTCCCGGTGGCCGGCGGCGACATCAAGCGGGTGGAAGTCGAACGCCAGCCGAGCGTCTAAAGCATGCCTCTCAGCCGATAGAGCGCCTCCATCGCCTCGCGGGGGCTCATGCCATCGGGGTCGATGGCCTTCAGGGCCTCCTCGACGGGACTGGGGCCGGTTCTGGCCGGCGTCGGGGCCGTGGCGGCGAACAGGGGTAGGCCTTCGAGGCGGGCGGGGGACTCGGCCTCGCTCTCCAGCCGCTCCAGAACCTCGCGGGCGCGGGCCACCACGGCGGGCGGCACGCCGGCCAGCCTGGCCACCTGGACGCCGTAGCTGCGATCGGCGGGACCCGGCCCCGCCTCATGCAGGAAGACCAGCTCGCCGTTCCATTCCCTGGCCCGCAGGCTGAGGTTGGAGACATGGCCGAGCCGCTCCTCCAGCGCCGCCAGCTCATGGTAGTGGGTGGCGAACAGCGCCCGGCAGCGGTTGGTTCCATGCAGCGCCTCGGCGCAGGCCCAGGCGATGGCCAGGCCGTCCCAGGTGGCGGTGCCGCGGCCGATCTCGTCCAGGATGACGAAGCTGCGGGGCGTGGCCTGGGTCAGGATCGCCGCCGTCTCGACCATCTCGGCCATGAAGGTGGAGCGGCCGCGGGCCAGGTCGTCGCCGGCCCCGACCCGGCTGAACAGGCGGTCGACGACGCCCAGCCGGAGGGACTTCGCCGGCACGAAGCAGCCGGCCTGGGCCATCACCGCCAGCAGGGCGTTCTGGCGCAGGAAGGTCGATTTGCCGGCCATGTTCGGCCCGGTGACGATCGACAGCCGCGCGCCGGTCTCGCCCGCGCCGTCGAGCGCGCAATCGTTGGGAGTGTAGGGATCGCCCGCCCGCCTGACCGCCGCCTCGACCACCGGATGGCGGGCGGCCTCGGCCTCGAAGCGGAACGAGCGGTCGACGACGGGCCGCGCCGCCTGCTGGTCTTCCGCCCATTCGGCGAGGGCGGCCCCGACGTCCAGCGTGGCCAGGGCCCGGGCGGCGGCCTGAAGCGGGGCGGCGAGGGCGCAGGCGGCCGCGCGCCAGGCCTCGAAGGCGTCCAGTTCGATGGCCAGGGCCCGCTCGCCGGCCTGGGCGATGCGGGCGTCGAGATCGGCCAGTTCGACGGTGGTGAACCGCACCTGATTGGCCAGGGTCTGGCGGTGGATGAAGGTCGCGTTCAGCGGCGGCTGGAACAGCGGGTCGGCCTTGCCCGCCGTCGTCTCCACGAAGTAGCCCAGCACGGCGTTGTGGCGGATCTTCAGGGGCACGCCGCTCTCGCGCGCCAGGCGCCCCTCCAGTTCGACGATCACCCGGCGGCTGTCGTCGCGCAGGGCGCGGGCCTGGTCGAGGTCGGGACGGACGCCCGCGGCCACGAAGCCGCCGTCGCGGGCCTGGGCGGGCAGGTCCGGGCCGAGGCCCGCCTCCAGCGTCGCCATCAACCCCGACAGGTCCGCCGCCAGCGCCGGATTGGCGTCCGCCAGCGCCTGCTCGATCTCGGCCGGCGGCGCCGGGTTCAGGGCGTGTCCCTCGGCCAGCACCAGGCCCGCCAGCGCCTCGCCGGTCCTCAGGCCGTCGCGCAGGGTCGCCAGGTCTCGCGGGCCGCCGCGGCCGAGCGCCAGCCGCGACAGGGCCCGGGCGAGGTCGCCCGACCGGCGCAGGGCCTCGCGCAGGCGCTCGCGCACGCGCCGGCGCTCGAGCAGCCAGGCGACGCTGTCCAGGCGCGCGTCGATGGCGGCGGGATCGAGCAGCGGCCGGGCGAGGCGGGCGGCCAGCAGCCGCGAGCCCGGGGCCGTGACGCAGCGGTCGATGCAGCCGAGCAGGCTGCCCTCGCGCTGGCCCGACTGGGCGCGCTCGATCTCCAGGCTGGCGCGAGTGGCCGGGTCGATGGCCATGACGTCGGCCTCGCCGGCGCGACGGGGCGGCGACAGGGCCGGCAGCCGCCCGGCCTGGGTGGTTTCCAGATGGGCGGCGATCAACCCGAGCGCCGACACCTCCGCCCCGGCCAGGCCGCCGAACCCTTCCAGGGCGGCGACGCCGTAGAGCCGCTTGAGCCGCGCCTCCGAGGCGGCGGGCTCGGCCAGGGCCTGGGCCAGGGGCTGGACGAGGCCGCCGGCCGCCTTGAGCGCGGCGCTGACCGCCTCGTCGGCGAACAGCCGGTCGGGAACCAGGATCTCCGAGGGCTGCAGCGCCGCCAGGGCGGCCGCCAGGCCCGAGGGACTGGTCAGCAGGCTCTCGACCTCGCCGGTGGAGAGTTCGACGCTGGCCACCGCCGCCTGGCCGGCGCGCAGGGCGACGGCCGCCAGCCGGTTGGCCCCGCGGGCGTCCAGCAGGCCGTCTTCGGTCAGGGTCCCGGGCGTCACCACCCGCACCACGTCGCGATGGACCACCGCCTTCGAGCCGCGCTTCTTCGCCTCGGCGGGGTTCTCCAGCTGTTCGCAGACGGCGACCTTGAATCCGGCCCGGATCAGCTTGGCGAGATAGGCCTCGGCCGCATGGACCGGCACGCCGGCCATGGGGATGGGCTGGCCGTTGTGGGTTCCGCGATGGGTCTGGGCGATGCCCAGCGCCGCTGCGGCCTTCACCGCATCCTCGAAGAACAGCTCGTAGAAGTCGCCCATGCGGAAGAACACCAGGGCGTCCGGCTGGCGCGCCTTGGCCTCGAAGTACTGGGCCATGACCGGCGTCGCGCCCGCCGCGCCGGGCAGGGTCGGATCGGAGGGCGAAAGGGCGTTCATCGCCCTGTTGTAGCGGCTCCGGCGCCGCTGGGAACCCGCCTTGCCGATGCGCCTGGGCTGTGGAACGGTTGCGCGGAGCGGGGAGTATCTGTCATGCGTGTGATGCTGACAGCGGTCGCCGGACTGTTCCTTGTCGCCGCCGCGCCGGCGGAGCCGCAGACGGTCACGCGACCGAACTGGGCGCGCCGGCCCTCGGGTGACGACGTGGCGGCCTTCTATCCCCGCCATGCCGCGCGCGCGGGCATCGAGGGGCGGGCCACGATCGGATGCCGGGTCAACACCGATGGCCGCCTGCGCGACTGCACGGTTCTGTCGGAAGAGCCCGTCGGCGAGCATTTCGGCGACGCGGCGTTGCAGCTGTCGCGCACCTTCCGGATGTTGCCGCAGACCCGGGACGGCGTGCCGGTGGACGGCGCCGAGGTGACAATCCCCCTGATCTTCAAGCTGCCCGAGGATGCCGGGCCGGCGTTCATCCTCCCGACGACCCGGACGCTGGCGATCGTGGCCGGCGCCGGATTCGGCGTCGCGGCGTTGCTGACGGGCCTGCTGGTGCTCGCCTACCGCGCCTTCGGGCGCAGCCGGGATCGCCGGCGGCTGACTGATCTTTAGGCCTGGCCGGTCACGCCGTCCCAGAACTTGCGAGCCTTGCCCATGAAGCCGGCGGCCTTGGGGTGCTGCTGCTCGCCGCAGAGGTCGGCCAGTTCGCGCATCAGCTCCTTCTGCCGCGCGCTGAGGTGAGTGGGCGTCTCCACGAACAGCTCGACCACCAGGTCGCCCCGTTCGCGGCCGCGCAGGGAGGGCATGCCGCGGCCCTTGAGGCGGACCATGCGGCCCGTCTGGGTTCCCTCGGGCACCTTGACCGGGATGCGGCACTCGCCGTCGCAGTCCTCGCCGCCGGTCAGGCAGGGCGCCTCGATCTCGCCGCCCAGGGCGGCGACGCACATCGGCACCGGCACGGTGCAGAGCAGGTCCAGGCCGTCGCGCTCGAACAGGTCGTGCGGCCGCACCGACAGGAAGAGATAGAGATCGCCGCGCGGACCGCCGCGCTGGCCCGCGTCGCCCTCGCCGGCGAGGCGGATGCGGGCGCCGTCGTCGACGCCGGCGGGGATGCGCACCTGCAGCGTGCGCTCGCGCCGCACCTGGCCGGCGCCGTTGCAGGACTTGCAGGGGTCGAGGATCAGCTTGCCCGAACCGCCGCAGCGGGGGCAGGTGCGTTCGACGGCGAAGAATCCCTGGGACGTGCGCACCCGGCCGGCCCCGCCGCAGCCGCCGCAGACCGTGGGATTGGTCCCCGGCTTTGCCCCCGAGCCCTCGCAGGTCTCGCAGGTGATCGAGGCGGGCACCGTGATCTCCACCTCCGCCCCGGCGTAGGCCTGCTCGAGGGTGATCTCCAGGTCGTAGCGCAGATCCGCGCCGCGCGCGGGACCGTTGTTGGGACGGCGGCGGCCGCCGCCGAACATCTCGCCGAAGGCTTCGCCGAACACCTCGTTGAAGATGTCGGAGACGTCGTGGAAGCCCTGGCCGCCCCCGCCGTTCGCGCCGTTGACGCCGGCGTGGCCGAACCGGTCGTAGGCGGCCCGCTTCTGGGGATCGGAGAGCACCGAATAGGCCTCGTTGATCTCCTTGAATCGACCGGCGGCGTCCTCGCAACCGCCGTTGCGGTCGGGATGGTGCTCCATGGCCATCTTGCGGAAGGCGCTCTTGAGCGCGGCTTCGTCGCAGCCGCGCTGGACGCCGAGGATGTCGTAGTAGTCACGCATCAGGCGACATCACCAGGATACTGTCGGGTTCTGAGTTGGGTGGGCGCCCGCCCGACTGCAAGTCTCGCGCCACGGGGGCTGGACGAGTCGGGCGGGGCCTTGCCTTGCGAAGGCGGCGGCGACGGTCCCCGGCCGGACAATGACCATGGGAAAGCCCTCCGCCGCCATGGGGCGCGATGTCACGCCGACTTCTTGTCGTCGTCGACTTCCTCGAACTCGGCGTCGACGACGCTGTCGTCCGCCGGCTGGTCGTCGGCGGTCTCGCCGCCGGCTCCGCCCTGCTGGGCCTTGTACATCGCCTCGCCGAGCTTCATCGACGCCTGGATCAGGGCCTGCCTGCGGCTGGAGATCTGTTCGACATCGCCGCTGTCGAGCACGGCCTTGAGGTCGGCCAGGGCCGACTCGATCGCCGAGCGATCCTCGCCCGAGACCTTGTCGCCGTGCTCGGCCAGGGCCTTCTCGGCGCCGTGGATGGCGGCGTCGGCCTCGTTGCGGGCGTCGACCGCGGCCTTGCGCTTCTCGTCGTCGGCGCGGTTGGACTCGGCTTCGCGGACCATGCGCTCGATGTCCGCGTCGGAGAGGCCGCCGTTGGCCTGGATGCGGATCGACTGCTCCTTGTTGGTCGCCTTGTCCTTGGCCGTGACGTGGACGATGCCGTTGGCGTCGATGTCGAAGATGACCTCAATCTGCGGCATGCCGCGCGGGGCCGGCGGGATGCCGACCAGGTCGAACTGGCCGAGCAGCTTGTTGTCGGCCGCCATCGGGCGTTCGCCCTGGAAGACCCGGATCGTCACCGCCGACTGGTTGTCGTCGGCGGTTGAGAAGGTCTGGCTCTTCTTGGTCGGGATGGTGGTGTTGCGCTCGATCAGCGGCGTGAACACCCCGCCCAGGGTCTCGATGCCCAGGGTCAGCGGGGTGACGTCCAGCAGCAGCACGTCCTTGACGTCGCCCTGCAGCACCCCGGCCTGGACCGCGGCGCCCAGCGCCACGACCTCGTCGGGGTTGACGCCCTGGTGCGGGTCGCGGCCGAAGAAGGTCTTCACGGCCTCGACGACCTTGGGCATGCGGGTCATGCCGCCGACCAGGATGACCTCGTCGATGTCGGTCTTCTTCAGGCCGGCGTCCTTGAGGGCCATCTCGCAGGGGGCGATGGTCTTGGCGATCAGGTCGTCGACCAGCGCTTCCAGCTTGGCGCGCGACAGCTTGATGTTGAGGTGCAGCGGGCCCGACTGGTTCATCGAGATGAAGGGCAGGTTCACCTCGTACTGCGCGGTGGTCGACAGCTCCTTCTTGGCCTTCTCCGCCTCTTCCTTGAGGCGCTGCAGGGCCAGCTTGTCGTTGCGCAGGTCGGTGCCGGTCTCCTTCTTGAACTCGTCGGCCAGGAAGTCGACGACGCGCAGGTCGAAGTCCTCGCCCCCCAGGAAGGTGTCGCCGTTGGTCGCCTTCACCTCGAAGACCCCGTCGCCGATCTCGAGGATCGAGACGTCGAAGGTGCCGCCGCCCAGGTCGTAGACCGCGATCTTCTTGCCGTCATTCTTCTCCAGCCCGTAGGCCAGGGCCGCCGCGGTCGGCTCGTTGATGATGCGCAGCACTTCCAGGCCGGCGATCTTGCCGGCGTCCTTGGTGGCCTGGCGCTGGGCGTCGTTGAAGTAGGCCGGAACGGTGATGACGGCCTTGGTGACCTTCTCGCCCAGGTGACGCTCGGCGTCCTCCTTGAGCTTCATGAGCACGAAGGCCGAGACTTCCTGCGGGCTGTAGTCCTTGCCGTGCGCGCGGGTCCAGGCGTCGCCGTTCGGGCCCTTGACGATCTCGTAGGGCACCATGCCCTTGTCCTTGGCCACCACCGGGTCGCTGAACGAGCGGCCGATCAGGCGCTTGATGGCGAAGAAGGTGTTGGCCGGGTTGGTCACCGCCTGGCGCTTGGCCGGCTGGCCGACCAGCTTCTCGCCGTCGTCCATGAAGGCCACCACCGACGGGGTGGTGCGGGCGCCCTCGGCGTTCTCAAGCACCTTGGGGCTCTTGCCGTCCATGATGGCGACGCAGGAATTGGTCGTCCCAAGGTCGATGCCGATGATCTTGCTCATCTTGAGGTCTCTCTGCTCCCTGACTGGCGGACGGCGGTGACGAAGGCCTTCGATGAAGCGCCCCGGTTCTTCTCTTCCGTCCCCGGTTGGATCCTCTGATATCACGTGGCGGGCTTCCCCGCGGGGAAGGCCTGGTTTCAGTCCGCCATATGGGAAGCGGGGGCCCCGCCGCAAGAGCAAAACCCTCATCCGCAGCAGGGCTTAACGGTCATTCGCCGACGCCCCCCATTTGGGGTATGCCCAGTTGGCCGCGCCATGAGCACCTGTGCTCTATTCGAGGGGTGCCTGTTCAGGAGGGATTCATGGCCGCTCTATCCACCCGGCTTCGGGGCGCGCTGGCGCTCGCCGTCATCACCGCAACCACCGCCCTGACGCCGTCGCTGGCGTCGGCGGAGGACCGCCGCGTGCGCATCATCAACGAGACGCAGCACACGATCGTGCGCTTCTACGCCTCGAACGTCGGGGCCACGTCCTGGGAGGAGGACATCCTCGGCGACGGCGTGCTGCGGCCCGGCCAGTCGGTGGTCATCAACATCGACGACGGCAGCGGCTACTGCCTCTACGACTTCAAGGCCGTGTTCGACGACGGCGACTCCCTGATCCGCCAGCGGGTCGACGTCTGCAAGATCTCGTCCTACCGCTACACGGAAGACTGATCGTCCGCATCGGGGACGCGAAAGGGGGGCGGCGCGGGAAGGCCCGGCCGCCCCTTCCGCGCGCTCAGTCGGCGCCGGCGACCCAGGCGTCGATGTCGTCGAGCCGCCCGGCGCGGACCTTCGCCCGGTACTCGGCCGCCGACAGGCCGGCCTTGAGCCGGGCGGGAACCTCGCCCTCGGCCTCGGCCATGGCCATCGCCTCCTTCGCGATCGTCGCGTCGGCCCAGCCGCCGACGATCCGCTGCAGCATGCCGACCAGGGAGCCCGGCGCGAACAGGGCGTCCGCCCGGGCCTTGTTGGCCTTCAGGAAGGCCCAGGTCATCGCCGTATGGTTGGCCGAGGGCCCGCGCAGGATGTTCTGGCGCAGGGTGTTGGGCGGCTCGTCGCTGAGCGCCAGTTCGAGCGTCCGGCGCGCCAGGTCCTTGTCGAGCACCTCGCCCAGCACGCCGTAGAGCTGCTGCTTCTCGAGCGCGTTGGTCGAGGTCCGGGCCATGAGGTGCAGCCGCTCCCAGGTCGCGGCGTCGGCCCGGGCGGCGACGACGCGCAGGGCCGGCTCGCGGATCGCCGCGGGCAGGGCGGCCGCGTCGCCATCCATCCGGTCGAAGCGGGCGCGGGCCTCGGCGATCACGGCCGCGTCGCCGAAACGGCCCAGGGTCGGGATCAGATCGGCCCGCAACAGGATGGTCGAGGCGTCCTCGCCCGCCGCCGGCGTCCAGCCGACCCGGGCCCAGACGGGCGCCAGCAGGGCGGCGGCCCGGGCGCGGAAAGCCGCCTGGCCGGGGTTTCCGTCGTAGAGCCGGTCGATCTGGTTCAGGACGTCGACCACCTGCATCCAGACCACCGGATGGGCGTCGGCCGGCGTCGCGGCGGCCAGGTCGAGATAGTCGCCGACGGGCCGGACGCCTTCCTGGCCGAAGGCCCAGTAGTCGTAGAGCAGGCCCAGCTGGTCGACCGGCCGGAGCTGGCCGAAGCGGCTCTTCAGGCGGCTGAACGCGGCCTCGTCATAGACCGTGCGGAAGTAGCCGGCCTGGCCGGCGTTGGCGAGCAGGCCCCCGCCCTCCGGACCTTTCACCCGGACCGACCGGCCCATGGAGACGATGCCGCGCCAGGTCTCCGAAGTCCCGGTCCAGATCGCCGCCACCGGCGTCGACCAGCTCAGCGGCCGGCGCGAGGGCGCGTCGACGCCGAAGCGCCGCTGGGTCAGGCGGGCGGCCGACCCCAGGGTCGCGACCTTGATCAGCGGCACGCCGGGCTGGTCGGTGAAGTCGTGGGCGATCCTGCGGATCGGCTGGCCCGACGCCGCCTCGACGGCGGCCCACAGGTCGTCGCTGACCGTGTTGGCGTAGGCGTGCTTCCTCATGTAGGCGCGCAGGCCGTCGCGGAAGGCGGCCTCGCCGACCCAGGCCTCGATCATGCGGATCACCGCCTGGCCCTTCTGGTAGCTGATCTGGTCGAAGGGCGCATTGCGGGCGTCGGCGACCTCGACCACCACCGGATGGGTGGCGGCCCGGGCGTCCAGGTTCATGGCGCCGTCACGGGTGGCCATGTCCTGCAGCCAGACCGACCACTCCGGATGGAAATGGTCGGTGGCCTTGGTCTCCATCCAGGAGGCGAAGCCCTCGTTGAGCCAAAGGTCGTCCCACCAGCTCATGGTCACCAGATTGCCGAACCACTGGTGGGCGATCTCGTGGGCGATGGTGGTGAAGGCGCCCTGGCGGTCGGCCTCGCTGGAGACCCGGTCGTTCACCAGGACGGCCTTTTCGAAATAGAGGATGGCCCCCCAGTTCTCCATCGCCGAGAAGGCGGCCGCGCCGCCGGGCACGGCGACCAGGTCGAGCTTGGGCAGCGGATAGGGCGTGCCGAAATAGTCGTTGTACCAGGGCAGCAGCTTCTCGGCCGCGTCGAGGGCGAAGCCCGCCTCGGGCGTCGAGCCGCGCTTGACCACGACGCCGACGTCGACCTCGCCGACCTTGCGGCTGACCCGCTCGAAATCGCCCACCGCCAGGAACAGCAGGTAGGAGCTCATCTTCGGCGTGACGGCGAAGCGTGTGCGCGTGAGGCCGCCCTCCAGCGTTTCGGTCGCCTCGACGGGGGTGTTGGAGACCACCATGTCGGCGGCCGGGGCGTCGACGGTCAGCCTGAAGGTCGCCTTCAGCGCCGGCTCGTCCCACATGGGCGCGAACCGCCGGGCGTCGGGCGCCTCGAACTGCGTCGCCAGCAGACGCCGGCTGCCCTGGGCGGTGTCGTAGTCCACCGAGAACAGGCCGAAGGCCTGCTGGTTGATCTTGCCGGCGTAGTCGATGGCCAGCCGGTGGCGGCCGGCGGCGACCGGTTCGGGGAAGGTCAGGGTCGCCGTCTGCGCCGCGTTGTCGATGACGATCTTCGGCTGGACGTTCGAGCCGTCGAGCGAGACCGAGGAAAAGGTCATGTCGGCGGCGTTGAGCACAAGGGTCGCGGTCGGCCTGACCACCTCGACGTCGGCCCCCACCTGGCCGGTGAAGGTCAGGGCCTGGGCGTCCGGCCGCACCGCGATGTCGTAGTGGATCGGCCGCACGTCCGTCGGCAGCACCTGCCGCGTCGCTGTTCCGTCGCGCCCGCAGGCCGTCGCCAGCAGCGCCGCCGCCAGGGCGATTCCAAGTCCGAAACGTTGGAACACCGGTTAGTCCTCCTCCCCAGGAAGCGCGGACGTTAGACTGTCCCGGGCGGACAGGATCATGAAGGATTTGTCAGGTTTCACCCTGTTGCCGGGCCGGCTCGATCCGCCGGTCCAGGCGGCCCTCGTCGCCCAGGTGATGAAAGCGGCCGAGACCGCTCCGTTCCATCGCCAGGCGACGCCGGGCGGCAAGGCCATGAGCGTGGCGATGACGGGGCTGGGGCCGCTGAGCTGGGTCTCCGACGCCCGCGGCTACCGCTACGAGGATCGCCATCCTCTCACCGGCCGGCCCTGGCCGCCGATGCCGCAGGTCCTGCGCGACCTCTGGGCCGAGCTGGCCGATGCGGATGTCCCGGCCGACGCCTGCCTGGTCAACCGCTATGGCCCGGGCGCGCGCATGGGCCTGCATCGCGACGGGGACGAGGCCGACTTCCGCTTTCCAGTGCTCTCGGTGTCGTTGGGCGACACGGCCGTGTTCCGGCTGGGCGGGCCGGGGCGGGGCGACCCGACACGGTCGTTCCGGCTCGCCTCGGGCGACGTCTGCCTGCTGGCCGGCGAGTCCCGGCGATTCTTCCACGGCGTCGACCGGATCCTGCCCGGCTCGTCCCGTCTGGTCCCGGGCGGCGGGCGGATCAACCTGACCCTGCGACGGGCGCGGCCGGTCTGACGCTTCCCACGGCCGCGCGCGGGGGGTTAGGGTGCCCGCACAATCGTCGAGGGAAACCCCATGCTGAAGCTCACCCGCCCCGAGGGCCCGGAGCCGCGCGACTTCGATCTCAGCCGGCGGGCCCTGCCCGGCCTGTTCTTCGCCGGCTACGCCGCCGCCGCGGTTTCGGCCCACGCCGAGCCCATCGTCACCGACGGCGAGGGGCTGTTCACCGACGTCGTCCAGATCCCGGCCGGCGACCGCGACATCCCGGCCTACATCGCCAGACCCGCCGTGAACGGCAAGCGGCCGGCGGTGATCGTGGTCTCCGAGGTGTTCGGCATCCACGAATACATCCGCGACACCTGCCGCCGGCTGGCCAAGCTCGGGTACGTGGCCCTGGCTCCGGACCTGTTCGTGCGCCATGGCGATCCTGCGCCGATCACCGACTTTTCCACCATCCGCAAGATCGTGGCGGCGGTCAGCGACGCCGAGGCGATGGGCGACATCGACGCCTCGGCCGGCTGGCTGACCGCCCAGCCGTTCGTCGCGCGCAAGAAGCTGGCCATCACCGGCTTCTGCTGGGGCGGGGCGCTGGTCTGGCTGGCCTGTTCGCGTTTCCGCCACTTCCGCTGCGGCGTCGCCTGGTACGGCCGGCTGTCGCGGCCGGCGCCGGGTCAGTTCCTGTCCGAACCCGAGCGGGACTGGCCGCTGGACCAGGCCGGCTTCCTGAAGGCGCCGGTGCTGGGTCTTTACGCCGGCAAGGACCAGGGCATCCCGATCGGCGACATCCAGGCGATGCGGGCCAGGCTCGCGGAATTCCGCAAGGCCGGCTCCGACATCATCGTCTATCCGGAGGCCCAGCACGGCTTCCACGCCGATTATCGGGCCAGCTACGACGTCAACGCCGCCCGCGACGGCTGGCGCCGGATGGTGGATTACTTCCGGGAGTACGGGGTGAAGCCGTAGCCTGCCGCCGCGGTCCGGCTTGTCCGGGCCACCCCATGAACATGCGCTGACACAGCAAGGGCGTGGACCGTTCCGCGCGCCAGTCGTCGCCTCGTCACGCCTGGGCGGCCCGGACAAGCCGGGCCATGGCGGCCGCGAACTACCCGCGCAGCTTGCGGGTCAGGGCTTCCAGGTCGCGGGCCAGCTGGGCGTCGTCGGCCTTCAGCGCCTCGATGCGGCGCACCGCGTGCAGGACGGTGGTGTGGTCGCGGCCGCCGAAGCGACGGCCGATGTCCGGCAGGGAGCGGGTGGTCAGCTGCTTGGCCAGCCACATGGCCGCCTGCCGGGGCCGGGCCACCGAGCGGTTCCGGCGCTCGCTGATCAGGTCCGCCTGGCGCAGGCCGAAGTGCTCGGACGTGGCCTTCTGGATGTCGTCGATGGTGATCCGCTTTTCGGCCCCGCGCAGGTGCGGGCGCAGGATGGCCTGGGCCTCGTCCAGCGACAGGGCCGCCACGCCCGCGCCCATGCGGGCGACCAGGGTGTTCAGCGCCCCCTCGAGCTCGCGCACGCTGTCGGTGAAGCGGTCGGCGAGGAACTGCAGCACCTCGGGCCGGGCCTGGGCGCTGAAGCCGCCCTGGCGGCCGAGCGCCGCCAGCTTGCGCTCCAGGATGCCCAGCCGCAGGCCGCGGTCGGCCGGCTCGATGCCGCAGACCAGGCCCGCCGAAAGATGACTGCGCAGCCGGGCGTCCATCTCGGTGATCTGGGCCGGCGGCCGGTCGGCCGAGAACACCACCCGGCGACCCTCCTCCATCAGGGCGGTCAGGGTGTGGAACAGCTCTTCCTGGGTCGACTGCTTGCCGGCGACGAAGTGGACGTCGTCGATCATCAGCAGGTCGGCGGCGCGCAGCTCTTCCTTGAACAGGGCGGTCGAGCGATCCATCACCGCCCGCACGAAGGTCGACAGGAAGCGCTCGGCGGTCAGGTAGACCACGCGCTTGTCCGGCGCCGCGCGCATCGCCTCCCAGGCCATGGCGTTGAGCAGGTGGGTCTTCCCGAAGCCGTAGGCGCTGTGGAAGACCACCGGGTTGAAGTGGCCGTCGGCCCAGCTGGCCACCCGGCGGGCGACGGCGTGGGCGAACTCGTTGGCCGGACCCGGCACGAAGGTCTCGAAGGTGAAGCGGTCCTGCAGGCCGGCGATGCGGCCCGGCCGCGCGCCCGGCGTCGGGGCGATGGCCGGGGCGTCGGTGGCGACCGGGTCCATGACCTCGATGGCCTCGGCGATGATCTCCAGACCGCCGGTGTCGGCCTCGAACTCCATGCGCGACTTCAGGTCCAGGCTGCGGCCGTCGGGGTCGTGCTGAGCCCAGAGCTCGCCGATGCGCCGCCAGGCGTTGCGGCGGATCCAGTCACGGGCGACGCCGGTGGGGGTGACCAGCACCAGCCGGCCGCCGGCCGCCTCGCGAAGGGCGGCCTGGGCGAGCCATGATCCGAACGCAGCCTCGCCAAGCTCGCGACGGAGCGCCAGACAAGCCTTTGTCCAGACAGCTCCGGCCGGCGTTTGCGACGACATCATGCGTCCGCCCATAGAAGACATACGGCCCACCCCTCAGGTCTTGCATCATCAGCCCGCGAACCCCCTCCGCCCCCGCGAAGGAGAGGTTGGATCGACGCGAAAGCTCCCCCGTTCGGCGAATGCGCACATTCGCCGCCGCTGCTCACAAACCCGGAAAACCGAGGGGCTCTAACCCGTCGAGAAAGTCACACTAGCGACCCCGAAAACGGGGGGTCAAATGTGAAATTTGAGTCCGGGCGCGGATATTTCTGTTGACTCCCGGACGCCCCGTTTGGGGCAAGGAATTCGTTAACACACCTCCGGGCGGGCGAGCGATTTCGCCGCACACGCGAAACGCAGACGCGAAAAAAACCGGCGGGCCGAGGCGCCCGCCGGTCGTGCAACATGCTGATTTTCAAGGCAAACGCCGCATCGGCGGCGTCTCCGACGCGCGCTCAGGCGGCGGAGAGCTTCTTCAGCTGGGCGTTCAGGCGCGAAACCTTGCGCGCGCCGGTGTTCTTGTGGACGACGCCCTTGCTCACCGCCCGCATCAGTTCGGACTGGGCGGTGACGAAGGCGGCCCTGGCGGCGGCGGCGTCGCCGGCGGCCAGCGCCTCCTCGAACTTGCGCAGGAAGGTGCGCACGCGCGAGCGGCGCGCCTTGTTCACTTCCGTGCGGCGGGCGATCTTGCGGATCGCCTTCTTGGCGCCGGGATTGTTGGCCATCGAAACCTCAGAGCGGACAGGCGGTCGCGACAGGCCGCGCTCGCCGGAGCAATTGGAAGGGCGGCGACATACAGGAAGGCCCCGGCGGGGTCAACGTGACTCTGGCCGCTCACCGCCCCTTGAAGGCCGGCTTCCGTTTTTCGGCGAAGGCGGCCATGCCCTCCTTCTGGTCCTCGAAGGCGAACAGGCTGTGGAACAGCCGCCGCTCCAGGGCGACGCCGGTGGTCAGGGTCGTCTCGTAGGCGGCCTCGACCAGCTCCTTGTTCATCATCACCGCCAGCGGCGCGTGGCCGGCGATCTTCGCGGCCGCCTCCACCGCCTCGTCGACCAGCCGGTCGGCGGGGACCACGCGGGAGACCAGGCCCGAGCGCTCGGCCTCGGCGGCGTCCATCATCCGGGCGGTGAGGATCATGTCCATGGCCTTGGCCTTGCCCACGAACCGCGTCAGCCGCTGGGTGCCGCCGATGCCGGGCGCGACGCCGAGGTTGATCTCCGGCTGGCCGAACTTCGCCGTCTCGGCGGCGATGATGAAGTCGCACATCATGGCCAGTTCGCATCCGCCGCCCAGCGCGTAGCCGGCGACCGCGGCGATCACCGGCTTGCGGAACTGCTCCAGCGCGCGGGCGCCGGCCGTGAAGAAGTCGAGCCGCATCATTTCGGCGTAGGTCTTGTCGGACATCTCCTTGATATCCGCCCCGGCGGCGAAGGCGCGCTCCGAGCCGGTCAGCACCACGCAGCCCACGGCCTCGTCCGCCGCCGCGGCGTCGAGGGCCTGGCCAAGTTCGCCCAGCAGGGTCGAGTTGAGCGCGTTCAGCGCCTCGGGCCGGTTGAGGCGGATCAGGACGACGCCCGGGGCCGGGCGCTCGACGATCAGGGTCTGGAAGGTCTGGGTCATGGGGCGGTTGTGCCCGCCGCCGGCCCGGGGCTCAAGGCCCCTCGACCGTGACGCCGCGGGCGCGGAGCATGGCCGGGATGCTGTCGGGGCCCACCAGATGGCCGGCGCCGACCACCACCACCGTCTCGCCCGAGCCCTCCAGCCGTTCGAGCAGGGCCGCCGTCCAGCGCGCGTTGCGCTCGACGATCAGGGCGCGATAGGCGGTCAGCGAGACGGCCCTCATTGGCGCCAGGCCGAGATCCTCGATGGCCTTCACCTCGCCGTCGCGCCAGGCCTCGATCAGGCGGGTGTAGAAGCCCGGATCGTCCTCCAGCTGGCGCAGGCTGTCCTCCAGACCGGCGACCTGCTCGGCGAGCGGCACGCGCGCCAGGGCCTCGATGGCCGCCTCGGGGGTCTCGAAGGCGCGCTGGCGGGCGGCGGGGGCGGCGGCGGCGAGCACCTGTTCGACTCCGGTGTCGACCACGGCGCCCTGCCGCGCCAGCGCGGCCAGGCCGAGGGTCAGGTCCGCGTACCAGGGGGCCAGCCGCTCGACCTCGGACGGCGCAAGCCGCAGCAGCTCGCACACCCGTTGCAGGCGCGCCCGCCCGTCGGCGCTGAGCAGGGCCGAGAGGCCGACGCCCGCCGGAAGGTAGCCGCGCGCCCCGGCGGCCTCCGCGGCCCGCCGCCGCCCTTCCGGGCCCATGGGCGCCTCGAACCAGATGTCGTCCGCCGCCGCCAGCGCCGCGTCGAGGGCGGCCGGCCGCCAGTCGACGCCGCTTGGCAGCACATGCACCGAGCCGAACAGGACGATGGTCGAGTCGGCGTCGCGGACGACCCAGATCGCCGGCTCGGCGGCGGCCGGTCGGGCGGCGGCGAGCAGGGCCGCGGCGAGGAGGGCGGCGAGCGCCCGGATGCTGGAGGCCATGACGTCCGCGTCTCCCGGTCTCGCCAGGCCTATCGCTGGCATCTGGGGCAATGAAATGTCGAACGGCCCGCCTGGACGACGCGGACGACGGTTCCGCCACAGCCCGGCGTCGCGCAGGGTTCGCCCCCGCGGCCGTAGACGCGGAAGCGGTGCTGGAAGTAGCCCAGCGTCCCCTCGGCCGAGGCGAAGTCGCGCAGGGTCGAGCCGCCGGCCTCCAGGGCCTCCTCGAGCACCTCGCGGATGGCGGCGACGAGCCGGGGCAGCCTCGCCGCCGCGATGCGTCCGGCCGGCTTCAGCGGCGATATCCCGGACCGGTGCAGGGCTTCGCAGACGTAGATGTTGCCCAGGCCCGCGACGATCCTCTGGTCGAGCAGCAGGGTCTTGGGGCTCTGGGCGCGGCCCTTGAAGGCGACGGCCAGCCGGTCGGCGGTGAAGTCGGGCCCCAGGGGCTCGGGACCCATGCCGGCGAACCAGGCGTGCGCGGCCAGCCGGTCGGCGGCGATCAGGTCCATGAAGCCGAACCGGCGGGGGTCGTAGTAGGTGACCACGGCGCCGGCCCCGGTCTCGAAGACCACATGGGCGTGTTTCGGGTCGGGCGGGGCGGCGGGGCGGGCGTCGCCCGGGCGCCCCGACCCCGCGGCCTCGATCTCGAAGCGGCCGGTCATGCCCAGGTGCATCACCAGCACATCGCCCCGGTCCAGCGGCGCGAGCAGATACTTGGCCCGCCGCTCCAGCCGCTCGATCCGCGCGCCGGTCAGCCGCTGGACGAAGCCCTCTGGAAAGGGGAAGCGCAGATCGGGCCGGCGCTGCTCCACCCTGGCCAGCCGCGCGCCCGCGAGGACGGGGGCCAGGCCGCGGCGGACGGTTTCGACTTCGGGAAGCTCGGGCATGCCCCTGCTTGGCTAGCGGACCGCGGCCGCCGGGTCTATGGAGCAGCCATGACCCAGCGCACCGCCACCTTCGGATTTCGCGACGTCGACCCGGCCGAGAAGGCCGGCCTGGTGCGGGGCGTGTTCGACAGCGTCGCTCGCGACTACGACCTGATGAACGACCTGATGAGCGCGGGCGTGCACCGGCTGTGGAAGGATGCGGTGGCGGCCCGGCTCAATCCGCAGCCGGGCGAGGTCATCCTCGACGTGGCCGGCGGCACCGGCGACATGGCGCGGCGCTACGCGAGGATGGCGCGGGCGGCGCAGATGCGGCGCGGCGGGCCGGACGCCGTCGTCCACGTCATCGACTACAACGCCGAGATGATCGCCGCCGGCCGCGACAAGGGCGCGCCGCCGGAGGTGACCTGGGCCGTCGGCGACGCCCAGCGGCTGCCGCTGCCGGACGCCTGCGCCGACGCCTATTCAATCGCCTTCGGCATCCGCAACGTCACCGACATCGACGCCGCGCTGCGCGAGGCCCGGCGGGTGCTGCGGCCCGGCGGGCGGTTCCTGTGCCTGGAGTTCAGCCGGCCGACCGGCATGGCCCTGCGCGGCGCCTACGATCTGTGGTCGTTCAAGGCCATCCCCAGGATCGGCGAATGGGTGGCCGGGGACCGGGACTCCTACCAGTACCTGGTCGAGAGCATCCGCCGCTTCCCCGACCAGCGCGCCTTCGCCGCGATGATCGAGCGGGCCGGCTTCTCGCGGGCGGCCTTCACCAACTTCACCGGCGGCGTGGCCGCCCTGCATACGGGCCGGGTCCTCTAGAGACATGGACGTCGCCGCCTTCGCCCGCCTGCTGGCCGCCGGCTGGACCCTGGTCCGCGCCGACGCCCTGCTGCCGCGCGAGGTCGATCCGGCGCTGCCGCCGGGGGTGCGGACCCTGGCCCGGTTCCTGCGTCTGTTCGCCGGCCGCGCCGCGCGGCAGGGCCGGGCCGGCGAGCGGCTGGCGCGGGCGCTCGAGCGGCTGGGGCCCGTCTCGATCAAGCTGGGCCAGGTGCTGTCGACGCGGGCCGACATCTTCGGGCCCCGGTTCGCCGAGGACCTGTCGCACCTCAAGGACCGACTGCCGCCCTTTCCGACCGCCGAGGCCCGGGCCGAGGTCGAGCGCGAGCTGGGCCGGCCGCTGGAGGCGCTGTTCCCGACCTTCGGCGAGGCGGTCGCGGCCGCCTCCCTGGCCCAGGCGCACGAGGCGGTCATGGCCGACGGGCGGCGGGTGGCGGTCAAGGTGCTGCGGCCCGGCGTCGAGCGTCGCGTGGCCGCCGACAGCCGCACCCTGCTGATGGCGGCCAGGCTGGTCGAGGCCCTGGTTCCGCCGGCCCGCCGGCTCGAGCCGGCGGCCTTCGCCCGCACGGTGATCCGGGCCCTGCAGCTGGAGCTGGACATGCGCTTCGAGGCGGCCGGGGCCGCCGAACTGGCCGAGATCATGGGTCGCGACGCCTATATGCGGGCGCCGCGGGTGGTCTGGGACGGAGTGGCCCGGCGGGTGCTCACCCTGGAATGGGCGCAGGGCGGGGCGCTGAGCGACCCCGGCACGCTGGAGGCGCCGGGCCTCGACCGCAAGGCCCTGGCCGACAACCTGATCCGCGCCTTTCTCGCCCAGGCCCTCGACCACGGCGTCTTCCACGCCGATCTGCACGAAGGCAACCTGTTCGTCGCCGCGCCGGCCGCGATCACCGCCGTCGACTTCGGCATCGTCGGCCGCCTGGGCCCGGCCGAACGCCGCTACCTGGCCGAGATTCTCTACGGCTTCCTGACCCGCGACTACGCGCGGGTGGCCAGGGTGCATTTCGAGGCCGGCTACGTGCCTGCCCGCCACGATCCCGAGGCCTTCGCCCAGGCGCTGCGGGCGGTCGGCGAGCCGATCTTCGGCCGGGCGGCCAGCGAGGTCTCCATGGGCCGGCTGCTGGCCCAGCTGTTCGAGATCACCGCCCTGTTCGACATGCGGCTGCGGCCGGAGCTGGTGCTGCTGCAGAAGACCATGGTCACGGTCGAGGGCGTCGCCCGCCGGCTTTGGCCGCAGCACGACATCTGGGCCGCCGCCGATCCGGTCGTGCGGCGCTGGATCTTCCGCGAGCTGTCGCCGGTGCAGCGGGCCCGCGAGCTCGCCGACGAGGGGCTGCGGGCGCTCCGCGCGCTCGCCCGCCTCGCCGAGGCCGAGGCCGGCCAGACGGCGGTCGCCGCGCCGGAGCGCGCGGCCCCGGCCCTCGCCTGGTTCGCCGCCGGGGCCGCGGTCGCCGGGGCGGCCTTCCTGCTGGCGGCGTGGATGCGGTGAGGGTCGCCCCCGCCCGACGACCGCGGTTGGCCGCGAGCGATCCCGAGAACCCCGCGATCCGCGGCCGGCGCGGCGGTCCCGCTAGATGCGGCCGGGTCGCGGACCCCCCCGGGGGGGCCAGGGCATCGCGAGGCCGCGATCCGGAGGGGACGGACGGAAGGGCGGATCGGACCCCTATCCCTCGCCCCGCCGCCCCCTTGCCCCGCCGGCGGCTTCGCGCGCCTTGACCGTCTCCCAGTAGGCCGCTCCGTCGTCCGGCTTGAACATCGTCCGCGGCGCCCCCTCGCGGGTGGCGACGGCGAAGACGTTGCCGGCCGGATCGTAGATCAGCCGGTCGCCGTTGGCCCGGGTCAGCACCTGCGATCCGCGCGGGGGCCGGTCGACGAAGGCCCGGGCCTTGGCGGCGTAGTCGGCCACCGACCTCGCCCCGAAGGCCGCGCCGTTGCGCTCGAAATTGCGGCGGGCGTTCTGCTCGGACGTGAAGCGGCGGCTTGACGACCACAGCGGCCGTTCCTTCGCCTCGCCGGCCGGCGGCGGGATCGCGGCGGCCGGCGCCGGCGCCGAGATCAGCCTCGCCGAGGGAGCCGCCGGGGCTTCCCGCGCCGGCACCGCCGAGGCCCCGCCGTCGCAGGCCGCCAGGGACGCCGCCGCCGCCAGCGCCGGCCACCGGAATGACAATCCCGCCATGAAAACCTCCGTTTCACCCGTCAAACGTGTGTCGGAACAGACAAGGAACACGATGTTGTCCGTTTGTCCAGCCGTTTCCGCCGTCGTATGCAGCGGGAGGCATTCGCTTCGGACGGGGACATGGCTTGAGCGAGCGGCGGGTTCTGCTGATCGTCGGCGGCGGCATCGCCGCCTACAAGGCGCTGGAGCTGACGCGGCTGCTGCGCAAGGCCGGTATCGCCGTGCGGCCGATCCTCACCGAGGCCGGGGCGAAGTTCGTGACGCCGCTCAGCCTCGCGGCCCTGGCCGAGGACAGGGTCCATGGCGACCTCTTCAGCCTCACCGACGAGGCGGAGATGGGCCACATCGAGCTCTCCCGCTCGGCCGACCTCGTCGTCGTCGCGCCGGCGACGGCCGACCTGATGGCCAAGCTGGCGGGCGGGTTGGCCAACGACCTCGCCTCGACCGCCCTGCTGGCCACCGACAAGCCGGTGCTGATGGCGCCGGCGATGAACGTGCGCATGTGGGACCATCCCGCCACCCGTCGGAACCTGGCGACGCTGCGGGGCGACGGCGTCCATGTCGTCGGTCCGGACGAGGGGGCCATGGCCTGCGGCGAGTTCGGCTTCGGCCGCATGGCCGAGCCGGAGGCCATCCTGGCGGCGATCCTGGGCCTGCTGGAGGGGCCCGCCGCCCGCCCTTTAGCCGGTAGGCCACTGTCGGGCCGGCACGTGCTGGTGACGGCCGGCCCGACGGCCGAGGCGCTGGATCCCGTCCGGCTGCTGACCAACCGCTCGAGCGGGCGCCAGGGCTTCGCCATCGCCGGGGCGCTGGCCGGGCTGGGGGCGCGGGTGACCCTGGTCGCGGGGCCGGTCGCCCTGGCGACGCCCGCCGGGGTCGACCGGGTCGATGTCGAGTCGGCCCGCGACATGCTGGCCGCCTCCCAGGCCGCCCTGCCCGCCGACGCCGCGGTCTGTGTCGCCGCCGTCGCCGACTGGCGGCCGGACGAGGCGGCCGGACTGAAGCTGAAGAAGGGCGGCGACGGCCCGCCGGCCATCCGGCTGGTGGAGAATCCCGACATCCTGGCGACCCTCGCGGCGGCCGGCGCCGCGCGGCCGCGGCTGGTGGTCGGGTTCGCCGCCGAGACCCACGAGGTCGAGGCCCACGCCCGGGCCAAGCTGGCGCGCAAGGGCTGCGACTGGATCGTGGCCAACGACGTCACCGAGCCCGGCGTCATGGGCGGGACGGACAACGCCGTGATGATCGTCAGCGCCGACGGGGTCGAGCGATGGGCGCGGGCGCCCAAGGACAGAGTGGCGGACCGGCTGGCGGCCCGCATCGCGGAGGCGCTGACGTGATCCCGACCCTTCCCGTCACCCGCCTGCCGCACGGCGAGGGCCTGCCCTTGCCGGCCTACGAGACGGCCCTGGCCGCCGGCATGGACCTGCGCGCGGCCGTCGCCGACGATGCGCCGCTGACGCTGGCGCCCATGGCCCGGGCGATGGTGCCGACGGGCCTCGCCTTCGCCGTGCCGGCCGGTTTCGAGGCGCAGGTGCGGCCCAGGTCCGGCCTGGCGGCGCGGGCGGGGATCACCTGCCTCAACACGCCGGGCACCATCGACGCCGACTATCGCGGCGAGGTGAAGGTGATCCTGATCAACCTGGGCGAGGAGGACTTCGTCATCCGCCGGGGCGACCGCATCGCCCAACTGGTCGTCGCGCCCGTGGCGCACGCGCGCTGGACCGAGGTCGCGAGCCTGGAGGAGACGGCGCGCGGCGCCGGCGGGTTCGGCTCGACGGGCGCGGGCTAGACCGGCGCCCCGTGCAGCCCGACATAGCCCAGGAAACCGGTGGCGAAGCCGAGGGCGGCGATCCACAGGAAGGGCTTGAGCACGTCGTACGGATGGTCGATCGCGGCTCTCATGACGCAGGTCCTCTCGGGCCGGGCATTCAACGCTTGAACACTTCGGCGCCCATACGGTTGCAGGCGTCGTCTGAACCGAGAATGACGTGATTCGCCTCTCGATCGACAAAGCCGTGGACAAGATCGCCTCGCGGTTGAACCGGACCGATCGTCGCATCTTCATTCCGGGCGGGGCGGGCGAGCCGCTGGCCCTGCTGGAGGCCTGGCGGAGACGGCCGGAGACGGCCGCCGGCCTGACCTTCGTCGGCGCCCATGTGCCGACCGTCAACCGCACCGACTGGGCCGCACTGCATGCGACGGCGCGGGCCGAGGGCGTCTTCGTCTCCGCCGACTGGCGAGCGAGTTTCGAGGCGGGGCGGTTCGCGCTCAGGCCGATGACCTGGTTCCAGGCCTGGGTCTGGCTGGCGGAGACGCCGCTCGACGCCGCCGTCTTCCACGTCAGTCCGCCGGATGCGGCGGGGCGAGTGTCGTTCGGCGTGGCGGGCGACCTGCCGCCGGCCGTCGTCGGGCGCGACATCCAGAAGATCGCGCTGGTCAACGCCGCGATGCCCCGGGTGCGCGGCGCGACCTGGCCGCTCGAGGCCTTCGACCTGGCGGTCGAGGTCGACCATCCGCTGCT
Organism: Pseudomonadota bacterium; assembly: GCA_049323695.1. Classification (GTDB taxonomy): domain Bacteria; phylum Pseudomonadota; class Alphaproteobacteria; order Caulobacterales; family Caulobacteraceae; genus Caulobacter. Next base: position 57,196 of record JBMOOF010000048.1, read on the forward strand.
GACCTACGACCCCGGACCGCTCGACCCGGCCTTCGCGGCGATCAAGGCGCACCTGCGGCCGCTGATCTCGGAGGGGGCGAGCGTCCAGTTCGGCGTCGGCAAGGCGGGCGTGGCGGCGCTGGCCGCGCTGGAGGGCCTGGGCGGTCTGCGCATCCACTCCGGCATGGTCACCGACCCGCTGCTGGCCGTGCTGGACTCGGGGGCGGCCGACGCGGTCGTCGCCGGCATGGCGGCGGGCGGACCGGGGCTCTACGCCCGCTGCGGCGAGGACCCGCGCATCCGCTTCGAGCCGGCCGGCTTCACCCACGACATCCGCGTGCTGGCGGGGATTCCGAGGCTGGTCGCCGTCAACTCGGCGCTCGAGGTCGACCTGTTCGGCCAGGCCAACGCCGAGATCCAGGACGGCCGCCAGGTCTCCGGCGTCGGCGGGCTGACCGACTTCCTGCGCGGGGCGCGCCTGTCCGACGGCGGGCTGCCGATCCTGGCGCTGCCCTCGACCGCCCGGCGCGGCGCGGTGAGCCGCATCGTGCCCAGGCTGCCTCCCGGCGCCGTCTCGGTCCCACGCGCCGACGTCGGCCTGGTGATCACCGAGCACGGCGTCGCCGACCTTCGCGGCCAGACACTCGATGGTCGGGCCGAGGCGCTGATCGCCATCGCCGATCCGGCCAGCCGCGACGCGCTCCGCGACGCCTGGCGGGCGATGCGTCGCGGCCTGTGACCCGGCTCAGGCCAGATCGCCCGGCGTGTTGACGTTGGCGAAGGCGCCGGGGTCGTGGAAGTCGACCGGCACGCCGCCGACCTCGGCGAGGAAGCGGCGCACGGCCGGGTGCCCCCGGGCCAGGGACGCCTCGAGCGGAGCCAGCAGATCGACGCTCCACAGGGCGCAGAGCGGATGGTCGCCCGCCGGCGTGCGGGCCCAGGCGGCGAAAGCCTCGCCGCCCTCGGCGATCAGGCGGATGACCAGGTCGGCCGGGATCCGCGGCGTGTCGCAGGGCAGGGTCGCCAGGTGTGTCCCGCCCCGGCTCGCCGCCCAACGCAATCCGGCCGACACGCCGGCCAGGGGGCCGTCCGGGTGGGCCGGGTCGTCCGGCAGGACGGCGAGGCCCAGCTTCGTCGCCAGGGCGGCGGCCTGCGTTCCCTCGGCCGCGCTGACCGCGAGGCGGTCGCAGGCGGGACGCAGCGCCTCCAGCGACCATTCCAGCAGGCTGCGGCCGCCCAGGCGCGCCGCCGCCTTCTCCGAGCCGAACCGGCTCGACCGGCCGCCGGCGAGGACCAGGCCAGCGATCATGGGCTCTTGGCCAGCCGAACGGGCATGGCCTTGTAGGCCGGGGTCCCGCTGCGGGCGTCGCGCTCCGAGAGGGGCAGCAGGGGACTGGCCTCGGGATAGTAGGCCGCCAGGCAGCCGCGCGGCAGGTCGCGGGCGACCACGGTGAAGCCGCGCACCGCCCGCTCAGGCCCGTCCGGGAAGGCGGCGAGAAGGTCGACCCGGTCGCCGTGGGCCAGACCCAGGGCCGCCAGGTCGTCCGGATTGGCGAAGACCACGTCGCGGCGGCCCTTCACCCCGCGATAGCGGTCGTTCAGGCCGTAGACGGTGGTGTTGTACTGGTCGTGACTGCGCACCGTGGTGAGGATCAGGACCTCGGGGTCGCCGCGGCGGGCGTCGGTCGTCGCGCCCTCGTCGGCGCGGAAGGGCAGGAAGGCCGCCTTGCCGCTCGCCGTGCGCCAGACCCGCTCCCCGGGCGGCATCGGCAGGCGGAAGCCGCCGGGAACGCGGATACGGTCGTTGTAGCCGGCGAAAGCCTCCGGGAAGACCGTCTCGATGGCGTCGCGGATGCGGTCGTAGTCGGCGACCAGGCCGTCCCAGTCGACGCCGCTCCCCGGCCCGAGCGCGGCCCTGGCGATGGCGGCGACGATCCAGGGCTCCGAGCGCAGATGCGGCGAGGCCGGGGGGTTCAGGCCGCGCGAGGCGTGGACCATGGACATCGAGTCCTCGACCGTCACCGCCTGGCGGCCGCCGGCCTGGACGTCGATCTCGGTGCGGCCGAGGCAGGGCAGCAGGTAACTTTCCCGGCCCGGCAGCAGGTGGGTGCGGTTGAGCTTGGTGGCGATGTGGACGGTGAGGTCCTGGGCCTCCAGCGCCGGGAAGGTCAGGGCCGGATCCGGCGCGGCCACGGCGAAGTTGCCGCCCAGGCCGACGAACACCCGCGACCGGCCGTCCCGCATCGCCTCGATGGCCTCCACGACGGTGTGGCCGTGGCGGCGGGGCGGGTCGAAGGCGAAGGCGCGGCCGATGCTGTCGAGCAGGGCCTCGGACGGCTTCTCCGACAGGCCGACCGTGCGGGCGCCCTGGACATTGGAATGGCCGCGCAGGGGGCAGACGCCCGCGCCCGGCCGGCCGATGTGTCCGCCCAGCAGCAGGAGATTGACCAGCTGCTGGACGGCGCTGGACGAGGAACGGTGCTGGGTGATCCCCATGCCATAGCAGAGGATCACCCGGCGGCTGGCCGCGAAGAGGCCGGCGGCCTCCTCGATGTCGGCGCGGGCGAGGCCGCTTTCGGCCTCCAGCGCCGGCCAGTCGCGGCCCGCCAGGTGCGCCGCCAGGGCGCCGAAGCCCGTCGTGTGTCCGGCGATGAAGACATGGTCCAGGCGGTCGGCCGCGATCAGCGCCTTCATCATCCCCTCGACCGCGGCCACGTCGCCGCCGACCCGCGGCTGGTAGTAGCGGTGGGCGATGTCGGCGCCGCCCAGGGTGGCCATCTCCACCGGATCCTGGGGCGAGGCGAACTTCTCCAGCGCCCGCTCGCGCAGGGGATTGAAGACCACCACCGGCGCGCCGCGGCGGGCGACCGCGCGCAGCGTCGCCATCATCCGCGGGTGGTTGGTGCCAGGGTTGTGGCCGAAGCTGAAGACGGCGTCGCAGAGGTCGAAATCCTCCAGCGTCACCGTGCCCTTGCCCAGGCCGAGCTGCTCGGCGAGGCCGACGCTGGTCGGCTCGTGGCACATGTTCGAGCAGTCCGGGAAGTTGTTGGTGCCGAACTTCCTGCCGAGCAGCTGGAACAGGAAGGCGGCCTCGTTCGAGGCGCGGCCCGAGGCGTAGAACTCGGCCATGTCCGGGTCGGGCAGGCCGCGCAGGATCTCGCCGACGCGGCCGACGGCCTCGTCCCAGCCGGTGCGCAGGTAACGGTCGCTCGCCCGGTCGTAGCGCATCGGCTCGGTCAGGCGGCCGAGGTCCTCGAGGGCGTGATCCGACCAGCCGCGCAGCTCGCGCACCGTCAGGGCGCCCACGGCCTCCGGCGTCGCGCGCTTCGAGGTGGCCTCCCAGGCCACAGCCTTGGCGCCATTCTCGCAGAACTCGAAGGACGACGCGTGCCTCGGGTCGGGCCAGGCGCAGCCCGGGCAGTCGAAGCCCTCGGGCTGGTTGGCCCTGAGCAGGGTCGCCGCGCCCTGGGCCAGGGTCTCCTGGTCGACCAGCGCCCCGGCGACGGCGGTCAGGGCGCCCCAGCCGCCGGCCGGCGCGCGGTAGGTCTTCACGCCCTTCACCCCGCGCCCGGACGCGCGGCTCATGGCGCGATCCTGTCGGGACGGGTGAAGACGGCGCAGCCGTCCGCCCGGGCCAGCGCCACCAGGGTCATGCCGCACTCCTCGGCCTTGCGGATGGCGAGCGCCGTCGGGGCGGAGATGGCGACCAGCAGACGGACGCCGGCGACCGCGGCCTTCTCGACCATTTCGTAGGAGCAGCGGCTGGTGATCAGGGCGAAGCCGCCCGCCGGGTCGAGCCCCCGCCGCGCGGCGGCGCCGGCCAGCTTGTCCAGGGCGTTATGGCGGCCGACGTCCTCGCGGACCAGGACGAGCGCGCCGTCGGCGTCGGCCAGGGCGGCGGCGTGCATCGCCCGGGTCAGGCGGCCGAGGGCCTGCTGGCGCTCCAGCGCGTCGAGGGCGGCCTCGACGGCGGCCCGGGCGACGACGGGCCCCTCCGGCAGCGGCGACAGCGGCCGCACCGCCTGGGCCAGCCGCTGGACGCCGCAGAGGCCGCAGCTGGAGCGGCCCTCCAGGGTCCGGACACGCGCCTTCGCCCGACCCCGGCGGCCGGCGGCGGCCAGGCGCACGTCGACCTGCAGGCCCTCGTCCAGCGTCTCGACCGCCACGGCGGCGATGTCGCCAAAGCCCGCGATCCGCTCGGTGAGGGTGAAGCCGATGGCGAGGTCCTCGACATCGGCCGGCGTCGCCATCAGCACCACATGCGGCCGGCCGTCGTAGAGCAGGCCCACCGGGGCCTCGTCCGCCAGGGGGCGGTCGACCGGGACGTCGCCGGCCTCGCCGCGTCGCCACAGGCGCGCGGGGCGGGTCTCGACGGGTTGAAAGGTCGCGGACATGCGGAGAGGTTACGGCGCGGGCGCATTCCGGACCAAGCAGTTTTGGCCCCCGAGCATCCCGGCGTTCGCCGGGACGATCGGAACGGGCGGGATCAGTCCAGGAGCTCGCCGGTGTGCTCGCCGAGCTTGGGCGACCGCCGCCCGGGCATCCGCCGGCCGTCGATCTTCACCGGCAGGGCCAGCATGTGCAGGCCGCCGGGCCGGTCGGGATGGTCGACCACGTCGCGCATGCCGACCTCGGCGACGAAGGGATTGTCCAGCGCCTCGAACAGGTCGTTGACCGGGCCGAAGGGAACGCGGCCGGCCAGCAGGGCCTGCCAGTCGGCCGTCGACCGGGCGGCGAACAGGGCGTCCAGGGCCTCGGTCAACGCCGCCAGATTGGCGCGGCGGGCGGCGAGGTCGACGAAGCGCGGATCGGCGGCCAGATCGGCGCCGCCGGCGGCGTCGCAGAATTCGGCCCAGAACTTCTCGCTCATGCACATCAGCTGGCCGTAGCCGTCGGCGGTCCTGACCCGCTGCACCGGCGCCAGCGAAGGATGGGCGCCCGCCGGCAGCCGCCCGGTGGGGTGGCGCTCGTTCATGGCCCAGACCGCCGGATAGCTGAGCTGGTGCAGGGCCACGTCGAACAGCGAGACGTCGACGTCGCAGCCCGCGCCGGTCGCGCGGGCCGAGAGGATGGCGCTGACCACCCCGAAGGCGAAGGTCGCCCCGCTCATGAAATCGACGATCGAGACCCCCATGCGCACCGGCGGCCCATCCGGCTCGCCGGTCAGGCTCATCAGCCCGCACTCGGCCTGCATGGGATAGTCGTAGCCCGGCCAGGCCTCCCGACTGTTCGCGCGGCCGTAGGCCGACAGGTGGCCGCAGACGACGGCCGGGTTGATCGTCTTCAGGGCGTCGTAGGTCAGCCCCAGCTTCGCCGGCTGGTCGCCGCGCAGGTTGTTGACCACCGCGTCGGCCCCCTTCACCAGGCGCTCGAAGTCGGCGCGGCCCTGATGGGTCTTCAGCTCGATCGCGGCGCTCTTCTTGGACCGGGAGAAGGTCTGGAAATACTGGCTGTCGTGCTCGCCGAGCAGGAAGGGCCCGGTCGGCCGCGAGGCGTCGCCGCCCAGCGACGGGCTTTCGACCTTGATCACCTCGGCGCCCAGCTCGGCCATCAGCAGGGTGGCGTAGGGACCCGCGCCATAGTGTTCGATGGTCAGGACGCGGACGTCGTCGAGCGGGCGTCTCACCAATAGCCTTCCATCAGTTCTCGCGACCAGGCCGGCTGGCGGATCTCGCCGCGCGGGAGGAACTCGGCCATCACCGGCTTGATGTCGAGCACCGGGGTCCCGTCGATGGCGTCCAGCCCCTCCACCTCGAGGCCCAGGCCGTCGACCGCGATCACGCGGCAGACCGAGACGCCGAGCCGGTTGGGCCGGTTGCGTCCGCGCTGGGCGAAGATCCCGACCAGCGGCCAGTCCTCGCGGCCGCGCGGCCGGCGAGCGCCGGTGACGATATCCGCCTCGCCGATGCGGTCGAACACGAAGACGATCTCGGCGTGGGAGAATTCGGCGAGGCCGAAGAGGCTCTCGGGCCCGAAGCGCGCGGGGTCGAGGTCGATCCACGCCCGGCTTAGGCCCCAGTCGTCGTCGATCGCCTCGACGCGGCCGCCGCGCACCCGGCCGACCGGCTCCAGCATGAACCCCATGGTCGCCTCTCTTCCGCCTGTCGCGTCCGGGCTAGGCCCGGCGGCCGCGAGGGTCAAGGCGAGGGGGCCGGCCGGCCGGAAAATCGCGCCGGCGGGAACCCCGCGTTTACGGCTGTCGACGCATGGTCCGACCCGAAATGGGCGTAAGTCGTATGGTCCAACCCGCTTCTGTCACCCACCCGGGCGGCCCGCGCCGCCGACGGTCGGCGGCCGCGCGCTGGTTCTTCGACAACGCCCTGGACATGTTCGCCGTCGTCAACCGCGAGGGCGTGTTCCTCGAGATCAACGACGCCTGGGAACGGATCACCGGCTGGACGCGCGAGGACGTGGTCGGCCGGCCCGTGTTCGACTTCCTGCACGAAGACAGCTTCGAGGAGGCGAAGGATTCCCGCCGCCGGATGAAGGCCGAGGGCCAGACGGTCAACCAGTTGCGCATGCGCCGCAAGGACGGGGCGTGGATCTGGATCCAGGGCCGCTCGCGCCTCGATCCCGACGACAACATGGTCGGCACCATGCACGACATCACCGAGCAGGTGCTGGCGCGCGAGGAGCTGGAGTCGGCGCGCAAGACCCGGGCGATGCTGTCCGAGGCCGCCGGCATCGGCGCCTGGAGTTATGAGCCGCGCGAGAACCGCATCGAATGGTCCGACGACATCCTGACCCTCAGCGGCTGGCGGGCGGACGAGATCGGAACGCCCGACCTCTTCTACGAGATCGTCGACCCGGCCCAGCGCGAGATGGTCGGCGAGGCGCTCACCCGCGGGGTGATGACCGGCGTCGGGGCGACCATGGAGCATCGCCTGCGCACCAAGGACGGGCGCTGGCGGACCATGCGCGCCACGTTCCGCACCGAGCCGCGCGGCCGCGCCTTCGCGTTGAAGGGCATCTCGCAGGACGTCACCGAGCTGGCCCAGGCGCGGGACGCGGCCCAGGCCGGCGAGCGGCGGGTGCAGGCGCTGATGGAGCAGGCGCGGATGGACGCCTGGCGCCAGGAGCTGGCGCTGAGCGCGGCCGAGGCGGGCGCCTTCGAGATCGATCACGTCGCCGGCGCCTTCTGGGCGAGCGAGCAGTTCCACCGCCTCGTCGGCCGGCGGATGACCTACGAGGAAATCGCCGTCCCGGTCTGGTCCTTCGTCCATCCCGAAGACCGCGCCCTGGTGCGCGAGACCAACCGCCGCTGGGCGGAGGGGGCGGAAAACATCACCCTGGAGTTCCGCATCCTCACGCCCGACGGGGGCGAGCGCTGGGTCCGGGCCTTCTACCGGCTCGAGCGGGCGAGCCGGAAGGGCGTGGGCCTGGTCCTCGACATCGACGCCCGCAAGCGCCAGGAGCTGGCCCTGGTCGAGGCCCAGCAGGCGGCCCAGGCGGCGGCCGAGGCCAAGGCCGCCTTCCTGGCCAACATGAGCCACGAGATCCGCACCCCGATGAACGGCGTGCTCGGCGTCCTGCACCTGCTCAAGGGGGAGCGGTTCAGCGACGAGGGCCACGGCCTGCTCGACGAGGCCCTGCGCTGCGGCGAGATGCTGCAGACCCTGCTCGACGACGTCATCGACTTCGAACGCATCGAGGCCGGGCGGCTGGAGCTCAACGACGAGGCCGTTGACGTCGCCGCGCTGGCGCGCAGCGTCTGCGGCCTGCTGGCGCCCCAGGCGGCGGCCAAGGGCCTGACCCTGACGCTGGAGGGGGACGCGGACCTCGGCTGGGTGAGAACCGACCCGGTGCGGCTGCGCCAGTGCCTGTTCAACCTGATCGGCAACGCGGTGAAGTTCACGCTCAAGGGAGGCGTGATCCTGCGCTGCGCCCGGCCGGCGGCCGACCTGCTGGCCTTCGCGGTGCAGGACACCGGCGTCGGGGTGCCGCTGGAGGCCCAGGCCCGGCTGTTCGAGCGCTTCCATCAGGCCGACGCCTCGACCACCCGCCGGTTCGGTGGGTCGGGCCTGGGGCTGTCGATCACCCGCCGCCTGGCCGAGATGATGGGCGGCGGCGTCGACTTCGAGTCCACGCCCGGGGTCGGCTCGGTGTTCCGGCTGGCCATCCGGGCCGAGCCGGCGGAGGCCGCCGCGGCCACGCCCGCCGAAGCCGGCGCGCCGCTCGAGGGCCTGTCGATCCTGGTCGTCGAGGACAACGCGACCAACCGCACGATCGCCGTGAAGATGCTGCAGAGCCTGGGCGCCGACGCCGAGACGGCGGGCGACGGCTCGGCGGGGGTGGCGGCCGCGGCCCTGGGCGCCTTCGACCTGATCCTGATGGACATCCAGATGCCGGGCATGGACGGCATGGAAGCCACGCGCCGCATCCGGGGCCTGCCCGGCCCGGCGGCGGAGACGCCGATCGTCGCCCTCACCGCCAACGTGCTGGCGCACCAGCGCGACACCTACCTGGCCGCCGGCATGCAGGGGGTGGTCGGCAAGCCGATCTCGCCCGCCGGCCTGCTGTCCGAAATCGCCCGCATCGCCGGGTCCCGGGACGAGGCGACAAGCCGCGTCGCCTGACGGCTTCCGTCCGTCAGCGGCCGTGCTAGAGACTCCTTCCTTCAGTGCTGGGGAGATCGGCATGGCGAACGCGTCTGGCGGCGAGGACAAGCCCGTATCGATGTTCACGGTCGTGGCGGCCTCCTCGGCCGGCACGGCCTTCGAATGGTACGACTTCTTCGTCTTCGGCACCCTGGCTTCGGTGATCGGCAAGAACTTCTTCGCCGAGCTGGGCGACACCGCCGGCGTGCTGGCGGCCCTGGCCCTGTTCGGGGCGGGCTTCTTCTTCCGGCCGCTGGGAGCGCTGATCTTCGGCCGCATCGGCGACCGGGCCGGCCGCAAGGGCGCCTTCCTGATCACCGTCATCCTGATGGGCGCGGCCACCTTCGCCATCGGCCTGCTGCCGACCTACGCCCAGGCCGGGATCATCGCGCCGCTGCTGCTGATCCTGATGCGCATCATCCAGGGGACGGCGCTGGGCGGCGAGTACGGCGGCGCGGCGATCTACGTCGCCGAGCACGCCCGGCCCGACCACCGCGGCCTGATGACCGGCTGGATCCAGACCTCGGCCGCGTTCGGCCTGTTCGGAGCGCTGATCGTCATCCTGGCGACGCGGACGGCCCTGGGCGAGGAGGCGTTCACCGCCTGGGGCTGGCGCATCCCCTTCCTGGTCTCGATCGGCCTCCTGGGCATATCGATCTGGATGCGGCTGAAACTCTCGGAAAGCCCGAGCTTCCAGAAGCTCAAGGAGGCCGGCGAGCAGTCCCCGGCCCCGTTCCGCGAAGCCTTCGGCCAGTGGAAGAACCTGAAGCTGGTGCTGCTCGCCCTCGCCGGCGTCATGTTCGCCCAGGGCGCGGTCTGGTACACGGCCTTCTTCTACCTGCCGGTCTTCCTCGAGCGGTTCCTCAAGGTCGAGCCGAGGACTGTCAACCTGCTGGTGATGGCCGCCACGGCCGCGAGCGCGCCGCTCTACGTCCTCTTCGGCTGGCTGTCCGACAAGGTCGGGCGCAAGTGGGTGCTGTGGTTCGGCATGACGCTGGCGCTGGCGGCCTTCTTCCCGGCCTTCCACCAGATGGCCCGTCACGCCAACCCCGCCCTGGCGGAGGCGCAGGCGCGCACGCCGGTGACCGTCGTCGCCGACCCCGCCGCCTGCAGCCTGCAGTTCGATCCGATCGGCAAGGCGGTCTTCACCACCTCCTGCGACATCGCCAAGGGCGCGCTGGCCAACGCCGGCGTCTCCTACGGCAACCTGGCCGCCCCGGCCGGATCGCTCGCCCGGGTCCGGATCGGCGCGATCGAGGTTCCGTCGGTCGAGGGCGCAGGCCTCGACAAGGCCGGCCTCAAGACCGCCAAGACCGACTTCGAGACCCGGCTGAAGGCCGCCCTGGCCGAGGCCGGCTATCCGGCCAAGGCCGATCCGGCGCGGGTCGACCTCAGGGGCGTGTTCGCCGTCATTATGGTGTTCGTGGTGGCCGCCACGGCCCTCTACGGGCCCCAGGCCTCGGCGCTGGTCGAGCTGTTCCCGACTCGGGTGCGCTACACGGCCCTGTCGCTGCCCTACCATGTCGGCACCGGCTGGGTCGGCGGCTTCGTGCCCTTCACCGCCTTCGCCATCGTCACGGCCACCGGGAACATCTACGCCGGGCTCTGGTACCCGGTGGTCTTCACCCTGATCAGCGTGGTCGTCTCCCTGATCTGGCTGCCCGAGACGCGGGGACGGCCGCTGGACCAGTAGCGGACGGGAGGCCGTTTCCCGCCCTCTCTCGACCCCGCTCTTGCCCACCACACGATGCGGTCAGACGGATTCGTCTGACCGTGAATCGTGCTTTGGGTTCAAGAGTTTGGCGCCTGATTCAGGGGTCGGACCGGCTCGATCCGAAGCCACCAGGCTCTAGGCGCCGCGCGCCGGCCGCTCGATGGCGCCGGCGAGGGCGTTCGAGGCCAGCACCGCGGCCACGGCGATGACGGCGGCGATGATGCACAGGACCAGCGCCCGCTGCTCGCCGCCCGGCGTCTGCACCGCCTGGTAGATGGCGGTCGGCAGGGTCAGGGTCTCGCCGGGGATGGCGGCGGCGAAGGTGATGGTCGCGCCGAACTCGCCCAACGCCTTGGCGAAGCCGAGCACCGCCCCGGCGATGAGGCCGGGCGCGGCCAGGGGCGCGGTGATCCGCGTCAACCGCCGCAACGGCCCGGCCCCGAGGGTGCGGGCGACCTCGTCCACCTCCGGATCGATGGCCTCGATGGCCAAGCGGATCGGCCGGACCATCAGCGGGAAGGCCATGACCGCGGCGGCGAGGGCGGCGCCGGTCCAGTCGAAGGCGAAGACGATCCCCAGCTCGGCAAGCGGGGCGCCGAGCGGTCCGTTGCGGCCGAGCAGCGCCAGCAGGCCGTAGCCGGTCGCCACCGGCGGCAGGACCAGCGGCAGGTGGACCAGGGCGTCCAGCAGCGAGCGTCCAGGGAAGCGGCCCCTCGCCAGGGCCAGGGCGACCGCGAAGGCCGCCGGCAGGGAGCAGGCCGTCGCCACCAACGCCACGCGCAGCGACAGCAGGACCGCGTCCAGATCCTCGGGCGTCAGGGCGGTCACGGCCTGGGCGCCGCCAGCAGCACCTCGACGGCGACGCCGCCGGCCGCCAGGGCGCGAACTTCGCGCGGGTCGGGCGGCGCGGTGACCAGGCGCACGACCTGGCGGCCGGCGCGGGCGAGGGCGATCAGCTGTTCCGGCTCGGCCTCGGCCGGGACCAGGCGTCCGGCGTCGCGGCGGGCCATGGCCAGGATTCCGGTCTCGGCGTCGGGCGGGACGACGATCACGTCGGCCTCGGCCAGCACCCGGGCGGCGCGCAGGGTCAGCAGGTCCGAGGGGCCGCGGCCGGCCACGAAGCGGACCACGCCGCGCGGCTGGACGCCCCGCTCCAGGGCCTCGCGGAGCAGGGCGCCGGCCTTCTCCATGTCGCCGTCCATGGCCGCCTGGGCGGCGGGACTGGAGAGGATGTCGCGCAGGAAGGCGCGCCGCACGGCCGGGTCGGGCAGGGCCTCGCGCACGGCGTCCTGATGCTGGCGCAGCAGGGCGGCGACCCGGCCCGAGCCCTCGGGAACGCGCGCCTCGATGGCGTTGCGGATCAGCGAGGCGAGCATCGGCGCCGACCCGGCGGTGCCGACCGCCGCCACCACCTCGCCCCGGTCGATCAGGGCCGGGGTGTGGAAGTCGGACAGTTCGGGCCGGTCGACGACGTTGACCAGCGCCCGGGCCGCCCGGGCCGCCCCCACCGCCGCCTGCACGAACAGGTCGTCGCCGGCGATGAAGGCCAGGGTCGCCCCGCCATAGGAGCCGGGAAGGAAGGCCGAGGGCCCCTCCAGCCACACCACCGTCGCGGGCGAACCCTCGAACAGGCGCGCCTTGGCCTCGGCGGCCTCGCCGGAGCCGGCGATCACCACCTTGCGGCCGGCGAGGGGGAAATAGGCGGGAAAGGCGTCCACCGGCGCTCCGTCAGTCCGCGCGGCAGGCGCGGTAGGGCCCGCCCGGAAAGCCCGAAAGCGTCGCCGCCTCGCCCTTGCCCCAGATCTCGAACCCCCCGGCCGCGTAGCGCGCGCCGGACGCCGACGGCGCGTGGGGCAGGGTCTTCGTCACGCCGCCGGCGACCACCGTCACCCGGTCGCCCGGCTGGCCCCAGGCGGCGGTGAAGCCCTTGCCGTCGGCGCAGCGATAGGCGAGCGGCTGGGCGCTGGTCCCGGGCGCGGGAAGGCCGGCGCAACCGGCGAGGGCGAGGCCCGTGAGAATGATGGCGGCGCGCATGGGGGCTCCGGCTACTGGGTCTTCAGATAGCGGATGATCGCCGCGCGCGCCTGGGGTTGCGCCACGCGGTTGAACATCTTGCCGCCCGGCGCGAAGGCCGCGGGGTTGGTCAGGTAGGCGTCGAGGGCGGCGTCGGTCCAGGTTCCGCCCCGGGCCTTCAGCCCGGCGGAATAGGCGTAGCCGGGCGCGGCCGCGATCGCGCGGCCCGCGACCCCCTTGAGGGTCGGCCCGGCCGGCGAGTTGGCGCCGGTGAGGGTGTGGCAGCTCTTGCACTGGGCGGCGAAGAGCGCGGCCCCGTCCTGCGCCAGGGCGGGCGCGGAGAGGGCCAGGGCCAGGGCGGCGGCGAGAACGATGCGCATGGCGGTCTCCGGGGGCACAGGGGGAGCCTAGACCCGCGCCGAGAAAAATTCACTGGCGCGGTCCGGGGTTAACATCGTTAAGATACGGCAAGCCGCCGGTCGCGCCAGACCGCGGCGCTGGGGAAACACTCGGGATCATCGGCCATGGCCATCGCGTTCGAAGTCAACGGCAAGCCCGTCAGCGTCTCCGCGCCTGAGGACACGCCCCTGCTGTGGGTCCTGCGGGACGCGCTTCACCTGACCGGAACCAAGTACGGTTGCGGCATCGCCCAGTGCGGGGCCTGCACCGTCCACATCGACGGCCAGCCCGTCCGCTCCTGCCAGGTGCCGGTCGGTTCGGCGGCGGGGTTGAAGGTCACCACGATCGAGGGCCTCGGCGGCCACCACCCGGTGCAGCAGGCCTGGGTCAAGGCCGACGTGCCGCAGTGCGGCTACTGCCAGTCCGGCCAGATCATGAGCGCCGCGGCCCTGCTCGCCGAGAAGGCGCGGCCGACCGACGCCGACATCGACGCGGCCATGAGCGGCAACATCTGCCGCTGCGGCACCTATCAGCGCATCCGGGCGGCCATCAAGGACGCCGCCGGGATCGCCCGGGCCCTGCCGGCCAAGGCGTGAGGGAGGCCGACATGACCACGCAAACGACCGTTTCCGAACTCTCCCGCCGCGACCTGGTGGTCGGCGCGACCCTGGTCGGCGGCGCCCTGCTGGTCGGCTGCTCGCCGGCCGACCTGCTGAGCGCCGGGGCCCGGACCGAGGTCGGCGCCTTCGGACCGTTCGTGAAGATCGCGTCCGACGGGGCCGTGACCGTCGTCTCCAAGCATATCGAATTCGGCCAGGGCAACCACGCCGGCCTCGCCGCCATCGTCGCCGAGGAGCTGGACGCCGACTGGACGCGGGTCAGCGTCGAGCAGGCCCCGGCCAACACCAAGCTGTACATGAACTTCATGATGGGGGCGCAGGGCACGGGCGGTTCGTCGGCCATCCCCAACAGCTGGGATCAGCTGCGCAAGGCCGGCGCCGCCGCGCGGGCCATGTTCGTCCAGGCGGCGGCGGCCCGGTGGAAGGTCCCGGCCGGCGAGATCACGGTCCGGGACGGCCTGGTCAGTCATGCCGGCAGCGGCCGGACCGCCGGTTTCGGCGAGCTGGTCGCCGAGGCGGCGAAGATCGAGCCGCCGGAAGCGCCGGTTCTCAAGGACCCGAAGACCTTCACCCTGATCGGCACGGGCCGGGTGCGGCGCAAGGACAGCCAGGCCAAGAGCACCGGCGCCGCGCGCTTCACCCAGGACGTGCAGCTGGTCGGCATGCTGACGGCCATGGTCGCCCACGCCCCGCGCTTCGGCGCCCGGGTGGCCAGCTTCGACGCCGCGGCCGCGAAGAAGGTTCCGGGGGTCGTCGAGGTGGTCGAGATCCCCACCGGCGTCGCCGTGGTGGCCCGCGACACCTGGTCGGCGCGCCAGGGCCGCGAGGCGCTGACGGTGACCTGGGACGAGTCGAAGGCCGAGGGCCGCGGCTCGGACCAGATCATGGCCGAGTTCCGCGCCGCCGCGGCCGGCCAGGGCCCCAAGGACCTGAAATGGGTTCCCTTCGACTCGAAGGGCGACGCGGCCGGCGCCGTCGACGGCGAGGTGTTCGAGGCGACCTACGATTTCCCCTATCTCGCCCACGCCGCCATGGAGCCGATGGACTGCGTCGCCATCGTCAAGGGCAACCACGTCAAGCTGATCCACGGCTCGCAGTCGCCGACCCTCGACCAGCTGGTGACGGCGAAGATCGTCGGAACCCTGCCCGGCGCGGTGGAGATCGAGACCCTGCTGGCCGGCGGTTCGTTCGGCCGGCGCACCAACTTCCAGGCCGACTACGTGGCCGAGTGCGTCCACATCGCCAAGAAGATCGGCAAGGGGACGCCGGTGAAGCTGGTCTGGACCCGCGAGGACGACATGCGGGCCGGCTACTTCCGGCCGATCACGCACCACAGCGTTCGCATCGTGCTCGACAAGGACGGCTACCCGGCGGTCTGGCGCCACAGGCTGGTCACCCAGTCGCTGATGAAGGGCTCGCCCATTCCGCAGAAGGGCGAACTGGACGCCACCGCCGTGGAGGGCGCGCTGGGCTCGCCCTACCTCAAGGCGACGCCGGTGGTGGACGCCCAGGTGGCCCTGCCCGACGTCGGCGTGCCGGTGCTGTGGTGGCGGTCGGTGGGGGCGACCCACACCGCCCACGTCATGGAGCACACCATCGACCAGCTGGCCCGCAAGGCCGGCAAGGACCCCGTCGACTATCGCCGGACGCTCTACGAGCGGGCCGGGGCCCGGCGTCACCGGGCGGTGCTGGATCTCGCCGTCGAGAAGTCCGGCCCGGTCCCGGCGGGACTGTCGCGCGGCGTCGCCGTGCATGAGTCGTTCGGCTCGGTGGTGGCCCAGGTCGCCGACGTCGCCCTCGCCGAGGGCGCCGAGCCGAGGGTCAGGCGCGTGGTCACCGCCATCGACTGCGGCACGGCCATCGCCCGCGACCAGATCGCCGCCCAGATGGAAGGCGGGACCTGCTACGGCCTGTCGGCGGCGCTCTACGGCGAGGTGGTCCTCGACAAGGGCGCGGTGCGGCAGACCAACTTCGACGGCTACCGCGTGCTGCGCATGAACGAGGCGCCGCTGGTGGAGACCCACATCCTGCCGTCCGACAAGCCGCCCTCCGGCGTCGGCGAGCCGGGGACGCCGGTCATCCTGCCGGCCGTGGCCAACGCCATGCTCGCCGCCGGCCAGCCGCCGGTGACCCGCCTGCCGATCGTGCGCCCGGCTTAGGCGCGCGGGGGCTTCGCCGCCGGCCTACGCCGGGTCCCTCGCCCGCGGCGGGAGCGGCCCGGGCGTGTCGACGTCGAAGAGCACGCCGTCGTCCCCGGCCCGGACCCGCGCCAGGCCCTCGTCGAGACCGTCGAGCAGCCGGCCGGCGCCCTGGTCGCCCCGGAGCGCCAGCAGGGCGGGGAAGAGGCTCGCCCCGAACAGCACCGGATGTCCGCGGCGGCCCTCGAAGACCGGCGCGGCCGCCGGGGCGCCGGCGGCCGGGGCCGCA
>JBMOOF010000049.1:0-72763 GCA_049323695.1 Pseudomonadota bacterium
GGCGAAGCGGCGCACAGCCCCGGCGAACCCGGCGTAGGTCCAGCGCCGCCCCTCGCCCTCGAACGGCTCCCAGATCATGAACGGATGATCGCCTCGCGCCGACCCCTGGCCGTCGATCAGGCTCCGCACGTCCATCCCGGCGAACGGGTTGAGCAGAGTCATGCGATGTCCTTGAGCCAGGCCGCGACGGTCCGGCCGGGGGATCCGGTAGCATCTTCGAGATCGCGCGACACGGTCGCGAGCTCGCCCTTCCGCATCAGGCCGAGCAGGGCCAGCTGATGGCGGCGCAGGAACGGGTCCCGGATGCGGCGGGCCAGGACCAGGGCGGCGAGCCACGCGGGCGGCGAGGCGGCGGCGACGGGGCGCGAGGGGCGCGCGGTGAACCGGTCGGCGAGGTCGAGCAGGCCCAGCGCTTCCGGTCCGGTGACGGACAGGGTGCGGCCGGCGGCCTGAGTGCGGTGCGTCAGGGCCCAGACGCCCGCCCGGGCGATGTCGGCGACGTCGACGAAGGCGACCCGGGCCGATCCGATGGGAAACTGGAGGCGACCGGTCGTCCGCGCCTGCTCGAGGAGCGGCGTCAGGGCGACCTGCATGAAGGCGGAGGGGCGCAGGATGGTCCAGGCCATGCCCGTGGCCTTGAGCGCCGCTTCCGAGGCGGCGTGGGCGCGGCCGACCGGGGTGGGGCTGTCCGGGCCCGTCGCCGCGTCGCTGGCCGAGACCTTCACCACATGTCCGACCCCGGCCCGCGCCGCCGCGTCCAGCGCCGCCCGTTCCTGCCCGGCCTGGCGCGGCGACTGGGTGGTCAGCAGGAACAGCGATGACGCGCCGGCCATGGCCGCGTCGAGCGTCTCGGGCCGGTCGAGATCGGCCTCCACGACCTCCGTTCCGTCCGGCAGCTGCGCGCGCGCCGCGTCCGGACGACGGGCGAGGACGCGCGTCGGGCGGCCCTGCGCCAGGAGGCCCCGTACGACATGGCTGCCTATGCGGCCCGTGCCGCCCGTGACGATGATCATCCGCGCCCCCTTGTGTGCATGACCGAATAGTCTAATAATGACCAAATAGTCAACTCTGGTGATGCCCATGGCCGAAGCCGCGCCCCGGAACGATCGCAGGAAGTTGCGCACCCGCGCCGCCCTCATGCGGGCGGGACAGCGGCTGTTCGCGCGTCATTCGGTGGACGCGGTCAGCATCGACGACATCGTCGCCGCGGCCGACGTCGCCAAGGGCAGCTTCTACAATCACTTCCCGGACAAGGAGGCGCTCGCCCGCGAGATCGCCGGACTGGTTCGCGCCGAGGCGGAAGCGGAGGTCGAGGCGGCCAACGAGGGGGTCTCCGATCCGGTGGCGCGCATGGCACGGGCCCAGGCGGTCTTCGTCCGTTTCGCGGCCCGCAACCCCGAGCGCGCCCGGGCGATGATGCGCCTGTTCGCCGGCGCGACCGTGCCGAACGCTCCGCTCAACAGCGGCCTGCGCGCCGACGTGCGGGCCGGCCTCGACGCCGGCGCCTACCAGGGCCTGACCCTCGAGACCGGCGTGCTGATGGCCATGGGGACGGCGCTGGTCGCCGTCTCGCACGTGCTCGATCCCGACGCCGGCGCCGATCCGGCCGGCGTCGCCCCCGCCCTGATCTTCGCCCTGCTGCGGAGCCTGGGCGTGGCGGACGCCGCCGCCCGTGACGCCGCCGGGGCGGCCGCCGCCGACATCTTCAAGGAGTCCGAACGATGAGCCTGATCCGGGTGGAAGACATCGCCCATGTGCGTTTCCGGGCGCCTGACCTGGACGAGATGCAGACCTTCCTGGAGCAGTTCGGCCTGCGGCTCGCCGCGCGCGAGGAGGGCCGGCTGTTCATGCGCGGCCGGGACGGCCGGCCGTTCGCGCACGCGACCGAACCGGGCGAGGCCGGCTTCGCCGCACTGGGCCTTCGCGCGGCCTCGGTCGACGACCTCGAGGTCCTGGCCAGGGCCGAGGGCGCGGCCATCGAGGCGTTCGACGCGCCGGGCGGCGGCCAGGTCGTGCGCCTCGCCGATCCCGACGGCCACCGCATCGAGGTGGTCGCCGGCCAGGACCGGGACGAGCCGGCCGGTTTCGAGGCCCGCCCGCCCTGGAACGGCGCGGAAGCCCGCGCCCGTCTGCGCGCCGTCAAGCGCACCGGCCAGGGCCCGGCCCATGTCGTGCGCCTGGGCCACGCCGTCCTCGGGGTCTCCGACTTCCGGAATTCCGAGCGCTGGTACAAGGACCGCTTCGGCTTCATCACCTCCGACGAGATCGCCGTGGCGCCGGCGTTCTCCATCGGCGCCTTCCTGCGCTGCGACCGGGGCGACACCCCGACCGACCACCACACCCTGTTCCTGCTGCAGGGCCCGCATGGTCCGGGATTCAACCACGCCGCCTTCGAGGTGCGCGACCTGGACGACCTGATGGCCGGCCACGACCATCTGAAGGCCGCCGCCCGCAAGCCGGCCTGGGGCGTCGGACGCCACATCCTGGGCAGCCAGGTCTTCGACTACTGGCGCGACCCCTGGGGCCACATCCTCGAGCACTGGACGGACGGCGACCTGCTGACCGCCGCCGACGGCTCCGGCGCCGCCACCCTTCAGGACCTGCTGGGCGTCCAGTGGGGCCCGCCCTCGCCGCCGGACTTCGGCTGACGGAGCTGCATCGATGAAACTCGCCACCTTCACCGCCGGCGGCGCGCCGGAACTGGGCCTCGTCGACGGCGACAGGATCACGCCGCTGAACCGCGCCGCGCCCGGCCTGCCCGCCGACATGATCGGGCTGATCGCGGCCTGGGGCTCGGCCGCGCCCGAGGTCCGCCGCATCGCCGGCGCCGCGCCCGGCGCCCTGGCGCTGGACAGCGTCCGGCTGCTCGCGCCCGTGCCCCGGCCGGGGAAGATCTTCGCCATCGGCCTCAACTACGCCGACCACATCGCCGAGAGCGGCGTCGAGACGCCGGCCAACCAGGTCTGGTTCACCAAGGCGGCCACCGCGGTGACCGGCCCCTTCGATCCGGTCGAGGTCCCGACCCCCTTCTGCGACTACGAGGTCGAGATGGTCGCGGTGATCGGCGCCGGCGGCCGCCGCATCTCGCGCGCCGACGCGCCGGCGGCCGTCTTCGGCTGGTGCGTGGGCGACGACGTCACCGAGCGGATGTGGCAGCACCGCACGCCGCAATGGTCGCTGGGCAAGTCGTTCGACACCCACGCCCCGTTCGGGCCCTGGATCACCACGGCCGACGAGATCGCCGATCCGCACGCCCTCGACCTGCGCTGCCTGGTCAACGGCGAGGTCCGGCAGAGTTCGAACACCCGGCATCTCGTCTTCGACGTCTGGGCCCAGATCGAGCACCTCTCGACGGCCATGACGCTGGAGCCCGGCGACGTGATCTTCACCGGCACTCCGGGCGGCGTCGGGGCGGCCATGGATCCGCGGCGGTTCCTGGCGGCGGGCGACCGGGTGCGCTGCGAGATCGAGAGGTTGGGCGCCATCGAAACCGTGTGCGCGGCGTCATGAGCGTTCCGTTCGACTGCGACGTGCTGATCGCCGGCCTCGGCCCAGTCGGGGCGACCCTGGCCGCCCTGCTGGCGCGGCGGGGCGTGTCGACCATCGCGGTGGAAAAGGAGGCGGACGTCTATCCCCTGCCCCGGGCGGCCCACTTCGACCACGAGATCATGCGGCTGTTCCAGCAGCTCGGTCTGGCCGACGAGATGGCCGCCGCCGCCCGCGTGGCCCCGGTCTACGAGTTCCGCAACGCGGCCGGCGACGTGCTGATGCGCTATGACCTCATCCGCCAGGGCAGCCCGTCGGGCTGGGCGCCCAGCTACATGTTCCATCAGCCCGGCCTCGAGAACGCCCTGCGCCGACGCCTGGCCGCCTCGCCCCACGCCGAGATGCGGCTGGAGCGCACGCTCCGGCGCTTTGCGCAGGACGCCGACGGCGTCACCGCCGAGATCGACGGGCCCGCCGGGCCGGAAACGGTCAGGGCCCGATGGCTGGTCGGCTGCGACGGCGCGCGCAGTCCGGTGCGCGAGGCGCTGGGCGTGGGCATGGAGGACCTGCGGTTCGACGAGCCGTGGCTGGTCATCGACGCCCTGGTCAGCGACCCCGCCCGCCTGCCCGACGCCAACCTGCAGATCTGCGATCCGGCCCGGCCGACCACCTGCCTGGTGATGAGCCAGGGGCGCCATCGCTGGGAGTTCATGCTGCTGCCCGGCGAACAGCCGGAGGACATGCTGGACGACAGCGCCATCCGCCGGCTGCTGGCGCCGTTCGACTGCGACGACGTGGTCGAGATCGAGCGCAAGGCGGTCTACCGGTTCCATGGCCGGATCGCCGAACGCTGGCGCGAGGGCCGCGTGCTGCTGGCGGGCGACGCCGCCCACCAGACGCCGCCCTTCGCCGGCCAGGGCATGTGCTCGGGCCTGCGCGACGCGGCCAACATCGCCTGGAAGCTGACGGCCGTGCTGCGAGGCGAAGCCGATCCGGCCCTCCTCGACACCTACCAGACCGAGCGCGGGCCGCAGGTGCGCGGCGTCATCGAACTGGCCATCCAGATGGGACGGGTGGTCTGCACCATCGACCCGCAGATGGCCGCCGTCCGCGACGCGGGCATGCTGGCCCAGCGCGCCGCCGGCGACGAACCGCCGGCCCCGGCGACCCTGGCCATCGGGCCGGGCGTGGTCGTCGAGGGCGGGGGCGAGCTGTTCCCCCAGCCCTGGGCCGGCGCCCTGAAGCTGGACGATGTGCTCGGCGACGGGCCCTGGCTGATCCGGCGCGACCGGCTGGACGGGCCGTTGGCGCCCTTCGCGTCAGACCTGGAGCGATGGCTGGCCGCCCGAAGCGCGGAATCCGTGCTGGTGCGGCCCGATCGCTACGTCTTCGGCGCCGGCCGGGCGGACGCGCTCGCGCAGGCATGGGCCGACAGGGTCGGGACGCTCCCGAGCGCCTGATCGGGCCCTGCGGCGAAAGTCGCCATCCCGGTCAGCAGATCGCGCCCGTCGTCGGCGCGCAGCCTCAGGCGCACCGAACCGTCCGCCGGCTCGTGCTCGAGCGTCAGCGGCCGGCCCGGAAGGGCCGGGGCCGTGAACCTGGCCGCCAGCCGGGTGAGCCGCAGGACCTCGCCCCCCGCATGGCGGCGGGCGGCCTCCATGCCCGCCAGGGCCCAGAGCGCCGTCCCGTGCACGATGATGTCCGGCAGGCCGGCGGCCAGGGCGACCCGGCGCTCGGTATGGATCGGATTCCAGATCTCGGCGCATTCCGAATAGAGGTGCGGGAAGCCGGCGGCGAGGGTCAGGGAGGCCGCACCCGCCGCCGGCGCCGGCGGCGGATACTCGGGCGAGGGGACGTCGGCGGATGCGGCGGCGCTCAGGGCCGTCTCGCGATAGACCGTGGTGGACAGGCTTTCGGCCACGAGCGCGCCGGCCGCGTCCCTGGCCGTGAAGCGGGTGGCCGCGACGACGCCGGCGCGGGCGGCCCGCGCGCCGAGCAGCTCGGCCTCCAGCGTCAGGGTCTCGCCCGCCCGGACCGGACGGTGGAAGCGGCTGTCCTGTCCGGCGTGGACGGCCCGGCGGCTCTCGGCGGCGGTCAGGGTCTGGCCCGGATGATCGCGCGCGGCCAGCGCCAGCACCCATTCGGGCGAGACGATCTGCATGGGCAGGGCGAAGAGCCCGTCGCTCGCCGCGTCGTCCAGCCCGGCCGCGTCGTCGGGGGCCAGCACGGCCCGATAGGCCAGCACGCGCCTGGGCGTGAAGGTCCAGTCGACCGGTCCCCAGCGCGTCCCGGCGAGGTCGGCGTTGAACGGCATGGATCGGCCCCCGCTTGTCCCACCTGTCCCGCGAGGTCTATCACCACCGCCCCGGCGCGCCTCCGGCAAAAAGGGCGGCCCGTCATGCGACGGGCGGGCGCGCGACATTCAGGCCCGGGGTCTTCCCTCGGAAGGCCTCAAGGGAGCGACAGCATGGCCGACGCCGGCTTCACCTTCGTCCACCCGCTGACCGAGGCGGACCGCACCATCCTCACCCCCGACGCGCTGGACTTCCTGGCCGAGCTGGTCGACCGCTTCGCCGCCCGCCGTTCGGAGCTGCTGGCCGCCCGCAAGGCCTGGCAGGCGCGGATCGACGCCGGCGGCCTGCCCGGCTTCCGCGCGGACACGGCCCATATCCGCGAAGGGGACTGGGCGGTCGCGCCGCTGCCCGCCGACCTGCTGGACCGCCGTGTCGAGATCACCGGTCCGGCCGACCCCAAGATGATCATCAACGCCCTGAACGCGGACGTGAAGCTGTTCATGGCCGACTTCGAGGACGCCCTGTCGCCCACATGGGCCAACGTCGTCGGCGGCCAGCGGGCCCTGCGCGAGGCCATCGCCCGCACCCTGACCTTCGACGATCCGGCCAGCGGCAAGCACTACGCCCTCGGCCCGACCCCCGCGACGCTGGTCGCCCGGGTCCGCGGCCTGCACCTCGACGAGAAGCACATCCTGCGGGACGGGAAGTCGATCCCCGGCGGGCTCGTGGACTTCGGCCTCTTCTTCCACCACAACCACGCGGCCCTGAAGGCCATCGGGACCGGCCCCTACTTCTACCTCCCCAAGCTGGAGCACCACGAGGAAGCCCGCTGGTGGAACGACGTCTTCGTCTTCGCCCAGCAGCGGCGCGGCGTTTCCGTCGGGACCATCAAGGCGACGATGCTCATCGAGACCCTGCCGGCGGTGTTCGAGATGGACGAGATCCTGCATGAGCTTCGCGACCACGCCGCCGCGCTCAACTGCGGCCGCTGGGACTACATCTTCAGCTACATCAAGACCCTGCGCCGCCACGGCGACCGGCTGCTGCCCGACCGCCAGTCGGTGACCATGGACAAGCCCTTCCTCGACGCCTACTCGCGGCTGCTGATCCGCACCTGCCACCGCCGCGGCGCCCTGGCCATGGGCGGCATGAGCGCCTTCATCCCCCGCAAGGATCCGCAGGAGAACGCCCAGGTGCTGGAGCGCGTGCGGGCCGACAAGGCGCGCGAGGCGGCCAACGGCCACGACGGCTCGTGGATCGCCCACCCGGGCCTTTCGGACGTGGTCAACCAGGTCTACGGCGAGGCCTTCGCGCCCGGCCGCACCAACCAGCTGGAGGTCTCCCGCGAGGACGACGCGCCGGTGACCGAAGCCGACCTGCTGGCGCCTCCGCCCGGCCCGTTCACGGAGGCCGGCCTGCGCCACAACCTGCGCGTCGCCGTGCAGTACATCGAGGCCTGGCTCGGCGGGGCCGGGGCCGTGGCCATCTACGGGCTGATGGAGGACGCCGCCACGGCGGAGATCAGCCGGGCCTCGATCTGGCAGTGGATCCGGAACGGCGTGGTGCTGGAGGGCGGAACGCCGATGACGCCGGCGCTGTTCGAGCGCGCCTTCGCCGAGGAGCTGGACGTCGTGCGGGGCGAGGTGGGCGAAGACCGCTGGGCGAGCGGCCGCTGGTCCGAAGCCGCCGAGCTGATGCGCGACCTCTGCCTGCAGGACGAGTTCGCCGAGTTCCTGACGCTGTCGGCCTACGAGCGGCTGTAGGGAAATGGAGGGACAGCTTCCTAATTTCCGCCGGACCGCTCCGCCGCTGGCGAGGAATTGCGTAAGCTGTCCCTCCATTTCCGCCGTGGTCAGTCGAGCGCGACCTCGATCCAGTCCGCTTCGGCCAGCGCCGCCTCGTCAAGGTTGGCGCCGGGGCCGGCGCGGTCGACGACCAGGAAGTCGCTGATCTCTCCGAGGGCCAGGGAGTAGTGGTGCCAGGTTCCGGGAGCGTAATTCACGCCCTGGTCGCCGGCGGCGAGGAAGACCTCGATCCTGTCGGGCGCCAGGTCGCCGCGCGGCGCCACGGCCACGAGGTAGGGACGGCCGCTCAGGGGCATGAAGGCCTGGCTGCCCACCGGGTGACGCTCCATGATCTTCAGGACCAGCTTCGGCAGCGGCGTCGAGCGGAAGATCGACACGATCGGTCGCCCGCCGTCCCGCAGCACGTCGATCCCGGCCAGATCATGGAAGCGCGTCGTGGCGCCATAGTTGATCGGATAGTGGTTCACGTCCGGCCGCGCGGAAATCACATCGCCGTAGGGGGCGAAGGCTTCGGGGGTCAGGGGTCTGGGCGTCACCCGCCGCATCACTTCTCCTGCGCCTTGATCCAGGCCCCGAGCCGGTCGCGTTCGGCCCTGGTCATGCCGGTCTCGTTGCCGAGCGGCATGGAGTCGGTGGCCACGGCCCGCTCGTAAATGCGGCCCGCGTAGCGGCGGATCTCCGCCTCGGTGTCGTAGGCGACGCCGTTCGGCGCGGTGGGGAAGCCGGCGTGGGTCGGGCTGGCGGCGTGGCAGGCCGCGCAATGCTCTTCGATGATGGCGCGGGCCTCGCTGAACGACACCCCCGCGGCCGGCGGGGCGGCGGGCCTGGCCCTGGTGGCCCCGGCCAGGATCATCACGGCGACGAAGATCATCACCCCGTTGACCAGGATCATCGGCTGACTGGAACCGGCGTTCCGGCGGTTGAAGAAGTGGCGGATCGTCCAGCCGCTGGCCCCGATGCCCGCCATCAGCAGCCAGTTCAGCGGGTGGTCGACCACGACGGGATAGTGGTTGGAGACCATCAGGAACAGCACCGGCAGGGTCATGTAGTTGTTGTGCACCGACCGCATCTTGCCGCGCTTGCCGAGCGCGGGGTCGACGGGCTGGCCGGCCAGCAGGGCGGCGACGATCCTGCGCTGGTTGGGGATGATGACCATGAAGACATTGGCCGCCATCGCCGTGCCGATCATCGCGCCCAGATGGATGAAGGCGCCCCGGCTGCTGAATATCTGGGTCAGGCCCCAGCCGGCGGCGGTCAGCACGGCGAACCAGACCGCGCCGAACAGCTTCGGGTTCTGGCCGATCGGCGAGCGGCAGAGGGCGTCGTACACGATCCAGCCGCCGGCCAGGCAGCCGAGGCCGGCGGCGATCGCCTGCCAGGGCTGGAGCGCCATCTTCGCCGGGTCGATCAGATAGACCTTGGCCCCGACGTAGTAGATCAGGGTCAGCAGCAGGACCCCGCTGATCCAGGTGGTGTAGGCCTCCCATTTGAACCAGTGCAGGTCCTCGGGCATGTCAGGCGGGACGGTCAGGTACTTGCGCTTGTGGTAGAAGCCGCCGCCGTGCACGGCCCAGAGGTCGCCCTGCACCCCCTGCGGCGTGCCGGGACCGGCCTTCAGCCGGGCGTCCAGCCACATGAAGTAGAAGGACGATCCGATCCAGGCGACGCCGGCGATCAGGTGCAGCCAGCGCGCCGCCAGGTTCAGCCAGCTCAGGATGTCGGCCCCCACGGCGTTCCCCTCAGGTCTCGATCAGTTGCAGCAGCTGGGCCGCGACGGCCACGGCGATCACCTCGGGCGCCTTGCTTTTCAGGCCGGGCAGTCCGATCGGGCAGGTCAGGCGGGCGATGGCGGTCTCGGCGACGCCGTCGCCGCGCAGGCGGCGCAGGAAGCGGGCCCGCTTCGTGTCGGACCCGATCAGGCCGCAGTATCGCGCGCCGGCGCCGGTCAGGACGGCGCGGGTCAGGCGGTAGTCGAGGTCATGGCTGTGGGTGAGGATCAGGACGAGATCGTCCGGCCCGGCCTCGGCGGCGAGCCGGACCAGCCGATCCTCGTCATGGACGGCGACGCCCGGCCCGGCGGCGTCGTCCCGGCAATCGAACCAGTCCAGCCTGAAGGCCAGCGGCGCGAAGGCCCGGGCGATGGCCTGGCCCACGTGGCCGGCGCCGAACAGCAGCAGTCGCGGCCGGCGGGCGTCGATGGTCTCGATGATGGCGTCTCCCTCAGTAAGTGGAGATCGGCGACCGGCGAGGGGGCGGCCGTCTGATCCAACGATCCAGACCAGGTGGCCCGGCCACTGACTATCTGTTCCTCCCCAGGCCGCAGGTCCGGGGAGGGGGACCATGCGGAGCATGGTGGAGGGGGCTGCGCTGGAGACGGCGATTCCGCCCCCTCCACCGTCCTTCGGACGGTCCCCCTCCCCAACTGCGTTGGGGAGGACGGTGCGTTCGAGTCTCCCGCCCCGCACGCACCCTTCGATCCTGTACCGCTCCCCCGCCGCCTCCCGGCGCGCCGCCTCGCCGAGCCAGCGGGCGCTGTCACGGTCCAGCCGTTCCAGCAGCAGCCGCACATGGCCGCCGCAGCACTGCTGCAGGAACGGACCAAGCGGGTAGTCCTGCAGCGCCCAGTTGCGGTCCGAGGCCAGCATCCTCCGGGCCTGCTCGCTCGCCCGGTGCTCCAGCGCCCCGCCGCCGATGGTGCCGCTCTGGCCGCGCTCGCCGATGAGCATGCGGGTTCCGGCCTCGCGCGGGGTCGAGCCCTCGGCGGCCAGCACGGTGACCAGCGCCACCGCCTCGCCGCGCCGCACCGCGGCCAGGGCCTGCGCCGCCCAGCTCACGGGGCGCCCGCCCGGCGGCGCACGTCTTCGACCGCCATCAGGATCCGCTCCGGCGTCGCCGGGGCGTCGAGGTCGGGCGTCGCCCGATAGTCGCCCGCCGCCGCCACGGCCTGCGTCAGGGCGGAGAACACCGAGATGGCCAGCATCAGCGGCGGCTCGCCCACGGCCTTGGAGCGGTGGATGGTCTCCGCCCGGTTCGGCTCGCGCCAGAAGTCGATGTTCAGCACCGGCGGCCGGTCGGAGCAGGTCGGGATCTTGTAGGTCGAGGGGGCGTGGGTCTTCAGCGCGCCCTCGCCGTCGAAGACCAGCTCCTCGGTGGTCAGCCAGCCCATGCCCTGGACGAAACCGCCCTCGATCTGGCCGAGATCGATGGCCGGGTTCAGCGAGCTGCCGCAGTCGTGGAGGATGTCGGCGCGCAGGCAGCGGTTCTCGCCGGTCAGCGCATCGATGATCACCTCAGACACGGCGGCGCCCCAGGCGTAGTAGAAGAACGGCCGGCCCTGATGGCGGGCGCGGTCGTAGTGGATCTCGGGCGTGCGGTAGTAGCCGGCGGCCGACAGCGAGACGCGGTTGAACCAGGCCCGGCGGACCAGGTCGCTGAACGGCAGGGTCGTGTCGCCGACCCGAACCTCGCCGCCGCCGAAGACGACCGCCTGTTCGGCGACGCCGAACTCCCTGGCGGCGAAGGCGACCAGCCGGTCCCGGATCTGGCTCGCCGCGTCGAGCGCCGCCATGCCGTTCAGGTCGCTGCCGGACGAGGCGGCGGTGGCGGAGGTGTTGGGCACCTTGTCGGTCGCCGTCGCGGTGATCTTCACCGCCTCCAGCGGCAGGCCGAAGACGTCGGCGACCACCTGGGCGACCTTGATGTAGAGGCCCTGGCCCATCTCCGTGCCGCCGTGGTTCAGCATGACGCTGCCGTCCGTGTAGACGTGCAACAGCGCGCCGGCCTGGTTCAGATGGGTGGCGGTGAAGCTGATGCCGAACTTCACCGGCGTCAGGGCGATGCCGCGCTTGAGGACGCGGTTCTCCGCGTTCCACGCCAGGATCGCGGCCCGCCGCCTGCGATAGTCGCTGGTCCGCTCCAACTGCTCGACCAGCGCCAGCGCCGGGCTGTCGTCCACCGTCTGGCCGTAGGGCGTCAGCTCGCCGGCGACGCCGTAGAGGTTGGCCTTGCGGACATCCAGCGGATCCTTGCCCAGGCGCAGGGCGACGGCGTCCATCGCCCGCTCGATCCCCATCATGCCCTGCGGCCCGCCGAATCCGCGGAAGGCGGTGTTCGACACCGTGTGGGTGCGCAGGCGGTGGGAGACGATCTCGGCGGCGGGCAGGCAATAGGCGTTGTCGGCATGGAACATCGCCCGGTCGTTGATGGCCATCGACAGGTCCGCCGAGCAGCCGCAGCGCGAGGCCAGGTCGAAGGCCGCGCCGGTCAGCCGCCCGTCATCGCCGAAGCCCACGGACCAGCGCGACTCGAAATCGTGCCGCTTGCCGGTCATGACCATGTCGTCGTCGCGGTCGAGGCGCAGCTTGGCCGGGCGGCCGGTGCGAACGGCGACCAGGGCGGCGATGGCGGCGAACAGGGCCGGCTGGCTCTCCTTGCCGCCGAATCCGCCGCCCATCCGGCGGACCTCGACGGTGACGGCGTGGTCCCTAAGGCCGAGCACCTTGGCGACATTGTGCTGCACCTCGGTCGGGTGCTGGGTCGAGGACCAGACATGGACGTCGCCGCCCTCGCGCGGGGTCGCCAGGGCGATCTGGCCCTCGAGGTAGAAGTGATCCTGGCCGCCGATGACGAGACGCCCGTCCAGCCGGTGCGGCGCCGATGCGATGGCCGCGGCGGCGTCGCCCAGGCGCATGGCCTGGGCCGGCTCGATGACGCTGCCGGCGGCCCGCGCGTCGGCGATGGTCAACAGCGACTGCAGATCCTCATAGACCACGCTGGCCAGCTTCGCGGCGGCGCGGGCCTGTTCCAGGCTTTCGGCGGCGACGGCGAACAGCGACTGTCCGACGTACTGCACAAGGCCGTCGGCGAAGACCGGGTCGTCGCCCGCCACCGGGCTGCAGTCGTTCCGGCCGGGGATGTCCCGGGCGTCGATGACGTCGACGACGCCCGGCGCCGCCCGAACCGCCGCCAGGTCCAGCGACAGCAGCTTCGCGTGAGCCCGTTCACTCATGCCCACGAAGACGTGCAGCAGTCCGGGGGGCTCGGGCAGGTCGTCGATATAGAGGGCCGCGCCGCTGACGTGCCGCTCGGCGCTGTCGTGCCGGATCGGGCGGTGGACGAGGCCGGCGGCTTCGGATGGACGGGCGCCGGCGTCAGGCATCGATCGCCGCCTCCGCCAGGACGTCCGTTCGCTCGCCGCCCGCCTCCGCGAACAGCCTGCGCAGCAGGTTGCCGGCCGCCGCCAGGCGGTAGGCGGCCGAGGCGCGCATGTCGTCGATGGGTGTGAAGTCGCCGGCCAGCGCCGCCGCCGCCGCCTCGACCGTCCCGGCCGTCCACGGCGCGCCGGTCAGCGCCGCCTCGCAGGCTGCGGCCCGCCTGGGTGTCGCCGCCATGCCGCCGAAGGCGACGCGGGCGGCTTCGACCCGACCGTCCTCGATTTTCAGCCAGAAGGCGCCGCAGACCGCCGAGATGTCCTGGTCGAACCGCTTGGAGAGTTTGCAGGCCCGAAAGAGGCCCGTGGGGCGCGGCACGACGATCGCCTCGACGAACTCGCCCGGTCGCCGGTCCTGCCTGCCGTAGTCGAGGAAGTAGTCCTCCAGCGGAATCTCGCGGGTGGCCGCGCCCCGGCGCAGCGTCAGCCGGGCGCCGAGCGCGATCAGGGCCGGCGGCATGTCACCGATGGGCGAGCCGTTGGCGATGTTGCCGCCGATCGTGCCGCTGTTGCGCACCTGCACCGAGCCCAGTCGCCGGACCAGTTCGCCGAGCGAGGGGTGCAGGCCGGCCAGCGCCGAGAGGGCGTCGCTGTAGCGGACCCCGGCGCCGAGACGAAGCTCGCCCGCCCCGGTCTCGATGCTCCTGAGTTCCGTTACCTCGTTGATCGCGACGATCGCCGGCAAAGCGCGATGCTGCTTGGTGACCCACAGCCCGACGTCGGTGGCGCCGGCCAGGACGGTCGCCTCGGGATGCCTCTCGACGAGCTCGGCCAGCTGGTCCACCGATTTCGGCGAGAACCAGCGGCGGCCGTTCCGGTCCAGGGCCAGCGGCTCGTCGTTCGCCAGGGCCTTCAGGGCCGCCACGGGATCGTCCTCGGCCGCGGCGGCGGCCGCTTCGCCCGCCGCCATGATCGGCCCGTAACCCGTGCAGCGGCAGAGGTTGCCGGCCAGGGTGTCCTCGATCCGCGGCGGGTCGTCCTCGCGCCCGCGCGCCCACAGGCTCATGACGAAGCCCGGCGTGCAGAAGCCGCACTGGGACGCGTGATGCTCGACCATCGCCGTCTGGACCGGATGGTCGCCGCCCAGGCTCTCGACGGTCTTCAGCGCCCTGCCGTCCAGCATCGGGGCGAACAGGATGCAGGCGTTGACCGCCCGCCATTTCACCCGTTCGCCGTCCAGTTCGCCCAGCGCCACGGTGCAGGCGCCGCAGTCGCCCTCGGCGCAGCCCTCCTTGGTTCCCGTCCGCCGCAGGCGGTAGCGCAGCAGGTTCAGCACGGTGAGCGTCGGGTCGATGTCGCTCAGCTCGACGATCTCGCCGTCCAGGACGAAGCGGACGACCTGCCGCATCAGCTTCCCCGATAGGTCGAGTAGCCGTACGGCGAGACCAGCAGCGGCACGTGGTGGTGGACCGACAGGTCGGCGATCCCGAAGTCGATGACCACCGTCTCCAGGAAGGCCGGCTCCGGCAGTTCGACCGTCAGCATGCGGAAATAGTCGCCGACCTCGAACTCCAGCCGGTAGCGGCCGGGCTGGAGGGCCTCGCCGGCAAGCAGCGGCGCATCGCAGCGGCCGTCGGCGTTGGTGCGGGTCTCGGCCAGCACCGCCTCGCCCCGCTTCAGGCGCAGCACCATGCCGGCGGCGGGCCGGCCGTGGGTCGTGTCCAGGACGTGGGTCGTCAGACCGGTCATGCGGGCTCCAGGGGCCGCGAAGCGCGGCGGAGCAGGCCAGAATCTCCCCGCGGCGGGCCGATTGCAACCGTTCGCCGCTGACCAAACTTGACGCCGCCCGCTGATCGGGCCTGCTATGGCCGTCCGATGAGCGACGCCTATCCCCGCGACATGGTCGGCTATGGCGCCAATCCGCCCCGCGCGGACTGGCCCGGGGGCGCGCGGATCGCCGTGCAGATCGTGCTCAACTACGAGGAAGGCGGCGAACGCAGCGTGCTGCACGGCGACGCCGGCGCCGAGACCTTCCTGTCCGACATGATCTTCCCCGGCCCGGTCGAGGGCGCCCGGCACATGAGCATGGAGTCGATCTACGAGTACGGCTCGCGCGCCGGGGTCTGGCGGCTGCTGCGACTGTTCGAGCGCTATGGCGTGCCGGTCACGGTGTTCGGCGTGGCCATGGCCATGGAGCGCAATCCGGCGGTGGTCGAGGCCTTCCTGATGGCCGGCCACGAAATCGCCAGCCACGGCTGGCGCTGGATCGACTACCAGCGCGTCCCCGAGGCTGTGGAGCGCGAGCACATGGCCCGCGCCATCGAGATCCACACCCGGCTGACCGGCGAGCGGCCGCTGGGCTGGTACACGGGCCGCACCAGCCCCAACACCCGGCGGCTGGCGGCGGAGGAGGGCGGCTTCCTCTACGACGCCGACGACTATTCCGACGACCTGCCGTTCTGGACGATCGAGTCGGGCAGGCCGCACCTGATCGTGCCCTACACCCTGGAAGCCAACGACATGCGCTTTTCGGGGACCGGGCTGAACACCGGCGAGCAGTTCTACAGCTATCTGAAGGACGCCTTCGACGTGCTCTACGCCGAGGGCGAGGCGCGGCCCAGGATGCTGTCCGTCGGCCTGCACTGCCGGCTGGCCGGTCGGCCGGGAAAGATGGCCGGCCTGGAACGGTTCCTGAAGTACGCCCTCGGCCACGGGGACGTCTGGTTCGCCCGCCGCGTCGAGATCGCCCGTCACTGGCGGCTGAGGCACCCCCATGTCGGGTAGGGAGGGGTTCGTGGAGCGGTTCGGGGCGGTCTACGAGGACAGTCCCTGGGTCGCCGAGGCGGTCTGGCCGGGGGCCGGCGCCCTGCGCACGCCCGAGCTGATGGCCGCGGCCATGGCGGCGGTGGTCGACAGCGCCTCGCGCGAGCGCAAACTGGCCCTGATCCGCGCCCATCCGCAGCTCGCCGGCCGCGCCCGCATGGCGGACGCCTCGGTGCGCGAGCAGGCCGGCGCCGGCCTCGACCAGTGTTCGCCGGAGGAGTACGCGGCCTTCCACCGGCTCAACGCCGCCTATGACGACCGGTTCGGCTTTCCCTTTATCGTGGCCGTGAAGGGCATGAGCCGCCGCGACATCCTGGACACCTTCGAGGCCCGGCTCGGCAATACGCCCGAGACGGAGTTCGACGAGGCCGTGCGCCAGATCCACCGCATCGCCGCCTTCCGCCTCGCCGACCTGTTCAGGGAGCCCGCGTGACCCACCCCTTCGCCGGCTATCTCGACCTCGCCCAGCCGCGTCTCGGCGGCCGGGTGGTCTACGCCACCGACGACTTCTTCGCCGACAAGGCCCGGCTGATCGCTCCCGCCGATCCGGTGTTCGTTCCCGGCAAGTACGACGAGAACGGCAAGTGGATGGACGGCTGGGAGAGCCGCCGCAAGCGCACCCCGGGCCACGACTGGGCGGTGGTGAAGCTGGGCGCGCCGGGCGAGATCGCCGGCTTCGAGATCGACACCCGTCACTTCACCGGCAACTACCCGCCGGGCGCCGCCGTCTCGGCCTGTGTCAGCGACGCGGAACTGCCGGCCGCGGACCAGGTCTGGACGCCGCTGACGGACATGCTGGACCTGAATGGGAACGACCGCCGCTGGGTCATGGCCAAGAGCGCCGGGGTCTGGACCCATGTGAGGCTCGACATCTTCCCCGACGGCGGCGTCGCGCGGCTGCGGGTCTACGGAACGATCCACAAGGACTGGTCGAAGGTCGCCGCCGACGAGGTCGTCGACCTGCTGGCCATGGAGAACGGCGGTCGGGGGATCATCGCCAACGACGAGCACTTCGGCCGGGTCGAGAACCTGACCGCGCCGGGGCGGGGCCGGGACATGGGCGACGGCTGGGAGACCCGTCGCCGCCGCGAGCCGGGCCACGACTGGGCGATTCTCGAACTCGGCCATGCCGGGACGATCGAGGAGATCATCGTCGACACCGCCCACTTCAAGGGAAACTACCCGGACCGCTGCGCCATCCAGGCCTCGGCCGAGGCGTCCGGCCCGCCCGAGGCGATCGCCGCCCAGGCCGAAGCCTGGCCGCTGCTGCTGGCGGAATCGAAGCTGCGGGCCGACCACGTCCACGTCTTCCGCAGCAAGATCCGCCCGCACGGGCCGATCCGCTTCGTCCGGCTGAACATCTATCCCGACGGCGGCGTCAGCCGCCTGAGGCTGCGGGGCCGCAAGGCCTGAGACCCCGCAGCCCGCCTCAGAACCGGCGGCCCAGGCGGATGCCGATCGTGCGCGGCTGGTTGGGCACGACGTAGGTGGACGCGCCGCAGACCGACTCGGCGCACTGGGCATAGCGGTAGAGGCTGGCCCGTTCGTCGGTCAGGTTCTTGGCGAAGAATTCGGCCGACCAGTCGTCGCGATCCACCCCGAAGGTGAAGTCGAACGCCGTCCAGCCCTCCTGTTCGCCGATGATCGCCCGCTCCACGAGGCGCAGGTCGGTCCAGTTGCTGGTCTGGGTGACCACGCTGCCCTGGACGTGCGCGTCGTACTCGCCGACCGTCCATTCGTAGCGGGCCGTCAGGTTGGCCTTGAACTTCGGCGTCACCGGAAGCTGCGTGCCTTCCGGCGCCTGGGGCGCCGGGCAGTTGATCACCGGATTGCCCTGGGCGTTGACGAAGCCGCAGTAGTTCTCGGTCAGCTCGGCGTCGGTCCAGGCCGCGCCCCCGGTGATGGTCAGGGCCTCGTTGACCCGCCAGGCGACATCCGTCTCCAGGCCGATCACCCGCGCCTGGGCGGCGTTCTTGATCTCGGTCAGGCCGTTGGCGCCGAGCAGGGCGAACTGGAAGTCCTCCCACCGCTCGTAATAGGCCGCGCCGTTCCAGCGGACGGTGTTGCCCAGCCAGGTGGTCTTCCAGCCGAACTCGTAGTTGGTCAGGAAGTCCGAGCTGTAGGGCGGCAGGGTGCCGCGACGGTTGATGCCGCCGGGCCGGAAGCCGGTCGACCAGGTGACGTAGACCATCCGGTCGTCGTCGATGTCGTAGGTCAGGTTCAGCCGGTGCGTGAGCCCCGCCTCGTCGGTGATCTTGTCGAGGTTGGTGCAGGGCGCCTTGGACACCACCGGGGGGCCGAAGCAGGCGGCTTCGCCCGTGGACCCGCTGTATCCCGACGAGAAGCCGAAGAAGCCCTTCAGCGAGTTCTCGGCCCGGAACAGCCGCGCGCCGCCGGTGACCGTCAGGCGGTCGGTGATGTCGTAGGCCAGTTCGCCGAACAGGGCGTAGTCGATGTCGGTCCGCAGCTGCTCGGTCAGCCAGATGGTGTCCGGCCAGCCGGTCACCGACAGCGAGGACGCCAGGCCGTCGATGATGTAGCGCTGCTCGATGCCGTGTTCCTGGTGCTGGTAGAAGAAGCCGCCCACGAAGCGCAGCGGCAGGTCGCCGGGGCTGGAGACCCGGATTTCGTGGCTGGCCTTGGTGTAGCGGTCCTTGCCCTGGATGTACTGGGTCGGGTCGATCGGGTTGCCGAGGTCGTCGGTCCAGTAGACGCCGTAGCCGAACAGGGTGTCGTAGAAGAACGAGTAGTCCGAGTAGTCGGCCTCGGTGTCGACGTCGCGCTTCATGTAGGCGCCGGCGTAGATGAAATCGAGGCTGCCGATCCGGCCCTCGAGGGTCAGCGCCGCCTGGTACCAGTCATCCTGGGCGCTCTCGGGGCGGTAGCGGGCGATCTTCAGGTCGCCGATGTCGGGATCGAACGAGAAGTTGCCGTTGCTCTCCTGCGTCTGGCCCATGATCGCCGGGGTCAGGGTCCATTCGTCGTTGAGGTCGATCTTGAGGGCCGCCCGCAGGCCGGCCTTGGTGACGTCGTTGTAGTCGTCCTCGGCGAACCGGGTGTTGACGATGGTGCCGTTGCCGCCGGTCGCCGCGTCCCAGGTCGGATAGGTCCGCGGGACCAGCACGTTGTCGATGTAGCCGGCGTCGTACTGGTACCAGGCCACGACGCGGAGGGCCGCCGATTCGTTCAGGGGCAGGTTGACGAAGCCCTCGACGCCATAACCGACGTCGCCCTCGGTGACGCTGTTGACCTCGACGTCGAAGGCGCCCTCGAACACGCCGAACTCGGGCTTGTTGGTGATCAGGCGGATGGTGCCGGCCTGCGAGCTGGCGCCGTAGAGCGTGCCCTGCGGCCCGGCCAGGGCCTCGACCCGGGCCATGTCGTAGACGTGGACGTCGAGAGAGCCGGTGATCGTCGTGATCGGCTGTTCGTCCAGATAGATGCCCACGCTCGGCAGGGGGCCGGAGTGGTTGCCGTCGCCGCCGCTGGCCACGCCGCGCATGTAGACGTTGTTGAAGCCCGGCGCGGTCTGCTGCACCGCCACGCTGGGCAGGAACTTCACGTAGTCGTCGAAGTCCTCGACCTGAAGCTCCTCGAGCCGCTCGGTGCCGAACGCCTGAACGCTCACCGGCACGTCCTGAAGGTCTTCGGCCCGCTTCTGGGCGGTGACGATGATCTCCTCGACCGTGGCGGTGTCCTGCGCCCGCGCCGCCGTGACGCCGGTCAGCATGGTGCTGGCCAGCAGGGCGGACGACAGCAGGCAGGCTGACCGCCCGAACGAAACTCGCGCCATGGAGACCCCCTCGACTTGGCGTAACGATGTCCGGCGATGTCAGTCCCCTGACGGATGCGCTGTCAAGCGAGCCGGCCGGGAATTGCGGCTTCGCGAAGAGGTTGACGCCTCCTGTGGCTGCGGCGCCGCAGCCGCGGTCAGCGCGGCGCGTCCCAGCGCTCCAGCGCCTCGCCCAGCGCCGCCTTCAACGGGTCGAGCCAGGGCTCGTAGGCGCGCCACTGCTCCACCGCGTCGGTGAAGATCGGTCGCCGCACCTGCTCGGAGCTGGCCGTGCGCACGGCCCGGTCGTTCTCGTAGAACCGCAGGCAGGCGTCCTCGAACTCGAGGCCGCAGTAGGCGAGCAGGGCGCGCACCTCGGCTTCCGGGTCGGCGACCATCCGCTCGTAGATCACCCGGTGCACGGCCCCCGGCTGGACCTCGTCGAAATGGGCCATCAGCGCGACGTAGTCGGCATAGTAGCGCCCCAGCTCGGTCAGGTCGTAGGAGAAGGTCTGGCCGCGCGCGAAATGCTGCTTGAAGGCCGAGAAGCAGCCCGCCAGCGGGTGGCGTCGGGCGTCGACGATCCTGGCGTTGGGCAGGATCAGCCGGATCAGGCCCGTGTGCGCGAAGTTGTTGGGCATCTTGTCGATGAACAGCGGCCGGTCGGTCTTGCGCTGGATGCGGGTGCGCTCGAGATATTCCTCGCCCAGGGCCCGGCAGGCGTCCGCGTCGAGGCCGGCCAGCACCTCCGGATAGGTCGAGGGATCGTCCCGCCGACGGCGGCCGCCCAGTCGCCTCGCGATGGAGATGATGTCGGGCAACTCCATGGTGCCCTCC
The DNA here is from genome assembly GCA_049323695.1 of Pseudomonadota bacterium. GTDB lineage: Bacteria > Pseudomonadota > Alphaproteobacteria > Caulobacterales > Caulobacteraceae > Caulobacter. The sequence goes on from JBMOOF010000049.1 coordinate 20,167, forward strand.
ACCGCCGAGTGGCTGGCCAGGATCTGTTCGATCAGCGTCGATCCCGACCGGGGCAGACCGACGACGAAGATCGGGTCGGGGGCGGGACAGCCCCAGTCTTGGCGCGCGGCGAAGAAGTCGCGGGTCAGGATCGCCCTGGACCGGGCCACGTGGGCGCTGGTGGCCTCGGCGTCGTAGGTCGCCGCCGCCCGTCTCAGCCGCGCGCCCTCGGCGTAGTGCCTGAAGGACGCCTCGAAGTCGCCGGCGTCCTCCAGCGCCTTGCCGAGCGCATAGTGGAGGTGAAAGCGATCCTCGGCCGTCAGGTCGCTCGCCGACAGCTGGGCGGACATGGCGGCGAGGTCGTCCTCGGCGAAGCGGACCGTCTTGAGGTTGGCCAGGCTCCACCAGGCTTCGCCGAATCGCGGCGCCAGCGCGAGGGTCCGGCGGTAGGCGGCGATGCACTCGGCCTGCCGCCCCACCGTCTTCAGCGAGTGCCCGTAGCTCATCCAGGCCTTGGGCTGGTCGGGATAGGCCTTCAGGAGCGCCTCGTAGAGCGCGATGGCGCCCGCGTAGTCGCCGACGCGGCCGAGTGCGGCGGCCTTGAGATTGCGATAGCCCGGATGCCCGGGATCCCGCGCCAGCAGGCGATCCAGATGCGCCAGCGCCTCTTCCGATCGGTTCAGGCGGTAGAGTACGGTGGCGTGGTTGTGGCGGGCCTCGGCGAAGTCCGGCGCCAGCTCCACGCAGCGCGCCAGCAGGACCTCGGCGTCCTCGTAGCGGCCCAGCCGCGCGGCGACCTCGGCCAGCATGCGAATGGCGGGCGCGTCGGCCGGATGGCGCGACAGCCGCGCCTTGAGCAGCCGCTCGGCCACGGGCAGGTCGTTGGCGAAAAGGGCGCTGGCGGCCTGCAGCAGCTCGGGGTCGCGCGCCGCCGCCCGCATCTGTCCGGCCCGCGCGGCCTCCGCGCCGGCCTCGTCCCCGACGAGCGACAGTTGGTCGGCCAGGGCGGTCCAGGCCGGGGCCAGGCGCGGGTCCAGGCCGACGGCGCGCCTGAGGGCCGCGACGGCCGGCCGCTGCATGCCGAGGTCGGCCATCGCCAGCCCGGCTTCCAGATGGACCGGGGCCCAGGCCGGACGGCCCTTGAGCACCGGCTCGAGCGCCTGCAGCGCCGGCTCCGCCCGCCCCTGCCGGCGGAGCGCGGAGGCCAGCACCAGGGCGGCGTCCAGCTGTCCGGGGTCGGCCGCCAGCAGGCCGCGCGCCAGGGTTTCCGCCCGCGCCGGATCGGCGGCCAGCTGGCGCGAAGCCTCGGCCAGCGCGTCCGCGACGTCTGAAGTCTCACCGCTCATGCGCCGTCAGCCGTGCCACGCCGGGGGCGGTCCTGTCGACTCCGGGCGCGCGGCCGCGGTCCCTCGCCGGATCGGTCAGGCCTGGGACTCGCGGCGGGCCGCCGCGGCGGTCGCCTCGACGCCGGCGCGCCCGGCCAGCAGGATGGTCGAACTGGCCTTGGCCAGCACGGTTCCCGACATGTCCAGCAACCGACCCTCGAAGAAGCAGGTCCGGCGGCCGCGCCGCTCGACCCAGGCCTCGGCGATCACCCGGCCGGGCCGGGCCGGGGCGAAGAAGCTGACCTTCAGCTCGAGGGACATCGGCACGATGTCGCTTCCGGCCATGGCGATGGCCGCGTGGGCCATGGCCGCGTCGATCCAGCCGGTGACGAAGCCGCCCTGCACGACGCCGCCCGAGTGGCACATGTGCAGGCCGGCCTCGTATTCGATCGCGGCCCGGCCGGCCGGATCCATCTCCACGCGCCGCACGAAACCCAGGGTGCGGTTCAGATCCGCAACGCCCTCGCCATCACCCTTCGCCATGCCATCCCCCTCGTGTCCGCCCCCGGTCCATAGGCGGCGACGCCACGGCGCCGCAAGCCGGGAGCGTCGGCGACCTCGCCGGGTTTCTCGCCCATGACGCGAGAACGCTGGTTGCTCGCGGCGATGACCGCGATATCGTCAGCGCTCGGGGGAGTGCGACATGTTCAGGTGGATGCTGGCCGCGCTGGCCGTTCTGTGGGCCGCGCCGGCCGTGGCGAGCGAGACGCTCGCGTACGCCGGTCCCTCGCCCTGGGTGCGCGAGCAGGGGTTCGCCTCCGCAGGGCCGGACGACTCATCGGACGCGGCGCGGATCGTCCTGCAGGACCTGCAGCTGCGCTACGGCGATGCGGGCCACGAGACCTTCACCCACACCGTGCTGGAACTGAGGACGGCCCAGGCGCTGTCTCTCGGAAACCTGTCGCTGAACTGGGATCCGGCGACCGAGGAGGTCACCGTCCATCACGTGCGCCTGCATCGGGCCGGTCAGGTGATCGACGTGCTGGCCCGGGGGCAGTCGTTCACCATCCTGCGGCGCGAGGCCCGGCTCGAGCAGTCGATGCTCGACGGACGGCTGACGGCCGTGTTGCAGGTCGAGGGCGTGCAGGTCGGCGACCTGATCGACGTCTCCTACACCCTCAAGCACAACGACCCGGTCATGCAGGGCCGGTCCGAGATGCTGATCAACCTCAACCGGGGCAAGGTCGGGCGGCTCTTCCTTCGCCAGACCTGGAGCAACAGCCAGCCCCTGCGCTGGCAGGCGTCGGGCCTGCTGGCCGAGCCCAGATTGGTCAAGTCCGGCGACATGACCGAACTGGTCCTCGACCTGCAGGACGTCGACACGCCGATGGCGGCGCCCAAGGGCGCGCCGGCGCGGTTCGGCAGCCCCGGCCGCCTCGTGGTGACCGAGTTCGAGCGGTGGGCCGAGATCGCCGGCATCATGGCTCCGATGTACCGGCAGGCCTCCGCCCTGGCCGCCGATTCCCCGATCCGCGCCGAGGCCGCCAGGATCGCGGCGAAGTCGTCCGATCCCGCGGTGCGGGCGGGTCTGGCCCTGCAGCTGGTCCAGGACCAGGTCCGGTACGTCTATCTCGGCATGAACCTGGGCGGCTACACGCCGGCGTCGGCCGAACTCACCTGGTCGAGGCGCTTCGGCGACTGCAAGGGCAAGAGCGCCCTGCTGGTCGCCCTGTTGCGCGAGCTGGGCGTCGAGGCGGACGTGGCCTTCGTCAGCACGGTGTTCGGCGACGGCCTGGACGCGCAGCTTCCGCTGATCGAGGTCTTCGACCACGCCATCGTGCGCGTCCGGATCGACGGCAAGATCTACTGGCTGGACGGCACGCGACGCGGCGACCGCGACATCGGACGCATCACGCCGCCGCCCTACCGCTGGGCGCTGGCGGTTCGCGAGGGCGCGACCCTGGAGCCGATCGAGACGCCGCCCCCGCCGATTCCGCTTCGCGAGACCAACGTCTGGATCGACGCGTCGGCCGGGATCGACGCGCCGGCCCTGATCCGGGGCGAGCTGGTGCTTCGCGGGAACGACGCGGCGGTGGTCGGCCTGGGGCTGCAGGCCCTGTCGGACGAGAAGCGCACCGAGGCGCTCAAGTCGCTGTGGGCCGAGCTGCCATGGCCGACCGAGCCGGTCACGGTCGACTGGACGTTCGTCGAATCGACCGGCGACGTGCGCATGACCATGACGGGCGCCTCCCAGCTCGAATGGAGCGGCGAGGTCGGCGCGCGGCCGCGCCGATTCCAGCTGGCGGACATGACCGTGGGCTGGCGCCAGGAATTCGAGCGCGAGCCGGGCCCCGACGCCGACGCGCCCTTCGCCGTCGAATCGCCGGTGTTCACGACGGTCAGGCTGGAGATCAAGCTTCCGCGCGCCGGCGCGGGCTTTCGCTTCACCGGCGGCGACGTGGAGCAGGTCGTCGCCGGGTTCGAGCTGAAGCGCGCCATGCGCCTGGAGGGCGGCGTCTTCACCGGGATCGCCTCCCAGAGGTCGCTGGTTTCGGAGATCCCCTTCGCCGAGAAGGAGGCCGCGGAGCAGGGGCTGAACGCGCTCAGCAGCGGGATCTTCCTCGAAGCGCCGCGCGGCTACAAACGATCGGTCGAGGAAATGGAGATCGAGGCCGGCCGGACGAGCACCGCCTACTTCGAGTACAGTTTCCGCGCCACCACCCTCTTCGAGCTCGGCAGGGTCGACGAGGCCATCCGGGTGCTCGACACGGCGGTCGCGCGCGACACCGAGCGGCCCGACGCCTACAACATCCGCTGCTGGACCCTCGCGAAGGCCAATCGCGATCTGCAGAAGGCCCTCGCGGATTGCTCGAAGGCGCTCGCCTTCGAGCCGGATTCCGCCAATTTCCTCGACAGCCGCGCCCTGGTCCGGTTCCGGCTGGGCCAGTTCGACAAGGCGATCGCCGACTATGACAGGGCCCTCGAGCGCGTCCCCGAGCTGGCCGCGTCGCTCTACATGCGCGGCATCGCCAAGCGCCGTCTGGGGCGGATCGAGGACGGCGACGACGACATCGCCACGGCGATCGCGCTCGACAAGGACGTCGCCGAACAGTTCACCAAGGTCGGGATCGAGCCCTGAAGGGCGGGGCGGCGGCCCTCCGTAGAAACCCCTAGGGGCGCACCCCTAGGGGACCGACACGAATTTCCCCCGAGGCGTGTCCGCGTACCCTTCGAAGCATCGAGGGGGACCCCCATGAACACGAACATCATCCCGATCCGTCGCGCCACGACCGAGTCCGAGGCCATGCCGGGCGCCCGCCGCCGGTTCGCCCTGGGCGAGGAGATCTACGTCCAGGAGGACGACGCCCGCGAGGTCTATCAGGTGGTCGCCGGGGCGGTCCGCACCACGCATCTCAGCCGCGACGGCCGCCGCCAGATCGGTGCCTTCTACTATCCGGGCGACGTGTTCGGCCTGGAGAGCGGCGACCTGCATCGCTACTCGGCCGAGGCGCTCACCGACTGCGAGATCGTGGCCCTCTCCCGCGCGACCCTCAGCCGCGACGACGAGGAGGCCGCCCGCGTCGAGCGCCTGGTCTGGCGCGGCGCGGTGCGCGAGCTGGAACGCACCCAGGCCCATCTGATGCTGCTGGGCCGCAAGACGGCCTGCGAGAAGGTCGCCGCCTTCCTCGTCGATCTGGCGGCGCGGCTCGGCGAGGACGTCACCGAGCTGCCCATGGGCCGCCAGGACATGGCCGACTACCTGGGCCTGACCATCGAGACCGTCTCGCGCATGATCACGCAGCTGCAGGGCGAGGGGATGGTCGAGTTCCTCGGCAATCGCCGGTTCAGGCTCAGCAACAGCGCCGGCCTGAGGCGACTCGCCGCCGCCTGACGGCGTCGTTCGGGCGCGCGCGGCGTGCTAGACCGCCCTGGAGAACATCAGGGCGAAGTGATGGGCGAGTCGTCGAGTTCCACCGAGACCGGGCGGTCGAACGCCGCCCTGCGCGCGGCCTACGCCATCGCGGTCGCGGGCTCGGCCGCCGCCGGTCTGATCCAGAAGCTGATCGAGCCCTGGAACGCGGGACCGGCGCTGATCGTCTATGTCCCCGTGCTCATGGCCGCCGCGGCCCTGGGCGGGTTCCGGCCGGCCTTGGCCGCCACGGTGCTGGGCCTGGTCGCCACCGCCGCCATCCTGGGACGCGAGGCGCTCGAGCCCGCGATGCTCGTCCTGCTGGCCCTCTACGCCGTGATCGGCCCGCTGATCGGCGCCGCCGGCGAGCGGCGGCTACGCGACGCGGCGGAGGCCCGGACCCGCCAGGCCCATCTGCAGTCGATCCTGGACACCGTCCCCGAGGCGATGATCGTCATCGACGGCCGCGGCGTCATCCGCTCGTTCAGCGCCACGGCCGAGCGGCTGTTCGGCTGGACCTCGGCCGAGGCGATCGGGCGGAACGTCAACATGCTGATGCCCTCGCCGTTCCGCGAAGAGCACGATTCCTACGTCGGGCGGTACCTGGCCACCGGCGAGCGGCGCATTGTCGGCATCGGCCGCATCGTCGTGGGCGAGCGCAAGGACGGCTCGACCTTCCCGATGGAGCTTGCCGTCGGCGAGGCGACGGCTGGCCGGGAGATGTTCTTCACCGGCTTCGTCCGCGACCTGACCGAGCGTCGCGACCAGGAACGGCGGCTGCAGGAGCTGCAGTCCGAACTGGTTCATGTCTCGCGGCTGACGGCCATGGGCGAGATGGCCTCCTCCCTGGCCCACGAACTCAACCAGCCCCTGTCGGCGATCAGCAACTACATGCGCGGTTCGGCGACCCTGCTCGAGTCCGAGACCGTCGACCGGGACCGGCTGCGCCAGGCGCTGCAGCGCGCCGGCGAACAGGCCGTGCGGGCGGGGGACATCATCAAGCGCCTTCGGGAGTTCGTGGCCAAGGGCGAAACCGAGCGGACGGTGGAGGACCCCGCCAAGCTGCTGGAGGAAGCCAGCGCGCTGGCCCTGGTCGGGGCCCGCGAGCAGGGGGTCCGCGTCACCCTGCGCTTCTCGCGCCGGGCCGGCTCGGTGATCGTCGACAAGATCCAGATTCAGCAGGTGGCGCTGAACCTGATCCGCAACGCCATCGACGCGATGGAGGTTTCGCCGCGCAAGGATCTGGCGATCTCCGTCGACCACGCCAGGGACGACATGGTCCTCGTCCGGGTGGCCGACACCGGTCCCGGCATCGAGCCGCAGGTGGCCGACCGCCTGTTCCAGCCGTTCGTGACCACCAAGGCGCAGGGCATGGGCGTCGGCCTGTCGATCTGCCGCACCATTGTCGAGGCGCATGGGGGGCGCATCTGGGTCGAACCGAACGAGGGCGGCGGGGCGGTGTTCTCGTTCACGCTGCCGCTGGCCGGAAAGGAGGCCGCGCATGAGCAATGAGACGACGGTGGTTCATGTCATCGACGACGACGCGGCGATGCGGGATTCCCTCGGCTTCCTGCTCGACGTCGAAGGGTTCGCCACGCGTCTCTACCCGTCGGCGGAGGCCTTTCTCGCGGTGGGCGCGGCCGCCGAGCCGGGCTGCATCATCACCGACGTGCGCATGCCGGGCATGAGCGGCATCGAGCTGGTTCGCCGCATCCGCGACCTGGGCCTGGCCCACCCCGTGGTGGTGATGACCGGACATGGCGACGTGCCGCTGGCCGTCGAGGCGATGAAGGCCGGGGCGCGGGACTTCATCGAAAAGCCCTTCTCCGACGAGACCCTGCTGCGGGCCCTCAAGGTGGCGTGCGAGTCGCACGATCCGGACGTGGCCTCAGAAGCGGCGCGGCGCGAGGCGGAGACCCGGCTCGCCGTGCTGTCCCCCCGCGAGCGCGACGTGCTCATGGGCGTGGTGTCGGGCAAGGCCAACAAGGTCATCGCCCACGAACTGCAGATCAGTCCCCGGACGGTGGAGGTCTACCGCGCCAACCTGATGTCGAAGACCGGCGCGCGAAACATGTCCGATCTCATGCGGCTGGCGCTGGCGGCGGGGCTCTGAAACGCGATCCGGGCGCCCCCGGGGGAGGGCGCCCGGCGGCCGCCGTTCGGGGGGGGTGGGCCGGCGGTCGTTCCGCGCAAGGGGTTCATCGAACCCGACGTCAGGAGATCACCGTTTCGCCCCGCCCGGTTTGACGCAGGTCAACCTGCGCGGGACGCATTCGCGCCTCAGGCGGCCCGGGCGCCGAGGGACTCGATCCGGCGCAGCCAGTCGCGCCGCCGCTCGGCCGACCGGTCGACGCTGCCGATGATCGTGCTGCGCACCTCGAAGCCCGCCAGGCGCAGGACGCCGCGGGTGACGCATTTCAGGCCCGCGCTGTCGAAGGCGAAATGGAAGAAGGGCGCCGGCATGCCCATGGTGATCAACACCCGCGCCGTGCGCCCGCCCAGAAGACCCATCTTGCCCGAGCCGGGCTCGCCCAGCGCGAAGCCATAGCGGAACACCTGCTCCATGAAGGCCTTCAGGGCGGCGGGCGGCGCGCCCAGCCAGAGCGGATAGACCACGACCACGTGCTCGGCCCAGCGGATGGCCTCCTGCGCCGACCGGGCGACCTCGCAGGGCGCTTCGAGGAACTGTCCCTGGGTCTCGATGGCCGGCAGCTTCAGCGCGCCGACGTCGATCCGCCGGATCTGGTGCCCGGCCAGGTTCGCGCCGCGCAGATAGGCGGCCGACAGCGCCGTGCAATAGCGATCGCCGGAGGGATCGGGGTGCCCGTTGATGACCAGGACGCGGCGGCTCATCAAAGGCTCCTCGAATGGCGGGTCGCCGTCGGATCCAGGTAGGCGTCGAACGCCGCCGCGATCGAACGGACCAGCGGCCGTCCGGCGTCGGTGACGGTGATGCGGACGCCGTCGGTCGCCGCCAGGCCGTCCGCGACGAACGGCGCCAGCCGCGCCACGGCCTCGCCGAGATCGGGCAGGTGGGTCAGGTGCTGGCCGTGCCGGGCGCGGACCTCCTGCAGGTCCACCGCCAGGTCGCACATCAGCCGCTCGATGATCTCGCCGCGGAAGCGGTCCTCATCGGTCAGCGCCACCCCGCGGGCGGTCGGCAGGACCCCCTTCGCCAGGGCCTCCCGCCAAAGCCGCTCCTGCGCGTGGTTCTGCACGAAGCCTTGCGGCAGCCGGCTGATCGAGGACGCGCCGAGGCCGAGGAGCGTCGCCGCGCCGTCGGTGGTGTAGCCCTGGAAGTTGCGGTGCAGCCGCCCTTCGGCCAGCGCCACGGCCAACTCGTCATCCGGCAGGGCGAAGTGGTCGAGGCCGATGCGGACATAGCCGGCGGCGATCAGCCGCTCGGCCGCCGCCTCCGACTGCGCCAGGCGTTCGGCGGGGCCGGGCAGGTCCTCGTCCTCGATCAGCTGCTGGTTGACCTTCATCCAGGGGACGTGCGCGTAGCCGAACAGCGCCAGGCGCTCGGGGCGCAGCGTCAGGATGGTGTCGAGCGTGGACAGCACCCCCGCCACGGTCTGCCGGGGCAGGCCGTACATGAGGTCCAGGTTGATCGACAGGATGCCGGCCTCGCGCAGCCAGCCGACGGCGCGCTCGACCACCGCGAAGGGCTCGATCCGGTTGATGGCCTCCTGCACCCGCGGCGACAGGTCCTGGACGCCGACGCTCGCCCGGCTCAGGCCGTGAAACGCCGCCGCCTGCACCCACTCGCGGGTCAGGACGGCCGGGTCGAGTTCGGCGGCGATGGCCGCGCCCGGCGACACCTTGAAGACATGGCGGATGGCCGTGAACAGCCGGGACAGGTCCTCGCGCGAGAGCATGTTCGGCGTTCCGCCGCCCAGGTGGATCTCCTTGACCCGCATCCGCGCGGGCAGGGCGGCCTCCAGCAGGCCGAGCTCCTCGGTCAGCTGGCCGACGTAGTCGGAGACCGGTTCGGTCCGGGTCGTCGCCCGGGTGTGGCAGCCGCAGTACCAGCAGATGCGCGAACAGAACGGGATGTGCAGGTAGAGGGAGACGGCTTCCTCGACGGGCAGTCCGGCCAGCCAGTCGGCATGAACGGCCGCGTTCACCTGGGGGCCGAACTGAACGGCGGTCGGATAGCTGGTGTAGCGCGGCGCACGGCCGTCGTAGCGCGCCACGAGGGCGTCCCGCGTCGGCGTCCTGGCCCCCCGGACGGAGGTCAGGTCCGCCTGTCTTTCCGATAGCGCGCGATTCTGCATTCGGAACGACTACGCGGGGGCGGGAAGGCCTGCCTTGATACGGATCAATCCGGCCGAGGCGAGGATTGATCCAGGTCAACGACCGAGGCGGCGTTGGACAGGTCTCTTGGGTGCCTGTTTCAGGAGCCCCCGATGACCGAGACCCTGGCGAACCTGCCGCCCGTCCATCTGGCCTATCTGATCGCCGCGACGGGCGCCTTCTGCCTGTTCGGCCTGACCCTGGCGGTGGTCTCGATCCGCACGAACCTCACGCGCTGAGCCGTCGGAAAGGCTGCCGGCGCATCCGCTTGATCAAAAAATGACGCCCCCGTCACGTTTGTCGGGGCCAACGGGAGAGACGAAATGCTCAAGGTGACCCTGGTCGACGGACCGCCCCAGGACGTCCGGGATTTCGGCGACGAACTCGCCGACAAGCTGACGGCCGAGGACGTCGAGGTGATCCGGGAGATCTTCCGGACGCCGCTGACCGGCTCCTACAACTGGGACTACCAGGACGCCAACGCCAAGATCCGCAAGCTGTACGAGCTGGGCAAGCGGTTCAACTGGGACGCCCAGATGGATGTCGACTGGGATGCGCCCTTCCCCCGCTCCGAACCGCCGAACGATCCCGCGCTGAACGCCTTCGCCGGCCATCCCAAATACGAGGCGCTGACCCCCGAGCAGAAGCTGGACTTCGCCTGGCGCAGCCACGCCCAGACCCTGTCGCAGTTCATGCACGGCGAGCAGGGCGCCATGCTGGTGGCCAGCCAGCTGGTCAGCTGCGCCCCGACCTACGACGCCAAGCTCTACGCCTCGTCCCAGACCTTCGACGAGGCGCGGCACGTCGAGGTGTTCCACCGCTACCTGACCGAACGCTGCAAGCTGATCTATCCGATCAACCCGAATCTCAAGGCCCTGCTCGACAAGGTGCTGACCGACGAGCGCTGGGACCTGAAGTTCATCGGCATGCAGATCCTCATCGAGGGCCTGGCCCTGGCCGCCTTCCAGTCCATGCGCCAGACCACCCGCGATCCGCTGCTGCAGCAGATCGTCGAACTGGTGATGCGCGACGAGGGCCGGCACGTGGCGTTCGGGGTGAACTACCTCGAGGGCTGGATCCGCGCCCTGCCCCAGAACGAGATCGATGAGCGCGCCGAGTTCGCCTACGAGGCCTGCGTCATCATGCGCGAGCGCCTGTTCAACACCGAGGTGGCCGAGGAGTTCGGCTTCACCCGCGACGAGGCCCGCGAGATCAACCACAACGCCGCGGCCGGCGGGGCCTTCCGGGACTTCCTGTTCGAGCGGATGATCCCCAACCTCAAGCGGGTGGGCCTGCTGACCGACGCCGTGCGGCCCAAGTTCGAGGCCCTCGGCGTGCTGAAGTTCGAGGATGCCGTCCACGACGGCCTCATCGACTGGGCGACCCTCGAGAAGCCGCTGCCCGTCACGCCGCGGATGCTGGCCGCCGAATAGGCCGGTCCCGCCATCACGACTCCGGCCTGTCCCCGGCGAGCCTCGCGCCCGCCGGGGGCCTTTTTTTCGCGCCCGCGGGGCCGGCGGATTCCGGGCCGGAAGGATTGATCCAGGTCAGCGATTTGACGCTCGTGAAGGTTCAGGAAGGGGGTGCCGGGACAGATCGATAACCCCGGAAATACAAGGGGATAGACCTATGAAGACCCTCCTCGCCTCCGTCGCCGCCATCGCGCTCCTGGGCGTCGCCGGCGCCGCCGCCGCACAGGACTTCGAGCCCAAGCAACAGGGTGATCTGCGGGTGAACTTCCGCGCGACCTCCGTGGCGCCGGACGAGTCCGCCTCGATCTTCACCGCCGGCGGCGTCGACACCGGGCTGGACGCCACGGTGAGCGACGACACCATCCCGAGCCTGGGCATTTCCTACTTCGTCACCGACAAGGTCGCCGTCGAGGTCATCCTGGGGACGTCGCAGCACGACATCGCGGCGACCACCGCGCCGACGGCCACGCGCGTCCATGAGACCTGGGTGCTGCCGCCGGTCGTCTCGGTGCAGTACCACCCGCTGCCCGCCGCCCGCTTCAGCCCTTATGTCGGAGCCGGCGTGAACTACATGCTGTTCTACAGCGGCGAGGACAAGAACGGCTTCACCGTCGACCTCGAGGACGGCTTCGGCTACGCGCTGCAGGCCGGCGCCGACATCGCCGTCCAGGGTCCCTGGTCGGTCAACGTCGACGTCAAAAAGGTGTTCTTCGACACCGACGCCCGCATCAACGGCGGCGCCCTGCGGTCGGACGTGACCCTCGATCCGTGGGTCATCTCCGTCGGCCTCGGCCGGAAGTTCTAGGACCAGAGGGGGTTCGGGCCGATCCGGTCCGAACCCTCGCCAAGATCCGTCGCGCCGCAATCCACGGCCCGATCCGACGGTCGGCCTCAGGCGTCCTCATCGACGTCGAGCCCCGCGAGCGCGTGCAGTTCGCGGGGTTTCTCGATGCTCAGGCTGTGCATCGACAGCAGGCGGATGACCCCCCGGCTCTTCAGGCGCGAGGTGATCCGGCTGACGGTCTCGGTCGTCAGGCCCAGGTAGTCGGCGATCTCGGCCCGGGTCATCGGCAGGCCCACGATCCGGTCGCCGCCGCCGGCCCTGCGCGCGCGGTCGGCCAGGTCCACCAGGAACGAGGCCAGCCGCTCTGTCGCCGTCTTGCGGCCCAGCAGCAGGATCTGGTCGTGCGCCGCCTTCAGTTCGTGCGAGGCGCGGTCGAGCAGGGCGCGCTCGAGGTCGGGAAGCTCGGCGAGCACCTTGCGATAGGTCTTCTTCTCGAACCGGCAGGCCGCGCCGCTGCTGATCGCCTCGGCCGAAAAGGCGTAGCGGTCGCCTGTCGCCAGGCCCAGGAAGTCGCCCGGAAACAGGAAACCCACGATCTGGCGCCGGCCGTCCGCCAGCAGCTTGTGCACGCGCACCGCGCCCTCGGTGATGTTGAACAGGCAGCTAGCCGGGTCGCCTTCCCGCACGAGTATCTCTCCGGGGCGGAAGACGACGTGGTCGGCGGTGTCGTTGAGACGCCTGAGGCCGGCGTCCCCCAGGACCCCGCAGACGCTCAGCCGCCGGGCCGAACAGGCCGCGCAGGGGTTGTCGTCCGCGATCGAAGCGCAGGCTGTTTGTGCAGACTCTACAAGCATTTGGCCGTCTCCGGGGCGATTCGGCGGTCTTGATGCAGGTCAACGATTCCGGCGCGCCGTCTTGCGACCGTCGACCTCGACATGGACACGCCGCTCAATCGCATCAGCGTCAGCAGGCTCACGGCCGCCGAGATCGACGAGGTCTTCTGGCTGGCGCGGCTGGTCTTCACCGACCTGGCGCCGGGGCAGTGGCGGCGGCGGGCGAAGCGCTGGACGGCGCGCGAGCAGGGCGCCGCCGGCGCCCTGATCGCCCGCGACGCGGCCGGCCGGCTGGTCGGCCTGGCGCCGTTCGAGGTGCGCACCGACCTGCAGCCCGGCCGCTCGCTGTGGGTCGAGAAGATCGCCGCCTTCTCGCTCGTCGACGCCCGCCCGGTGGTCCGCGCCCTGGCCGACGGGTTGCGAGACGTCGCCCGGTCCCTGGGCTGCCGCGGCCTCAAGGTCGAAGTCGAGACGGGTGACCGCGCCCTGCTGGCCGAGCTCGGGCGCGTTCCCGACAGCGCGCGATCGACGCTGGCGCGGGTCACGGTCTAGCGGGGGCCGCCGGCGCGACCGGCCAGCGTCGCCAGCCCGGCGAGGCTGGCGAGCGTCAGCACGGCCGCGGGGAGGCACAGGGGGCAATGACCGAGCAGTCCGGTCGCATCGCCGCAGATCGGCCCGTAGGCCAGCTTCGGAAGCTCCGTCCACAGCACCGTCGTCCACAGGGCCAGGGCGCCGAGGCCGCTGTGCAGGGTGATGTCCTTCAGGGTCAGGCCGATCGGCAGGGCGCGGGCGAGCATCGTGGATTTCCTCAGGCGTCGGGGCGGACCATCGGGCGCCGCGTCGGGCCAGGCCTTGATGCAGATCAAGGCGACTCCCGCGCCCGGGGTCTAGCTCCGGCCACGAATGCGCCGGAGGGGTTTGACCAGCCAGATGAGCCAGCTTGCGAAACCAGCGGGAGGCGGATCGATCGACGGTCCGCTGCTCCTCATGTTCACCGTCGTCGTCGGCCTCGCCTTCGCCTTCGGCGGGGCGGCCAGCGACGATCCCCTGTTCAGGCTGCATGCCCTGATCTTCGTGGCGGCGGCGGTGCTGGGGGGCTTCGCCCTCACGGCCGGCGTCAGCGGACGCCTGTTCCGGGACGAGCCGGACCGATACATGGACGGCGTCGTCAAGGCCGGCGTGATCGCGACCATGTTCTGGGGCGCCGTCGGCATGCTGGTGGGCGTCGTCATCGCCGCCCAGCTCAGCTGGCCCGACCTGCTCTACTTCCCTGAGGCCGGCTGGCTGAATTTCGGCCGGCTGCGACCGTTGCACACCTCGGGCGTCATCTTCGCCTTCGGGGGCAACGCGCTGATCTGCACGTCCTTCTACGTGGTCCAGCGCACCTGCCGGGCCCGGCTGTTCGGCGGAACGCTGCCGTGGTTCGTGTTCTGGGGCTACCAGCTGTTCATCGTCCTGGCCGCCACCGGCTACCTCGCCGGGATCACCCAGTCGCGCGAGTACGCCGAGCCCGAATGGTACGTCGACCTGTGGCTGACCATCGTCTGGGTCGCCTATCTGTTCGTCTTCCTGGGCACGATCTGGAAGCGCCGCGAGCCGCACATCTACGTGGCCAACTGGTTCTACCTGGCCTTCATCGTCACCGTCGCCCTGCTGCACGTGGTCAACAACCTGGCCCTGCCGATCGGCCTGCTGGAGACGCGGAGCTACTCGCTGTTCGCCGGCGTCCAGGACGCCCTGACCCAATGGTGGTACGGCCACAACGCCGTCGGCTTCTTCCTGACCGCCGGCTTCCTGGCCATGATGTACTACTTCGTGCCCAAGCGGGTCGAACGGCCGGTCTACAGCTACCGCCTGTCGATCGTGCACTTCTGGGCGCTGATCTTCATCTACATCTGGGCCGGCCCGCACCACCTGCACTACACGGCGCTGCCGCAGTGGGCCCAGACGCTGGGCATGACCTTCTCGATCATGCTCTGGATGCCGTCCTGGGGCGGCATGATCAACGGCCTGATGACCCTGTCGGGGGCCTGGGACAAGCTGCGCACAGACCCGGTCGTGCGGATGATGGTGGTCTCGATCGCCTTCTACGGCATGTCGACCTTCGAGGGTCCGGTCATGTCCATCCGCGCGGTCAACGCCCTCAGCCACTACACCGACTGGACCATCGGCCACGTGCACTCGGGCGCGCTCGGCTGGGTCGGCTTCATCAGCTTCGGCGCGGTCTACTGCCTCGTGCCCTGGCTGTGGAAGAAGGAGCGGCTCTACTCCAACCGCCTGGTGGAGTGGCACTTCTGGATCGCGACCACCGGCATCCTGCTCTACATCTGCGCGATGTGGGTCTCCGGCATCATGGAGGGCCTGATGTGGCGCGAATACACGCCGCAAGGCTTCCTCGCCTGGAGCTTCATCGAGACGGTCTCGGCCAAGCACGTCGAGAACGTCATCCGGACCCTCGGCGGGCTGATGTACCTCTCGGGCGTCCTGATCATGATCTACAATCTCTGGCGCACGGTCCGGCTGCCGTCCGTCGAACAGCGGGACGCGTTCGCCGCGCCCCTCCCGGCAGCCGCCTGAGGACCGCGCCATGTGGAAGCAACACGGCAAGCTCGAACGCCATTCCCTTCTCCTGATCATCGGCATCGTGCTGGTGGTCTCGGTCGGGGGCCTGGTCGAGATCGCTCCCCTGTTCTGGCTGGAAAGCACGATCGAGAAGGTGAAGGGCGTGCGCCCCTACACCCCGCTCGAGCTGGCGGGCCGCGACATCTACATCCGCGAGGGCTGCTACGTGTGCCACTCGCAGATGGTCCGCCCCCTGCGTGACGAGGTGGAGCGCTACGGCCATTACAGCCTCGCCGCCGAGAGCATGTACGACCACCCCTTCCAGTGGGGCTCCAAGCGCACCGGGCCGGATCTGGCCCGGGTCGGCGGCAAGTACTCCGACAGCTGGCACCGCGACCACCTGATCGACCCGCGCTCGGTGGTGCCGGAATCGGTGATGCCGCCCTACGCCTTCCTGGCGCGCAAGGACCTGCGGATCGACAACATCGAGGCCAAGCTCACCGCCATGGCCGGGGTCGGCGTGCCCTACACCAGGGAGCAGGTCGAGACGGCCAGGGTCGACCTCGCCGCCCAGGCCGATCCCTTCTCCACCGACGCACCCGCGCTGCGGGCCCGGTACGGCCAGACGGTGGTCAATCGCGACTTCGACGGGGACCCCGAACGGGTCACCGAAATGGACGCGCTGATCGCCTACCTGCAGATGCTGGGCACGCTGGTGGACTTCGACACCTACACGGCGGCCGCGCCCGCCAACCAGCGCTAGGGGGCGGCCATGACCTACGAAACGGTCGCCCAGGTCGCCCAGCAGGGCGGGCTGATCTACTTCGGGCTGATCTTCCTCGGCGGCTGCGCCTACGCCCTCTGGCCCTCCAACCGCGACGCCTTTGCCCGGGCCAAGCGCCTTCCCCTCGAGGATGACGAACTATGAGCGACGCGAATCGCGAAACCGACGCCGTCAGCGGCGTCGAGACGACCGGCCACGAGTGGGACGGCATCCGCGAGCTCGACAATCCGCTGCCCCGCTGGTGGCTGTGGGTGTTCTGGGCCACGATCCTGTTCGCGATCGGCTACTGGGTGGCCATGCCGGCCTGGCCCGGCCTGAACGGCTACACCCAGGGCCTGCTCGGCCAGTCCGACCGCCGCGCGGTGGCCGCCGCCCTGACCGATCTCAAGGCCCAGAGGGGCGCGGAGTCGGCGAGACTGCGGGACGCCAGCCTGGAGCAGATCGAGACGGATCCCGCGCTGCAGGCCTACGCCCTGTCGGTCGGGCAGTCGGTGTTTGGCGACAACTGCGCCACCTGCCACGGCGCCGGCGGCGCCGGCGGCAAGGGCTATCCCAACCTGCGCGACGACGTCTGGCTGTGGGGCGGGACGCTGGAGGACATCTCCCGCACGCTGCAGTACGGCATCCGCTCCGGCGATCCCGACGCGCGGATGTCGATGATGCCGGCGTTCGGCCGTGACGGCATGCTGGACGGCCGGCAGATCTCGGACTTGACCGAGTTCGTCGTCGCCCTGTCGGGCCGGCCGGCCGACCGCGCCGCCGTCGGGCGGGCCGCGCCGGTCTTCGCCGAGCAGTGCTCCAGCTGCCACGGCCCGGCGGGCAAGGGCGACCGCGCCCAGGGCGCCCCCGATCTGACCGACGCGGAATGGCTCTACGGCTCCGACCGCGCGGCCATCTCCGGCCAGATCGTCAACGGCCGCGGCGGCGTCATGCCGGCGTGGCGCCAGCGCTTCGATCCCGAGACCCTCAAGGCCCTCGCCGTCTATATCCACGCCAACTCGGGTCAGTAGCCGCCGTGACCGTCGTCATCGACCGGACCGCGTCTTCGAAGCCGGCCGAGGGCCGGGGTCCGGTCTCCGCCGCCGCCTCCGCCCGCCGAAAGGCCGGCGGGGGCGGAGGCGGCCTCTACAAGCCGAGAACGCCGATCTATCCGAAGCTGGTCCACGGCCGCTGGCGGACGATCAAATGGGCGCTGCTGATCGTCACCCTGGCGGTCTACTACGTGACGCCCTGGATCCGGTGGGAGCGCCCGGGCGCCCTGCCGGACCAGGCCGTGCTGGTCGATTTCACCGGCCGCCGGTTCTATTTCTTCTTCATCCAGCTCTGGCCGCAGGAGGTCTATTTCATCACCGGCCTGTTGGTGATGGCGGCCCTGGCTCTGTTCCTGACGACGGCCCTGTTCGGCCGGCTGTGGTGCGGCTACGCCTGCCCGCAGACGGTCTGGACCGACCTCTACATCGCCGTCGAGCGCCTGTTCGAGGGCGACCGCAACGCCCGCATGCGCCTGGACGCCGCGCCGATGAGCTTCGGCAAGCTCTGGCGCAAGACCGGCAAGCACCTGGTGTGGCTGGGCATCGCCTTCGGCACCGGCGGGGCCTGGATCTTCTACTTCCATGACGCGCCGACCCTGATCCGGAACTTCTGGGTGGGTCAGGCGCCGATCACGGCCTATGTGTCGTGCGCCGTGCTGACGGCGACGACCTACATCTTCGCCGGCACGATGCGCGAGCAGGTCTGCACCTACATGTGCCCCTGGCCGCGCATCCAGGGCGCCATGCTCGACAAGCACTCGCTGCAGGTCACCTACCGGCGCGACCGGGGCGAGCCGCGCGGGGCGCACAAGAAGGGCCAGAGCTGGGAAGGCCGCGGCGACTGCGTCGACTGCAACCAGTGCGTGGTGGTCTGCCCGATGGGCATCGACATCCGCGACGGCGCCCAGCTGGAATGCATCAACTGCGGGCTCTGCATCGACGCCTGCGACGAGATCATGGACCGGATCGGCCGGCCGAAGGGCCTGATCGCCTACGACACCGACCACGCTGTCGCCTCGCGCGAGGCCGGCGAGCTGAAGGGTCTCTACCGCTTCCTGCGTTCGCGCACGGCCTTCTACGCCGTGGCCCTGACGGTGATCAGCAGCCTGATGCTCTGGGGCCTCACCCACCGCGCCGAGGTCGAGCTGCACGCCTTGCGCGACCGCAATCCGACGTTCGTCCGCCTGAAGGACGGGTCGATCCGCAACGGCTACACCCTGAAGATCGCCAATCGCAGCTTCGAGCCGCGCACCTTCCGGATCACCGAGGACGGTCTTCCGGGCAGCCTGCTGAAGACGCCGGGCGAGGCGGCCTCGCGCGAGGCGCTCACCGTCCTAGTCCAGCCCGACGAGGTCCGCGCCGTCCGCGTGTTCGTCACCCTGCGTCCCGGCGACGTGAAGGCGGCCAACATGCCGGTCCGGTTCAGGGTCGACGCCGACGGGGTCGGCGCGGTCACCAAGTCCATCTTCCTGTCCGGGGAGGCCAACGCCCGATGACCGCGCCCGCCGCGACCCCAGGCTTCACCATCAAGGGCTGGCACGTGCTCGTCGCCCTGGTCCTGTTCTTCGGGATCGTGATCGGGACCGACGCCCTGTTCATGGTGCTGGCCTACCGCACCTTCTCGGGCCAGGTCGCCGCCAATCCCTACGAGGCGGGCATCGCCTACAACCGCACGCTCGAACAGAAGGCCCGGCAGGCGGCGCTCGGCTGGAAGGCCTCGCTCGGCGACGCCGACGACGGCCTGACGCTGACCGTGCAGGACGCCGCGGGTCGGCCGGTGGACGGCCTGACGGTCAGCGCGACGCTGGAGCGGCCGGCCACCGAGCAGGGCCGGCGGCGCCTTGCGCTCAGGCCGCTCGGCGATGGCCGCTACGGCGTCCGCGCCACCCTCGACGGCGCCTGGGACGTGCGCGTCGCGGCCGTGGCGGCGAACGGCGACCGCTTCGAGGCCAGCCGCCGGCTGGTGCGACCGTGATCGCCGCCGCCCGCGACCTATCCGCCTTCGTGGCGTCGGACGCGGAGGGTCACGGCCGGCTCGAGCTGCTCGTCCGCGGCGCCCGCTGCGGCGGCTGCCTGGCCAGGATCGAAAAGACCGCCCGCGAGACGGCGGGTGTCGCGGCGGCGCGGTTCAACCTGACGACCGGAAAGCTGTCGGTGACCTTCGCGGGCGCATCGGGCGATCCCCAGGCGGTGGTCGACGCCCTGGACGCCGCCGGCTATCCGGCCACGCCCTTCGATCCGGCCCGGGCGATCCGCGAGGAGGACCGCGAGGGGCGCGCCCTGGCCCTGGCCCTGGGCGTCGCCGGCTTCGGCGCCGGCAACGTGATGATGTTCACGGTGCCGGTCTGGGCCGGCCTCTTCGGCCAGGAGCTGAGCCCGGCCACGCGCGAGGTGATGTACTGGTTCGCCGCCGCGGTGGCGACGCCCTGCGCCCTGTTCGCCGGCATGCCGTTTTTCCGGTCGGCCTGGGCGTCCCTGCGCCGGCGGCGGGCCAACATGGACGTGCCGATCTCCATCGGCGTCATCCTGACCCTCGTCGTCAGCTTCTCGGAGACGCTGCAGCACGGGGCCCACGCCTATTTCGACGCGGCGGTCACGCTGCTGTTCCTGCTGCTGATCGGCCGCTACCTCGACCATCGGCTGCGGATGAAGGCGCGCGGCGCGGCCCGCGATCTGCTGGCGCTGCAGGCGCCGGTGGCCACGCGCCTCGACGCCGACGGGATCGAGCGCGTCGTGCCGGTGGGCGAGGTCGAGGTCGGCGACGCCCTGGTCGTCGCGCCGGGCGACCGCGTGCCCGCCGACGCGGTCATCGAGGCAGGCGTCTCGGAGATCGACAACGCCCTGATCAGCGGCGAGACCCTGCCGGTGACCGCGGGGCCGGGCGCGGCGGTGCACGCGGGGGCGCTGAACCTGTCGGGACGACTGGTCCTGCGGGTCCGGGCGCGGTCCGAGGATTCGACCGTGGCCGAGATCGCCCGGCTCATGGAGGCGGGCGCCCAGAGCAAGTCGGCCTACGTCCGGCTGGCCGACAAGGCCGCGGCGCTCTACGTGCCGGTGGTCCACACCCTGGCCCTGCTGACCTTCGCCGGAGTCTGGGCGATCGGGCTGGGCCCGCGCGAGGCCCTGTTGCGCGCCGCCGCGGTGCTGATCGTCACCTGCCCCTGCGCGCTGGGACTGGCGGTCCCGGCCGTCCAGATCGTCGCCAGCGGCCGGCTGTTCCGGCTGGGCGTGCTGGTCAAGTCGGGCGCCGCGCTCGAGCGGCTGGCGGAAGTCCGCCATGTCGTCTTCGACAAGACCGGCGTCCTCACCGAGGGCCGGCCCCGGCTGATCGACGCGCCGATGTCGGTGGTGAAGCTGGCCGCGCCGCTGGCGCGCGCCTCCCGCCACCCGCTCGCCCGCGCCCTGGCCGAGGCGGCCGGCGAGGGCCCGGTCGCCGCCGAGGCCAAGGAGACGCCCGGCATGGGCGTGGAGGGCGTCATCGACGGCCGACGCGCGCGCCTGGGCCGCGCCGCCTTCCTGGGCGTGGGGTCGCGCCTCGCGTCCGAGAGCGAGCTGTGGTTCGGCTTCGACGGCGACATGCGCGTCCGCTTCGCCTTCGAGGACGCCGTCCGCGCCGACGCCCCCGCCGCGGTCGCCGCGCTGCGCGATCTGGGCCTGTCGGCGGAGGTCGTCTCCGGCGATGTCGCCGGCCCGGTCGCCCGGGCCGCCGAGGCGGTGGGGCTGCGCCACTGGATCGCCGGGGTCACCCCCTTCGAGAAGGCCGCGCGGGTCGAGGCGCTGGAGGCCTCCGGCCGTCACGTCCTGATGGTCGGCGACGGCCTCAACGACGCCGCGGCCCTGGCCAGGGCGCATGCGTCGATGGCCCCGGGCTCGGCGGTCGACGCCAGCCAGAACGCCGCCGACCTTGTGTTCTCGGGCGGCGCCCTGACGGCCGCGCCCAGGGCGGTCCGCATCGCCCGCGCGGCCCGTCGCCGGGTCCTGGAGAACTTCGCCTTTTCGGCGGTCTACAACCTGATCGCGGCGCCGGCGGCGATCCTGGGTCTGGTCAATCCCTTCGTCGCCGCCATCGCCATGTCGGCGTCCTCGCTGGTGGTGATCCTCAACGCCCTCCGCCTCGGCGTCGGGGGAGGGAACCGATGACCATCGTCTATATCCTGGCGCCGCTGTCGCTGCTGCTGGGGCTCGGCGGACTCGCCGGCTTCTGGTGGACCCTGCGCGCCGGACAGTACGACGACCCGATGGGCGATGCGGCCCGCATTCTCGACGATCACCTGCGCGCCGGCCCGGACGAAGACTGACCCGTCCGGTCTTGACCCAGGTCAAGGCCCGCTGCCTTATCGGCGATAACCTACGACAAACAAATCAGCCGGGAGGAGCGGGCGCGTGACCACGACAGCCTTGAAGGAGCGGCCGAGCGTATCGGGCGTGGAGCATTTCGACGTCCTGATCGTCGGAGCGGGCATCTCAGGCGTCGGCGCCGCCTGGCGGCTGAAGCAGAAGCGGCCCGACGACAGCTTCGTCGTCCTCGAGGCGCTCGAGAGTTTCGGCGGCACCTGGCTGACCCACAAGTACCCGGGCATCCGCTCCGACAGCGACCTCTACACATTCGGCTACGACTTCAAGCCCTGGGTCGGCCCGCCGATCGCCACGGCCGAAGAGATCCTCGGCTACATGGGCGAGGTGATCGAGGAGAACGATCTTTCCCGTCACATCCGCTACGGCCACAGGATCGGCAAGGCCAGCTGGTCCAGCGCCGACAATCGCTGGACCATCGAGGCGGTCAGGCGCGACACGGGCGAGCGCGTGGTCATCACCGCCGACTTCCTGTGGATGTGCCAGGGCTACTACCGGCATGAAGCCGGCTACACGCCCGAATGGGAGGGGATGGAGGACTATCGCGGCCAGATCGTGCATCCGCAGACCTGGCCCGAGGACTTCGACTACAAGGGCAAGTCCATCGTCGTGATCGGCTCGGGCGCCACGGCGGCGACGCTGGTCCCGGCCATCGCCGAGGACGCCGGCCACGTCACCCTGCTGCAGCGGTCGCCGACCTATTTCATCCCCGGCCGCAACGCCAACGAGCTGGCCGACATCCTGCGCGAGCTCAAGATCGACGAGACCTGGATTCACGAGATCGTCCGTCGCAAGATCCTGCACGACCAGGCCCTGTTCACGACCCGCTCGTTCGAGGAACCGGACGCCGTGCGCGACGAGCTGCTGGCCGGCGTCCGCGCCTTCCTGGGCGACGAGGCGGTGGCCGAGCACTTCACGCCCCGCTACCGCCCCTGGCGCCAGCGCATCGCCTTCGTGCCCGACGGCGACCTCTTCCAGTCGGTGATCAAGGGCCAGGCCAGCGTCGTCACCGACGAGATCGACCGCTTCACCGGGAAGGGCATCCGCCTGAAGTCCGGCCGCGAGCTCGAGGCCGACGTCATCGTCACGGCGACGGGCTTCAACCTGAACGTCCTCGGCGACATCGCCTTCGCCATCGACGGCAAGCCGCTGAACTTCCACGACACCGTCACCTGGCGCGGGATGATGTTCACGGGCGTTCCCAACCTGGTCTGGGTGTTCGGCTACTTCCGGGCCAGCTGGACCCTGCGGGCCGACCTGGTCGCCGACTTCGTCTGCCGCCTGCGCGACCACATGCAGGCCAGGCAGGCCAAGCGGGTCGAGGTGGCGCTGCGGCCCGAGGACCGCGACATGCCGCTGCTCGACTGGATCGATCCGGAGAACTTCAACCCCGGCTACTTGATGCGCGGCATGCATCTGCTGCCCAGGCGCGGCGACAAGACAGAGTGGCAGCACACCCAGGACTATTGGACCGAGCGCGACGTCATTCCCGCCGTCGATCTCGATGACGCGGTGTTCCGCTACGGCTGAGTCCCGGCGGGCGGAACGGTCACGCCTGCGTCACCTGGTCGCGTTCGGGATTTGCGCGATCTGGTAACCAGTTGGCGCGAGACTGCCTCCATGACCGCTCTGGCCTGCCTCAGGATCATGATCGCGCCGGACCGCGCCGCGGCCGGCGGGGAGACTCTCGCGACCCTGGTGGGCAAGGTCGCGGACGCGTTTCTGGAGACCCGCTGGCGCTGGCCGCGCCGGCACGGCGAGATCGCGCCTTACGCCTTCCTGCTCGCCGATCCGCGCGCCGCGACGCTCGATCCCGCCGAGCTCGTCGCCCTGTCCGAGGAGCTGGAATACAAGCTGTTCGGCACCAGCGGCGGCGGCGCGGTGAGCCTGGCCTCGCTGGAGGGCGACCAATCGGCGGTCACCCGGTTCGCCGCGGTCGATCCGGCCGTCCTGCGCAAGGTGCTGTCCGAGGGCGGCTCCATCCCCGGCCTCGAAGGCCGCATCAGCGAGATCACCCCCGCGGGCGTGCGCGTGGTCTCGCCGCCGAAGGAGGCCGGCCCGCTGAAACCCGCCGCGGCGGTCCGGCGCGAGGCGCCGCATGACGACGGGATCGAGGCCAGCTTCCGCGCGGTCTGGTGCGCCCTGCGGGATCGCATCTCCGGCAGCGCCATCTTCGCCCGCCGCAAGGGATCGCGGGTCTTCCACAGCATCGTCGACGGCCCGGCCGACAAGCCCGCCGATCCGACGGCGTTCGACATCACCTGTCTTGAGGCGACCCCGCGCGCGCTCGTCGGCTCGGACGGGCTGCTGTTCATTCCGATCAGCTTCTCGTCGGCCATCCACCGGCCGACGCGCGAGACCTATCTGCCGGCCCTCGAGGCCTTGCCGGCCGGCGAACGCCATCGGCTGGCGGCGGCGGTCTACGACGTGCCGCGGGCGCCGACATTCTCGGCGATCGCCCAGGTGAAGGCCTTCCTCAATCCCTACGTCAGCTTCATCGACCTGCAGACCGCCGATCCCAACTTCCAGATCGACGCCCTGTCGGTGGAGGCGGTGGACAGCGTCACGCTCAGCCTGCCGGACGCCGAGGAAGGGGCCCGCCTGGCCGCCGCGACACGGTTCATGGCCAATCGGGAGGCCTACAAGCGCCGGCGGATCTGGCCGGCGGTGACCAATGTCCGCACCCAGCGCGAACTCATCTTCTGCATGAAGCTGCGCGCGCCGTTCATGAGCGGCAGGGCGGTCAGCGACGCCCTGGTCGCCCCGGCCGACCCTGTCGCCTGCGCCGCCGGCCGCCTGCCGCTGCGCGAGATGGACCTCGCCCCGGCGGCCCGGCCCGCCGTCATCATCGGTTGACCCGGCCCGGCGCCCCGACCCCGGCGGATACACCGGAACGGGTAAAGGCCGGGGGAGGAAATTCGGTCCATCCTCCCGGCATGGATCGAGACGCCAGCCGATCGACCGAGGAAGCCGCACGCCTGGCGGCGCTCAGGTCCTACGACATCCTCGATACCGCGCCGGAAGCGCAGTTCGAACGTCTCGCCGAGCTGGCCGCGGATCTGTTCGACGCGCCGTTCGCCATGATCGCCCTGGTCGACGAGGACCGCCTCTGGTTCAAGGCGCGGCTGGGCGTCACGGCCACCGAGGCGCCCCGCGCCCTGTCGGTGTGCGGACAGGTCATCGACGTCGGGGCGCCGACGACCTTCGCGGTCGAGGACGCGTCCCGCGATCCGCGATACGCGCGGAACCCGATGATCGCGGGCGAACCGGGCTTCCGGTTCTTTGCCGGCGCCGCCCTGATCAGCCCCGAGGGGCACCGGGTGGGCACCCTGTGCGTCGTCGACGACAAGCCGCGGCCCCGTCCCGACGATCGCGACCTGGCGCGGCTGGAGAAGCTGGCGCGCGTCGTCGTCGACGAACTGGAGGCCCGGCGCGTCTCGCGCGCCCTGACGGCCAAGTCGCGGCTGCTTGAGATGGCCGAGTCCATGGCCGGCGTCGGCAGCTGGCGATACGAGGTGGGCAAGGACCTGACGACCTGGTCGCCGGAGGTCTACCGGATTCACGGCCTGGCGCCGGGCGCCTTCGATCCGAATTCGGACGACTGCCTCGCCTTCTACCACGAGGACGACCAGGCCGAGGTCCGGCGGCACTTCGAGACCGCGGTCCGCCTGGGGACGCCGTTCTCCTACCGGCGCCGGCTGATGCGGCGCGACGGCGCCGTGCGGATCGTGCTGACGCGCGGCGAGTGCGAACTGGACGCCGACGGGCGCACGGCGGTGATTCACGGCGTCTTCCAGGACGTCACCGAAAGCGAACTGATGCTGCGCCGGGCGCAGCAAGGCGAAAGCCGGTTCCGCGGTCTCGCCGCGAGCATGCCGGACGTGGTCACACGCCTGCGGCTCGACGGCACGAGCGACTACGCCTCACCGGCGATCGAGCCGATGCTGGGCTACCGCACCCGGGAAATGTCCGGTTTCAACGCCGCCGAACTGGTGCATCCGGACGATCGTCCCCTGGTCTCCGAAGTCTTCGACCGGCTGGGACACGGCCAGGACCGCGCCACCGTCCAGCACCGCGTGGTCCGCAAGGACGGTTCGGACCTGTGGGTCGAGACGAACTTCAACGCCGTGTCGCGCGAGGGCCCGGGCGAGATCGTCGCCGTCACCCGCGACATCGACGAACGGCGCCGGCTGGAACAGGCGCTGATCGAGAGCGAGGCGCGCTATCGCCTGCTCTCGGACCATTCGAGCGACATCCTGATCCGGTTCGGGCCGGACGGCGTCATCCACGACATCTCGCCGGCCTGCCGGACGCTGGGCTTCGATCCGGAAAAGACGATCGGCGGCTCGGTCTTCGACATCATCGCGCCGGCGCACGTGGCTCACGCCAAGGTCATGCTCGACGCGCTCATTCGCGACCAGATGGCCAATCCGGACGCGCGCCGGGAGTATCCGGTCAAGACCCGCGACGGCCGCATGGTCTGGCTCGAAAGCAGTCCGCAGATCCTGCTCGACGACGAGGGCCGTCCGTTCGAGGTGGTCAGCGTGCTGCGCGACGTGACCCGCCGCAAGGCGGCCGAGGAGGCGCTGTCCGCGGCCAAGGTCGCCGCCGAGGCGGCGGCGGAGGCGAAGTCGCAGTTCCTGGCCAACATGAGCCACGAGTTGCGCACGCCCCTCACCGCCGTGGTCGGCTTCGCTCGCCTGGTCGCCGAGCAGGCGGAACTGTCGGACGTCACGCGCGGCTACGTGGACCGCCTGGCCTCCGGGGCCAAGGCGCTGATGGCGACGGTCAACGACATCCTCGACTTCTCCAAGCTCGAGGCGGGCCAGGTCGAGATCCGCCGCACGGCCACGCCGGGCCGGCGGGTGTTCGCGGACGCCGTGGCGATGTTCGACAGCCTCGCGCCCGACCGGGGCGTGACCCTGACCCTGACGGGGCTGGAGACCCTGCCCGCGACGATCGAGCTGGACGAGGACCGCGTGCGGCAGGTCCTGCTCAATCTGATCGGCAACGCCGTCAAGTTCACCTCCGACGGCCGGGTGGATGTCGAGGTCGCCCACGATGCGGAGACGGGCCGGCTCTCCTGCGGGATCCGCGACACCGGCCCCGGCATCGCCCCCGACATGCTCTCGCGGCTGTTCCAGCGCTTCTCGCAGGTCGACGGATCGCTGTCGCGCACCCACGGCGGGACCGGCCTGGGCCTGGCCATCTGCAAGGGTCTGGTCGAGGCCATGGGCGGGCGCATCGCCGCCGAGTCGGCGGTCGGCGAGGGGTCCAGGTTCTGGTTCGAGATTCCCGCGCCCGCCGTCGACTGCGTTCCGGCGGCCAGGGCGCCCGACTCGTTGGCCGAGGAGGCCCGCGTCCGGGTGCTGGTCGCCGAGGACAATCCGGTCAACCGCGAACTGGTGCGGGCGATCCTGCGGCCCCTGGGCGCGCAGATCGTCGAGGCCGAGGATGGCGTCGCGGCGGTCGAACGGGCCTCCGAGCAGGCGTTCGACGTCATCCTCATGGACATCCGCATGCCGCACATGGACGGCCGCGAGGCGACCGCCCGCATCCGCGCCCGGCCGGGTCCCAATCGCGACGCGCCCGTTCTGGCCCTGTCCGCGGACGTGCTCGGAGACCTCTCGGGCTTCGACGGCGCGGTGCCCAAGCCCATCGACGCCCGGGTTCTCATCGAGGCGGTGGTCGGCGCCGTGTCCTCGGCGGAAGAGCGGCTGGCCGCGTCGGGATAGGCGGTCAGCCCGTCAGCCGCTCGAACACCCAGAAGACGCCGAGAGCGCCCAGGGCGTAGCCGCCGATCGCCGGAATGCGCCGGGCGGCTCGCGGCGCCAGCCGTGCGGCGAGCAGGGCCAGGGCCCAGAGCGCGCCGACCACGGCGAACTGGCCGGCCTCGACGCCGAGATTGAAGAACAGCAGCGCCGCCAGACGCTGGCCCTGCGGCAAGCCGATCTCCGACAGGGCGCCGGCGAAGCCGAAGCCATGCAGCAGGCCAAACCCGAAGGCGACCGCCCAGGGAATCCGGGCCGACAGGCCCATGGATCCGCGCCGCGCTCTCAGGCCCTCCCAGGCGACCAGCGCGATGCTGAGCGCGATCAGGATCTCCACCGGCCGCGGGGGCAGGCCCGCCAGGCCGAACGCCGCGAGCCCCAGGGTCAGGCTGTGGGCGAGGGTGAAGGCTGTCAGAGACCAGGCCAGCGTCCGGCGGCGAGGCGCCAGCAGCATCAGGCCGGCGACGAAACCCAGGTGGTCGAAGCCGAGCAGGATGTGGGTCACGCCCAGGCCAAAGTAACCCGTCGGCGCCGGCGCCGCCCGGACCACGGGCTCGAAGGTCGGATGGTTGTTGTCGACCAGGCCCTCGGCGACGCGGCCGTCCGTCCAGGCGATGCGGACGAAGGCGCTGGTCATGGTGCGCTCGAGCCCGGCGATCCGCACCGCCCCCTTCAGGCCGCCGGCGCAGCGGGCGGTCCAGCGGCTGACCAGCGCGCCCGGCGCCGTTTCCCGCGACCGCGGCCCGACGTCGGCGCAGTCCGCCGGCAGGACCGGGTCCAGCGCCAGGACGCCCTCCAGCAGCGCCGGCTGCTTCCAGGTGACGCGATAGAGGTCCGGCGCCGTCTGCACGATCTCGAGGAAGGCGGGCCGGATCTCGTGCGCCCGGGCGGCCGTGGCCGTCAGGCCCAGGACGACGGCGAGGACCAGCCGGATCATTCGGCGGCGCCCGCCCGGCCTTCCACCGAGACCGGATAGCGTCGGCGCAGACCGGCCAGCCAGCGCTCGTTGGCGATGCGTCGCCGGTCGGCGATCCAGGCCTGCCGCACCTGCCCGACGACGGCGTCGAACGGGGCGACGCCGCTGCCCGTCCGCGCCGCGACGCGCACCAGGTGAACGCCGTAGGCGGAGCGAACCGGGCCGATCCATCGGCCGGTCGGGGCCGAGACCAGCGCGCCGGCGAAGGCTTCGCCGAAGTCACGGCGGACCGTGGCGAGGGGCGCGTCGGCGAAGCCGAGCGGCAGCATGAACGGGTCGCCGAGGGTCGCCGCCGCCTCGCCGTCGCGGCCGAGCGCGGCGAGCGCGGCGCGCGCCGACGCCTCCGCCCGGTCGGGACCCGCCTGCGCGCTGAAATAGAGGTGCTCGAAGGTGACCTTGCCGGGCGTGGCGAAATCGGCGCGGTGGTTGTCGTACCAGGCCTGCAGCTGGGCCGGGGTCGGCTCGGGCGGCTGCAGCAGGTCCTGGTTCAGGAAGGACAGCTTCTGGGCCAGGCGCCGGCGCACGATGACGTCGTCGCGGTCGAGACCCAGCCGCAGGGCCTCCTGGTAGAGGATCTCCTCGTCGACCCGTTCCTGCACCAGGGCCGCCAGTTCGCGCGGCGTGGGGTCGCGCTGGGCCTGGAGTCGCCAGTAGGCCGCCAGGCGTCCGACCTCGGCGGCGCTGATGCGGATCTCCGGCCGCTCGGCCGCGCGCCAGGCGCCGGCCGTCGCGAACAGGACCAGGCCCAGCAGGACGAAGTGAGTCGCCGGCTCGGCGAGCGCCGCCCGGGCCCAGCCGGGAAGGCGGCGCCAGAGGCCGTCGATCCGATCGCGCAGGCTCACGAGCGGGGCGTGAACCAGATGGCCGAGCTCCACGCCCGCTCCTGGATATACCGGGGCAGATCGGGATTGGGCGGCGTGCCCGCCCGCAGCGCGTCCCAGGTCGACCAGCGGCAGGAGGGGTTCTCCAGCACGCGCGTGTAGTAGAAGGCGTGCTGCCCGGGGCGGAATGTCGGGTCGCTCCACACCGCCTTCAGCTCCACCGCGCCCTTGTCGCGCGAAGGCCGGCAGGTCTTCGGGTCGACCGTGGCGCCGTTGTCTCCGCAGCGATGGGTCTTCGCGTCGGGGGTCAGCCCGTCGGAGCAGGCGACGTCGAACACCTGCTCCCTGGCTCCGCCGTTCTCGACCCAGCCCTTGACGATCTGCACACGCTGGAGCCAGCCGCTGTTGGCGTCGCGCAGGGCCCAGACGATGAACTTCGGCGCGCCGGTCTTGCGGCCGATCAGGTCGCCGCCCTGGGCCACCCCGCGGGCGTAGGCGGTGCGCACCATGTCGCGCCGGCCGAGGATGTCGGCCGGATAGTCATAGCCGGCGAACATCCGCACGCGGATGCGCGGGCCGCTGGTGGCGAAGGTCTCCTTGCGCCGGAAGGCGGCGTAGATGGCCTCGCGCGTGTTTTCCTCGGCCCAGACGCCGGTCAGGCCCGAGGCGCCCCACGCCTGGTAGCGCGCCAGGTTCCCGGCCGGCCCGGCGGCTTCGTCCCAGTCGGCCGCGCCGCCCGGCGGGATCGAGCCGCGCCGCTCGGGCGAGCCGTCCATCGCCCCGACCTTGCCGAAGAAGCGCTCCTCCTCCAGCGGCATGGCGCCGTTGTGGGTGTCGCTGGCCCCGATGAACCCGAACCGGTAGGGGTTGAAGCCGGATCGCACCTGCACCTCCAGGCCCGTCTGCATCGCCCTCCGGACATAGCCGCCGTCGAATCGCGTCACCTGGGTGTTGGAGCCGATATATGTGCCCAGGATCTCGAACCCGGCCCATTCGTCGTTGGGGGACAGGCTCGGGTGCGTCTCGGACGTTCCCTTCACCTGGGTGATCTCGGCGAGAGGCTCGTTGCGCATGCGCAGGGCGGCGTAGGCGGCGTCGATCGGACGCCCGGCCCAGTCGGTGCGCTCGAACATCGTGCCGTCGCTGCCGTTGCTGTTGTGCGGGATGGCCAGGGCCTCGCGTCCGCTGGCCCGCTGGGCGTCGAGCCAGCGCCAGAGGTTCTCCGGATTCTGCGAATCGAGCGCCGTATACGGGATTTCCGGCGCCTCGCCGCCGGCGAAGATGACGTTGCGGTGCAGGTTGCGCCCGCCCGGCGCCGAGGTGAATTCGTAACCGATGAAGGTGGTGAACTGGCCCGGCGTGTTGAACCGTTCGGCCGAGGCGACGATCTCGCGCCAGGCGGCCCTGCTCGTCTCCGGGGCCTTCAGCTCGGGCAGCATGGTCCCGTCGCGCAGGCTGTTGGCGATGCGGGTGAAGGCTGCCTGGATCTTCGACGGTTCGGGACTGAACAGGTCGGGCGCATAGGGGATTTTCGACAGCGGGCTGGTCGGATCGTTCATCGCCGGCAGGACGCCGAGGTATTCGGCGTGGTCGGTGACCGCCATGAAGTCGAGCGGTTCGTCGGTCAGCCGCACGTCGTAGCCCAGGGCGTGGCGGATGGTCTCGCCTCGGGCGTAGCGGTAGGCGTCATCCGGCGTGGCGCGGACGTTGAAGATGTAGGCGTCGAACGAAAAGCCCGTGTGGACGTGGAGGTCGCCGAAGTAGGCGTTGCGGTCGGCGTTGTAGCCGCTGGTGCGGCCGCCGGGCATCAGTCCGCCGATCGCCGGCGCGGCCAGGGCTCCGGCGACAGGGACCGTCCGGCCCGCCGCCGGGGCAGCCGCCAGGGCCGCGCTCGCCGCGACCCAGCCCGCCAATGTCAATGGCCTCATCGTCGCTCCTCCCACGCGCCGCCGTCAGATGTTACCGGCGGGTCTCATTACCGCGCATGATGATCCCCGGGACGCGGATTGCAAGGGGGAACGGAGACCCATTCCGGGTCGGAAGCCCGGCCGGCGGCTCCACGGCGCGCTTGTGCTGGCGGGGCCGGCGATTGCAGGATCGCCGGCGGCGGCGGGGAGGCCGCGACCATGACCAGACCTTACCGCCTGTTCGGCTCGGAGATGTCGCCCTATTCGGTGAAGGTGCGGTCGTACCTGCGGTTCAAGGGAATCGCTCACGACTGGATTCCCAGGCGGCCCGACAACGACGCCGAGTATCGCCGGTACGCGCGCCTGCCCATCGTGCCGACGGTCGTGACGCCGGACGACGAGGGGATCCAGGATTCGACGCCGATCATCGAGGCGATCGACGCGGCCCATCCCTCGCCCGCGATCCACCCCGAAGACGGCGTCCTGGCCTTCCTTTCCGCCCTGGTCGAGGAGTTCGGCGACGAGTGGGGCAACAAGCTGATGTTCCATCATCGCTGGTTCGCGGAAGTGGATCAGATCGCCTCGGCCCAGACCCTGGCCTGGCTGGCCAACCCCCGGGGCGATGCGGAGGCGGTCGCGCAATTGGCCGCGATGATCCGCCAGCGGATGAGCGGGCGTGGGAGTTTCGTCGGCTCCAGTCCCGCCAACGCGCCCTACATCACCGCGGCCTGCCTGGAGCTGCTCGATCTCCTTGAGACGCACCTCGCGGGACGGCGATATCTGTTCGGCGGGCGGCCGGCGTTCGGGGACTTCGGCCTCGCCGCCCAACTCTACGAGGCGTCGGTCGATCCGACCTGCGGCGCCATGATCCGGGGCCGGGCGCCGGCGGTGCTCGACTGGTGCCACCGCATGCTGGAGCCCCGCGTCGACGGACCGTTCGAGACGCTGGAGGCTCTGGCCCCGACGCTGTCGCCGCTGCTGGCTTACATGGCCCGCGGCTTCCTGCCGTGGACGGCGGCGAACGCGCGGGCGCTGGCGGCCGGCGCGGCCGAGTTCACGGTCGACCTCGACGGCCATCCCTATGTCCAGGCCCCGCAGAAGTACCACGCCAGGTCGCTGGCGGCCCTGCGCGCCCGCTACGCCGCCGCCCGCGACGACCGGCTGGACGCGGTGCTGGAGGCGACCGGCTGCCTCGCCGGGCTGTCCGCGGAGTGACAGCGCGGCCGGTCGCACGGAGCCGATGGACCCTTGAGCCGAGGGTCGGAGCCCAACGAGGGGAGGCCGATTCAGGGTTCGGATCGGTGCGACCAAGACCCGTCAGGCTCTAATTCGCGCCGCCCAGGGCCTTGCGGTCCCGCTCGCCGCCGATCGGATCGATGCAGATGAAGGCGTTGCGCTGGTCCTCGATGGCGTAGGCCGGCAGGTTCGACGAACTGGAGCAGACCTCGCCGTCCGCGGCGAAGGCGAAGTCGCGCAGCACCAGCACCCGGGTCGGACTCGGATAGCTGATGAAGCGCCGCGTGGCCGGCGTGAACCTGAGGATGCGGTCGGAGTTGTTGGCCGACACCCAGACGTCGCCCGTCCGGCGATCGACGTTCAGCGCGTAGGGCGTTTCGTATTCGCCCTGGCCGATCGACGGGATGCGGAACGATTCGAACTGTCCACTCGCCGGATCGAAGCGCATCAGGCCGCCGTCGTCGAAGGCCGGGATCCAGAGGATTCCCCGGGCGTCGAACCGCGGCCGGCGAGGACCCTTCATCGGGGTCTTCCACTCCTTGACCTTCATCGTCGCGGGGTCGATGCGGCCGATCCGGTTGGCGTAGAGCTTGGCGTACCAGACGCTGCCGTCCCGCGGGTCGATGTCGATCCCGTAGGGGAAGGCCAGGATGCGGTAGCCGAAGAAGCGGTGGGTGGACAGGTTCAGGTGGACGGCCTTGTCCGGGAACCAGGAGCCGATCCGCATCAGGGTCGGAAACAGCATGTCGGTGGTCCAGCGGATGAAGCCGTTGGACGGCAGCCGGATGACCTTCATGGTCTCGGTCTTCGGATCGAACCGGCCGATCTGGTTGGACGCCACGATGGTGAACCAGACGATGTCGTCGCCGTCGACCCGCACCGTGTGCGGATAGAGCGCGTCGTGCCCGACCGGGTAGGTCTTGAACGTCTTGGTGGCCGGGTCGAACGACATCAGGGTGCTCGACAGGGCGTTGGTGATCCAGATGCGGCCGTCGCTGGTCTGGGCCATGCTGTGGGGCCCGTGCTTGCCGGAAAAGACCCCGATCGGCAGCTTCATGCCCGAGAACCGGCCCCCGCGCGGCAGGTCGATGTCCGGCAGGGGGTAGGTCTCGACGACGCCGGTGGCGCGATCCAGCACCCAGAGGATGTCGTGACCTTCGTCGGTGCCGTAGACCTTCTGGTCCCGGGCCACGTCGGCGTCGTGCACGAAGGTGTATTCGTCGCCGACCAGCCATTCCCGCACCTTGGCCCGCGCGAGCTCGGGGCTGGCGCCATAGGTCTGGACCGCCCGCACCGGCCGGCCGTCGAAGCCGCGGGCGAGCACGTCGGCCAGCCGGGACCGCTCGCGCGCCGACAGCATCGACAGCAGACCTTCCATCTTGTCGAGGGTGGCGATCCAGTCCTGGTGGCTGCGGGGAACCCGCGTCGTCAGGTTCCCGACCTGGTGGCAGTAGTTGCACTGGCTGACGAAGGCCGGCCGGTCGCGCCCGACGTCCTTCCAGGGCAGGCGGGCGTTGAACGCCGAGGCCGACAGGGCGTCGGAGGCGGCGTCCGGGCTTTCGAACCCCTTCAGCGCCAGGTTCAGCCGCACGAGCTGGCGGCCGGCGGCGGTGCGCGTGGCCTTGGCGTCCTCGAAGCCGGCCAGGCGGGCGCGGATCGTCAGCTCGCCCGAAAACGCCGTCCTGATCGCGTAGCCGCCGTCGGCGGCGGTGTAGACGGTTTCCTTGCGCACGCCCTTGTCGTCGAAGACGGTGACCATGGCGCCGTAGGCGGGCTTGCCGTCGGGGGTGGTGACCCGGCCGGTGAAGTCGGCGGCCTGGGCGGCGCCGGCGGCGGCGACCGCGGCCAGGACCGCGGCGATGCGGACCGTAAGACGAGTCTTCATGTCGGTCGCTCCTTCAGTCGGCGACGGCGGTCGCGGGCGCCGCGTCGGCGCGTCCGAACCAGGCGGGCAGGTCGGGCTTGAGCCGCATCAGCGGCAGCAGGGGCATCGAGATCAGCGCCAGCAGCGGTCCGCCGGCGGCCAGGTTGACGAGCAGCGCCACGCCGGCGATGTCGAGCTTCAGGTCGCCCAGCCCGCCGCCCAGCCAGAGGACCAGGATGAGCAGCGCGCCGCTCGCCTGGTTGGCGATCATGACGCCCTCGAAGATTTTCCGGAATCGACCGGTCCACAGCAGGCCTGCCAGGGCGGCCAGGACGAGGGCCGGCGCGAAGTAGCCGGCGGCCATCGAGCCCAGATAGGCCATGAACAGGGCGGCGAGGCCGAGCAGGGCGGTGAAGGCCAGCACCGGGAGGGGCCGGGAGCGAAAATCCATGGCGGTCGGACTCCGGTCAGCGAACGCCGGCGACCCTACCACTCCCGATCGTCGCGAAGTTGACTTGGCGCGCCAGACTGCGTTGGATGATCCCTTCCGGGCGCGGAGGCGCGAATGTCGGCCTGGGTTCGAAGCGGCGTGCTGATGGGGGCGCCGGAACTGCTCAGGGAGCTGGGCGCCGATCCCGTCCGTCTGGCGCGGGAGGTCGGGATCGATCGCGCCGCCTTCCAGGACCCGGAATTTCCGGTTCCGGTGTCGGCGGTGGCCGCCTTCTTCGAAAAAGGCGCCGTGGCGAGCGACTGCGAGAGCTTCGGCCTGCGCCTGTCGCTGCGCCAGGAGCTGTCGCTGTTCGGCCCGCTCTGGCCCCTGTTCCGCAACGCCCCGACCGTGGGCGCGCTGCTGCAGGACCTGGTCGACTACTTCCCCCTGCACACGGGCGGCGCCCTGGTCGGCCTCGACCCCGCGCCCCAGGGCGTGCTGGTGACCTACGAGCCGGCGGCGGGCGTCTCCGCCTCGCGGCGGCAGCTGGTCGAACTCGGTTCGGGCATCCTGGTCGCGGAGCTGCGCCGGTGGGACCCGGCCTGGCGGCCGGGCGAGGTGTTCTTCCGGCATGGGCCGCCGCGCGACCGGTCGCTGCACCAGCAGGTCTTCGGGGCGAGGATCGCCTTCAACGCCGACCGCAACGCCGTCTTCGTCGACGCGGCCCTGCTCTCGCGACCGAACCCGGCGGCGGACGCCCGGCTGCACGCCGACCTGGCCTCTTCGCTGGAGCCGCGGCGCCGGTCGACCGCCGGAGTCGTTCGGGGCCGGACCGAAACCGTGGTCCGCAGCCTCCTGCCGTTCGCGCCCTGCGACCTTTCGGCCACGGCCAGGATGCTGCGGATGTCGCCGCGGACGCTGCAGCGGCGCCTGGCCGACGACGGCGCGAGCTTCGGCATGATCCTGGACGAGGTGCGCGCCGACCTCGCCACGTCCTACCTGCGCGAATCCGATCTTTCCGTGGCCGAGGTCGCCGAGATCCTGCAGTTCTCGCAGACCAGCGCGCTGTCCCGCGCCTTTCGACGGTGGCGCGACGTCTCGCCCCGCCAGGCGCGCGCGGCGGGCCGGCCGGACGCTCCGGTCCCGACGCGGTCTCGCGTCGGTTCAGGTCGGGGCCGGCCCTGATCCGTCCCCCGCTTGCGCCGGGGCGTGTCGTTCCAGGAAGGCCAGGATCAGGCGGCTCGTCGCCTCCGGCGCGTCCAGCGGCAGCCAGTGGCCGACGCCCTCCAGGCGGCGGTGCTCGAAGGGCGCGTCGACGTAGCGCCGGGAGTTTGCCATCTGGTCCTCCGCCAGGGCGACGTCGCCGCTCCCCCAGAGTCCCATGACCGGGATCGCCACCCTGGGAAACCGCGCGCCCAGCAGCCGGACGAGGTTGGCCCGGTACCAGTTCAGCGCGGCCGTCAGCCGGCCCGGCCGCGACAGGTCGGCGGTCCAGCGCGCCATCTCCGGCGGATCGTTCAGCATCCGCCGCAGGAAGGCGAAGTCGCGGGCCCGGATCAGCGCCTCCGCAAGGCCCCGCAACTGGAACATCAGGACGTACCAGCCCTTGAGCTTCTGTTCGACGCCGGCCCTCGCGTAGGCGTTGGGGTGGCCCACCGACAGGGCGACGTAGCCGCGGAACCGATCGGGGCGGCGTGCGGCGAGCGCCCAGCCGACCACCGCGCCCCAGTCGTGTCCGACCAGGGCCGCGCGCCCGACGCCCAGCGCGTCGAGCAGGGCGATGGCGTCGTCGGCGATGCGGTCGAGGTCATAGGCGCGCGGGTCCGTGGGCGCCGCGCTGAGACCGAACCCGCGCTGGTCAGGGGCGATGATCCGAAAGCCGCCGGCCACGAGGATCGGGATCATCTCGCGCCACAGGGCGGCGGAATCCGGGAAGCCGTGAAGCAGCAGCAGCGGCTCTCCGGCCCCCGCCAGGACCACGTGAAAGTCCAGACCGTCGATGGAGACCGTCCGGTGTTCTGCGTCCTGACCGGTCATGCCGCTCACCTTCCGCGCCGCCGCCCGGCCGACATAGGCCGCCGCCGCGACTGACAGTTGACCCTGCGCGCCAACCGCCGCCGGTGGGCGCGCTGGGTCAACTGAGGGGGCCGGCCGGCTGCTAGAGCCCGATCCCGAAACCCAGGCCGGCAAGGAGGGCCGCACGACATGCGGATTGAGGGTAGTCGCGCTTTCGTCACCGGCGCGGGATCGGGAATCGGCCGCGAGACGGCCCTCGCCCTGGCCCGGGCCGGCGCCGAGGTCACCGCCACGGACGTCGACCCGGGAGCCCTCGCGGAACTCGCCTCGGACGCCAGGGACGAGGGGCTGACCCTGCGGACGGCGCGACTCGACGTCGCCGACCGGGCCGCCTACCAGGCGCTGGCCGACGAGCTGGCCAGGGCCGGCCGCTCGCCGGACATCCTCGTGAACAACGCCGGCGTCGGCTATTTCGGGTCCCTCCTCGAGACGCCGCCGGACATCTACGAGCGGGTGCTGCGCATCAACGTGCTGGGCGTCTTCAACGGATGCCAGGCCTTCGCGCCGGCGATGCTGGCGTCGGGCGCGCCGGCCTGCATCGTCAATGTCGCATCGGCCGCTTCGGCCAATCCGATCCCGAACATGAACGCCTACGCCGCCAGCAAGTTCGCGGTCGAGGGGCTCAGCGACGGGCTGGCGATGGAGCTCAGCCGCAGCCGCGTGCATGTGATCAGCGTCCATCCGGGGATCATCAACACCGCCATCGTGCGTAATCCCGTCGGCGTCTCGCCGTCGATCACCTCGGCCCAGCTCGACGGCCTGCAGGCCTACTACGCCGCCTCCGGCTGCCTTCCCGACGTCGTCGCCAACGCCATCGTCGCGGGGATCAGGGCGGAGAAGGACAAGGTGTTCGTGGGGCCCATCGCCCAGCTCTCGGCCTGGATGCGACGATTCGCGCCCACCCGCATCAAGCGGCGGCTGACGCTCTCGACCGCCGCCCGGATCGGATTCTGGAGATAGACGCAACCATGCCCAGGTTCACCTTCCTCCACGGCCTCGCCGCCGCGTTCCTCCTGGTCTTCTTCGCCATGTTCGCCTGGCAGCACCCGGGCGCCCTGGGCTCGCGCCTGAAGCCGGCGGAGATCGAGCGCTATCTGGTCGGCGTGGAGCGCAATATTCCCGGCACCCCGCGGGAGAAGGCCGACGCGGTGGCCAGGGTCCGCGCCTGGGCCCTCGCCGACGATGGCCGGCCCTTCTACATGCTCAACCTGATGCGGTTTCGTCCGCGGGTCCTGGCCATGCCGGGCGGCCCGCCGACATCCATGACCCCCGAGGAGGCCAACGCGATCTACGAGGCGAAGGGCCTGCCGACGGTGCTCGGCCTCGGCGGCACGGCGCCGTTCGTGGGCGCGAGCCAGGGCAGGGCGGTCCTGACGATCGACGCGGCGGAGGAACGCTGGAGCCGGGTCCTGGTCGTCCGCTATCCGAACCGCCGGGCGTTCCTCAAGCTTGTCTCCGACCCCGGCTACGGCAAGCTCGCGCCCTACAAGCTCGCGTCGCTTCAGATCGTCCTGGCGCCCTATGCCGGCGGGACTCAGACCCCCGACCTGACCCTGGCGACGGGGGCGGTCCTGCTGCTCGCCTATCTCGCGATCGGCTGGTGGCGGGCGGCGACGCGGCGCGACCCGACCCGGAACTGACGCCCGGACGCGGCGCGAACCGGATCAGCCGCCGCCCAGCAGGGTCGAGGGGGCGAGGGCGCTGGCCGAGGCGAACGCCGACGGGTGCGGCGGGGCGTCGGTGGTCACGGCGGCATAGCCGCCCACGCCGGCGCCGAGCAGCATGGCCAGCGCCACGGCGGCGGCGTGCGCGGGGACCCCCACGGCGGCCCAGGCGTCGGTCCGGCGCGCCAGCCGGCGGCGCACGTCTCCTTCGAGCCCGTGCAGGTCATGGTCGCCCGGCGCGTCGCGAAGCTGCGCCAGAAGACTGTCCAGCCGGTCGGTCATGGTCCGCCTCCTCGGCCCGCTCCCCCTGTCCTCCTTATACGCCGCGCAGTTGCGCACCCCTCGCGTGCGGATGAAATTCCGCGAGCCCGTGAGGGGTCGGCGCGCGTTGTGCGTATATCCGGACAAGGCCCGGTGGGCCGCCGTCCCAATAGGTTTCCGAGGAGTGTCGGATGAAATTCAACCTGCTCGTCGCGGCCGCCGTCGCGGTTCTGTCCGGCGGCGTCGCCGCCGCCCCGGTCCTGGCCCATCCGGGCGAGGATCACAGCCCCGCGCCCCAGACGGCCGAAGGCACGGGCGTGGTGAAGGGCGTGGACGCGCGGGCCCTCACCGTCACCCTCAGCCACGATCCCATCGCGGCGCTCAAGTGGCCGGCCATGACCATGAAGTTCAAGGTCGAGTCGGCCGCCGTGCTGCAGGGCGTCAAGGTCGGCGGCAAGGTGCATTTCGTGCTCAGGAACATCGGCGGAAAGCCGGTGGTCACGGCGATCCACGCGCTCTGATCCGCGGCCCGGCGGCTTCGGGACAGGAGGGACGAAATGCGACGAGCGCGCGGTCTGAACGCGATCCTGGCCGGCCTGGCGGCGATCCTGCTGATCGCCGCGGCGGCGCCGGCCGCGACCACGCCGCCGCCGGCTCCGGCCGCCGCGACCGCGGCCGCGGAGACGTCGCACCCGGCCGCCGACGCCGACATCCCCGTCACCGACATGGCCTGGCCGACGGGCGAGGGCGACATGGCGATGGACCACGGCGGGGCGCCGAAGACCTTCCAGGCCCGTCTGGTCGCCTGGCTCGGCATGTGGCATCCGGCGGCGGTCCATTTCCCGATCGCCCTGCTGCTCACCGTGGCCGTCCTCGAGGCCGCGGCGGCGGTCCGGCGCAAGCCGGTCTACGCCGCGAGCGCCAAGCTCCTGCTCGGCCTGGCGGCGGCGAGCGCCTTCGCGGCCGCGCCGCTGGGCTGGCTGAACGCCGGCCTGCCCGCGGCCGACGACGGCGGGCCGCTGACCCTGCACCGGTGGCTGGGCACGGCCCTGCCGTTCCTGCTGCTGGGCCTGTGGGCGCTGAAGCGGCCGGCCGACCAGGCGGCCCGGCGGCTGAGCTCGGGCCTCTACGGAACCGGTCTCGCCCTGCTCGTCCTGC
This sequence comes from Pseudomonadota bacterium, assembly GCA_049323695.1. Lineage (GTDB taxonomy): Bacteria > Pseudomonadota > Alphaproteobacteria > Caulobacterales > Caulobacteraceae > Caulobacter. The sequence continues at coordinate 59,660 of JBMOOF010000049.1, forward strand.
TGATCCTCGTTCAGGCCTACAACGGGGCTGTCGTCACCCATGGCGCCGAACACATGCGCTTCTGAGGCGTTCGGTCCTTCCGGGAGTTCCACCATGTCCCTGCCCGACATCGCGCGCCGCCGCTTCCTGCGGCAAACCGGCCTGCTCGGCGCGGGGCTCGCCCTGGGCGGGCTGACGCCGGCCTGGGCGCGCGGCGGCGCGGCCGGCCTGGCGCGCGACCTGCCGGTCCTGTCGGGCGATCGAATCGACCTGCGCATCGGCCATGTCCCCTGGCCGGTGGACGGCCGCGAGGGCCACGCGGTGGCGATCAACGGCGTCGTGCCCGGTCCGCTGATCCGGCTGAAGGAGGGCCAGACCGTCCGCCTGTCGGTGACCAACGACCTGCAGGAGGACACCTCTATCCACTGGCACGGGGTGATCCTGCCCTTCGAGATGGACGGCGTGCCCGGCGTCAGCTTCCCGGGCATCAAGCCCGGCGAGACCTTCGTCTACGAGTTCCCGGTCGTGCAATCCGGAACCTACTGGTACCACAGCCATTCGGGCCTGCAGGAACAGCAGGGCTGCTTTGGCCCCATCGTCATCGATCCCCGGGACGCCGACCCGGTCGCCAGCGATCGCGAACACGTGGTTGTGCTGGCGGATTTCGCCTTCATGCATCCCCACGACATCTTCCGGCGGCTCAAGCAGCAGCCGGGCGTGTTCAATTTGCAGAAGCAGACCCTCGCCGGCCTGCTCGCCGGCCGCGACCAGCCGGCGGCGGAGCGGCGGGAGTGGGCGAAGATGCGGATGGACCCGACCGACATCTCTGACGTCACCGGCTCGGTCTACACCTTCCTGGTCAACGGCCACGGGCCGCGGGACAACTGGACGGCGCTGTTCAGCCCGGGCGAGCGGGTGAGGCTGCGCTTCATCAACGCCGCCGCCATGACCATCTTCAATGTCCGCATCCCCGGCCTGGCGATGACCGTGGTGCAGGCCGACGGCCAGAACGTCAGGCCCGTCGAGGTCGACGAGTTCCAGATCTCGGTGGCGGAGACCTACGACGTCATCGTCCAGCCGCGCGAGGACCGGGCCTACACCCTGGTCGGCGAGGCGGTCGACCGCTCGGGCATGGCCCGCGCCACCCTGGCCCCGCGCCCTGGCATGGTCGCGCCGGTCCCGCCCCTGCGCCCGCGCCCCCTGGCGACCATGAAGGACATGGGGATGGACCATGGCGGCATGGACATGACCGGCATGGACCACGGCCCGGGCGACGGCGGCATGACGATGGACATGTCCGGCATGGACATGTCGATGCGCAATCCGGACAACGCGCCCCAGGTGAAGATGGGCCCCGGGGTCCAGATGATCTCGCCGATGCCGACCGACCGCACCGGCGAACCGGGCCAGGGACTCGAGGACGCGGGACATCGCGTGCTGGTCTACCGCGACCTCGAGGCGCTGGAGCCGAACCCGGACGCGCGGGCGCCCTCGCGCGCCCTGGAGCTGCACCTCACCGGCAACATGGAGCGCTTCATGTGGTCGTTCGACGGCGAGACCTTCTCCGAGGTCGTCAAGCCGATCCCGTTCCGCCTGAACGAGCGGGTGCGCGTGACCCTGGTCAACGACTCGATGATGGCGCACCCGATCCATCTGCACGGGCACCTCTTCGAACTGGTGACCGGTCCGAAGGGGCGTTGTCCGCGCAAGCACACGGTGAACGTGGCCCCCGGCGGCAAGGTCACCTTCGACCTCACGGCCGACGCGCCGGGCGACTGGGCCTTCCACTGCCACCTGCTCTATCACATGCACGCGGGCATGTTCCGGGTGGTCAGCGTGCGTCCGACCGAGGCGGCCGGCCAATGATCGCCCGCCTGATCCCGGCCCTGATCGTCCTGGCGCTGGCGACGCCCGTCCTGGCGCAGCACCAGGGCCATCCCGCGCCCACGCCTGCCCCGGCCGCCCCGGCGGCCAGGGAGGCCCCGCCGGCGACGGACCGGCCCGCCGCCCCGGCGGCCGACCCGGCCGAGGCCGAGGTCGTCGGCGACGCGCCGGCGCCGCCGCCGCCGTCCGACCACGCCGCCGACGCCGTCTTTGGCCCCAGCGCCATGGCGCGGGCCCGCGGCGTGCTCCGGCGCGAGCACGGCGGCACGCCGGTCTCGATGGCGCTCCTTGGCCTGGCCGAGGGCCGCGTCGCCGGCGGCGAGGACGGCTTCCGCTGGGACGGCGAGTACTGGTGGGGCGGGGACCGGACCCGGCTGGTCCTGAAGTCCGAGGGCGAATCCGCGGATGGCGAACTCGAGGCGGCCGAGCTCCAGGTCCTGGCCTCGCGGCCCGTCGGCCCCTACTTCGACCTTCAGCTCGGCCTGCGGCGGGACTTCGCGTCCGGACCGCGGCGGACCTACCTCGTCGCCGGGTTCGAGGGGGTGGCGCCCTACTGGATCGAGACCGGAGGGGCGCTGTTCCTGTCCGACGAGGGCGAGCTGCTCGGACGGCTGGAGGGCGTCTACGACCTTCGGCTGACCCAGCGCTGGATCCTGCAGCCCCGCGCCGAGATCGAGCTCTCGGCCGGCGATGTCCAGGACCTGGGCCTCGGCGCGGGCGTGACCGATGTCGAGCTGGGGCTGCGCCTTCGCTACGAGGTCACCCGGACCTTCGCGCCCTACGTCGGCGTCGCCTACGACCGCAGGCTGGGCGGCACGGCCGACCTGGCCCGGGCGGCGGGCGAGCGCGTCGAGGCGACGGGCCTCGTGATCGGCCTGCGCGCCTTCTTCTGACGGAGAGATCCCCATGAACCGCCGAACCGCGCTTCTGACCCTCGGCCTCGCCGGGGCCGGCTCGCTGCCGGCGGCCCCGGCCCTCGCCGCCGGCCCGGCCGCGGCCCGGGCGGTCGTGACGCGGTTCCACGCCGCCATGAAGGCGGGCGACGCGGCGGCCGTGGCCGACCTGCTCGACGACGCCGCGGTCATCTACGAGCAGGGCGGCGTCGAGGCGACCAAGGCGGAATACGTCGACGCCCACCTGCCCGGCGACATCGCCTACAGCGCCGCCCTGGAGACGCGGGTCCTGGCCGAGCATGGCTTCGGCCACGGCGGGCTGCAGGTGCTCCTGCGCGAGACCCGCACGACCGGCCGCTTCAACGACAAGCCGGTGGATCGCCTCGGAACCGAGACGATGGTGCTCCAGGGCGCGCGGGGCCGCTGGCGGATCGTCCATATTCACTGGTCGTCGCGCGCCGCTCCGGTCTGACCGGCCGCGATGGCGAGCCGGGCCTCCAGCGCGCGCCGGGCGCGGTAGACGCGGACTTCGACGGCCTTGGCGCTGATCCCCAGCTGCCGGCCGGCCTCCGCCTGGCTCATCCCTTCCAGGGCCGTCAGCAACAGCGGCTCCTTGAGGGACGGCGGCAGGGCGGCGATGGCCGCGTCGAGCGCATCCAGCCGCTGCCGGTCGATCAGGGCGGTCTCCTGCGAAGGCGCGGCGTCGGCGATCCGGGCCGCGGCCGGCGCCTCCAGGCGGTCGGCGCGGACGAACCAGCGCCGCACCGCGCGGCGGCGCGACCAGTCCCGGCACTTGTTGATGGCGATTCCGCGCAGCCACGCCGGGAACGGCCGGTCGGCGTCGTAGCGGTCCAGGGCGCGCCAGGCGGATACGAAGGTCTCCTGCAGCAGGTCGTAGGCCTCGTCGGCGTCGCCGGTGTAGCGCCGGATGAAGGCGTACAGGCGATCCTTGCCGCCGGCCATCAGCCGAGCGAACGCCGCCTCGTCGCCGGCGCGCGCGCGGGCGGCGAGCGCTCGCTCGTCGACCGGCGGGTCGGCGGTCACCGGTCCTCTCGGGTGAGCGCGGCCGCCACCTCCGCGTCGAAGGCCCGGGCCTGCGCCGGCGTCAGGATGGCCCGCATGTCGAACACATGGCCGACGGTCGCCTTCTGCAGCGCGCCCATCGCCATATGCAGATGGTCGATGGCCGCCTCCACCCGCGGCGAGTCCTTGTCGCCGTCGCCGATGGCCAGCGCCAGCTCCCGGTTGGCCTCGCGGATGTCCTGTTCGAGCCGCGCGCGCTCCACGGCGTAGCTGGCCTCGAGGGCGTCCAGCCGGCGGGTCTGCGCCGGGGTCAGGTCCAGTTTCCGGTGCACGACCAGATGCAGCGAGGGTTCCTGGTCGCGGTGACGCACGACGGCCGAGGCCGCGAGCCAGGCGCCGACGCCGGCGGCGGCGACCGCCAGGACGGCCGTGAGGATCAGAGTGCGCGCGTGAGATGGCATGCCTGTCCTCCGGATGGCGGCGTCGCGGACGCGCGGAGCTCCAGCACCGGGGCGAAGCCGCCGCCGGGCGTTCGCATGTTGGTCGTCTGGCCCTGGTAGAGGCGCGCGGCCGCCAGCAGCGGCTCGCCGGCGTAGGTGTAGAGCCTGACGTCGACCTTCAGGTCCGCGCGGCTCCCGGCCAGTTCGATGGAGCGCGGCGCGGGCGCCGCGAAGGCCTGGGCGACATAGGTCCCGCCGACGATGCTCTCCCAGACCCGTCGGGTGAGCTTTTCGCCCCGATAGGCGGCCTTGCTGCCGTGGCCGCCGGCCGGCTTGAAGAACAGGCCGTCCCGCGCCCGCCACAGCGCTTCGGCGTTCGCGGGCGTCACGATCCTCGTCGCCGGCACGGCCGCGGCCAGGCGGCCGGCGTCCGCCTCGGCCAGCCCCCAGCCCAGCAGCCGGGCCGGGTCGCCCAGCAGCGAGAGGTTGCGCTTGTCGGCCAGCAGCGCATGGACCCGGGGATTGGGGGTCAGCACGACCGATCCGTCCAGATAGGCGGACCTCAGCGCCGCGTGGGCCGGCGCCTCGAGCGCGAAGTCGACCAGCCGGTTGTAGACAAGGTCGACCGCCTCGCCGCCGACGGTCAGTCCGCGCGGGGCGGGCGAAAGTTCGGCCGGATCGGCGATCACGGCGCGGAAGCCGCGCGACTCCAGCAGCGCCCTGGCCAGCCGGAACTCGGGGTAGAGGTGCTGCTCCCGCGGCGCGTCGTCGACGATGGCGATGGTCGCCGGCCGGCCCGAGCCGCGCTGGCGGCGCCATTCGGCCTCGAACATGGCGGCGATGCGCGACTCGAAATCCTCGGTCGGCAGGATGTCGAACGGCGCGCGCGCCTCCGCGCAGCAGGCCCTGTGCGCGCGGGACAGCACGGCGTTGAGGAAGGCGCCGCCGGCGTTGGTGTTGACCTCGATGAGTCGGGGCCCTTCCGGCGTGATGTGGAAGTCGTAGCCCATCAGCGCGCCGGCAGGCCCCGGGTCCGTCCCGGCGATGGGCGGCGCCCAGGCGAGGGCGGCTTCGCGATAGCCCGGCAGCCGCGCGGCCGCCTCGACCGCGGTCACCACCCGGGCCATCTCCGCCAGGGTCTCGCCGGGCACGAACACCGGCACGTTCGAGAACAGCGAGGGATGGGACCGCGACAGCCCCGCCCCGAAGCCCTCGGCGCCGACCTCCTTGTCCAGCGCCGCCTCCAGCGCCGGGCGGTCCAGGGTGATGCAGAAGCATCCCCGGTTCAGCTGCTCCACGGTCGCGCGTGCATCCATCTCCCGGCTCCCGGCGGCGGGCCGCGCCGATCGCATGCGCCCGCGCCGACCGCACCGTCGCGACCCGCGCCTCGCCCGTCAATCGCGCCGTTCAACGGCCGGCCCGGCCCGCCGCCTTGTCAACACCAGCAGGCCAGCACGCTGAACCGGGCCGCGACCGGATAGCCGATCAGCTTCTGTCCGGGAGTGTCCAGCCAGGCATGAATCTGCATGGGCGCGCCGGGCGTCAGGAGCACCCCGAAAAAGAGCGCGCTCCTGATCCGTCTTTTCGCCAGCATCGACCGGGCCGCCAGCGCCTGCTGCAGGCACAGCGCCCGGAACGGCGCCTGGCTGGCGGCGCACCGCACGGCCCAGCCGATGTCGGCCGCCGCCGCCTCCTGCCACGGCGCCGGCGACTGGGCGGCGAGCGTCGCGCGGCCGTCTTCCGGCGACATCGACCGGCCGATGCCGGCCGCGATGACCCGGAACGGAATGAACGCCGTCGCCAGCCGCGCCAGGGCGAGGGCGACGGCCGCCTCGACCAGCAATCGCTTCCGACGTCCGGGAAGTCCGGCCAGCCGCCGCATCTTTCGAGCGATGACGGTTGTCATTCCGGATAACTTCCTCTTCGGTTCGGCCGGCGCCGGCATTAGACGGTGAGGCCGCGCTCGCCCGATCCCGGCCGGCACGATACAGCATGTGCAACCGCAATTGGATCCGGCCGTGGACCCGAAACAGAGACGTCGTGGATTCGAAGCCCTGGCCGTCGCCGCCGAGGGCGACCCCCTCGCCATGGCGGCGACGGCGCGGCTCTTCCGGTCCGACGGCTGGAAGGAGGAAGCGGCCGACCTCGCCGCGCGTTCGCTGGCCCTGGCGCCCGGCGAGGGCGAGGCGCGCGCGCTCGCCCGCGAGGTCCTGAGCGCCGACGTGCCCGCCTGGCATTTCGCGATCGTGCGGGACCAGCTCCGCAATCAGGCCTACGACCAGGCGCTGATCCGGGCGATCAGGCCCGGGAGCCGCGTCCTCGACATCGGCGCGGGCACGGGGCTCCTGGCCATGATGGCCGCGCGCGCCGGCGCCGCGCACGTCTTCACCTGCGAAATGGAGCCCGCCGTGGCGCGGGCCGCGCGGGAGATCGTCGCCGCCAACGGCCTGGCCGACCGGATCACGGTTCTGGCGAAACACTCCACGGCGGTGGACGCCGGGGACCTGGGCGGTCCGGTCGACGTCCTGGTGTCTGAGATCGTCAGCAACGACATGGTCTCCGAAGGCGTTCTGCCGGTCCTGGAGGACGCCATCGGACGCCTGGTCGCGCCGGGCGGCGCCGTGATTCCCGCCCGGGGCCGCGTGCAGGTCGCCCTGGCCTTCGACGCCCGTCGGGACGCGCGGCGCATGGGCGTCGTCGACGGCTTCGACCTGACGGCGTTCGACAGCCTGGCCCCTGACGTCCACCAGGTCGCGACCGGCAGTCCCCATCTGACGTTGCGCAGCGACCCCGTCGCCCCGTTCGAATTCGACTTCGCATCGGGCGGACCCTGGTCCGCGCGCCGGAACCGGCTGCGGGTTCGCGCCCATGGCGGCCCGGTGAACGGCCTTGTCCAGTGGATCGCGCTCGATATGGACGCGGTCGGGCGCTACGAAAACCGGCCGGGCCCCGGGGCGACCTCCTGCTGGGCGGCGCTGTTTCACCCCTTCGCGCGCGCGGTCGAGAGTCCGGAGGGCGCCGAATTCGCGATCCACGGCTGCCAGGACCACGAGTCATTGCGGCTCTGGAGCGAGCCGCTGTTCTGAGCTAGGCTCGCCTTTTCGGGGATCGGGCCCCTTGGGGATGGAGCTTCTGGATGCGTACGCGCGAGGATGATCTGCAGGGCGGCGACGAAGCCCCCGCGCAAGAGGCCAAGGAAGCCTGGGTCAAGCCGGAAATCACCGATTTCAAGCCGGTCACGGTCGCGCGTGGCATTTCGTACCGGCTCGGCGACGGGATCAGCAATCTGTCGTGACCCGTAGGCCCGCGAGGGTCCACGACTTCGGCGGCCTGATCCTGTGGTCGGAGGCGGCGCTGCCCGGCCTCCCCGAGCGGGTCGGACAAGGCGGAGGCGACGGGGATTTCGCCGTGCGGATCGCCCTGGAGCCGGGGAAGCGACCCGATGCCGGATCGCCGGTGCATCGATGGCAGGGCCGCTACGGCCTGTCGCTCGACAGGGTCGGCGACCGCTGGCTGGTCCGGCGCGGCCGCGACCTGGCGATCGAGATCGATCCCGAGGGCCGGAACCTCCGCTGCCGCTTCGCGGATGAGGCGGAACCGCCCCTGCTAGGCGAGGTTCTCACGCGCCGCGTTCTTCCGCGGGTCGCCGGGCTCCATGGGCGACTGGTGCTGCACGCGGCGACCGTCAGCGACGGCGCCGACGCCGTCATGCTCTTCGGCGTTTCCGGCGCCGGCAAGTCGACGATGACGGCCGCCATCGCCCGCGCCCTGGGATGGTTTATTCTCGCCGACGACATGTCGATCCTCGGGGGCGACCTGGATCGAACGGCGTGGTCGTCCATGCCCGGCGTTTCGCTGTGGCGGGGCTCTCGCGCCGGCCTTGACCTGCCCGACGATCGCTGCGCGCCCATCCCCGGCCATGACGGAAAGGTCTGGTACCGGCCCGACGGGCGGGGATCGGCGGGGCCGGCCAGGCTCGGTTCGATCGTCTTTCTCGCCGAGGAGCCGCGGGGCGGCAAGGTCCACTGGGAGCCCGTGTCCGGTCCGGCCGTGCTGGCGATGGCCGCCTCCCAGCTCATGCCCTTCAATCCGGCCGATCCGGACGAACGGGGCCGGATGATGAACCGCCTCGGTCGCCTGCTCGCCGAAGTCCCGGCCTACGCCCTGGCCTATCCGCGCAGCTTCGCCGCCCTTCCGGACGTCCTCGTCGCCATAAGGAGCCTCCATTCGGATGCCGCCGGACGGTCCCTATGACCTGACGCTCGCGTCGGCGGACTTCCCTCCCTGGGACGGGCCGCCGCGGCGGAGCATCGTCGTCTGCAGCCATCCCCGCTCGGGCAGCACGCTGCTGGGCGAGGCGATGACGTTCGCCGGCGGACTGGGCTGTCCGCTCGAATACCTGCACAGGGGATTCCGGCCGGCGTTCGAGCGCCGTTGGGAGACATCGGACGCCCTGTCCTACCGGGCGGCGCTTCACCGGCTGCGCACCGGCCCGAACGGCGTGTTTTCGATCAAGCTGTTCTGGCAGGACATCGAAGACGTGGCCCTCGAGCTGGCGCCCGACCGGTCTTCCCCCGTCGGCATGCCGGGCGACACGACGCCGGACGCCTACCGGTCGCTGTTCGATCTGCTGAGCGCCTTCCTTCCCAACCCCGAGTTCGTCTATCTCGAACGCGCCGACCGGGTCAGGCAGGCGGTGTCGGCGATGGTGGCCGCGCAGTCGGGGCTCTGGCGCTCGATCGAAGGGGTCGGCCGCCCGGCGCCTCAAGGGGCTGCCGTGTACGACTATGATCGCGTCCTGGCGAACATCGCGCTCGGCGACTACAGCCGCGAGCATTGGCGGGGGTTCTTCGCCGCCAATGCGATTCGCCCCAGGTTCGTGACCTACGAGGACCTGGACGCCCGCTACGCGCGGACCGTCGGCGCCCTGCTGGCCGAACTGGGCGCCGAGGACGCCACGCCGCCGCCGCGGCGTATGCGGCGTCAGGGCGACACCTCGAGCGAGGCCATCGTTCTGGACTTCCTGAGGGAGCACGCCGGCCGGGAGGCGGGGGGCTAACCGAGTTCGAGCAGGCCCTTGGCGCTCATCAGCTCGACGAATTCCGCCACGTCCCTGCGACAGGTCTCCGGCTCGACCTCGTAACGGTCCGACAGGGCCGCGCAGACATCGCCGACGGTCATCGGGCGATCCAGCAGATCCCAGATCCGCGATCCGCCGTCGTTGAGATGGAAGAAATGGCCGCTCGAGATCTGGAGGATCACCACCTGATCGTCGACGGACGAGGCGACGGTGTCCGAAGGGCGGCTGACCCGCACGTCGTCGGCGATGGGGGGCATGATCGGGTCCCTGATACTGACCGCGGACCTATAGTCCGATCGCGTTCTCTAGCCAAAGGTCGATCGCGACGGCGTTCCATACGGCGCTGTAGGGCGACTGCGGGACGATCTCGCCGCGCCCGTCCCGTCGCCAGGCCAGGTGTTCGTCGTGGATCCGCTTCAACCGCGCGCCGTCGACCCAGCCGCGCCTGACGCATTGCAGGTCGTCGAAGGGGCGTTCGGCGATGCGGGCCTGCACGCCGTCGATGATCGGGGCCGAGATGTTGGCCTTGGAGGTTCGCGTGCGCACCACCTCGGGCAGGACGCCGCGCATCGCCTCCCTGAGCAGGTGCTTCTTCACGCCGCCGCGGCGAAGCAGTCCCCCGGCCGCGCCCATCAGGAACCGGGTGAGCCGCAGGTCGTGCAGCGGGTGCCGCAGCTCCACGCCGCGGCTGCCGACCAGGCAGATGACATTGTCGAGGTTCACGTGCCGGCGGGCCAGGGCGTAGACATGATAGCGCTGCCGCTGGGCGAAACCGCCGAGCGCCGGAACGGAGGGCGCGGCGCGCCAGCGGTCGGACAGGCCGACGCGACGGGCCCAGTCCGGGTCGATCCAGTCCGGAACCCTGTGACTGAAGTCGAGATGGGGCCTCAGCAGGCGTTCGCGCCGCGACCGCAGCACAAGCGGCGCCACGGCGCCCGACAGCACCGACCGGACCGCGCCCGGCCAGCCGGCGTCCGGCCGGGCCAGGATGGCCTCGCCGAACAGGGCCGGCCAGCGGCCGCGCGTCAGCAGGTCGGGCCAGTGCGCGCGCGAGCCGTTCATCCAGTCGTCGCCGCCTTCTCCGGTCAGGAGGACGCGCACGCCGCGGTCGCGAAGCCGGTCGCAGATGGCGACGATCGTGCCGGCGGTGTTGGGCCGCAGCGGCAGGTGCAGGGTCTCGGCGCACCAGGCCGCGGCCGTCGCGGACTCGAACGTCTCGCCCTGGACCGTGTCGGACCGGATCGCGCATTCGGCCTCGACGGCGGCGATCCACTCCCCTTCGTCGCAGTGTTCGCCGGGAAAGCGGGCCGAGACGGCCTCGACGCCCCTGTCGAGGCGGCCGGTCCGGACGAGCTCCTGGATGCGGCAGACGACGGTGGAGGAATCCAGACCGCCGGACAGCTGGGAGACGACCGGTCCCGCGCTGCGCATCGTCGCGATCAGCGACTGGTCGAGCAGGGCCAGGAACCGGTCGACGTGGTCCGCCTCGGACAGCCGCGACAGGTCCTCGAACGGACCCTCGTGCCATCGCCATGTCCGGACCGTGTCGCCTTCCAGGGCGAGGGCGTGGCCGGGCGGCAGGCGTTCGATTCCGTCCCAGAGACTGTCGGTTTCGCTGACGAAACGCGACGCCAGATGCTCGGCGACCACCCCTTCATTGACCCGGGCCGCCAGCCCGAGTCCCCGGATCAGGGTGGCCGGTTCGGTGGCGAAGGCGAAGCGGCGGCCCTGCCGCGTCCACAGGAAGGGGCGCCAGCCGGTCGGGGCGCGCGCGCAGAACAGCCGGCGGCGTTCGGGCGTCCAGATCGCGAAGGCGTAGTCCCCCGCCAGCCAGTCGACCACCGCGTCGCCGAACCGAAGGTGGGCGGCCAGGACGATCTCGCCGTCCGCCGCATGCGACGGCGGCGCGCCGGCGCCCAGCAGCGCAAGCAGCTCCGGCCGGTTGTCGATGCGGCCGTCGAAGACGATCGCGGCGCCGGTCGGGGCATGCAGGTGGGGCTGGACTTCACCGACCGACTCCGGGGTCGTCCACAGCGCCAGCCGGATCAGGCCGACAGGACCGTCGCTCCAGGCCGTCCTGCCGTCGGGTCCGTGGAAAGGGGTCGCGCGCAGCATCCCCTCGAGCAGGGCCGGCGCGACCGGTTGGCCGTCGCTGTAGACAATGCCGCCGATGCCGCTCATGGCGCGGCGACTATCAGCTTGCGGTCGAGGGCGTCCGCCACGAAGGCCTCGACATCGGCGGCGATGTGCTCGACGCCGGCGCCGTAGCGCGCCGCCAGCCGGCTGACGGCGCCCTCGACCGTGCCGCTGACCGCGAGCGCGCGCCAGATCGCCGACCCCGACGCATTCAGCGCGTGATAGCTGCCCCGGGCCTGGTCGAAGAGCACCAGTTCGGCGCCCGCGTCGTTCCAGCTCACGGAAGGCGCGGGCGCGTAACGTGTCGGCGGGCTGGCAGGGAACATGGTTGGCGCTTCAGCCTCGGCGGTCGTTCCGCCGTCTATGGCATTCGCGTCGGCCTGGCTAGGCCGCGGCCGGACGGTCGACGCCGGTTCGACCTCAGTGGCCGGCCCGGAATCCGGTCGCCCTGCGCCACAGCCATAGCGGCGCCCGCAGCAAGGGATAGAGGCCGTGCAGCGCGTCGGGCAGCGGCGCCAGGATCATGTCCTCGATGGAGAAGCCGAGGCGGACGAAATCGCGGCGGTCCGGGCCCGCGCGGCGGGCGGTCAAGATCTCCGACAAGGCGGCCAGCGCCGCGCCGTAAGCCGTCCCGTGCACCTCGGCCACGCCTCCGCCGGCGGTCAGCGCCCGCATCGCCATGGCCGTCAACAGCCGCACCCGCCAGCCGGCCTTCGCGGGAAAGGCGGGCGGGTAGTTCGCTCCCATCAGCCTTGCGGCGAGGCGGGCGGACGCCTCGACGCCGAGACGCGAGCCCCGGCGTCCGTCCTCGGACCAGTAGGCCGCGCCGCCATCGGAGGTTTGCTCGAGCAGCGCGGCGATGTCGGCCAGCCATTTGAGCCGCATCCAGGCGTGGTGCGCGGCGTGTTCGCACAGATAGACGAACTGCGTATCGCGATCGAAGGTTCGCACCTCCCGCCCGGCGACGGACAGGCCGCGATCACCCGAGGCGGCGTCGCGCGGGCTGTTCGAAAGGCGCCAGTGGAGGTCGATCCGGATCCGGTAGGCCTTATGACGGAAGGCGCTGTCCTTGGCGATCAGGAAGAAGGTCTTCAGCCGCGCGCCGGTCATGTCCCCGGGGGGCCACAGGCGCTCGTAGCCGTTCGCGGCGAGGACGGCCCAGGCGGCGGGCGCGTCGGCCTCGTCGATCAGCAGGTCGATGTCGCCGCTGTGGCGCAGTCCCACGTCGCCATAGGCGTCCAGGGCCAGGCCGGCGCCCTTGAACGTCGTCGGCGACAGGCCGGCTTCGCGCAGCAGCCGATCCAGCCTGGCGGTCTCGGCCGCGACGAACAGGGCGCGCTCGGCCTCGGCGCGGGCCGCCGCGACGAGGTCTGGGGGCGGGTCGAGCCCGGCGCGGCGCATGCCGTCGACGGCTAGGGCGGTGACGCGGTGGCGCCGGGCGACCGCGGCGACCGCCGCCCAGTCGACCCCGGCCGCCGCCGCCGCGCGCACGGCGGCGACCCGGCGCGCCGAGGGCGGCCACAGGATGCTGGCGGCGACCAGCCGGAACGTCTCGAGCGCGGGCGTCATCTCTCGCGCGCGCGACGCCGGGCCGGCTCCGCGCCGGCGCGTCGCCGGTCGCTCGTCAGTCGTCCCTCGGCGAAGGTCAGGATCCGGCCGCAGTGCCGGA